>VXLY01000068.1 GCA_009841335.1 Rhodothermaceae bacterium | reverse complement strand
CCGTACCTGATACAGGTAAAGCCTCATCCAATGCACTCTCAGCACTGTATTTGGAGGGGCACTTCATGAGGATATGTTCGGCTTCAAATATTCCTCCATTCAGGTATCCCTCCACGACGATTTTTTCGGCATCTTCAAAGCTCGCAGGTTTTGGGTCCCGGTAATGCACTTCACGCACAGCTCCCTGGTTATCACGCAGATGGAATTTGAAAAGATTTTTTTCAGGGTCGTAGTGCGTAGTCTCGGACTGCACCCAGTTGCCAACGACATGAGCGCGTGTCCCGGATGCCTCGGCCTCAGCAAAATGCATATACACTCCCACCTGGTCTCCAAAACTGAACAGAAGTAGGGAGGCAAAGACTACCAGGGCAATAAGACTGATAATGGTGCGAGGTTTACGCATGGCTGAGTCTGGCTAGCTAGGATCAATCGGTGGTTTTTCTTCACTGCGCAGGGCTTTCACCGAGGATTCCAGTCGATCAATTTTTCGATCTGTAGCGTAAATGAAGACCGTGATTCCTATCCATATGATTAGTACAACGGCAAGAACGACCAATAGTTTGTCGTTGTCCAACATGACCGTTTCAATGTCTCGGGCCGCCTGAATCAACAAGAGTATCATGCTCATGTTCAATAATGGTTGTCTTCCTCAATGCTCCGCAGCATCATTAAAGCACGGGCCAGTCTGACACGTTGAGTGTAGAGTAGCCAACCAACACCTATGAATCCAAGGACTGCGGGATAAAAGACTACTCGCATGATTGGATCCGTGATGTCGCTGAAGGCAGGGTTGCCTTCTGCACCAGGATGCAGGCTCTCCAATTGACGCGGAAGTACATAGAGCAGGAAGGGTACGGTTGCAAAGGCAAATAAATTGTACACGGCAGCGATGCGAGCCCGTTTGCGGGGATCGTCCAGCGCGCTCCTAAGGGCAAAGTACGCGCAATAAATCAAGACCTGAACGGCCGCCATTGTTTGCTTAGGGTCAAAATTCCACCATATGTTTGTGCCCTCATACCAAGTATAATGTGCCCAGACACTACCCGTGGCAAGACCCAGCATGCCGAATGTTACCGCAATCAGTGCCGCGGTTCGGGATCTGATGTCGCTAACAGGACTATTCGTTCGGAGGCACTGGATAGCATGTACTGCCGAAAGGGCAGTCAACGCCATCATGGTGAACCACATGGGAACATGGAAATACAGGTTCCGAGCCGTATGCTCCAGCATGGCCACTTTTGGGATATTCAGCCAAGTACCGCCAAAGGAAAATGCCCCCAACAGCACGAGTGTCATCCAGATGACAATTACAAGGCGTATGGTCTTGTATTTAGGGGGCATTCGGGGGAAGACTCGTTAATCCTGCCACACGTAGTCAAACAACAGAACAGATGCAACGACCACTACGCCGGAGAAACTAGTTATGGTTAGTAAGGATCCAAGGGATGCAGTCCACCCCCCCTCGGTAAAAGATTGACCCACGAAACTGAAATATGTAGACTCAACAGTTGCGAGCAAAAGAGGGATCAGAAGCGGAAACATCAACACAGGTAAGAGTATCCCGCTTCGTGTTGTTCTCGCTATTATGGCGGCTAACAGTGTTGTTGCCCCCGCGAGTCCCAGCGTCCCAAGGATAAGAGTCAATATAAATAAGCCAGGCAGAACCACTTCCACGCCCAGTAGCAGCAGGAAAATGCATGCTGACACGACATTTGCGCATAGGATCGTAAGAAAACTGTAGCACAGTTTTCCGAAGTAGACCATGAGGGGCTGCGTATGTATCCGCAAGAACAGTCTGGTTTTCTGCTCTTTCTCAGACAGGAATGCCCGTCCCAGGCCCAAGGCTGCTGTGAAGAAGATAATAACCCAGAGCAGCGCTGCTTCAGTTCGCGGTTCAAGGTCGCCTCTACCTGCTGAAACTAGGATCAGAAACATCGTGTTAAGGACAAAAACAATCAGCGTACCTAGGACTGATTTGTTTCGCAACTCCAATTGGAGATCTTTCCGCAGCACTGCCAGAGCTCCGTTGGCCCAACTTGAGGGTTTTCTGGAATCCATCATGTTGCCCGGCGTGCAGCCAGCTCTTCGGCCGTAATCAATCCGGGCGGACGGGGGACAAACACGGGGGATCCGCTGGTCGGTGGATCAAATTCACCGATAAAATCAATTTCAGTTTCCAGGTGGTAGCCTGTCTGCGCCGCTACCTCTTTCTGAATGTAGGCCACCAGTGCCTGTACATCTGCGGCGGTTCCTCCTCCCCGATTGACCATGATGTTAGCATGGCGATGGGTAACTACAATGCCTCCGAAACTGGCGCCCTTAAGTCCACATTCGTCAATCAGACGCCCGGCTCCAATGCCCTGAATCTTCTTAAAGATAGACCCGACGCTGGGTTCGGTTTCCAATGGGGGGTGCCTCAAAGCACGCCAATCAAGGTTCTCGTTCATTATTCTGCGCAAATCCGCCTCCTGTACGGGTGTAAGCCGGAAGGTCGCCCGCAGCACAATGTCATCTCTGCGATGCAGGATGGAGTAATCGTATCCAAACTCGAAGTAATCTACATCCACGCGTCGAAGGTCGTTCTCTTCAGTTATGAGATCTGCATGTTCCAGAACCTCCTCAATAAACATGGTTCGCTCGCGGGCCGGAGCCGGGGAAAGAAAGTGAAGGTTCTGCCAGAGTGCCCCGCCCACGGTTGAGGGGATACCAACGTAATGTTCTAGGCCGGACAGTGACCTGGTGACAGATGCTTCAATCAGGTCGGGATACACAATTGCACCGCTTTCCGCGGTTACTCGGTTACCGCGGAAGTCAATGTTTTGAGCAGCGTTACGGATAACAACACCGCGGAAACCGGCGTCTCCTACGACAACATTGGCCCCGTAACCTAACAGGAAATAGGGCAGGTCAAGTTCACGCATGGTTTTGACTGCCCGCGCAAGTGCGTCAGCACTTGCAACCTCAACAAAGAGGTCTGCGGGGCCTCCCAGTTGCATCGTTGTGTACGGCGCCAGTACTACATTCTCGCGAATGGAGTCTTCACCAAGAAGATTTTCAAGCGCTCGTTTCATACGCGGTAACAAAATATTTGAATGGGCAACCTGCAACAAAGCAAATTATTGATTGTACCCACGTCAAGGGATTCATCATCCCACCAAACTATAAACTTATTACTTGCACAAGAAAATGAATAACCGACCAAATTTTTCGAACCCGACACGTTTACTGACCAGAGGGGCTATACTACTTGCCTTGATTGTGGTTGTAGGCGCATTAGCCGCCGGTTGTATGACTACGACCATTGTCTCGGGGCAGGCTGGCGTTCGCTATTCTCCCTTCGGAGGCACAGACATCGATGATGTCTATGGTGAAGGACTCCATCTTCATGCTCCGTGGCTGAATGTCATTAAATACGATGTTCGGGTACAGGAGAGGCTGGAAAATATGGAGGCGCTCTCCAGGAATGGATTGTCTATTGGCACGGATATTTCCGTACGCTGGAGGCCTGCTTCGGACTCCTTACCGATGCTACACGTTGAGTATGGGGTTGATTATTTCCGGAAGCTGATTGGCCCAGAGCTGCGCAGTGTAGTGCGCGAGGTGATTGGCCAGTTCACCCCCGAAGAGCTCTACTCAACTCGAAGAACCGAATTACAGGATCAAATTTTTTCCCGTGTGAAGGAGAGTGTAGAGAGCGAGTATGTTGTTGTTGAAGCCATCCTTATCAGGGATGTGCGGCTTCCTGAGCAGATCAAGGTAGCTATTGAGAATAAGCTGAAGGAGGAGCAGGAAGCGGAGCGTTACGAGTTTACCATCGAGAAGGAACGCCTCGAGGCCGAACGCAAACGCATCGAGGCAGAGGGTGAAGCGGCCTACCAGCAGATCATCACCGCAAGCCTCTCGTCTCAGTTCCTGCGCTTCAAGGGCATTGAAGCCACGCAGCAGTTGGCAAATTCCCCGAACGCCAAGACCGTAATTGTGGGCAGCGGCAGTGATGGATTGCCATTGATTCTGGGCGGCCAGTAGTACACTGGATAGCTCGATCTGACACCCAGATCCCGGCACCTGTCTGTTCAGGGACTCACGGTGAGCGCCCGGGAAGCGTGGAGGTGTTGTTGTTCATCGTAATAATTCTTAACTGAAGGGGTCCACAGGTCATGTGATCTGTTGAATCCCTTGTTCTTTCATACTAATCCACTCACAAATCATGGGAAGACTTATGAAAACGTTTTCTGTTGCAGCAG
>VXLY01000050.1 GCA_009841335.1 Rhodothermaceae bacterium | reverse complement strand
AGCACTAGGAGGATAACGCCTAGCTGCCGAACCTGCCCACGCTATTATATCTTGCCTATGTATTTCTCCACCGTCACGGTCAGCGTCGCCGGATTCTGCGGTGGATCGATATTATCCGCAGAGGCAGTGACCTGATACGTATATTCTACTGTCGGAGGATCCTGACTCGCTGGTACATTGAACACTGGCATAGCGCTGGTTAGATCCCCCGACAAAAGGTCCAAACCATTCTCCGATGTCCAGCTCCACAGGTAGTCCGGCGTTCCTTCCCGGAGCGGGACATCAAGGGACGGGTTGCACTTGAGTTCCAGCGGTGGATCGCCCGTACGCACCTGTACATCATCACATTCAATTGAAAGTTGTGGTCGCTGGAAGACGATAATTTCCACCAACTCGGGTTCAGAGGCGTCGTAAAACGGTGCCTCTGCCCGAATCTCATATTTGTAGGTCAGCGCGTCCTCCACAACTCCCGGGGTACGAAAAATAGGGGGAGCCCCGGATACGCCTTCAACCAGTCGGTCTTCTGGACCCTCCTGCAGTTGCCATTTCCACGAAAGATCGGGCACAACGGCGCCCGAAAGGGCACACTCCAAAGGAAGATCTGGGTCCCCCGCATACACCTCAAGTGGACTCGCACACTGCATCGCAAGCTTGCCCAGGTATTTCTCTACTGTTACAGTCAGTGTCGCCGGATTCCGCGGAGGATCGATATAATCCGCCGAGGCATTGACCTGATACTTATATTCGACTGTTGGCGGATCCTGACTCGCTGGTACATTGAACACTGGCATAGCGCTGGTTAGATCCCCCGACAAAAGGTCCAAACCATTCTCCGATGTCCAGCTCCAGAGGTAATCCGGCGTTCCGTCCCGGTGTGGGGTATCAAGAGACGGAGTACACTTTAGTCCCAGTGGTGGATCGCCCGTGCGCACCTGTACATCGTCGCATTCAATCGAAAGCTTCGGTAATTGGAGGACGATGATTTCCACCAATTCGGGTTCAGAAGCGTCGTAAAACGGTGCTTCTGCCCGAATCTCATATTTGTAGGTCTGCGTGTTGGCCACAACCCCCGGGTTACGAAAAATGGGGGGAGCCCCGGATACGCCTTCAACCAGTCGGTCTTCGGGGCCCTCCTGCAGTTGCCATTTCCACGAAAGATTAGGCACACCGGCGCCCGAAATGGCACACTCCAAAGGGAAATCTGGCTCCCCCACATACACCTCAATTGGGCTCGTACACTGCATCGCGAGCTTGCCGAGGTATTTCTCGACCGTTACGGTCAGCGTCGCCGGATTCTGCGGTGGATCAGTATTATCCGCAGAGGCAGTGACCTGATACGTATATTCGACTATTGGCGGATCCTGATCCGCTGGAACATTAAACACCGGTGTCGCGCTGGTTAGATCCCCCGACAAAAGATCCAAACCATTCCCCGATGTCCAGCTCCACAGGTAGTCTGGCGTTCCGTCTCTGTGGGGAGCATCAAGGGACGGGGTGCAATTGAGCTCCTTCGGTGGATTGCCCGTACGCACCCGAACATCATCACATTCAATCGAGATGTCTGGACGCTCCAAGATCGTGATACCGACTTCTTCCCGGTCCGTGAGTTCTTCTCCATTTTCTACATTTTCGACCACCAGTACTCCATACTGCCACACTATATTCTCGTCCACCTCCTGGGGCAGAGCAACAACAAAACTAAATTCGTTCGTCTGAGGATTTTGGAAAATGTCGAGAATTTGACTCAGTGGCTCGATTGGCGTATCTCCTCCATCCGCCGACAATGACCAGGCCAACGGGCCCACCGGAACACTCGTCAAGCCGCAGGAAATCGTCAGTTCAGCGGGGCCAGCTCCCTCGTACTCCACATACGGCAACGGAAATGGATCCACATTACAAGTAACATCTAAATCCAAACGCGACTGAGCGTCTTGGACCCTCACCCTAAACTCATCTTCCACCACTGAACTACCCTCCGCTCCAAACACGCGAACCATCACCGTGAAAGATGTATCCCTGTAAACCTCTGGAATCGCAATCATGGGCCACTGGTCGTGGATGCCCCTCGGGGCCAGTTCCGAGAGGAGTTGGATCCGTGTTGCCTTTCTTGGTGTAACCGAACACGGGATGGCTGCCTGCATCCCTTCATCCACCGTGATATCCTCGCACAGAAGTCTCGGAGCACGGTTCACAATGTGGACTTCCACCCGCTCGGAAACCTCCTGCCCGTTGCCAGGAACTTGGGCAAACACTTCGAGCATCTGGACCGATGCTGCCTCCTGAATCACCGGTGCGCGAACCAAGTACGCAAATGTCCCCTCACCAAGAATCCTGGTGTCGCTGTACGGGGGCCAGTCAAACTCCATCCGGTACGCTAAAAGCCCTCCCGATGGATGCAACCCGGTACACGGAATCTCGACCAATTCCCCACTGTCCGCCGTGATCCGGGATTCGCAGCGCAAAAATGGAACGTGGCCAGGTACCGTGGCATCTGCACCAACAAACTCCTCCGTAATTCTCTGCTCTGATCTCGTCTGGCCCAGCCCATCGAGGCCAATCCACTCCAACTCTCCCCATCCTTTAAACTTCAGCCCTCCAGATTCCGCGTACTGGTCTTCTTGTACGGTAATCATCACGGTCGCCCTATGCATCAGCTCCCCCTCGCCATCAAAGACCAGCCGCTCGTATGCCAGATGCAAAGGTGCATCCACGTTCTCAGGCGCAAGGAAACGGGGAGAACTGACCCCCACATCACTCAAATAGGTTAGCCAAGACGGGTCCCGGCTAGTCCACTCATACGTATATCCTTCCGTCTGCACTCTGCAGTCTATCACCATTGACTCCCCTGGGGCCACCTGTAAGTCTGATTGACAGGTCTCCAGGCTGTTCTGCGCAAACGCAACCACCGTCAGAAACATCCCCAGTAGAATGCCAAAGGCAGGTTTCGTTCCCATCCTCTCAAAAGATCTATTCTATGTGCCGAAGTGAACCTTTCATGTTTATGTAGTGCTTCTTGAGCTTTGCAGTGCAGTTTCCGGCCTATGCGATTTTTTGCCTCGGGCGGACAGGTACTCTGTTCTCGCCCTGCGAATATGGCCTAGTCAGTGGACTATCACGCCGCTATGCTAGAAACTGTACACTAAGATACAACACTCAATTGATCTTATATTCTTACTATGTTCCTATTATGTTATTTTTGTGTTCAATCATGATCTTTATTTGCACATATATAATATTTAATGGATCATGTTGGTCTGTCAATGCGAATTCGTGACCGAGCTCTGTGGTCACAGCATGTGTCTCTGTGCGCTCCCACACTTATCTCGTGTCTATGCGAATAGCGAGCAGTTGTGATATTCTGGGGTATAGTAAGACGGCAGTTTCCATCCCTATATTATGTAGCGCACTTGGGCAACGAGCATAGTAACCTTCGCGTTTGCACTCTCAATTAGCGAAAAAACCTTGTGTAATTGATCAGAATTCACAGTCTCATTTATTTGTTTCTGGTTCAGATTGGAGCACGGTCCAGGGGTTTAGACTAGCACAAATGTTTGGTGCATGGACGGTGTCCTGAGAGTCGCGTTTAGTCTTGTGGCGGACCCTCCCTTAAGTGCCGTCCACTTTCGTCCAGGATCGGAACGGAATGTTTTCGGTTATTACCGCGCGGTAGCGCTAGGTCTTGGATGCGCTGTTACCAATCCTGCGACATTGCGTCTTTGACATGGGTAGGTAACTTGTAGCTGATCCCTATGAGTTCATCATAGGAGGAGATCCCCAGCAATTCTGTAAAATTCTTTCTCTTGATAAATTGAGCATCCTTAAGCATGCTCTCAAGCACGATCCTGCCCCGAAACAGAAGCAGAGCAATGAAGCCGTTGTATTTGGGGAATTGTAAATCCTCTGCCGTCTTACGTCCGAGGAGCACACGTGAAAGAGCATACCCTAACTTGATCTGATCTTGTGCTTCTTCTGCAGTCTGAACATCGGTTACCCGGGGTACGGCACGAACCAGTTCATTGGCTACAAGCGCTGAATCTTCGTCTGGATGTGGTTCACATAGCAGGCCGACCTTAAAGATCTCCTTGGCGTCCTGTCTGCTCTCGTACAGTATGGCGTCGGGGATACCAAACAAGTATCCTACGTAACGGAAGACAGCCATTACACTGTCTTGCTCTTCCTTATTGAATTTCACACCAAGCAATTTGCAAAAGTGCAACAGGCGATCTGAAAAGACTGAAATGGCGAAACCTAGGTGAGCAGCACTCAAGGGGCATCCCCATGCTTGTTTATCCCATTCATCGGATTGATGCAATAGGTAACGGACCTTGGCATGGACGAAGCGAATGCGCATAGTCATCTTCCATCCGTCGTTTTCCCGATACATGCCGCTAGGATAAAAAATCTCGAGTATAT
>VXLY01000015.1 GCA_009841335.1 Rhodothermaceae bacterium | reverse complement strand
CCCAGATCATGCAGCCCGAAAAGATGTAGCCGTTCAGCCAACTCCAAACCGGCCCGCCCTAGCGGACCTGCCGGATCGGCCAATACATCAACCGGTGTTTGGCTCAGAAATCCCCCACCGTTACAGACGCGGTGAAGCGTTCCTCCTGCCGCATTGCACAGGGATAGATGAGCCCATTCGCCGGCTTCCGCAGCTCCGCCCCGCAGATACGGCCTGCTGCCGATAAACCGCGCAAGAGGATCAATATCCGGCTTCTGAATCAGAAAGCACCCTGTTCGTAGAGGCTTCAGGTACGGGCTGAAGCAGACAAGCTGGCGGGCGAGCCAGGTATGTGCGGACTGTTCACGTACTCGGTCACGCGGCAAAAAAGTAATGCCTTCATACAACCTGCGAGCCCGCTTCAGCGGCATGTCAGGCTGCCAATCGGGAAGTTCCGTGGTGGCCTCTACAGCGCGTCCGTTTTCATGAGCGATGACCGGACCACTGACTTGTGCCTCCTGCCGCACGATATGTGCCGCCATTCGAGGCCAGTCAACCATAGCGTAGGACAATTGATTGGGCATAGCTCGCCGGTAACCGTAGCCCCAAATTAACCTACATGCGTACGGCCCCTAGTGGGTGAATTGACAAGGTTTGAACAAGATTGTTGCCGGTGCTGGCCAAAGGCGTTCCGCACCGCGAGACTACCTGGATGAAGGCAGTGGTGCTTCGGCCTGGACGGGAGCAGTTTTAGTCGCGCACGCCCAGTAGTTGCCATACATTGTCGGCCCGGTTCTGGCAGCAGAGCAGGTAGATGCCACCTTTGGCTACCACCTCGTAATACGTGTGCTGCACCTCATCGGCCCACCATGCAGTCTGCACCCTCCAAACGCGCAGAATGCGCTCGATCATGTAGATTTTATGCCGTGCACGCCGAAAGGCTACAGGACGCTTCCCAGAGCAGTGCACTTCAACTCCCTCCCGAATATTTCTCATGGGATTCACACAGATCGTGGCTATAATGTTACGGATTAATGATGTAAAGTGTCTCCAATCATTATTGCTTAAAAGAAGATCTGGTAGATATCATACCTGTGGCTTTATGTATGTTTGGCGCGTCATGTGTAGTAAGAGTGAGCGCGGGTTTTCGAGCCTGTTGATTAACCAAACCACATGCACTAGTACCATGAAAAAGCGTAGTTATTGGCGTCTACTGGGGGTTGCGGGTCTCATGACCACAGCCATTGGCATAGCTTTTTGGGTAGGCAAGGATCGGAAGCAACGGACAAGCGCGACGCAGCATTCCGCAGGAGCATAACCTATTCCGGCGAGCATCAGCGCATGCCCCTTATCCATATAGGGGTTGCCTGTTCTTTGTGGCTAACGTGAAATCGGAGTAAAACTGACCCGTCTTGGCCGGGAGCACGGTGTTCTATGTCGGACGCTCTTGCGGTGGGATCCCTAGGAGGAGGTCACTTGGTAAGCCAGCCCGGGAGATTGGGAGATTTGTCTGAAGTTAGAGACAGCGCAGCCTCAATTATGCTGCGTCTCTGCCGCTTGGGTGACTGTTTATTATTAGCTACCTGCTCCAGCTCCCGGACAAACATCGTTTCCGCTTTGCCAACCCAGGCCCGGAGTTTGGCTGTGTCAAAATTGTAATCAGGCACAAATTTAACTAGGTGATCCAGGTTAAAATCGTTGGTTTGCACAGCCGCTCCCATATTGGTGCCGTCCAGGCCATTGCAGTGCTGCTCAAAATGCTGATGTAATGGATTAAGCATTAGAGGCTTGCCCAAGTACATGGCTTCTGCCATACTCTCGAAGCCAGAGGTTGTAACAATACCCTGGCAGCGCGCCATCATATCCAGGAATCGCTGGCCATGCAGGCGGTGGAAGGTCAGAGTATCACTGTAATGTGTCACCTCTTCTGCGTCGTCGTTATTCCAGAAACAGTGCAGTCTAACATTGGGGTTACGCTCATGCCAGGCAATCACATCTTTGCTTAGGCTGTGATGGAATAGATAGACGAGAAAGAAGGGTTCACTCAGGTCTTTGGGCAGATCAAAAAACTCATCTCGCAAGAGGGGAGGCATGACCACGATCTTCTTATCCGGCAGGGGTTTGGCATCGTACAGTGAGAGGGCCAGTCGACGCTCGGCTCCCAGTCCGGTTAGGCGTGTGAAGGAAACCGTTGACAATTTCTGTACATCGTAACCGGAAGGGAAGCGGTACTCTGGATGCAGGAACATGAATTGGTGTGCCACCGCAACCATTGGGGTTACCGGGCGCTCCCGCAGCATGAAGAGCCCGGCAAGCGGCTCGTAAAAGTTTACGATCACATCGGGGCGTTCGCTTCGGAGCAATTCACTCAGTATTGCAAAACTCCGGTTGAATTGCGCCCATTTGAAGCTGTTGCTGAGTATCGTGCGTCCCCAGTCGACGCTCCGGGTTTCTTTGTTAACAAAGAAGCGACCGCTGGGTACCTGCGTTACCGGAGACTGTAATCCCTCTTCAAAGTAGCTTGGAACTTCGCTGTCTCCGCCCTTACTGACCACTGTCTTACAAACAGAATGGCCTGCTCTGCGCAACATTGATGCGAGGGCAAGTGCCTGTGTCATGTGGCCACGTCCCTCTCCCTGTACAATAAACAGAGCGCGCAACTTAGCCATTGCTAGGAATTTCCTTTGAAAACAATTTTGGGAATCTCTGTGGACTGTCCATCGCCCCCATTCCGCAGAAGTTGTGGCTGATGATCCATAGCGACCCAGTGCAAAAGCTCCAGTCTGCCATCAAAATGCTCAACCAGTCCGGTACAACTCTCCATCCAGTCGCCTGAATTCGCGTAGAGAATGGATCCGATTTCCCGGATTTCGGCAAAATGGACGTGTCCGCAGACGACGCCGTCAGCGTTCTTCGCCTTAGCGACACCAACCATAGCGGTCTCAAAGTTGGCGATGAATTGCACTGCACGCTTGGTTCGGTGTTTGAGATATGCCGAAAGCGACCAGTAGGGCATTCCAAAGAGACGCCGACATCGGTTAACCCAACGGTTCAAGAATAACAGCGCATGATATGCCCTGGCGCCGATTACCGAGATCCAACGCGCGTGTCGAATCATGCCATCAAAAACATCTCCGTGCAGCACCAGCAGTTTGCGTCCGTCTGCTGTTTCATGAATCACTTCTTCTTCAATCTGCACACGACCAAACCGGAGCCCGAGGTAGTCTCTCGCAAATTCGTCATGATTTCCCGGCAGGTAGATCACGCGTGTCCCTTTACGTGCTTTGCGCAGGAGTTTTTGGATCACATCATTGTGAAATTGATCCCAGTTCCAAGAGCGGGACAGGGCCCAACCGTCGAAAATATCACCTACCAGGTAGAGTGTTTCACTTTCGTTGTGGCGGAGAAAGTCAAGCAGGTAAGAGGCTTTGCAGTCTTTTGTACCAAGATGAAAGTCGGACAGCCAAATTGTGCGATAATGTTTTACGTTACCATCCATGCAGGGGTAGTAAGTAGCTGTTAGAGTACAACATATAGCTTGCAGGCCGGATCAAGGGATTCAAAACGAATCTGAACAATTTCCAGGAAAAGTATTATTCGTCTGGAATGCGCCCTTCAAAAAATTTTCTATAGTCTTCGCGGGCGGACTTAGATTTGAAAAGGAGTAATACACGTGCATTGTCTCCCAGTAGTTGCAAATAGGGCCGCCCTTTGGTCTTTCCCGAAGTTATGCATTCAACGTCGTCGTAGTGCACAATAGTGAGCTGTAGCCCCATTGGAGTGCGGGAATAGAGTAACAGGCGTGAATTCGTATGAAGCAGGGTGTTCTTACGCGGCTTGGAACCCAGATCAATATCACACCGCACCCGATCCCTATAGAGAATGGCCTCACCATTCAGGATTCGGTCAATCTCAATTTTGTTCTTCTTGCGCATGGACTGGCGCAGCAAGACAGCAAATTTTCAGGGTCAGAGCAGAGCCTGAGGTTCACCCATTTGGGTCCGGCGACTCTTTGTCCCGGCACCCCAATGACATTTAATAAGTTCCGCTGTATATCTCCCGCAGCCGGAGCAGGTCCTTCTTCAAGGGCCCGGGGCTCCCCGGACGCTCATTGACAAGGGCCCTTACGCGGGCTCAGAACCAGATCAGACTTCCCCGCAATCACTGAACAACCAGGACTCCTTGCATTGTGGCAAAATGTCCGGGATACGTGCAAATAAATCGGTAATTTCCAGGCTCAGAGGGAGCTGTGAAGGTCACCTCAACGGTCTCGCCTGGATTTGCCATTGGAGTGTAGGCAAGTATGGCATCGTCTTCCGGCACATAGTCCATAGCTTCCCCTGCTGCTAGCGCAGCCATACCAACCCGAGTAGCCTCTTCATCAGAATCCGAATTGAGCACGACAATGTTATGAATCATTACAGGAGCAGTGGCCGTGTTTTCCAAAACCAGAGTAACCTCTGTTCCTGCCGTAACAGTGATCGTCTCCTCGGCATACATCATATTGTCGCCGTCGGGCTGGATGGTTATCGAAACGCCAGTAATCTCAGTTTCTTCGGCTCCGACTTCCATTTCCATTTCGGATTCGGGAGCTTGCTCACTTCCGCCACATGCCGCAAATGCAAAGGCGAAGGCTAAAATCAGTGCTGAGTATGGAAAAAATTTCATTACGTTACGCTATATGAGTTAACATGAATGGGACTGTGACCTGCGCGGCGCACGACCGAAGGACGAGCGCCCCCGCAATAATACAAAATCCAACTGATATACGATATCGTAACCATCAAAGTCTTATCGAAATACCTCCGAAGCACGAGTCGAACCACAGTAGGAGTGCAGCGAACGGGTTTACGCATCAAATGTAGATTGGTGCCCAGGAAATCACCGAACACGGTTTGTGGGCGTTCTGAGGAGATCAAACCTTGAGGTCAGTGTCCGAGCTTGGTACATCGAACGCAAGCAGCCTACGCGAAGAGGAGTTTGCCAGAACCCTTCTGATTTTTTGTCCTTTCCGTTGCCTGCGAAGTTCTGAAATCATCGGTCACTAGTGTTTCAGGCTTCATGTGTCACAGGGTGACAAAAGCTGGCGGGGGGTTCGCAGTCCTTCCATCAGCTGCCCCGCCCGAAGTTTTTGGATCAGTGCTTCCAGCATCGTGCGCAGCCATTCGGGGTTTGGGTCAAGTTCCGCGAGGACGTATCGCGCATGCTGGAGGACACCTCGCCAGCTGTCATTGTCTGGAAAAAATGCCCGCCCGTGAACCTGGTTGGTCAGAAAGTTTAATCGAAGTTCAAAGAAACCATGGAACCGTTCCAGCATGGTAAGCTCTTCGGCACTGAAACAGGCATTAAAGCGGGAGCAGTCCTCAGGGGCCGGTACGGGCTTGATACCTTCAACTGCGGTTTCGCCGGGGATGTAAATCTCTTCAAACCAGAGTTTGGTTAGTGTTGCAGCCAGCACTTCCGGTTGCGCGTGCTCACAACAAGCCTTGCGGCATTCCTCACTAGTGAGAAAACCCAGAAATACTACCACGCGTTCGCGGTCACTGGGGTGTAGGGGGCTGATTGCTTCCACTTAGAAAGAGATTTCCGGGGCGTCTTTCCAGAGAGGTGGTCCCTCCGGTTTGAAGTTTTTCGTAGCGACAAAATTCCACCCCTCATGAAAATTAAGCTTAAATTTACCACCACCGTAACGCTCTTGAAGCCAAGTCATGGGATCCCTTATTAGGTCGGTCATTTCAGACAGGTTTCCCCTGGCTAGGCCCTTGAAGCGTACGGAGTTCATCCATGGTTCCTGGACAAGAACCGTAACATAGGATCCAGCTAGTGCTTTCATGAAGGCAGCTTCAAGTTCGGCTTCAGTGGGATCAGAATTTCCCTTGGCTACTAGTCCCTTCGTGATGTATTTTTTATAAAGTGTCCATACCCAATCCATAACTCAAAAGGTACAGATTTTCGCGCGAATCAAGGAGTACACGATAGATTGCCCAAGAAAGCGTATATTCGCGCGTCGGCTTATGTAAATGGGCTGTCTAAACGAAGAAGAAACCTCTAATCAGACCAGAATTTCGATGCGACTCACAGCAATCTCCATGCTATTGGTTCTCTTGCTTGCTGCCTGCGGTGGTGGCGGCGGTGATACCGCTACAGACGGCGAATCCGACAGCGGGGACGCTATGCCGGCCGAGGAAATGACCGCGATGGGGACAGGTAGTGTCTCCGGGATGGTAACATTCACAGGTGAACCTTCTGAACGCACGCCAGTGCGGATGAATGATGACTGCACCGATGAGCGTGCTGAGGCGGCGCTCAGCGAAGACATGATCGTCAACGATGGTGCGCTCCAGAACGTATTCGTGTACGTAAGTGCAGGATTGCCCGAAGGGTATGCATATACGACTCCAACGGCGCCGGTAGTCATGGATCAGGAAGGATGCATGTATACTCCCCGTGTGATGGGGATGCAGACAGGACAAACTATTCGTATTGAGAACAGTGATCCTTTCCAGCATAATGTTCACCCGGTTCCCGAGGATAACCGGGGATTCAACGAGTCCACCCCCGGAATCGGAGATTATCTGGAGAAAAGCTTTCTAGTACCTGAGGTTATGATTTCGGTCAAGTGTGATGTGCACAGCTGGATGCAGGCTTACATTGGGGTACTGGATCATCCCTATTTTGCGACAACCGACGCAAGCGGTGCATTCAGCATCTCGGGTCTTCCAGATGGCAATTACACGGTCACCGCATGGCATGAGCAACTTGGAGAGCAGACGATGGATGTGATGGTTGCTGATGGTGGTATGGTGGAAGCCAGCATTACCTATCAATAGCCGCACTATCCCTTACAGTCCTACAATCAAGGTATTCGCGTGATGGAAGAAGGTCACTCCCATTCGGACGCGCATTCGGCCCACAAAGAGGGTTTTTGGCGCAGATATTGGTTTTCTACCGATCATAAGGTGATCGGCCTCCAGTATGGGTTCACTGCTCTGCTGTTCTTGTTGTTCGGGTTCGGGTTAATGTTGCTCATGCGGTGGCAATTGGCTTCGCCCGGAGTGGAAATCCCGCTTCTCGGAGCCTTAACACCGGAGATGTACAACCAGTTCGGTGCTATGCATGGCACGATCATGGTTTTTCTGGGCATCGTTCCCCTGGCGGTCGGAGCGTTTGGTAACTATGTGGTTCCACTGCAGATCGGTGCGCCGGACATGGCCTTCCCGAGACTGAACATGGCCAGCTACCACTTCTACTTCTGGGGTGGTGTAGTTATGCTGTCGAGCTTTTTTGTACCTGAAGGAGCTGCCAAAGCTGGCTGGACCTCATATCCCCCGTTGGCTGACATTGAGACCATGGGACAAACCATGTGGCTCTGGGGAATGGTCTTACTGATCACATCTTCATTGCTGGGGGCGGTTAACTTCATCGTAACGATCATCCAGCTTCGTGCGGAGGGCATGACTTTTTTCAGACTGCCTTTCTTTGTCTGGGCTCAGTTTATTACTGCTTTCCTGCTGTTGTTGGCTTTTCCTCCACTGGAAGCGGCGGGTTTTCTGCAATTAGCAGACCGACTCCTGGATACCAGCTTCTTTTTGCCAAGTGGGCTTGTTACCGCCGATGGACCGCTGGAAGTTGCGGGTGGCGGGAGCCCGTTGCTTTGGCAGCACTTATTCTGGTTTCTAGCACACCCAGAAGTTTATGTTCTGATTCTCCCAGCAATGGGGATTGTATCAGAGATCCTGGCCAATAATACCCGTAAGCCGCTGTGGGGCTACCGACTCATGGTGGCGTCACTAATATTCCTAGGCTTCTTTTCTTTTATTGTCTGGGCGCACCACATGTTTATCACGGGCATGGGGACCACGATCAGTGCATTCTTCCAGGTCACGACGATGATCATCTCAATACCGTCGGTCGTCATCCTGTCGGCACTCATGATAACGCTCTTCGGAGGATCAATCCGATTTAATACCGCAATGTGGTTTGCTCTGGGGTTCCTCCCTATGTTCGGTATCGGTGGTCTCACGGGACTTCCGCTTGGTTTAGCCCCGACCGATATTCCGCTGCACGATACCTATTATGTGATTGGGCATTTTCACTACGTGGTAGCACCGGGGACGATCTTTGCACTCTTTGCTGGAATTTATTATTGGTTCCCAAAGGTTACCGGGCGAACCATGAACGAAACGCTGGGTCGGATTCACTTCTGGGGTTCTCTAGTTGCGATGAACGGTATCTTTTTTCCGATGCTCATTCAAGGGCTCCCCGGTGTATCACGTCGTCTGTTTGATGGTGGGCTTACCTATAGCTTTGCTGAGGGAGTGATCCACTACAACGTTGTCATGTCCGTGTCCGCCTTCATTCTGTTACTTTTCCAATTGCCCTTCATCATTAATTTCTTTATGAGCATCAAGCGTGGCAGGAAGGTGGAGAAGAGTAATCATTGGGAGTCTACGACGCTTGAATGGTCAGCTGCCCCGACACCCCCAATTGGGCATGGCAACTTTGCTACTGTTCCTACGGTGTATCATGGCCCATACGAGTACAGCGTACCCGGCCATGAGTCGGATTTTTGTCCACAGGATGTGCCTGTTGCTCTATCCGGGTCTGATACTGCCAAATCTGTTGAATCCTAAGTAAACCAAAATGCAGATACCCTACGAGGTACAGGCACGCCCAGATACTGGCGTAAACAATGCGAAGCTGGGCATTTGGCTCTTTCTAGCTTCAGAGGTCATGCTTTTTGGCGGCCTGTTCGCGGCTTATGTATTCCTGCGCATCGGCGCGGATGCATGGCCGGGCATGATGATGTATGGAACGGAGGTCATGGCTGAGCGCGCAGACGAGATCCTGAACGTACCGCTCGCAACACTGAACACGATGATCCTTATTGCTTCCAGTGTTACGATGGTCATGGCTTGGGCTTCGCTCAAAATGGATCGTTTCGATCGCTATAAACTCTACATGGGACTTACTATCCTGCTTGCCTTGGGCTTTCTCGTCGTAAAAAGTTTTGAGTATGGCGAAAAATTCGATCATCACTGGTATGCGTCGACAAATAATTTCCTAGGCGTCTACTTCGTACTTACTGGACTGCATGCAATTCACGTCACGGGTGGGATATTAGTAAATGCCTATTTCTGGGGGCCAGGAACAAAGCTTTGGAAACGAGGAACAGCACGTGACAAAGCACACTTCACCAATCGCATAGAAGTTGCCGGTTTATATTGGCATTTCGTGGACTTGGTGTGGATATTTCTATTCCCGACGATCTATTTGATTTGATTAGACAAACGGTTTGAAATGGCCGAAGAAATGACCCTGGAAGACGTGAAGAGACACGTAAGAGTGTACATCACGGTCTTCATTGCACTTGCGGTACTGACTGTTGTGACTGTTGGAGTTTCTTATCTGCACATGCCCTTCACACCGGCGTTACTGGTAGCTTTGGCAATTGCCACCGTTAAGGCGGCTCTAGTTGCACTGTATTTCATGCATCTGATCAGTGAAAAACAGGTGATCCTATGGGTGCTCTTGTCGGCAGCGGTTTTCTTGGTTGGCATGTTCGCGCTCTTCATAGGTGCACACGCCGATCAGGAGGATATCGCAACCCTTGCTAAGTTGATTCTGTCCAGTCATGTCGCTTAGGACGGTTCATATTGTGTTTATTGTTTTTGCAACAGTGCTGAGCTTCCTGCTCGGTTTATGGGCATTGAACCGTGGAATTGCAGATGCCAGCGGTGTTATGGCGGGGATAGGATTGATCGCACTGATTTCGGGAATTGTCCTTGTTTTGTACGGAGTGACATTTTGGCGAAAAATCAAGCACTTGGTATGAGACGTGGCATCATCTTAATAGCACTATTGGCCATAACAACGCCAGCGCTGGCCTGTGAGTACTGTCTGGGTACAGGAGGTGCAAATGAGCAAACGATTAAAGCACTGGTATTTTCCATGGCGTCGCTCCTTTCGGTGATCGGGTTTGTGGGCGTAGGTGTTGGCATGTTCTTTTATAAGACTCATCGCCGCGCGAATGCATTAAAGTCAGTCAAAACATCAGGCAGTGTATATCGTGATCCTGTTAATGGATCGAGTGAATCAGACGTAGTCTAGGACATGAATGATCTAAGTAAATGGATGGGCATGCCGCTTGACGCCTCGGGGCATGGAGCGGAAATTGACATCATGATGAGTTGGGTGCATTGGCTCATGTTGCTGCTTTTTGTGATCTGGGCACCGTTTTTCATTTACTGCCTCTGGCGATTCAATGCGAAACGCAACCCGAAAGCGAGTTATACGGGAGTTAAGAGTAAGCTTTCGTCGTACTTGGAGGGTGGGGTCGTCGTAGCTGAGGCGGTCCTGCTAGTGGGTTTTGCATTTCCGATCTGGGCTACAATCAAGAATGATTTCCCTGCGGAGGAAGAGTCCATGATCGTCAATGTGATTGCCGAGCAATTCGCATGGAATGTGATTTACGCGGGTGACGATGGACAATTCGGCCAAACCACGCTCACGAAACCTATTGAGATAGACACGAGTGACCCCCGTGGCGACGACGATGTAATCATAACAAATACACTTCACCTAGTCAAGGACAAGCCGGTTATCGTAAACCTAACTTCTAGGGACGTGATTCACAGTTTCGCCTTGCCCAATATGCGCGTAAAGCAGGATGTGATTCCAGGATTAGAAATCCCGGTCTGGTTTGTCCCGAAAATGTCCACGAGTGAGTTTCGACGTGAAATGGCAAAGACTATGCCGATCTCTGGAGATCAGCGCCGTCGGGCGCAGTATCCGCCTTATCGCTGGATTGCCATGCAGGACTACCCGACGGCTGATGGGTCGGACATGATTGCAGAGGAAGGACAGCGGTTGTCGACCAGGGTGCTCACTCAGTTGTACGAAGCTGGCATAACTGAAGTCTATGCTGCCCCGGAAATGGAGATTAGTTGTGCGCAACTTTGTGGTGGTGCGCACTACAGCATGCGCGGCACTATCATAGTCCACGATACCCAGGAAGCTTTTGACGCAGTCCTTGAGGAGAATACCTTCTAGCCGTGCTTGCAGCAGGTAATCAGGGGAGGGTCTTAATAGAGGTAGGTGTCGCGTCGTCCGTATTAGCGCCCGTAGATCAGTATGCAAACTGACTGCAATGAGGGTAATGGTTCTTGTCCGTTCAACAATAGACTCAGAAGCGGGAGTAATGTCGTCTGCTGAGCTACTTGCGTCCATGGGGTCTATAATGAGGCATTGGCGGAAGCTGGAATTATACGGGATGGAGGTGGCCTACGGCCGACACGCTTTGGTGCACGGGTGCGTTTTGATAGGGTTTCACGCACCGTCTTGAAGGGACCTTTTGAGCTTACCTCGGACTTGGTGGCAGGATACTGGATTTGGGAAGTCAAGGATATGGATGAGGCAATCAGTTGGCTTAAACGGTGTCCCAATCCTCACCCCGATACTTGTGAGGTTGAAATCCGGCCGCTGTTTGAGCCTGAAGATTTTATTGACAGCGACCGGCTCTGACCGCAGTAGGATGGTCTATTCTGACATTAGGGATTGCAAAGGAAACCTATTCGAGGTCTTTTCTTTTGATGCCCATGGTTCACGGTAAGGTACTTCAATTATTCTGATTCATTCAATGAATGCCGGTGTAAAGACTGTATTGCTTTTGGGAACGCTCAGTGGGTTGGTGCTCGCGCTTGGTGGCTCTCTTGGTGGAGAGGCAGGTTTATTGCTTGCGTTTGTAATTGCGATCGCAATGAACTTTGGCTCTTATTGGTTCTCGGACAAAATTGTTTTGAGGATGTATCGTGCTCAGGAGGTCGGGGAGTCACATCAACTATATCGTCTCACGGAGCGCTTGGCACAAAATGCGGGACTACCAATGCCTCGTGTGTACATCATCCCCGGTAATTCCCCAAATGCTTTTGCTACGGGCCGCAATCCCGAAAATGCAGCGGTGGCTGCTACTGAGGGGTTGATTCGGAATCTGAGCAAGGAAGAGTTGGCGGGTGTGATGGCCCATGAATTAGCACATGTCAGGAATCGTGATATTCTGATCAGTTCTATTGCAGCTACACTCGCTGCAACCATCATGGTAGTCGCACGAATGGCACAGTTTGCAATGATTTTTTCTGGCGGTGAGAACAGGCGGGAAAACATCGTGAGTTTCTTGGCGACGTTAATTCTTGCCCCTATTGCCGCTATGCTCATACAGACTGCAATTTCTCGCTCACGCGAGTTTGAGGCAGACAGGATCGGGGCTGAGATAGCGGGTACGCCTAGGGGACTGGCGAGTGCGCTTCAAAGAATCGAGAATGTTCAAAGGGGTTTGCCGATGGATGCGAATCCCGCGACAGCACACATGTTCATCATGATGCCGTTTTCCAAACGAGGATTAATGTCCCTTTTCAGCACACACCCGCCGACCGAAGAGCGTATTCGAAGGCTTCTTGCGTAGTTTTGGAGGAGTCTCAGCGCTCTCGCGAAGATGGTCTTTGGTATTGGGACGACTTCTGCACTGAGGAATTGGTATATCGTGGATCCAGGGCTTCGGAACCGGAATATCGGCGTTCACGATCTAGGAACCCGGCGGAACTACACGTTCCCGTGCGTTCAATAGGGACTTGCAAGGATGCAATTTTCAGTGCGTACACACTCAGAATTATTCGAATGGATGCACGGGGAAGTTCAGCACGACTCCCGATAGTGAGGAAGTGAAGGTAATCATGCACAGACGGGGGTGCCCACACACGGCGATCGTCTGTTTTGAGCGTTGTTCAAGGTCGGATTGTTTCTAGTCTGGTAATCCAAAGGCCGCTGTTCAGGTCGGAGGAATAGATGTGTCCCTTGAAAACTTGAGCACTCCAGGTCATGGGCCAGCCGGGTACCATGGATTCGTCATCCGTGGTCAGTAAGTGTCCAATTTCGCGGCCTTGGTCATAGAGGTTGCCCAGTAGCTCGCCACTGATATCTACAACCCGCAAGCCTCCCTGATAATAACCGATGTACATTATATCATCCTCAATCCACATATTGTGTGCACCTGCGTCAGGCACTTCATATCTGGCAACTTCAACCGGAGCTTCAATGTCCGACATATCCAGAATATGTACATAGCCGCTGGCGTCCAATGGCTTATCCACATCATAATTTTCCGGCCAAAATTCATCTCCAACAAACAGGTAACGACCGTGCCTCCAAGCAACATGAGTGTTTCCTTCTGGATACGAAAGCCTGCTAACCATTACAGGTTCGATCTCCGTTCCACCGTGTGAACCAGCACCGGCATCAAGTATCACGATCCCGTCATCCCAGTACGATAGGTAAGCATATCCCTCCTGGATGATCACATCATGCAATGTCTTTTCGCTTCTATCAAGTTCCCAGCGCCCAACCTCCCTCGGATTGGCCGGATCAGCAATGTCAATGATGTGGAGAGCATTCGTGCCATTGTGGCAGGCATAGACAAGGTCTCCCTCAATCCATACGTTATGTACGCCTCCCGTTACAGTATCGGTGTACTCAGATAAAATTTCGGGATGAGCTGGTTCGGAAAGATCTAGGATCACAATTCCGTTGCGCCGATCTGAGGCCCCTTCACGGGTGATCACCGCAAGTTGATTACTTCCGTGAATTTTCACGTCATTGATTCGACGAGCGTCCACCTGAACCGAGTCTGTGAGGACGGGATTCGTCGGATCCGAGAGGTCAAAAGCCTTCATCCAGTCGTACATGAAGGTACCGACATACGCATAATCACGGCCGTCAACGCCCTCAAAAGCCCACATATCCCCCGAATGGTTATGTGCAATAGCGCCGCGCCCCACGAGGGATAGCGTTTGTTTATGGACACGTGGGTCAACTACGAGTGTGATTGTTCTCTCAACGTCTTCGCCTATAAATGCCGTGATTGAATAAGGAACCGGCTTTTCTCCCACAAATACGCCTTCTGCGCCTTCATTTACCATGAGTGCACCATCCCCAGATGCCTCCCATGACGGGTACACCCCCTCTACTGCGTTTCCATTTTCATCAACTGCCCTGATGCGAAAGCGAACCACATCTCCCTGTCGAACGATGAATCGATTTTGGGTAATGTGGTAAGACACAGTCGGGTTGTCAATCACAACTGCCTCTACTGAGGTACTTATGCCGCTACTTCTGACGGTAATAGTAGCTGAACCTGGGTTCTTTGCATGGAGGGTTCCGTCCCTGTTCACAGTTGCAACTGAATTGTTACTGCTGGAAAACCGTATGCGGCCCTTTGGAGGCAGACCATTGACGTTCACCTCAATCGGAACACTTGTACCTGAAAGCACGGTGGAAACGGGCAGGGAAGCTGTCAATGATACACTCCTGCTCTCGGTAATCGTGATTTGTGCGTATCCGGGTTTTCCACCCATCACAGCAACTAGAACGACACTGCCGGGCGAGACCGCCAGCACAGTACCAGACTCATCTACCGTGGCCATGGACGATTCTGCGATATGCCATTTCGGCACAAGTCCATTGATGATGACATCGTCCGAGCTGTATGCCTGGGCCGAAAAGTCCAGCGTCTCTCCGACTGCCAATGAAGCGGATTCGGGTGAAATTTCAACACGATCGGGAGGGCTTACCTGCAACAGGAGGCCAATGAGTAATAGAAACATCAATCAGTTGCACCTTTTTCGAGATTAATGAATACCTGAAAATAAAGAAATGGGACAGAAAGTTGACCACATCTTGAATTCAGTACACACAGTCCTAGCCAGCCCAAAATGCAGTTTCATCCAATCCTCGTGCCAGAAGATTTGGACTGCGAATTACTTGTTCAAAACAAGGCCGCAGCCTTGTAATCTATTATCAATAAGCTCAATATTTTTCTCGGGGCCTTGTTTAATGGGCCGCTACTACTATTCTGACGAATCCTGAGGGCCGATTATCTACCCGGATTTGTGCAGGTTTCTTCCCCAATTACAGATGCTTTTTTGAACTGTCTGGACTGAGATTTGACAAATACCTTAATTCGCATATATTCGATATGGTGATTCAGTAAATACATTAATTTTTACTTGGGCCTCGCTTCCCTGCTCTAAGAACGAAGTATTACGGCTCGATTGATAATTCGGTACGCAGATGGACATGGACTCGATAAAACGATGGTTATGGCATCTTGGGATTGGTTGGTTGGTCTGTTTTCCTGCCCCCACAGTTGCCCAGGTTGTTGAATTAGATCAGGGTTTTGTGCGCGGGCTCTCTGAATCTAGAGTTCACGTTTATCAGGGAATTCCCTATGCGGCTCCTCCAATTGGCCATCTCCGTTGGCAACCACCTCAGCCATTGCCTGCTTGGGAAGATACGTTGAATGCGGATACGTTTTCCGCAGGATGTGTCCAGGATGTTGTTGGCTCTCGTCCTCCCTGGACAGAAGAGTTCATGCATCAGGGAGGGGTCAGTGAAGATTGTCTATATCTCAATGTTTGGACACAGGCTGAATACTCGGAACAGCCGAAACCCGTGCTCGTCTATATCCACGGAGGAGCTTTTCAAGAGGGTTCCGGTTCGGTAGCAGTCTACGATGGGAGTAGATTGGCGCAGAAAGGTCTTGTCGTGGTCACAATCAATTATCGTCTCGGGATTTTGGGATTTTTTGCCCATCCTGATCTCTCTGCTGACTCGCCTCACCAGGCATCCGGGAATTACGGACTACTAGATCAGGTTGCTGCACTACAGTGGGTGAAGAAAAATATTGCCGCGTTCGGAGGTGACCCGGAGAACGTGACTGTTGCTGGCCAATCCGCGGGTGCGATGTCGGTGTTTCTGCTAGCTGCATCACCCCTTGCGAAAGGGCTCTTTCAGCGGGTGATAGCTCAAAGCGGTCCGGGAGGTCTGGCTTCCTTTGGCCTCTCAGATCTCCGATCTGTTGCAATTCCATTGTCGGATGCCGAGGAGGCGGGTCGGGAATATGTCGCGAATCACAATTTGCTGTCTGTTCAGGAAATGCGGATGATGACAACCAATGAATTGTCGTCTCTTCCGTCTGTACGCTTTTTTCCCGTCATTGACGGAGTCCTCGTGACAGGCGATGTATCCGCGATCTATGATCGAGGACTCCAGCATCAGGTACCGATGATGACAGGATTCAATGCGGATGAGGGGAGTGCATTTCCGGGGTATGGTCGAACGACTCTTGAGGAGTATCAGAAGTCTGCTCATGAGCGCTATGAGGATGAAGGAGATCTGTTCTTGTCCTTGTATCCTGCGGACTCTGATATGGCTGCTGGAATTGCGCAAAAGAGCAGTCTGCGTGACTTGGCGGCAGTCGCGTTGGAGCGGTTGGCCGCGGTCCATGCCCGCTCATCGGGCGAAGACGTGTACCTCTACTACTTTGAGCGAGCGATTCCCTGGCCGGAACGCCCCGAATTTGGTGCATTTCACACTGCTGAGGTGCCCTATTTTTTTGGCACACTGGATCATCTTGACCGTCCGTTGACTGAAGTGGACAAATTGATTAGTGATACGATGTCGGACTACTGGGTGAACTTTGCAACATCGGGGTCCCCCAATGGCGCTGACATTCCGTTGTGGCCCAGTTTTCGTGAGGGCGAGGTCCAGTTTTTGAAGTTTGGCTCCAAGGTTGAACCTATCACGCTTACTGAGAACAGCAAGTCCAAGTTTTTCAACGAGTACTTGTCAAGATCCCAGTAGCTAAGTCGGCAGCCACACATCGTTCAATGGTGTTGTAGACCCGATAAAATTCCAAGGTGGGATGTGGCACAGAGGCGGCAAACAACTCCAGGTGTATACCTGATCACAGTAGCTAACCGTGGATTCAATCCCCAGATCTACCGAAGCTCCAGTCAGCCTTGCACTTGATCAGTAAGGTGAGACGGCGGATCAAGTACAGACTCAAGAGGGCTTAGTTTGCAAGGCAATCTGAGTTCTGTTTACACAAGCAGATCATCAGCAACATTCCAATAGTATCCGGCGGCGATCAAGACTTGATTAATGCCATATTTGCCAATTTTTGAAAATAGCCATCAATTCGAGGAATGAGCCCCCAATCTGGAGAGCATGGACTCACCCCATTGGCATAATCCATGCGTGCAGGGATGGCCGACATCACGGGCCGTCGAAGCTCTATAGGACGGTGGGAAACTTATTGGAGCATGTACATGAATCACGCTCCGTAACGCGTATCTTTGGGAGCCGTGAAAAACGAACAGCAACATAGAGTCTGGAAGGAAGCTCGTCAACTCACACTTCTTTCGATCCCAATCGTGGCTACGCAGCTTGGCCAGATATGTAATGGGTTTGTTGATGTGGTAATGGTCGGCCGGCTGGGTCCTGCTGCACTCGCCGGCGTTGCTCTGGGCAACGCGACCTACTTTCTATTCGCCTTGATCGGTATTGGCATACTCCTGGCAGTCGGTCCAATGGTTTCCCAGGCTTACGGTGCAGGGGAACATGATCCAATCGGCCGCACTGTACGCCAGGCGCTCTGGTTGGCGCTAACCATATCCATACCAGTGCTGCTGATCTTGTGGAATGCAAGTTTACCGTGGGACCTGATGAAGCAGGATGCAGCCACCATGGTGTTGGCAGAAGGCTACCTGCAGGCAGCGATGTGGGGATTCATTCCCTTTATGTGGTTCAATGCTTTACGGAATTTCGTTGAAGCCATCGCTCGACCACTGCCGATTACAATCATTATCGTAATGGGCATACTGCTCAATATCCTGGCCAATTATGGCCTGATGTATGGCAATTTCGGACTTCCACGCCTCGGGCTTGTCGGAACAGGCTGGGCAACCTGTATCGTGCATTGGTTCATGTTTATCTGCATTACCGTGTATGTTCTCACCCAGCAACCGTACAAGTCTTACGGAATTTTTAATCGGCTCAGACATCCAGATCTCAGTTATTTTCGGGAACTGTTGCGTGTTGGGCTGCCAATTGGAGGCTCAATAGGCCTCGAAGTTACATTATTCAGCGCAACAGCTTTTTTGGTTGGTACATTTGGAGCGGTGCCAATAGCGGCCCATCAGATTGCGATCCAGTGTGCGGCGATTGCTTACATGATGCCTTTGGGTATTGGTCTTGCAACCTCGGTTCGAGTGGGCCAAAGTATCGGTCGAGGGGATCCAGCGGCTGCTGCGCGCGCTGGATATATGGGTATTGGACTGTCCTTGATCGTGATGTCCGGGACTGCGCTGCTGTTTTTGCTGGCTCCAAATACCGTGGCCAGCATTTACCTGGATATGGGTGATCCGGCAAATGCCGAAACGGCATTGCAGGTGGTTGGTTTTCTGGGTATTGCTGCACTTTTCCAGCTGTTTGACGGGCTGCAAGCCACTGCACTTGGAGCCTTGCGCGGGCTAAAGGATACACGCGTGCCGATGCTGCTGTGCTTTATAGCGTACTGGTTGGTTGGTATTCCTTCCGGTGTAGGATTTGGGTTTGGTCTTGAATGGGGTCCAGAGGGCTTTTGGTGGGGATTGGTAGTTGGTCTTTTGGCTGCTGCAGTTATGATGACATATCGCCTTTTTCATATGATGCGCGTACAACAGCTCGCATAATTTTGAATATCCTTAAATTTGCGCCTGATCGGGAATTATTCGTAAAAAAATTGCCCTGATATAGAACTTATGCCGTAACTTAGGGCGCGTACACAAAAAGGTACTGCACTTCAACCATGCCTCAAATTTTTCCCAGAGAGTCAAACGCACTTCCTCACCTATCCGTGGTAGCGTTGCTCGCAGGGAGCGTTGTATTGATCTTTTTGGTTTGGTATTATTTCTCGCCGGAATACACTGATGTCGGGTATGCACCCGAGCAGCCAGTGGCCTACAGTCATCGCGTTCATGTAGACCAACTGGGAATGGATTGTCGATATTGCCACAGCTTTGTAGAAGTTGCGGATGTATCTAATATTCCGGCAACCGAAACCTGCATGAATTGTCATGAGATCGTGAGACCTCAAAGCCTGGCCCTGATGCCGGTTCGTGCGAGTTGGTCAGACGGATCATCTATTCCGTGGGTTAAAGTGCATCAACTGCCAGATTATGCTCACTTCAGTCACGCAGTACACATCAATAATGGCGTCGGTTGCGAAACCTGTCACGGCAGAGTGGACCAAATGGATGTAGTGCGGCTGACTGAACCCTTATCCATGGGATGGTGTCTTGAATGTCATAGGGAGCCGGAAAAATACCTACGGCCCAATGAAGAGATAACGACCATGGGCTACATGCACAGTGAGGGCTTTTTGGAGGAAAACCTAATCCGGATCAGGCAGGAAGGTATTCGCCCGCCGACGAACTGCAGCGCTTGCCATTATTAGTCCGAAAAGCCAATGATATCCCTTCCAATTGTTGATGGAAACCCCTTGGATTCGGGCGGCGTGAAGGCGTGGCGTAGTCAGCCACATCTTGAGCAAGATCCACAATTGGTGGAAACCGTCTCTGAGGAATTCTTCCCTGGCGCGAGTGATGCCCCCTCTGGCAGCAGCCGCCGCCAATTCATGCAACTACTGGGAGCTTCCATGGCAATGGCTGGTCTGGCGGCCTGCCGCCGCCCGGTAGAACACATCATGCCGTTTGCAGATCGACCGGAAGAAACCATACCGGGCATCCCACTGCAGTACGCCACGGCAATGAACTTTCGAGGGACAGCACGTCCGCTGATAGTAAAAAGCTATGACGGTCGCCCGGTGAAGATTGAAGGGAATAGCCAGCATCCAAATGCGTCGGGGGCCTCAGGGGTGTTCGAGCAGGCTTCCCTGCTTCAGCTCTATGATCCTGACCGCTCGAAGCGCACGCTGCGTACAGGTACCCCGGCAAACTGGGAGGACTTCCTGTCGCTGTGTCAAAGGCTGCAGACGGGGGTCCGTCGAGTGGCTGTTCTTGCAGCGCCAGATAATTCGCCGACACGTGCACGGCTGCGTGCACAATTAGAGAACAAGTTTCCTGACACGCTGTGGGTCGATTATCGCTCTGAAGGTGATGATTCGGAACTCATGGGGCTTCAATTGGCTTATGGTCAGCCATTGCAGGTAGCATATGATTTCGAGAGCGCGGATGTGATTTTCAGTCTGGATGCGGATTTCCTAGGGCCCCATGCGAAAAATAGCAATCTGGATACCCACTCCTTCGCTCGGGGACGTAAGCTTAACGGCACACAGGACCGAATGAGTCGGCTGTACGTCGCAGAAAGCACATACAGCGTCACAGGTATTATGGCGGATCACCGCAGACGTATGCGTGCGGATGCCGTGTCTCAGGTGGCCAGCCAGCTTGCCACAGCATTGGGGGTATATGATGGGGCAACCCCGGATGCGTTTGCATCAGCCATTGCCAGCGACCTTCAAGGGGCAGCTGGCAACAGCATTGTGGTTGCAGGCGAATCGCAGCCCGCCGAAGTGCATGCACTCTGTGCGCTTATAAACCATGCATTAGGTGCTGTCGGGACTACTGTTACATTGTTGGATACGGGAATGACCGCGCAGGCGGCTCAATCACAGGCTCTCCCTGCACTTGTGGAAGAAATGCGTGCAGGCCGCGTTGATGTTCTACTCATGCTTGGTGTAAATCCCGTTTACGATGCACCACAGGCACTTGATTTTCGTGGAGCGCTAGAGCGGGTAAGCGACACCATACATGTTGGGCTGCACGTTGATGAGACTGCCAGAGCGAGCACTTGGCATATCCCGGCAGCGCACTATCTGGAATCCTGGGGCGATGGCCGCACTCAGGACGGAACTCTGACCTCGGTTCAACCACTAATTGCACCTCTGTACGAGGATGCAAGGAGCGAACTAGAGATTCTGGCGGTGGTTGGCAGTGGGCAGTTCCAGCGAGGATACGACTTGGTCCGCGAGACGTGGGGGCCGGTTCTGTCCGGCGAAGATTTTGAAACCGCCTGGCGCCGTGTATTGCATGACGGCTATCTAGAGGGCACTGGTTATCCCTCTGCAAACCCCGTGGTACTTTCCTTCAGTGGGGAGCTTCAGGGGCCAGGTACAGGTCTGGAGCTCGTGCTCAGACTGGATCCAACGGTTCTGGATGGCAGTTTTGCCAATAATGCCTGGTGCCAGGAACTTCCTGATCCGGTCACAAAGATTGTCTGGGATAATGTGGCAGTCATAAGCCCAAAGACTGCGGAGGATCTAGAGCTTAGCTGTGAGTACTCCAAAGGACGTTATTACTCGGATGTAGTGACACTTGCAGCCAACGATCAGGTGATTGAATTACCCGTCTGGATTCTGCCTGGACATGCCGACAATACAGTAAGTGTAACGCTGGGCTATGGACGTGACATTTCCACGACTCGCCCCGAACGGGACACACCGTTCTGGGACAAGGACGACGAAACAGACATATACGCGCGAGGCACACTGGCAACCGATGTTGGAACCAATGTTTCTTTGCTCAGGGACCTCCTTGCAAACCCGGTGATTCCCGGTGTAGAGCTGACCAAGACCGGCCGTAAATGGACGGTCGTTACGACACAGGATCACGGTATTCTGGACACGGAGGCCCGTCCGATCATACGTATGGCCACGCTGGACGAATACAGAGAGGATCCCGCATTTGCTCTCCAAGGCGAAGCGTCCACTCCGGGCTCAGATGTGAAAACTGATTTTCAGGACTATCCTGAGCTTTGGAAGGACCGACATCCGTCCAAAGCTGCGTCTTTCCGGGACAGTGATTACTGGCAGAACCAGTGGGGTATGGTCATTGATCTGAATGCCTGTACCGGCTGCAATGCCTGCATCGTAGCCTGTCAGGCAGAAAACAATATCCAGGTGGTTGGCAAAAACGAAATCGGCCATGGACGTGAATTGCACTGGCTACGTGTGGATCGATACTTTGTGACCGAGGGTGGAGAACAGCTGGATGCGGATCCGAAGATCGCCGTACAGCCAATGCCCTGCCAGCATTGCGAAAATGCACCCTGTGAGTCCGTGTGCCCGGTTGCAGCTACTGTGCACTCGCCTGATGGTACGAATCAGATGATCTACAACCGGTGTATTGGCACGCGCTACTGCGCCAATAACTGCCCCTACAAGGTTCGCCGGTATAATTTTTACAACTGGTCAAAGACGATCCCTGAAACAGTTCAGATGGCGCAGAATCCCAATGTGTCTATTAGGTTCAGGGGCGTGATGGAAAAATGCTCATTCTGTATTCAGCGGATTCGTGGCGCACAGAAACGGGCTGGTCTGGAAAAACGCGCACTGCAACGAGATGAGGTCGCCACGGCTTGCCAGCAGGCTTGTCCGGCTGAGGCCATTACGTTTGGCGATCTCAATGATGAGCAAAGCCAGGTCAGTCAGGCAACACGAAACGCACGCAGCTATAAGTTGCTGGCTGAGCTGAATATTAAGCCGAGGGTGTCCTACTTGGCACGAGTACGTAACCCGAACAATGCCTTGGAGTCTGCAGGACAGACCTAAGGGAGAGTAATTATCCGATTGTGAAGTGGCTTCATCTACTGACAAGACTGTGACACTGCCCGCAGGGGCAGATCCCCCGCTGGTGACGGGGAACCTGGGGTTCCATGATATAACCCAGTTGGTGTCCTACCATACGGAGAAACGTCCGCCTTCCGCGTGGTATATGGCCATAGCCGTGTCCTCGACGTTACTTTGTATTCTGCTCATCATGATCGCCTATTTGGTATGGAATGGAATAGGGGTCTGGGGCAACAACAATCCGGTGGGCTGGGGCTGGCCAATCGTAAATTTCGTGTTCTGGGTTGGTATCGGGCATGCGGGGACGCTGATTTCTGCGATCCTGTTCCTCTTCCGGCAGAAGTGGCGTACGGCGATTAACCGAAGTGCTGAGGCAATGACGCTTTTTGCCGTCATCTGTGCATTACTCTTTCCTACGATTCACGTAGGTCGGATTTGGGTCATTTATTGGACTCTGCCGATCCCGAATCAAATGGAAATGTGGCCGCAGTTCAAGAGTCCACTGCTCTGGGATGTGTTTGCGGTGAGTGTTTACTTCATCGTATCGCTCATTTTCTGGTATGTCGGTCTGGTCCCTGACCTGGCAACGCTGCGCGACAGAGCGCGCAATGCGCTGCGCCGTCGAGTTACAGGTTTCTTTGCCTTGGGTTGGACAGGTGCGAACCGACATTGGCGCAACTATGAAAAGACCTATCTACTCCTGGCTGCGCTTGCGACTCCCTTGGTCCTGAGTGTGCACTCTGTAGTGTCCTTTGACTTTGCTATCAGCATCATACCCGGCTGGCATACGACCATATTTCCGCCGTACTTCGTTGCTGGTGCAATTTTCTCGGGGTTTGCTATGGTGATGACGCTGCTGATTCTAGCCAGAAAGATCTATGGAATCCAGAACATCATCACGATGGATCATCTGGAAAAGATGGCCATCATCATATTGCTGACAGGAACGATGGTGGGCTTTGCATACATCACCGAGTTCTTTATTGCGTGGTATTCTCAAGTTGAGTATGAGCAGTATGCATTCCTGAATCGAGCGACAGGCCCGTACGCCTGGGCCTACTGGACGATGATGTCCTGCAACCTGCTTTTCCCCCAGTTCTTCTGGATAAAGCGACTCCGGCGGAGCATTCCGTTCCTTTTCATAACCTCAATCGTTGTTAACATTGGTATGTGGTTTGAGCGGTTCGTTATAACCGTCATCAGTCTGCATCGGGATTTCCTGCCGAGTAGCTGGGATTATTTCAATCCAACTATCGTAGATGTGCTGACTCTTGCCGGATCGTTTGGCTTGTTCTTGACATTATTCCTCATTTTCCTTCGCTATTTGCCGATGGTAGCAATAGCAGAAGTAAAAATGGTACTCCCGGAAAGTGATCCGCATTTTTATCACAAGGATGAATCCGAAGAGCATTAAGCTGAGATCACGATGTTAAAGAAGATTATCCAGCAAATTAAGGCGACCATGGGAGTCTACGAGAGTAGGGCGGATGGCGTTTATGGTTTACTGGCGGAGTACTCTAATCCGGGGACGCTCATTGATGCGGCACGGAAGGTGCATGCTGCAGGCTTTCGGCACTTTGACACGCACACGCCTTTTCCCATCCACGGGATGGATCGTGCAATGGGTCTTGGACAGTCCAAGGTAGGATACATCACATTGATTGGAGGTCTTTGTGGGTTAGGGCTTGCAACATGGCTTCAATGGTGGACATCAGCAGTGGATTACCCCCTCAATATCAGCGGTAAGCCTTTCTTTGCGATTGAGCCCTCCATCCCAATTATGTTTGAGCTTACGGTACTGTTGTCAGCACTTTTTGCCGTGGGTGGAATGTTTCTGTTGAATGGTCTGCCCCGACCGTATAACCCGCTCTTCTACTCCCGTGCGTTCACCCGGGCATCGGATGATGCGTTCTTCTTGCATATCGCAGCGAGCGATAAAAACTTTGACCTAGAGGAAACGGAATCAATGTTACGGGAGGCAGGTGCCACGGCGGTTGAAGTAATTCATGATCATGGATACTCAGAGCTGCACAAGGCCTAGTATGAAGAAAATATTTTTCTTACTTGGTGTTACGGCGGTGCTCAGCGGTTGTCGCGGCACGCTGAAGGAGGATCCGCCTATTCATATCAATCCGAATATGGATGAAATGGAGCGGTTCGAAGCACAGGAGGCCAATCCGTTTTTCGCGGATGGCCGTGCGATGCGTCCGCCTGTGCCGGGCACGGTGGCCCGCGGGATGCTTCGTGAGGATGCACAGTTTCACACGGGTCGTAATGCGGATGGCAGCTATGTACAGGTAATGCCGGTTGAATACACAGTAGAGTTCGCCAATCGTGGCCGTGAACGATACGACATCTATTGTGCTGTCTGTCACGGTATCGCCGGGGATGGGCAAGGCATCGTGATGTCAGGTGGGTATGGATTCGCGCCTATAGGTTACCATGATGACCGCTTGCGCACAATTGAGGATGGTTACCTTTACGAAGTTATTGCCAACGGTATTCGAACGATGCCCGGCTACGCTCAGCAAATACCTGTTGCTGATCGCTGGGCTATTGTAGCCTACGTACGTGCATTGCAGCGCAGCCAGAATGCGACTGTCGAGGATGTTCCGGCTGACGAACAAACTAATCTTCAGAATTTGCCCTGAGATACTGGATCTATGCGTGATTCACTGCGAGGCAGCTCGCTCTTGATGAAGCTGGTTGATCCCTTGGCCCCTACCAAGAGTGACAGATATCCATTTACTGGTGGAAGCCGCAGTTATATCATTCCGGGATTGGTCGGTGTGGCAGCGGTTGCTGTGAGTATTGTTGTTGGGACAAGTGAGATGTTCCTTGAGCAGTTTTACTTCTCCTACCTGATAGGGTGGACCTTCTGTCTTTCACTCGCATTGGGGTGCATGTTCATCGTTTTGATCAAGCATCTAGTCCGCGCTGAATGGATTGTCGCTCTAAGGCGCATCCCAGAGGCGGTGGTTGTTTCCTTCCCCCTCTTGATCATACTGTTCATTCCTATTCTGGTAAGTGTTTTTGACGCCCATGGACCGTACCATCACTGGACGGCCGAAGGTTTGGATGACCCGACCAGCAATTACTATGACGAGATTCTAGCGGGTAAGGTTGCTTATCTCAACATCCCGTTTTTTCTGATTCGGATTGGGTTCTACTTTCTGGCATGGACCTTCATTTCTTCACGCCTGTGGAGATTATCCATTCTCCAGGATGTAACCGGCGATCCCAGTATTTCAGCCAGACTACGCCATTTGAGTGCCTGGGGGTTGCCAGTATTGGGACTAACGACTGCGTTTGCGGGATTTGATATACTCATGACGTTGGATCCACATTGGTTCTCGACCATATTTGGCGTCTACTTTTTTGCGGGTGCTTTTATGGCGGCATTTTGCTTCACGGCACTTTGTGTTGTCGGGCTGCAGCGGGCAGGTATGCTGCGCGGAGTGGTTACGGCCGAGCATTACCATGACCTGGGCAAACTCATGTTTGGGTTCGTGGTCTTTTGGGCCTATATAGCCTTCAGTCAGTACATGCTCTATTGGTATGGTGGAATTCCAGAGGAGACGGCCTGGTTTAAGCATCGTCTGGAGCATGGTTGGGAGACGCATAGCGGCATACTGCTGTTCGGACACTTTATCCTCCCATTCCTGATCCTCTTGCCTCGGGCGATCAAGCGGTACTCCATTCCCCTAGCCGTTATGGCGGTATGGCTTCTTGCCATGCAATGGTTTGATATTCATTGGCAGGCCATGCCGGTATTGCACGTTGACCATGCACAGCTTCACTGGCTGGACATTAGTTGCTGGATCGGTCTCACCTGCGTATTCGTAGCAGGCTTCTTGTGGAGGCTTAGCCGACATGCCATCGTCTGTGAGGGCGATCCTCAACTCGAAAAGTCACTGCGCTTCGAAAACGCATAATTGAAAAGCTATGACTATTGGATCTGAGACTGGTGCTCCGGATCTACCTTCGGTTGAGCTTGAATCGGTAGATGCGTCCCCGATTCTGACGTTTGTTCTGATCCTACTAATTCTCCTGGGTGGACTGGTTTGGGGGGCATCTTATTGGTTTAAGAATGAAGCAGATCTGACCGGTAGAAGGGCGGCCGCTGAAGCATCGTACCCCGACTTGGAACGATTGAGGATCGCAGGTCAGCAGCAACTTAATCGTTATGAGGTGCTGGCTAGCGGAGCTGTGCGGATTCCAGTGGAACAAGCTATACTTAAACTGTCGGAAGAGTTTCCGGCGGACGCACGTATTTCCGTGGAAATGCACAACAACCATATAGGAGATTAATTAGTCATGCCTCATGGGGCAGACTTGAATGCTCAAAGGACACATTGCCATACTTGCATTTTGCGCCTGCACGGTACCGGTATATGCACAATTGACGGAGCAGGCCAGTATCGCTTACGAAGGGGTTGGGCTTGCTCCTCGGCTGGGAGATCAGATTCCGCTTGATCTCGCGTTCGTAAATTCCACAGGTGAGCAGGTCCAACTGCGTGACTATTTTAACCGGGGGCGTCCTGTAGTGCTGACATTCGTCTATCACACCTGCCCCATGCTGTGCAGCGTACTCCTTGATGGCGTTACCCGAAGCCTGGAGGATGTACCATGGGCGCCGGGGGATGCATATGAGATGATTACCGTCTCTTTCAGTCCCGAGGATACCCCGGAGCGCGCAGCCGAACAGCGTGCCCGGTATCTACGGCGTATTGATCATGAAGACGCCGAATGGAGGTTTCTGACCGGCAGTGAATCGTCTATTACTGCGCTGACCGATGCGACAGGCTTCATGTTCAAATGGGTAGAAGATCAGAACGAATACGCGCATCCCGCCGCTGTTATCGTGCTTAGCGAGACGGGGATTATTACCCGCTATCTGCCTGACCTTGTCCCTAGAGGGCGTGATCTGCGTGCAGCCATTGTTGAAGCTTCAAACGGCACGGTTGGCAATCTGCTGGACCGGGCTTTTCTTTATTGTTTCCAGTTTGATCCCACTTCCAATTCATACGTACTAGCGGCCCGGCGAGCAATGCAGGTCGGAGGTGGGATCACAGCGCTTGTGCTGATTGCAGCGCTCAGCCTTTTGTGGTTACGGGATACCAAGAAGTCTGCGCACGCATGAATGAACAGGGCTCAATATGGCTTCCAGAATCCGCATCTACAGTTGCAGGAGATGTGGATGCGTTGTTCTATTTCATACTGGTTACGAGTGCTATTATATTTGTGGGGGTCATGGGGGCGATGGTTACGTTTGCCTGGCGTTATCGCCGGCGTAGTGAAAACGATCGTCCCGAACCGGTCCGGGAGAGTAAACTTGTTGAAGCTTCCTGGATCGCAATCCCATCAATACTCGTGGCTGTAGTCTTTGTATGGGGATTTCGGGTGTTTCTCGAGCTTGGTATTGCTCCTCCAAACTCCTATGAGATCAATGTTACCGCACGTAAGTGGAGCTGGACATTCACTTACCCAAACGGGGCGGTATCCACCGACCTGCATGTTCCTGTGAATCGACCGGTGAAGCTTCGCATGATCAGCGATGACGTGGTTCACAGCTTTTTTGTGCCTGCTTTTCGTGTCAAGGCAGATGTGCTGCAGGGACGCTATTCCTACGTCTGGTTTGAGGCGACAAGGGTGGATACGTTTAACATTGTCTGTGCAGAGTACTGTGGTACTGCCCATTCAGACATGTACGCAAATGTTGTTGTGCAATCTCAGGACGACTTTGAGGGTTGGCTTGTAGAGAATATGGATGATGGATCATTGACCCCGGCGCAGCGGGGTGAGCGTAGCTACGAGCTAGAAGGTTGCTGGCCCTGTCACTCATTAGATGGAACTACACTGGCGGGACCGACCTTTCTCGGCCTCGCGGGCAGTACGCGGAATTTCACGGATGGAACGAGTGCGGTGGCCGACGACAACTATCTCCGTATGTCCATCGTCAATCCTGCACAGCAGGTTGTCGAGGGGTTTTTGCCCGTCATGCCCCAACAGTACGCCTTGGACTTGTCCACCGAGGAGATTGATGCGCTTGTGGAATTCATTAAAGAGCAGCAGTAGGTAATGAGTGAAGGATCACATAATTACTTAAGTGCAAGAAAAGGGCTCTGGTCATGGCTTGCTACGACGGATCACAAGCGTATCGGGATCCTGTATGCGATGGCTTGCGGGACTTTCTTCCTGTTGGGGGGCATTCTGGCTACGTTCGTTCGAACAGAGCTCGGTACCCCTGGCGAGACGATCCTGGATCAGGATGGATACAATCAGATCTTCACACTTCACGGTGTGGTAATGGTCTTCCTGGTCATTATTCCGGCCATTCCCGGGATTCTTGGAAATTTTGTCCTACCCATACAGATCGGAGCCAAAGATGTAGCCTTTCCTCGCCTTAATCTGGCTAGTTGGTATCTCTTTATGGCCGGCGCACTGATGGCGGTGTTTGGCTGGTTGTTCGTGGGGAATGTTGATACGGGTTGGACTTTTTATACTCCGTATTCAAGTGGTGCATCAAACGCAGTTCTCTGGCTCACATCAGCGGTATTTGTAGCCGGCTTTGCCTCTATATTTACTGGGCTGAACTTCATTGTTACTGTGCATAAGATGCGTGCACCAGGAATGACCTGGAACCGGCTGCCCCTGTTTGTCTGGGCGATCTATGCAACGGGTATTGTTCAGGTTTTGGCTACACCCGTGATTGGCATTACGATGGTGCTCTTGTTCCTGGAGAAGTTGATGCAGATTGGCATCTTTGATCCGGCACTGGGGGGAGATCCTGTTCTCTTCCAGCACTTCTTCTGGTTCTACAGCCATCCGGCGGTCTACATAATGATTCTGCCCGCCATGGGGATCATTAGCGATCTTATGGGGACATTTTCCAGGCAGCAAGTATCCGGTTACACTTTCATCGCTCTTTCTTCAGTTGCGATTGCATTTCTGGGATTCCTTGTTTGGGGACATCACATGTTCGTGGCCGGACAAAGTGCGTTGTCTTCAATCATTTTCTCAATGCTCACCTTCCTGATTGGCATACCAACTGGCATCAAGGTGTTCAACTGGGTTGCCACGATGTACAAGGGGTCCGTGTGGCTGCGAACGCCCATGATCTATGCACTGATGTTTCTGTTCCTGTTTTCAATTGGTGGGTTGACAGGAATAATGGTAGGCGTCCTGGCCGTGGATGTCCATTTACACGATACCTACTTTGTTGTCGCCCATTTCCATTATGTGATGATGGGAGGCGCACTCATTGGACTGATTGGAGGGCTCCATTACTGGTGGCCGAAGATAACTGGGCGAATGTATAATGAGACGGCAGGAGTAATCGCAGCGATACTGGTATTTATCGGTTTTAATGTGACCTTCTTTCCGCAATTCTTTCTCGGAAGTCGGGGGATGCCACGTCGCTATCACGACTACACAGAATTACTGCCAAACTTCCCAGAGTTCGCTCCACTGAACTTGGTATCCACGATTGGTTCTTATATCCTTGCTGTCGGGTTACTCATGATTCTCGTGTATGCATTGTATTCACTGTTCAAGGGACCGAAAGCACCCGCCAATCCCTGGGGGGCCTGTACTCTGGAATGGACGCACACCGGTCGACTCCCTGATGAGCACAATTTTCACGAGACCCCTTTAGTTACGCGTGGACCTTACGACTTCCGCCTTGCAGATGATGTTTTTGGTCCAAAGGAGGAGGATTAGGAGATGAGCAGCACGGGTACAACGCTGAAACATTACTTCGTCAACCATGACCAGCAGTTCGACGCGGCAAAGCTGGGCATGTGGTTGTTTCTTGTCACGGAGATTCTGCTTTTTTCAGGCATGTTCGTGGCCTACGCGGTATACCGCTCCTGGCATCCGGAGGTGTTCGTACAGGCTAGTGAGCTGCTAGATTGGCGCCTGGGTGCGCTGAACACCGTCGTGCTTCTAGCTTCGAGCTTTACCGTAGCCCTTTCAATTCACTTTATCCAAAAGGGCGAGAACGACAAGGTAGTCGTGCTATTGCTCATGACGCTGCTGTGTGCAGCGATCTTTATGGTGGTGAAATACTTTGAGTACTCCGGAAAATTTTCACATGGAGTTTTTCCTGGGGCTGGATTTGAGCCGCATGGGATCATTGATGGCAAAGATTACTCGACATACGACATCCCGTTCGCTCCGCAGTTTTTCAGTATTTATTTCGTGATGACGGGTATACACGGGGTCCATGTGTTGGTGGGTATGGGCGTGTTTGTGTGGCTTGTAACCCGCGTTGCACGAGGACACTTTTCACCTCAATGGTATACTCCGGTTGAACTGACCGGACTGTATTGGCACCTGGTAGACATAATCTGGATTTTCCTGTTTCCTTTACTGTATCTGATATAAAGACCTCCTCATGGCGCAGGGGCAACATCATATTATCCCAATTCGTACGCTCGCGATTGTTTTCGGCTTGCTGCTGTTTCTAACATTGGCTACCGTGATCACTGCGCAAATTGATCTGGGACTTGTGAATGTTCCATTGGCCCTGGCTATTGCAGGATCCAAGGCGATATTGGTTGCTTTGGTTTTCATGGCCCTCAAGTATGACAATAAAGTCAACTTACTGGTATTGGTGCTGGGGGTTGTTTTTGCCGTCGTATTTCTGGCACTTACGTTGGCGGATACGGAGCTCAGAGGAACTATCGGTATAACCGAGCCTGGCACCACTGAATTGACTGTTGAGCCCGCGGAATCGGAGTAACGATCCGTATTGCATCTATTGTAGGCAACTGAGGTTTGTCTCTCAGTTCAACCTTCAACGACAGCATGTATGGTCAATATTATATCTCTGGAGTTGCTCTTCTTTTTCTGAGTGTAACACTATCTGCGTGCGACCCTATTTCAAATCAACCCGAGGAGGAAGCCATACTCATCGGTGTTGCGCTTCCTGAGACAGGTACGCTGGGCAGTGCGGGTCAGGCTATTGTTCGCGGTATCCATCATGCGGTGAATGAGCACGCGGCCATAAGCGGACTAACAACCGCGCTTGCATTCAAGAATACGAATAGTACGGCCGAGGGTGCAATGCAGGCTTACCGTGAGTTGACCAGCCTCGAGAACCTGCCAGTTATCATTGGACCATTGAGTTCTACTGCGACAGAAGCTGTAATCCCCGTAGTAAACGAAAACGATATTGTTTCGGTTGGCCCGACCTCAACTAAGGCGGGCCTATCGGCGCAAAGCGAGTATCTTTTTCGGTCTTCACTAACGGGGGATCGTATTGTACCACCTGGGGTTCGGACTGCTAAGGAGAATTTGAGGTTTGGGAATGTTGCCACCTTGCACAATGCAGGAGATGCTTTTTCGAAATCCAGTAACGAGCTCGTAACAGATGAGTTGAGAAAATACAGCGATGTAAACATCGTTATAGAAGAATCCTATTCTCGGCCACCTGGCACTATGATCAGCGAAGCAGATATTGCTGGGCCACTGAATAACATATTGTCAGCTACACCGGCAGTTGAAGCCATCTTTCTTTCCGCATTACCCGAGGATCAAACAACCATATTGCCCACTGCATACCGGAGAGGGAACCGTGCGTCGTTTGTAGCCCCCTTTCTTTCGATAGCTGAGGTTAAAACCATTAACCGGATAGAGCCTGGAGCCGCCGAGGGGGCAGTAACCTTTACTGTCTGGCTCGCCAGTTCACCTAATGATTTGAGCCAGGCTTTCGTACGTGACTACATGCGGACTTACGGTGTTATCCCAGATGACTGGGCTGCAAGGGGGTATGTTTCTACGATTATCCTACTGGAAGCACTCCAGCGTGCATCCGAGTACGATCCTAACTCGGTCAGAGATGCGCTGTCTGGGATTAACAACTTTCCAACGATTTTTGGAGGGTTCTCGTTTAATGGCGATGGGGATGCGGTATATGATCCCGCAGTTGCAATTGTCAGGGACAACGATTTTGTATCTTGGCCCGTAAACGGCAAGCAGCGGTTTTAAGCCTTTGCAGCCTGCCTGGTCCAAGACAGGGCGAAGCAGGATGCTCTATGAGGAAGGGACATAGCTTTCGATGCTGAACGAATGGCCCCAATGGCTCGCGGGCATATCCAATTGATCTAGACGGGATTGTGGTTTTTCTTGCGTCTGGCGTCAGTCTTTGTATCACAGGACAGAAAAGATTCTTGGCTACACAGTTCGGCAGTGCCCATGTCACCGCGTTTGACGAACAAGGATTCTGAGGATGATACTAATTCTCTTCTCGGGCGTCGAAATTTCGATATATTAGTTCCGTCCCAGGTGCCCTTACAACCCTGTGTCAGTGATCATTCACAAACCACAATACTTTCTTGATCCATGCATTCTCTTAGCAAGTTTGGCACAGTTGCTTCTCGGCGTCAATTCCTTCGCACATCCGGTGCGTTTGCATTAGGTTTTTCTGGACTACACGCATTTGTGGGCTGTAATCCTTCACTCACACCAATGAATGAGAGGTTCGGGCCGTTAGTACCGGATCCCGCAGGGATCATGGATTTACCCGCGGGATTCAGTTATAAGATTGTTTCCCGGGTGGGTGACCAAATGATTGATGGCTTTTATGTACCTGGCGCAGCAGATGGCATGGCTGCTTTCGGAGGGCCCTCTGGACAGACGATTGTCGTACGAAATCACGAGGTAAACCCTGGCGCAGATCCTGCTATGGGAGCCTTTGGTCCAGATAATGCATTGTTGAGCAAGTTGGATCCCAATCTCCTTTATGATGCAGGGGCGGATGGAAATCCAGCACTGGGAGGTACCACAACATTCGTGTACGATACCGCAAGCCAAGACCTGGTTTCACAGTATCTGAGCCTCGCGGGCACTCTTCGCAATTGTGCAGGCGGGCCTACACCGTGGAGCACCTGGATTACGTGCGAGGAAATCACTACAAGGGCGGGGGAGGACGGAGCAGCCAAGGATCACGGCTACGCTTTTGAGGTACCCACAAGCGCGACGCCGACGATTGCCATCCCTGAACCACTCCGCGCAATGGGGCGATTCAATCGGGAAGCAGTGGCTGTAGATCCAGCTACAAGCATTATTTATCAAACAGAAGATACGCATGACGGTCTCATCTATCGGTTTATTCCAGACGATCCGTCAGATATCGCAGCAGGTGGTCGACTTCAGGTGCTTCGTGTCAGAGACCAGGCCAGCCTGGATACACGCAACTGGGATGCACAAACAGTCTCTGTCGGGACCGAATTGGAGATAGATTGGCTGGACATCGAAGACGTTGAGGCACCATTGGATGATCTACGTCTTCGGGGGTTTGATCAGGGTGCGGCCAGATTTGCACGCGGGGAGGGGATGTGGTATGGCAATGATGCGGTGTACTTTGCCTGCACAAATGGGGGGCAAGCCGAATGTGGGCAAATTTGGCGACTAGTCCCCGACAGAACGCTAGAGTTGTTCATCGAGCCAAATGATCCAGGCTTAATAGAAAATGCAGATAACCTGACCGTAACGCCATGGGGTGATCTGATCGTATGCGAAGACGGCTCAGATGAGCAGTTTCTTGTCGGAGTCACTCCCGAAGGAGAGCTCTACAAGTTTGCCCGCAACGCAGTCAGCAACTCCGAGTTGGCCGGTGCAACATTCTCTCCAGACGGAACAACACTGTTTGTGAACATCCAGCACGATGGGCTGACACTGGCCATCACGGGCCAATGGGCCTAATGGACTTTTCGTGTGACTGTGGTCAATTAAAAAGTAGTTCTTCAATCTCTCCGAATATCTCCCGATAGTATCTCCGGGCCCTCCGCGGGGACATAGTGCGCGCGTTATACAGATTACCTGATTCTACCGATGGGTTGGCGTCCTGTAGATCGAAATTTAGCAAGACGTGGACTCCATTGTCAGCCTGTGTTATCAGTGCTGAAACTTTCATGCGCGTAGGCCCGCCGGAAAGGAATGCGAATAAAGCGCCTTCGGCACGGTAATCCGTGTTAATGATGCCCTCGTCTTTCTCCGCGTCAATGATTGCAAATCCTTCCTCGGCAAGAGCCTGCACAGTGGCGTCAAAAACGGGATCATAATCCAGAGAATAGGTACGCGAACGATCTTCTGAGGGTAGGCTCTGTGTGGTTGCGCAGCCTGCGACCAGTAGAGCGAGCAACAGGAAACGTTTCATGGTCTATGGTTTTGGGTAGTTACAATTGTTCTGTTTACCATTATACGCCTTAAAAGCGGCGAAAGTAACGTGAGTGTTAGTCGTCGGTTGAGACGGTGAGGGTGATTTCCGGGTGCGTGTTTGGTGCGGTAACCGCGTTCAATACCTCAAAGGATATTAAGTAGGGGTCTTCCTGCTCAAGAGTTTTTAGTTCAAATGTTGTCGTGGTGTGGGGGCTAACCTCAATAATATCAATATCGTCGTGGAATCTCCACTCCGAAGTGTTCCGCAGAATAAAGCGGGCATCTGAGTGATTTTCTAGCCGGACTTCCAGGACTGAGGTTCCTCCCCTGAATTCTGCGCCTGCAACAGTAATTGAGGCGTTAAGGAGCGGGAGGATTTCGGACTCCCTGCCAATGAGCGTATTTCTGTGCCAGGCGATGGTACGGCGGGCGCGCAGACCTTCATGGATCCCCTCTGCCGTTCGCTCTTCTGCAAACACCAATGTGACGGGGCGATGCCCTCCCTGGGCCACTTCAAAGTCCCAGTCAACGAGTCCATGAACATCACTAGTACCAAGGATGGCCAAGTTGTGGGCCAGCGCAATCTCGAGCGCTTCGTCGGAGTAGTTGAACTGGTTTACCACCTCTATTCCCTGTAACAAATTCGCGGCAATAAGCTCTCTGTGCATATCCTCGAGTGCCGCTATGCCATCTGAGCGCTGCGAGGTCCATGCGGGATGATTCCAGAATGCAAAACCACCTTGCCGTGCAACCTCTTCAAATACTTCGATAGCGTCTATTGCTTCTTCATCGAAAGGGGCTACCAACGCGTTGGCATCAGTAATGAAGATGGCGTTCGCATGTCCAGGTGGCATGGAACGTGTAATTTCGGAGCCTGAAATAACGATCAGCGGATTGTCTCCATTTGCGTTTGCAGCTACGTCAAAGGCGCGGTTTCGGTCAGGATTCGGGATATCGTGTCGATGTGGCTGATATTCCAGATGGTCGGTTATAGCTATTGCATCGAGTCCATCGCGATGCGCCTCTTGGACTCGGATATTTGGCCAAACGCTTCCATCGGAGAAAACCGTATGCATATGCAGGTCGCAAGTCAATGTATAGTATCCAGGCACATCAGGAAAATCAATGGTACGATTTTCTTGTGCCAGAGCACTACCGGAAACAGCCAGGGTGATAAGAGTAATCAGGATGCGATTCATGGGAGCAGGGGTATGAGGAATGGATAGGTGCGTTATACTTCAAAAGTGTATGTGTAACGTTTAACAAGCGAAATTTAAACACACGAGAGCAATGTTTTCACAATCAATGCCCAGGCACACTAAGATTATCTCGACGCTTGGGCCTGCTTCAAGCGATCGTGATACGATCAGTGAATTGATTGAGGCAGGGACGAATGTCATTCGATTGAATTTTTCACATGGCACACACGAGGATCATCGTGCTTCGGTTACGAGCGTTCGTGAGGAGGCTGCAAAACAGGGACGGCAGGTAGCAATCCTGCAGGATCTTCAAGGGCCGCGCATTCGCGTGGGTCCTGTCCAAGGGGGGGCCGTTGAGTTGCATGAAGGAACTGAGGTGAAAATATCACCCTCTGCAGACGCCGAGTCATCCGCAGAACACATATATGTTAGCTATAAAGCCTTGGCCACGGATTTGGCTCCAGGAGGACGCATTTTGATTGATGATGGCCGCCTGGAGCTCACGGTCAAATCAATTTCGGGGGGAGAAGTGTGCGCAAATGTGGACGTTGGCGGGGAGTTAAAGTCGCGCAAGGGGGTCAATTTTCCACGTGTACGTACGAGTGGGCCTGCGCTCACAGAAAAAGATCTTGCCGACCTGGAAGTGGGGATCGATCTGAATGTAGACTGGATCGCACTGTCTTTTGTGCGTAACGAGTCAGATGTTGTACACCTGCGCAAGCATCTCAGGGCCGCAGGCCACCGGGCGGGCATTATAGCAAAGATTGAAAAACCTGAAGCATTCGATGCCATAGACAATATTCTGGCGGTCAGTGATGGCATTATGGTCGCGCGTGGTGATCTGGGGATTGAAATGCCTATGGCATTGATCCCCCACGCACAGAAGACGATCATTCACAAGTGTCTCCTTGCTGGTAAACCGGTGATCACAGCGACCCAAATGCTGGAGAGCATGATTGAAAACCACGTTCCCACACGGGCGGAAGCCAGTGACGTAGCGAATGCGGTTCTCGATGGGACAGATGCTGTTATGCTGAGCGGAGAGACTGCTGTCGGATGCCATCCTGCACACGTGGTCAAGGCTATGTCCAGGATCATCAGATCGGCAGAAGAACACTGGTATGCGCTCCCAAAAAACAGTCGTGGACTTCCAGATGGATTGAATTCAGTTGAGGCCTTTGAGGATATCACAGATGCGGTGAGCCTGACTGCATGTGAATTGGCTGCGAACATCGGGGCGCGGGCCTTGGTCTGTCTTACTGCATCAGGTGCAACAGCCCGATCCCTTGCCAAACATCGTCCGCGTATGCCGGTATATGCATTCACGGATGCACCAAATGTCATTGGACAGGTAGGAGTACTCTGGGGAACAAAAGCATTCCAGATCCCCTTTCAGAGCGATACCGATGCCGGGGTCAGGCTGGTTCAGCAAACCCTGGTCAGTAAGGGGTATATAAGGAGTGGGGATTCCATCGTTATATGTGCAGGGATGCCTCTACCTCGAAAAGGGCGCACCAACTTGGTTCATGTAAGCTACGTTGACTGATCCATGAAGAACACGCCAATCTGGATTCTTTGCATGCTGGTTTGCCTTTCGGGCTGCTCCAGTAACTCGTTCCTCGGTTCGCGGTACGACAACTTTTCTGCGTACTACAACACGTACTACAATGCTGAACGTGCGCTCTCCGAGGGTATCCGTAATTTCGAGGAGGGTGTGGAACAGAGCCCGGTAAACCGTGATGTGTTTCTCTCCCTGTTTGCGCGTAGTGACCAGGCGACAACTCAGCGCAAGCCGTTCGAAGATGCCATCACGAAGAGTATAGATATTCTCCAAAATCATCCCAATTCTAAATGGGTAGATGACGCAATCATGCTCATTGGAAAGGCATGGTTCTTTACACTCAATTTTGTTGGCGCCGAAGAAAAGTTTAACGATATCCTGGAGTTGGATTCCCCACTCAGAGATGAGGCCAATTTTTGGTTAGCACGCACATTGATAGCCAGCCAGTCTTATGAAGAAGCATTCACGCACTTGCAGGCCATTCTCAGTGCGGAAGAGATCTCCCGTCGCTGGGAACCACGCTACCGACTGGCATTAGCTGAATTGCACATACAGAACGAAAACTGGGAGGAGGCGGCAACTGAACTGGAAACCGGCTTGGCTGCTGGCCTGAATGACAACGCCCTAGTCGCCAAAGCTCGTTTCTTGCAGGGACAATTGATGGAGAAGCTCGGTAGGTACGAGGATGCAATTGCCGCATACGAACTTGTGCAGCGCTACAAGCCGTTCTATGAACTTTCCTATGCCGCCCACTTCAGTGTCGTTCGGGCTGCTGCTGATCATGTTGATGCGAATTTGGCAATGGAGAAATTGCGGCGAATGGAGCGGGATGATAAGAATTACGATTATCGGGCAGAACTAGCTTATTTGCGAGGGCGTGTGCTGGTGGCGCAGGGTCGTTATGAGGAGGCACTGGTGCAGTATTATGAACTACTCTACGATCCTACTCTAGGCGGAGCGCAGATGCGCGGGCGGGTGCATTACGCACTGGGTGAGTATTATCGGGATATAGAGCTTGACTACCCGTACGCGGCTGCACATTTTGATACGGCCTCCCAGGCCATCGTGATCCCCGCATTTGCAGGAGGATCTCGGAGTGCGGCATCGATCCCTCCCAAGCCGTCTCCCAGTGCTATTACTGACATGGACGAGCAGGCCGAAACCTTTGGAAGTTTTTCCGACGTACTCGATGAGATCATACTAATGGACTCGTTGCTGTATCTCGGGACACTGGATGACAGCAGCTTTGCGGAGGTTGTTCTTGAGCTGCGGCAGCGCAGGGCGGATGAAATAGCTGAGATGCAGCGTCAATTGCGTCAGCGTGAGTCTGAAGCTGCTTTCGTGGGAAGTGGAGGTGCAACAGATTACGAGAATGGAGGCGGACAAACGCTTGTAGCAGGATCCGAGGGTGAAGCGGGTTTTCTCTACCACAGGGATCAGTTGCGGATGGAGCAGGCACGTCAGGATTTCATATTGATCTGGGGTGAGCGCCCGCTGGCCCCCAATTGGCGTCGGATCGCAGCCATTGAAGCTGCACAGGCCGAGGTGACAGAGGGAGAGGAAGGAGGAGCGTTGCAGCCCACGTTGAACATAAGTATGCCGATTGTGGATGTTTCTGCGGTGCCCCGAAACCCGGAGGCGTTCGATGAGATGCTAAGTGATCGGGCGAATGCGAGGTACGAACTTGCTAATGTGCTGTTTTTATCCATGAATCTTCCCGATTCCGCGGCAGTGTGGTATCGAATGGTGATTGAAGAGGACTTTGCCGAAAGTGTAGCGCAGCGGGCCTACTATGCGCTGGCAGAAGTGCAACAGGTCCTGGGAGACACACTGGCGGCCAATCGTTTGTATGAGCTCATCGTCTCCGACTATCCAGATTCGGACTTTGTAACGCAGGCCTATACCCGGCTTGGACGCCCTATTCCCGAGCGTGCATCCACTGATTCATTGACGCTGGCGGAAGAGGACTTCGTAAAGTATCAAACTGAATTGGAGGAGGATAAACCGGAGGAAGTGGTGACCACAATGCTGGATCTTGCCCTTAAGTGGCCCAATACACCTACTGCGCCTCAGGCACTTCATCTTGCAGGAACAGCCTACCTGCAATGGGCAGCCAGAGATAGTCTAGATGTACTAGCGGAACTACCTGTGCAGGCTGATGCCACCCGCATGGAAGCGGCGGGGTTTTACTCCAGACTGGATTCCACTGCTACTGCGGGAGACAGCCTGCTTACGCTTCCTTTGGTACTTGGACATGTTCAAAACAATTTCCCCAATTATTTCCGTGAAGATCGTATAGGGCGTCTTTTAAATGCACTTGAGGAGGAGAGGGTATTGCGCAAGGCGATTGCCGATTCGATACGAATGGCAGATTCACTTGCCACCCTACAGGCATTGGCGGTTGCTGATTCAATTCGAATGGCGGATTCGCTTGCCACCCAACAAGTATTGGTAATGGCCGACTCAATCGCACAATTACAGGCCGCTCCCGACTCACTTGCTCAAGTGTTGCTAGCGGATTCGTTGGGAGTAACTGTAGATTCGCTTTTACAACTCATGCAGATGAATTCGTTAGTGGTAGCCTCGGACTCTGCGGCAGCGGACTCAGCATTAATTGCCGAGTCCCTTCAGGGCGGATTGGCAACCGCGACCGATACATTGGATCAGAACCTGGAAGGCGAAGAAGCTGCAGAGTCACAGGATACGCTCGAGTCAGAGGATCCTGAGCGCGCTTTGCCTGCGGTTCCGCCAGACGAACAAGTACCAGACGAAGACGAAATGATTGATCCGAGTCTGGGAAATATAGATTGGTCCAGGGGGGGCTATACCCTACATCTTATTTCCTATCCCGACCATGAGATGGCCAAGGCATTTGTCGCAAACTATGGCCGTTCGCTGCAGGATGTCGGGCATCCGCTTGACATTTACGGTGCGGTGGCGCAGGAGGGTGTCGAGTTCAGGGTAGGGCTTGGGCTTTTTGATACGGTCCGGGAAGCGGAGGCAGTCATGCAACAGCTCGCTGGCCGAATACCCAGTGAGTCACGCGTATCTCGCATTCAGGGGAATCAGTAGTTGATAGTCCTGCTGAATAGGGACTTAGAAACAGTTTTATATCCTTACGAGTTAACCCTTGCTGTCAACTACGTATTCGAAAACGTAACGCTTGAGGGGGCCGGATGGGGCCAGAAAACTCAAACTCAAACCAGAACACGGGAGGGTCCGGGCCTGGATCGCCACGTTCACCCAGGCGCCGAATACGCTACATGTGGATTTATGTAGTTCTGCTCGGCTTTCTTCTATTCAATCTCGTATTCTCCCTTGGGCGTCGTGATCCAAACACGATTCCGTACAGTACTTTCCTGGAATATGTTACCCAGGGTTACGTCGAAAGTGTAACGATCCGTAATGATCGCCAAGTAACGGGAAAACTAACGGATGCCGGAATTGAGGCACTCGGAGTCAGCACCGAGAGCAGTCAAGGGCTGCTTGGAAGTGAACGGGATCCAGCATTATTTGCCACTACTAAGACGGCAACACACGACCTGGTTACTTTCCTTGAAGAGCAGAACGAGAGTCAGCAGGATGCTTCTGTTTTGTTTGATGTCGCCCACCAGAATAACTGGTTGGGCGGAGCATTTGTGTGGTTGCTGCCTCTGGCGCTTATCCTGCTTCTTTGGGTTATTATTCTTCGACGCGCAGGCCCCGGTTCTCAGGTATTGAATATTGGTAAAAACCGGGCCGTACTCTTTGAATCACTCGGAAAACCCACCGTCACGTTTGAGGATGTGGCAGGGCTGATGGAGGCCAAAGAAGAAGTAGCAGAGGTCGTGGAATTCCTCAAGAATCCCAAAAAGTTTACAAAACTGGGAGGTGTATTGCCCAAGGGCGTGCTTCTTGTTGGTCCGCCGGGAACCGGCAAGACGTTAATGGGCAAGGCAGTTGCAGGAGAGGCAGGAGCGCCTTTTTTCTCAATCAGCGGCAGTGATTTTGTAGAGATGTTTGTTGGGGTAGGGGCCGCACGTGTGCGCGATCTGTTTAAGAAAGCCAAAGAGAAAGCCCCCTGCATAATCTTCATTGACGAGATTGATGCAATTGGTCGCAGCCGGGGACGCAGCATGATGATGGGCGGCAATGATGAGCGTGAGAATACACTCAATCAGTTGCTGGTGGAAATGGATGGGTTCAATACGAATAAAGGCGTCATTATTATGGCCGCCACCAACCGCCCTGATGTACTGGACGCAGCCTTACTAAGGCCCGGACGTTTCGACCGCCAGATCCTGATTGATCGTCCGGATCGCATGGAGCGTGCCATGATCTTTAAAGTCCACACCCGCGACCTAGTCCTGGCGGACGATGTGGAACATGATGTATTGGCCTCCCAGACTCCCGGTTTTGCAGGTGCAGAAATTGCAAATGTTTGCAACGAAGCTGCGCTTCTGGCGGCACGTCTGGACAAGGAGGCTATACACATGGAGGATTTTGAGCAGGCAATTGACCGTGTGATCGGAGGACTTGAGAAGAAGAACAAGCTGATCAAACCGGAGGAGAAAAAGATTGTCGCCTACCACGAAGCAGGCCATGCAATTGCCGGTTGGTATTTGCCCAATACGGATCCGGTCATTAAGGTGTCCATTGTTCCCAGAGGATTGGCCGCGCTGGGTTACGCACAATCTTTACCAGATGAACGGTACATCACCACACGTGAGGCCTTCCTGGATCAAATGACAATGATGATGGGAGGGCGGGTAGCCGAAGAAATCAAGTTCGGTCAGCTGTCTACAGGAGCCCAGAATGACCTGGAGCGCGTCACGAAGACGGCCTATGCTATGGTGGTGGATTTCGGGATGAGTGAAAAGGTTGGGCATGTGAGTTTTAACCTGTCCGGTAATCGTAACAGAACTCCCATGTTCGAGAAGCCATATTCCGAGTCCATGGCGAAAACGATTGACGAAGAGGTACGTGCAATCATTGATGGTGCACGTCAGCGGGCCTGGGATCTCCTTAATGAGAAAAGAGGCCGGTTGGAAGAACTCGCACAGTTGCTCCTGGATCAGGAAGTTCTAGGTCCCCGGGATCTCGTAAAGGTTTTGGGCGAGCGACCTTTTGGTGAGTATGTTTCGTTGAATGGCGTCCCGGAACGGAAAAAGGACGAAGACGCTGTTCCCGAGTCCGCTCAGGAACAGGAACCTGTGGCCACGGCCTGATCAGCAGAACTTCCGAAAAAAATCAAAAAAGTTTTTTTGAGAGATGTGCAACTTTAATAAAAAAAGTCGTATATTGAAAGGCTGTAAAGAAAACCGTCCGGGCACCTGCGATAAAGATTCGCAGCAATACCCGAAGAATTATAAACCGAGAAATTAAGTGCCAACAATACAGCAACTTGTACGAAAGGGTCGCCACCCGAAGGTGAAAAAGACAAAGGCGGCCGCGTTGCAGGGTAATCCGCAGCGCCGCGGTGTATGCACACGTGTATACACCACAACACCGAAAAAGCCGAACTCTGCTCTGCGGAAAGTGGCGAAGGTGCGCCTCACGAATCAGATCGAAGTCATCGCCTATATCCCAGGAGAAGGACATAACCTCCAGGAGCACTCAATTGTGCTCGTTAGAGGGGGGCGTGTCAAGGACCTGCCGGGTGTAAAGTATCACATCGTACGCGGCGCACTGGATACTTCCGGCGTGGAAGACAGAACCCAGTCACGTTCAAAGTACGGTGCAAAGCGGCCAAAGAGATGATTAAATCAATTTTCGGGCGACAGGATATCAAACATTTGATGTCGCCACACTAACAGATGCGTAGAAAATCAGCTGAGCGGCGTTCGGTCACGCCGGATCCAAAATATCAGGATGCACTCGTGGCGCAGTTCGTCAACTACGTTATGCTCCACGGCAAGAAAAGCGTTGCCCGGAAAATCGTATATGATGCGTTCACGCAAATTGAGCAGCGTTCAGGAGAGCCGGGCTTGGACATTTTTCGTAAGGCGATTGAGAATGTTGCCCCCCTGGTTGAAGTGCGCAGTCGGCGTGTGGGTGGAGCGACCTATCAGGTCCCCATTGAAGTTCGTGCAGAACGTCGGACCGCCCTCGCTTTCAGATGGATCATTCAACAGGCATCAAAAAGATCCGATCGTTCAATGGCGCAGCGACTGGCGGGAGAACTTTATTCTGCTTCGAAGGGAGAAGGTGCTGCGGTCAAGAAAAAAGATGACACACACAGAATGGCAGAGTCAAATAAAGCATTTGCACACTTCAGACTGTAGATGACTGTGATTCCAATGAATACGCTCAAGGATTCAAAACTTCGCCGGATGCGCAATATCGGCATTATGGCCCATATTGACGCAGGCAAAACCACTACTACCGAGCGAATACTCTTCTATACGGGGCGGTTGCATCGGATGGGAGAGGTCCATGAGGGTGGTGCAACCATGGACTGGATGGAGCAGGAAAAGGAACGTGGGATCACGATCACCAGCGCTGCTACGACCTGTTTCTGGAAAAAAGCAAACACCGAGTACAGGATTAACATCATCGATACGCCCGGTCATGTTGATTTCACGGTCGAGGTCGAACGGTCACTGCGTGTTCTGGACGGAGCCGTGGCACTGTTCTGTGCTGTCGGTGGCGTTGAGCCACAGTCAGAGACAGTGTGGAGGCAGGCTAACAAGTATCGGGTGCCCCGAATTGCATTCGTAAACAAGATGGATCGGACTGGTGCAGACTTTACTACTGCACTTAATTCGATGAAGGATCGCCTCAAGGCCAACCCTGTGCCCGTTCAGATTCCGATCGGAGCCGGTGCATTGTTCAGCGGGGTCATTGACCTGATCATGAATAAAGCCATCATCTGGCACGATAAAACACAGGGCTCAACATGGGACCTGATTGATATTCCCAAGGACCTGGTCAAGGAAGCCAGACACTGGCGGATTCTCCTCCTGGAATCCGTGGCAGAGCATAATGACAATCTGCTCATGAAATATCTCGAAGGCGAAGAGATTACCGCCGAAGAGATCCGGGCTACGGTACGCTCAGCCACACTGAACCTGGATATTACCCCTGTATTCTGTGGTTCGGCATTCAAAAACAAGGGGATTCAGCGTCTTTTGGACGGTGTAGTTGACTATTTACCAAGCCCATCGGATGTCCAGTCGGTAGTAGGTACCGTGCCGGGTTCCGGCAAGGAGGTCGTACGTGCTCCACAGTCGGACGTACCGTTTTCTGCGATTGCCTTCAAGATCGCTACCGATCCTTATGTCGGAAAGCTCACGTTTTTCAGGGTTTACAGTGGAGCGCTGGATAAGGGCACGCAGGTATACAACTCTACGACAGGTCGCAAGGAGCGGATCGAAAGGCTCCTCTTTATGCACGCCAAAGATCGTGAAGATGTGACTCGTGTTGAAGCCGGTGATATCGCGGCGGCCGTGGGACTGAAAAACATCAAGACCGGAGATACCCTCTCTGATCCCAACCATCCGGTGATCCTGGAGCAGATGGATTTTCCGGATCCCGTGATCCGTATTGCTATAGAGCCTAAAACAAAAGCGGACAGCGACAAGCTGTCTGCCGGTCTCCAGAAGCTTGCAGAAGAGGATCCAACCTTTCAAGTTTCCATTGACCCGGAGACCGGCCAAACACTCATTGCGGGCATGGGGGAGCTGTACCTTGAGATCATCGTGGATCGCCTGCGTAGAGAATTCAAGGTTGAAGCCAATGTGGGCAAACCTCAGGTGGCATACAGGGAAGCCTTCAGGACACCGGTCCTCGAGCGGTACACACACAAGAAACAAACCGGTGGGCGCGGGCAGTATGCTGTTGTTGAGATGGAGATCGGTCCCAACGAAAGCGGTGTCGGGTTTGAGTTTGTCAACGAGGTGGTTGGTGGTGCCATACCCAAGGAGTTTATTCCGAGCGTTCATAAGGGTCTCAAGAATGCAGTGAGCCACGGGCCACTCGCAGGATACCCGGTAGAAGGTGTTAGGGTGCGTCTTTTTGACGGGAAGCACCATGATGTAGACTCTGACCAAAATGCCTTCGAAATTGCAGGGCAAATGGCATTCAGAAGTGCAGCAAGACGCGCAAATCCCGTACTCATGGAGCCACTCATGAAAGTAGAGGTGATTACGCCAGAAGAGTACATGGGAGATGTGATCGGTGATTTGAATGGCCGTCGGGGCCGGATCATGTCAATGGACCAGCGACAGGATGCCCGGGTCGTCAAAGCACTGGTTCCACTCTCAGAAATGTTTGGCTACTCGACAGATATGCGATCATTAACACAGGGGCGGGCAATCTACACGATGCAGTTCGAATCATATGAGCCCGCTCCCAAATCCGTAGCAGAGAAAGTTATTCTTTCCAGTTACGGCAAAACAGGCTAGCAAAATTAACCAACCAGTTTTTAGTTAGGCAAATCAATGGCAAAGGAAGTATTTCAGCGCACGAAGCCGCATGTGAATGTGGGCACGATCGGTCATGTGGACCATGGCAAGACGACCTTGACAGCAGCGATCACGCGCGTGTTGAATGATCGATATGGCGGTACGGAGATCCGGTCATTTGATTCGATCGACAACGCACCTGAGGAGCGTGAGC
>VXLY01000113.1 GCA_009841335.1 Rhodothermaceae bacterium | reverse complement strand
TTTGTGCTCAAGTATGTGAAGCTTTTTGCAAATCCTGAAGGAGGCCCAAGTATCAAGGACGACAGGGTTCTTCATACATATGATACGGATTTTAACCGACTAGAGACTTTTGCCCAATTGGATGATATCTACGACATGGACGATCCATTCCTGAACGCGTATTCCACCGTGGCCGGGGCGGTGTATGTGACAACCAATGGGACGGACACCATAGTCTTGGCTCCTTTCGTGTACGGTGGGTACATTTACCGATACACACGGTCAAATGACAAGTGGGTCATGGAGAAGCTAAAAGGGGGGCCTGTCCCCACGAGGGCATTCATACCCGTCAGCAAGAAAGATATAGAGGAGAACCAAGACCTTAGAAAGGGTTCTATAAGAAGATCAGGCCCAACTGGAACTTACCGTGCGAGGATTTTCAGCCAGAGTACCGGTGTGGCTTTCCTGAGCACAGGTGAGATCCTTCATTTCCCTGTTCGGACCCCACTGAAACAGGATTTTGAGCCACAAGCGGAACTATTTAATCAGAATGGGGACTTGGTTGGCTATGGCCAGCTGCAATTCGACAACCCTGAGTTAAACGGAAACGCTCGCGTAATGGAGTCCATCAGCATCAAGTGGATTGACGCGGCTGATCGTCTATACCTTGTGCGGAGGAATAGTAAAGGCTTCTTTGTGCTCAGTGTTGCGAATCTCGAGATCAGTTCACTATGAGTCGCGCTTTCGCTGAAACTTTGCAGGACGAGTGCACGAGTCAATAAATGGGTTAATTCGGATGCCAATAGTCATCAGGCCGTTACGTGCAGGATTCTGCTCGGCATTGTTTCATTGTGAATTGAAATCCATTGTTTCCCTACGTTGCTCAGCAGGAGCGGATGCTGGACGATTTACTCAAGGACTGCACGGTGGGATGTAAGAAAAACCTGAAAATATCTACGCTGACATGGACCGGGTATAAACTGCACATGGATATGGCGAACGGAGAGGGTCCGGTCAGTTGTATCGATTCATCTGCATTGAAGCACGATAGTCAGGTGGCCATCCCATTGGTGACCATGACGCGGCAACGGGTGACCAATTGCTATAACCTGATGGGCAGTAGGTATGATGCAAAAGAGATTCGTGCTCGCGGTGCGGAATTGAAGCATGTCCCGTTCACTGACACGAAACAGCGCAATCGAATAGCGGACTATGGCCAAGAGCAGCAGGCGCGGTACAATGCAGGGTTTACGCTACCGGAACGGGGCCGATATCAGGAACATTTGACGGCGGAGTGTGCCTTTGGACGTCTCTAAGGTCGAATTTGGTGCACGTCATGTCCGGGTACTGGCCGTCAGAAGTCCAATGTCATCTGATGTTTGGTGTGGTAGTGCTCGCCGTGAACCAACTCCTACGGATGATCCGGCAAACCGGATCATCCAGCAATAGAATACTTAACTTTGAGGTTCTGCATCACTGGAACCATAAGATTGGTATGGGGAGTCCGCACCAATCATGGACGAAAATCGCCACGTTGAGGCTTAATTGTCAAACAAACGACATTGACCATACTCGGACTAAGACGAGACTCAGTGGATGGCCATATCCCAAACAACCACCATGTGAACACGGGTATCGGAGTCGATAAGTCTTCCATAGACACGGTTTCCTCGTATTCTCATTGGTCGCATCTGGCTAGACAACATGGTCGAAGCGATGACCTGTCCCTGTTGATCCACAATCAACCATTCAGTCTCCGATGCATCTTCGCGCGTGCTCAGGCTAACCCAAAGCCTGTCAAGATCGTCAACGAGGAAATATGAAAACGCCGGTTTGGTCGCGGGCAATCTGGCGCGCCCGAGGTTATCGAAAGGGGGGTTGAGAGCACTGTAGTAGGCCAATGCATCATCCCGCTCCTTGCGTGTTAATTGAACTGGCTCATGCGAAACCTTGATTGCATCTTGAAGAGTGCCATCCAGACCAACGACCTGAATAGAAATAGCGTCATTCCACGCATAGTACAGAGAGCCACCAAGTGCATAGACAAAGTGTGGTGAACGGCCAAATCTGAGTGAGTGGAATTGCATTGTATCATGCGTGGTGTGTATCAACTCTTCGCGGACTGGTAGCACAGCAATCGACTCGGAAACGACCCGGCCGGCCCGGTTCTGCACATAAACGCGATGGTACCGTGTCACGTGTGCTTCCGACGGTGAGGCTACACTCTCGGAGCAGATCAGGACATACCCCTCTGGCTCTACACCCAACAACAGAGTTGGTGGGCAGGCATCATTTGAACTCCCCAATGAAAGACTGTACTCAAGTTTGTGGCTTTCTGGAGAGAACACGGAGAGACGGCGCGGCCAAAAATCAAATGCATAAAGCGTATCGTTGCGACCAACATAAATCTGAGGTGGATTCTGAAACTCTCCAGGGCCGGCCCCCGATCTTCCGATAGATGTTATATGATCGCCAACAGCAGAAAACACATGAATTCCGCTGAATGAAGACTCTACTATATAGACTTTCCCCTCCGAGTCCGCGCTAACCTGAATGACCCCGCCAAGCAGCATCGTATCACCGGCAGCTTCGTCACCAATGCGTGAGGCTTCGGTAAGCGTTACTCCCTGGCCCTGCATCAGCATACCGTTGGCGGTACTGATAAGGACAACTGAAAAGATCAAAAAAAAAGGAGCAAAAGCGCACGCGACAACAACGCTTATGGAGTTTGTTTTCCAATTGACCATGGCGCCAGATCTGGCTGTTCAGCGACGGTGAGGCTTCTTCTCGGGGGACAATCAAAAGTTTCGCCGGCAAGGACGCGCGACGCAAAGGGCACTTCTCACGAGCTCGGTCTACTAGTCTACGGATTTAGCGAATTTGGCCGGTGAGAATGTCTTCCACAGCTACCTAAGCGTCACAGGATTTGTAAGACTACACCGCCCGCGATCATTCAGCGATTTCAGACAGTAATCGATTTCAATTAAATCTTCTGCGGTAGATCCGAAGTTTTGAAGTAAATTACCCCGCTGTATGCAAATCGCTATTCAACCTACAATCTAACGCTTGGAATGTCCACCCAATACGTGTATCGCTTCGGAGGCGGAGCCACCGAAGGATCAAAAGAAATGAGAGCCTTACTTGGCGGGAAGGGAGCCAATTTGGCAGAGATGAGCGCCATTGGCCTACCGGTTCCCCCCGGCTTCACGATAACTACCGAAGCCTGTCGCTACTACAGTGACAATCACTGCTGGCCCGAAGGTCTGGATGCCCAGATACAAGACGCCATACACCACCTCGAGAATGCATTAGGACGCACAATTGGAGATCCAGACAAACCCCTCCTCGTCTCTGTTCGAAGCGGGGCTGCACAATCAATGCCCGGTATGATGGATACCGTACTCAATCTGGGGCTAAACGACGAGGTTGTTTCTGGACTCGCACGGGAAAGCGGTAATGAGCGCTTTGCCTACGACGCGTACCGCCGGTTTATTGACATGTTTGGTGATGTAGTCATGGGCGTACATCACCACTACTTTGAGGAGGCCATCGACTCAATGAAGAAAGCCAAGGGGGTTACAGAGGATTTGGAGTTGGACGCGGATGACCTGAAACGTCTGGTGCAGTCATTCAAAAACCTGTACGAATCACATGCCGGTCACGCATTCCCAACTGACCCGCAGGTACAACTCAAGCACTCCATAAACGCAGTTTTTAACTCGTGGGATATTCCACGTGCCCGCAAGTATCGCCAAATCAACAAGATTACAGGCCTTTTGGGCACTGCCGTCAATGTGCAAGTTATGGTCTATGGCAATATGGGTGATACTAGTGGAACCGGTGTTTGCTTTACACGCAATCCTGCCACTGGGGAGAGAGAACTCTATGGCGAGTTTCTCGTCAACGCTCAGGGAGAAGATGTTGTGGCTGGAATTCGCACACCGAAGCCGATCTCGGAGATGGCCGAAGAATTTCCTCAGCCACATAAAGATTTGGTCCGAATGACCACGAATCTCGAAAAACATTACCAGAATATGCAGGATATAGAGTTCACGATCCAGGACGGATCGCTTTATATCCTGCAAACGCGTGATGGTAAACGGACCGGACGTGCAGCGTTGCGCACTGCGGTGGACCTAGTTAAAGAGGGTATCACTGACAAAGAGAATGCTGTTAGGAAACTCGTCGAGCCAAGACACCTCGATCAACTGTTGCATCCTGGTTTCAAGGACGAAGTCGCATACCGTGATGATGTGATGGCGACTGGACTTCCGGCCTCTCCGGGAGCTGCAGTGGGACAGGTGGTGTTCAGTGCTGACAACGCCGAGGCCTGGGCACAGGATGGCAAAAAAGTCATCCTGGTCCGTATCGAAACGAGTCCAGAGGATGTAGGCGGCATGGATGCGGCGCAGGGTATACTAACCTCCCGGGGCGGCATGACAAGTCATGCCGCAGTAGTCGCACGCGGCTGGGGCAAACCCTGCGTTGCAGGCTGTGGAGATGTCGTGATCAATTATGCAGACAAATCCTTCGTTGCGAATGGTACCGCAGTTAAGGAAGGAGACTGGATCAGCATCAACGGCTCGTCGGGAGAGGTTATTCATGGCGCACAGGAGCTGGTAAGCGCTCAGATGAGTGAAGACTTTGCAACCTTCATGGAATGGGCCGATGAGATCCGCCCCATGGGTGTGCGAACTAACGCCGATACGCCTGAGGATGCCGCAAAAGCAATTTCGTTCGGGGCGGAGGGCATCGGCCTCTGCCGTACGGAGCACATGTTCTTTGAGGGCAATCGCATTTTGTCTGTCAGGGAAATGATTCTGGCCAAGTCCGAGGAGGCCCGTGAGTCTGCGCTCGCCAAGCTGCTTCCCTTCCAGAGAGACGATTTTGCCGGAATCTTCCGTGCGATGCCGGGAATGCCAATCACAATCCGCCTGCTGGATCCACCGCTGCACGAGTTCCTCCCCCATGATCAAGCCGGCAAATCAGAAATGGCGCAACTCATGGGCGTATCACTCGCTGAAGTTGAAGCAAAAATCGCCGAACTTCATGAATTCAATCCTATGCTGGGGCACCGCGGCTGTCGGCTTGGAATTACCTACCCAGAGATTACCGCGATGCAGGCAAGAGCCATCATTGAAGCCGCGGTAGAAGTCAAGGGAGAGGGTGTTGATCCAAAGCCGGAAATAATGGTGCCTCTAATTGGAACTGTACAGGAGTTCGTCAACCAGAAAGAACTTATCCAGCAGACCGCAGAAACCGTATTTGAGGAAACTGGAACCAGAGTTGAATATCTGATCGGCACTATGATTGAGGTTCCGCGAGCCGCGCTAACTGCTGCAGAAATAGCAAAAACGGCTGACTTTTTCTCCTTCGGTACCAATGATCTGACCCAAATGTGCTTTGGATACAGCCGCGATGACGCCGGTAAATTTCTGCCCGGCTATGTGGAGCAAAAAATCCTACGCGATGATCCATTCCAAACGCTTGACCAGGAGGGGGTTGGACAACTTGTTCAAATGGCAACCGAGCATGGTAGGGGCGCCAACTCAACCTTGAAAGTAGGGATCTGCGGTGAGCACGGGGGTGAGCCAAGTTCGGTTGGGTTCTGCTATCGCCTAGGCCTGGATTACGTTTCCTGTTCACCTTTCCGTGTTCCTATTGCCCGCTTATCAGCAGCCCAGGCACACTTGGAAAATATGGCATGAGATCATGGGCTGGCTGACAGGTTTTGCGGGTGCATCAAAACCTGCAAAACTGGCTATTCAGCATGACCAGGCCCGGGTTAACATTCGGGAACCGAATCTGCACGCACAGGCAGGAGGTCCTGTTGAGACCTGCTCTGGTGGAAAACTTCTGGGCGGCGGCGCCTTTTTCGTTACGGGTGTTGGAATTCGTGATGACGGCATCCTGCAAGATAAAGACTGGGCTGCCCTCCTGGCCCAAACCAATACCGATCTGGCAGATCTGGACGGACACTTTGTTGTCCTGCGCTGGCAACCCGGCAAAGTAGAGCTGTTCACAGATAGCACCGGCACTCGAACTGTTCACCTCCTAGAACATGCAGACGGAGTGTTTTTCAGTACACGGCTTGACTGGCTTGTTCAGTACGCGGGCCCCCTGGAGGTAGACTACGCAAAGTTTGGAACACAATGGCTCCTTGCAAACTCACTGGATACAACCAGTCTTGTAAAAAAAACCATCCGCCTCGGTGCTGGCGGATGCGCTGTGGTGGAGCAAGGGCGCTTGAAGGTAAGCCTGCGACCATGGAGCTGTACGACCACGCAACTTGATCGTAACGGAGAAGGATATAAACACGCCCTTCAAAAAGCAATCCAGGTAAGTGGACCGAATCAATGGAGTTTGGGGCTGTCAGGCGGACTGGATTCGCGTGCATTGCTTGCACTCGGCAAATTCCGTAAAACGCATGTCTGGGGCCCTCCCGATCATCCTGATGTACAGGTTTCAACTGACCTGGCCCGCATTGCTGAGGTTGAACATGAATACTTCCAGATTCAGCTGCCGGAAATCGCGGATTGTATTGACCTGCTGCGTGAACGGGTCGCATTAACCCAGGTGATCACTCCTGCTTCCGCTACTATCGAGCGCATTGCTTACGGCAGATTACACGAAACAGGTCTAGGCATTCTGGATGGTGGTTTCGGAGAGATCGCACGCCGACAACTCATGAACCAAATCGTGTTCAGGCGAACCTTAAATCTGGGCAAAGCACAGACAACTTTGCCCCGCATACTTGCAGGAAAAGCTGATTTTTTTGCACCAGATGTGCACAAAATCATGACTAGCGGCGCCGAAGATGAGTTCAATGCCTGTTGGCAACGCCTCCCCGCATCAATGACCACAGCTGATAAGGCTGACCTACTCAGCGTTCAATCACGGTTGCCAAACTTCTTTGGGCACGAGCAGAATTATCTGGATAACGTGTGTGTTTCATTTATGCCGTATGCACAGCCCTCGGTGCTCCGAGCGTTGTTTCAGGTTCCTCTCCGACTCCGCTGGCACGGACGACTGTTGCGAAAACTTGTTCGAAAAGATGCTTTCGCTCTGACACATCAGCCTCTGGTAAAAGGTACAGTGCGATATCCATTTGGTCTGGGGACGGTCAGTTCCCTCGCGTATACCCGGGCAAAAAAGAAGATAGGATTGGCCTATTGTGATCCACGCCCGCGGGATTTTATTGGCCATGTACGTGAGTTCCTGTTGGACGTGCTGCACAGCGCCTCCGTACAAGACTGCGATGCATACGATCAGGCGAAGCTACAGCTTATGGCCGATAGCTTCGCCAGCGGTGATACCAGCTACATCGGACAACTGGACTGGTGGCTCGCTTTTGAAGCTTGGAGAAGCATGCTGAGCCGGGAGAACAGCTAAGCTTTGGAGGTCTCTGACCGGTTCCAACACGCTATTGTGTTTCCGGTGAAGGTCGTAACCTAACCGCAATCACACATCATTCCCAAGCGGAACAAAGGCCTGAACTCCCGTGATTGCACGTCCAAGTATCAGGCCATGTATGTCATAGGTCCCCTCATATGTATTGACGCTCTCCAGGTTGACCATATGATGAATCACCCGAAACTCTCCGCTGATTCCATTTCCTCCCAGCATATCACGGGCAGTTCTTGCAATCTCCAGTGCGGTGTTGCAATTATTACGTTTGGCCATAGAAACCATTTCGGGTATGGCACGCCCCGCATCCATCAGTTTCCCCAGACGCCAGGCTAAAAGCTGCATCTGGGTAATGCTGGTTATCATATTGGCCAGTTTTGTCTGCACGAGTTGCATAGCCCCGAGTGGGTGACCAAACTGGTGTCGCTCCATAACGTATTGTCGCGCCCTTTGAAAACAGTTTTCTGCAGCCCCACATGCTCCCCACACGATCCCGTAACGGGCACTGTTAAGGCAGGTAAATGGTCCACGCAATCCAGTAACCTCTGGAAAAACCCTTGAATCAGGAACAAATACATCATGCAGCACAATCTCTCCCGTGAGTGAGGCCCGGAGACTCATCTTATGCCCAGTCTTCGGTGTCGTTAAGCCTTTGCTTCCCCGCTCGATAATGAATCCTCGAATCACACCAGGATCATCGACCGACTCCTTCGCTTTCGCCCACACTACAGCTAGATCTGCAATAGGAGAATTGGTGATCCACATCTTTGCTCCGTTCAGTCTCCAGCCTCCAGAAACCCGAAGTGCGGTGGTTTCCATGGAACCAGGATCAGAACCATGATTGGGTTCGGTTAGGCCGAAACACCCAATCAGCTCTCCCGTTGCCAGTCGCGGAAGAAATGTATTACGTTGCTCATCTGTGCCGAATCTCCAGATCGGCAACATGACAAGCGAGGACTGTACGGACATGAACGAACGGTACCCCGAATCAACGCGCTCCAGCTCCCTAGCTACCAGCCCATAGGCTGTGTAGCTGACTTCGGCGCCGCCAAATTCTTCAGGAATGAATGCTCCCAAAAGCCCGATCTCCCCCATCTCCCGTGCAATTTCCGTGTGAAAAACCTCATCCTGATTGCCTTCTAGCGCACGCGGTTCAAGTTTTTCCTGTGCATATCGTCTGGCCAATTGTTGAATCAGACACTCTTCTTCGCTTAATGTGTCTTCGAAATAAAGTACGTCGTCTACATTCACGGGCATCGTTTTAATCTGAAATAGGTTAGGGTTTGTACGGTAATCTAACTGTTGTGATGTTTCGCTGAAACTCACACCTTAAACTTAAATCTTATACTGCAGTGCTGTTCGGGGAAAGATATTGGAATCGAGCCACCAACAGGGTTGACTCTCCGTAAGGTATGTGGCCCGCCGCGCGTTCGTACACTATGGACAGAACGCTGGTTCATTCGCAACAAAGCCGAATGCCTTGGGTTGGATCAGTGTCAACTAATCAGCTGCACTCAGCTACACATTATGCGTTTGGGTTCCATCAGAATTCTTATTTGCCTGACCGTCCTGCTTTTGATCGTTCCCGCTTCATACTCACAGCTAGTTCGCCCCCGGGTCGGTGTGGGTATGGGTGTCGTCGGAAGTACAGGTGCAAATCCGTTTGGTCTTGGCCTTGATACCCGACTCGCCTTTCCGATAAATCCCGATCTCTCAATCTCCGCCGGGGCTAGCTTTGTCAATTATGTCTTCCAGGGGCGTGACGGTGCTGCTTATTTTATCAGCCCGAGTATTTCGCTTATAGTCACAATGAACACTGCGGCTCCGCGCTCACCGTACCTGGTTGCTGGACTGGGTGCTTATCTACCGCTGGCCGGCGATACCGAAAAAGACGAGTCAGGCCCAATTGTTGAAGCCGGTATCGGCTGGGTATTTGGGCTCCAAGCCACTTCGGTCTATCTGGAGATAACGCCCGCGCTGGTTGTAGCACGTTCGGCAGTGGATATGCAGATCCCTGTTCGTGTTGGCATTATTCTATAGTCTGATTGCGATACGGTGGACAGCATTGGGAAATAATCCGCCGATGTTTGGTATTCCATCGCCTCGTCGCCCCCACAACTGCACTAGGTAGATATGAATGCTAACCTTGCTTTGCGACGAATTTTTGCTACGCTTGCCATAGGCGCTAGCATGCTGGTCACCGCCCAGGCTCAGACGTTGTCCTTCACGCTTCACGAGCACTTGATCATTGGTGATGACGAAGAGGCACCATTCGAGAACCTCTTTTATTACCCCGAAATAATTCGCACGGACTCGCGAGGTAACATCTACGTCAAAGATGCAAGAAGCACGGCTGTTCGGGTCTTTGACGCGAATGGCCGATATGTAACTACGGTCGGCAAAAGAGGCGAAGGACCAGGCGAATTGCGGGAAGTCTTCGGCATGCACGTAGATGGCGACGACCGGCTAATTGTGGCCGACCGAATGAGCCGGCGTCTCACGATTTTCACGGATATGGGCAAGAGCTTCGCAACAAAGTCTCTTGCAGAAGACGGGAGGACGATCCAGCCGAGGCCAATCCTGTCTCTTGACAATTCCTTTGTGCTCATGTATGTGACGCTTTTTCCAAATCCTGAAGGAGGCCCAAGTATCAAGGACGACAGGGTTCTTCATACACATGATATGGATTTTAACCGACTAGAGACTTTCGCCCAATTGGGTGATATCTACGACTTGGACGATCCATTCCTGAACGCGTTTTCCACCTCGCCCAGTGGGATGAAGGTGGCAACCAATGGGACGGACACCATAGTCTTGGCTCCTACCGTGTACAGTGGGTACATTTACCGGTACACACGGTCAAATGACATGTGGGTCATGGAGAAGCTAAAAGGGGGGCCGGTTCCCAAGAGATCGTTTATGCCCGTGAGCAAGAAGGACATTGATACGAACGAGGACGTAAAGCGGGGTGCTGTTACGCTATCACGCTCCACTGAAACTTACCGTGCGAGGATTCTCAGCCGGAGTGACGGTGTGGCTATCCTGAGCACCGGTGAGATCCTTCATTTCCCTGTTCGGACCCCACTGAAACAGGATTTTGAGCCACAAGCGGAACTATTTAATCAGAATGGGGACTTGGTTGGCTATGGCCAGCTGCAATTCGACAACCCTGAGTTAAACGGAAACGCTCGCGTAATGGAGTCCATCAGCATCAAGTGGATTGACGCGGCTGATCGTCTATACCTTGTGCGGAGGAATAGTAAAGGCTTCTTTGTGCTCAGTGTTGCGAATCTAGAAATCAGTTCAGAATGAGTCGCGAGTATTGCTGCAACTGTGCAAAACTGGCGCATTTGTCAAGAAATGCGTTAACAACGGGCGGCGAGACCATTGAATCCCGAGCTTGTTCAACCCATTCAAATCTGGAGCACTAGCAGAGATTCAATTCATAGGGGTAAACCCCCACAGAAAATTCGACGGCGTAGAATGTGCAGTATGCGTGCGCCTCTGACGTCCGCTCCGATCAATCCCTCCGCAGCTTCAGGGTGCCCTGCACCAGACTGATCCGCGAATGGGAGGTCAAAACCATCCGGGCCCGATGTCCTTCAAAACATTTGCCTTAGGGGCATGGTACATTGCACGGATTAGTTTGGGTTCGAAGATAAATGCCTGCAAATCAGCAAGAAGCGTCCCTGTACGTACATATTCCATTTTGTGCCCAACGCTGCTCTTACTGTGATTTCTACTTTGTCACTTCCCAACGCAGGCAAACTGAATTCATTGAAGCTCTTTGCCTCGAGATAGCCCAGACTGCCCGAACTTTCCCCAATACACTGCTGTCAACCATATACTTTGGGGGAGGCACACCTTCACTTCTGCCCCCGCAGTCGATCACCCATATTTTGGCACAGATTTGTGAATCTTTTGATACATACCAAGTTGACGAAATTACACTGGAAGCCAATCCGGAAGACATTAATGCCCCGGCTCTTGATGAACTGATACACGCTGGTATAACCCGAATCAGCCTTGGAATTCAGTCTTTCAGGAATGCAGACTTAAGGTTTATGAACCGATGCCACAACTCAGATCAGGCACTCCTGGCGAGTAAGCTGATTCAGACTGCTGAATTGAGCAGCTGGTCACTTGATTTAATTTTTGGCATTCCGGGCGCATCGGAAAAGATCTGGCAAGACAACCTGCATCGTGCCATAGAAACACAGGTTCCGCACATTTCCACCTACAGCCTGACTATTGAGCCCCAGACGCCTTTGCATAAACAGGTAGCGAGTGGATTTGTCAAACCGGCTTCAGACGAACGCGCAGCAGACCAGTTTCAGCAGGCCATGGATATACTTACATCCGTTGGATATGAGCACTACGAGATCTCTAACTTTGCCCTTCCTGGACACCGTGCAAAGCATAATACGCGCTACTGGCACCACACAAACTATCTGGGAGTCGGCCCAAGCGCCCATTCATTCTGGTGGCAGAGTAATAAAGCCCTCAGGTGGCAGAATGTCCGTAGCCTGCGCAAATACCTGGAAGCCGTGACAATTGCCGAATCACCCACTGTGACCCAAGAAACGCTCTCAATGCACGACCTAGCCCGAGAGCGAATTATGCTGGCACTCCGTACATCTGAGGGACTTGACATGGATGATCTAAAAACCACATATGGCCTTGATCTTATCGCGCATAAAAAGGACGCGTTGCAACAAATGAAAGCCCAGGGATTCCTCGTTCAGCAAGGGACGCGCATGTTCTTGACCTCACAGGGACTGCATGTATGCGACAACCTGACTGAACAATTATGGCCTGACTGAACCGGCCAGCAATGATTCGGTTGAAATACTTTACCGTCAATCCTCTTCCCAAACACATGAAACGAATCCTCATCACTGCAATTGCTGTAACTCTGTTGCAGGGGTGCTCGAGCGAACCGGAGGAACTTGCAAGGGGAGAACTTGATTTTCTGGATACTGACGGTCAGGTAATCCGCACCATAGAGGTTGAGTTCGCAGAGGACGATGCCGCTCGGGAAAGAGGTTTGATGCACAGGCGTCAACTCACGCTCAGCGAAGGGATGCTGTTCATTTTCCCGGCTCCAGATTCATTGAGCTTTTGGATGGCAAACACACCCCTTCCACTTGACATCATGTTTGTGGGAGCTGACTCTGGAATCGTGAATATTGCCAAACGCACTACCCCACTCTCGCGTGATTACATTAGATCCACTGACCTTGCGCAATATGTAGTTGAAGTACGTGGGGGATTCAGTGACCGGTTTGGGGTTGACACTTCAACACGCGTTCGATGGAAAAAACTGAGTGATTGATAATGAAATATTCCATTTTCCTGGTGCTTCTGGTTCTGTTGACGGCCTCCTGCCAAAATTCGTCTGAGACTACCCCACCCCCCTCACTACCGGATATTCCATTCAGAGTCGACGGAACACTTGATTTTCTTCGTACGGGCGAACCGATACTTTCTCTGGATATTGAGGTCGCCGACACAGATTCCCTTCGTGAGCGAGGTATGATGCAGCGAACATCCTTCCCGCCTGAATCAGGTATGCTGTTCGTGTTTGACACGCAGGAGCCTCGAAAATTTTGGATGGGCAATACGCCGTTATCCTTGGATCTACTCTTTATTTCTGCTGATTCAGTGGTCGTGGACATTGCTAAGCGCGCGAAGCCCTTTTCTGATGAGCCTATTGTTGGTGGACAACCAGCGCAGTTCGTACTGGAGGTCCCCGGCGGATTTACTGACACAAGAGGAATCGTAGAGGGGGATCGGATTCGTTGGGTTCGCAATTAGGCCTTTTCCTGTAAGCCGATCAGGTACTCTAAGTAACGGGAAGGGCCAGTTACCAGCAAAAAGTTTGCTTCGTTACCTCTGGACGAATGTCCATCGGGCGAGTAATTCCGTATCGGGATCCGGGATCACTTCTTTCACAGACTTTGCCACTTTACTTTGGTGTTCCATGGGCAGGGTGCCGTCAAGCTCAAGTGTTAGGCGCTCTTTGGAACCGTCGTCGTAGACGATATCAACAACGGGGGCGATGCGGAAAGTGTAGGTGGGTTGGGTCTGTCGGAGAGAAATCTCAAGTTCGTTTGATTCCTCATCATATTGCCAGTGACCGTCCAGATACACTACACCACCCTGATACAACCACTGATCAAAGAACCATCCCAGCTTCATGCCGGAAGCCTCTTCAATATGACGGCGAAAATCGCCTGTCGAGGCATTACGGTCCTTGTAGGCGGCATAATAGGTCCGGACCCCCTGGTTATATGCTTCTTCGCCTACCAGTGCTCGAAGCATATGCAACACCCAGGCCGCTTTTTGATAAATCATACTCCCGGAAACATTGTTCAGATCGGGCAGATGTTCGCGAATAATTCGGAAATCATAATCGTCCTCATAGTATGCAAAGACACGATCGCGGGCATTCTTGAGCCCCACCACAAAATCATCTCTTCCGTACGCATGTGCCCGAAAAAGCAGTGTATAATATGTGGCAAACCCTTCGCTTAACCAGAGATCATTCCATTCATATTCGGTGACGGCATTACCGAACCACTGGTGTGCAACCTCATGCACGATTACATGCTGCCAACGCCTGTCCCTTGTGCCGGTCACCGAGCGATCTCCGTAAAAGATGGCCGATGCCGCTTCCATTCCACCCCCGACGGAATTTGATTGGATGTTAGCGAGCTTTTCGTAGGAAAATGGACCCACTAGATCGGTGAAAAAAGCCAGCGACTGCTTGGTCGGGACTGCAAAATCGTAGAATCCGGCATCCCGATCCTGTTTGTACACCCAAGTTTGGATGGATTTGCCGTCGAAAACATCCACATATTGAACGGCAAATTCTGCAACGCCAAGTACATAGAGCCAGGTTGCGATCGGTACGCTGTTTTTCCAGTGAGTGAGCCGCATCCCATCCACGAGGTCGGTCTCCTCCTTGAGCAGGCCGTTTGAGATAACTTGATAGTGATTCGGAGCGGTGATGATGAATTCGTTCGTAGCCTTATCGTAAGGGTGATCAACGGTGGGTAGCCAGTTTTTGGCACGTGAGGACCAATTATCACTAAAAAAGGACCTATCGCCGTGCTTAGTCAATCCAATCTCGAGGCCCGTAGCCGGAACACCATAATATCCAACCGTAACCTCAATGCGCTCATGCGCCATTACCTCTCGCCCCAGTTCAATAAATATCTGATCATCTTCATGACGAAAAATCAGATCCCCGCCGTCCATAAGCACGCGCTTGACGGTCATACCGTTGCCCCTGAGAGATTCTGACTGATTAATCAGATCAAGCCGCAAAGTAGACTGTCCCGGCGCCAAATATCGCGCTTCTATGGTGGCCTGCCCCATGATGGTGTCAGTGGTGTCACTGAGCTGCAATGCGAAGGCATAGTGTAAAATGTCAATGCCCCAATTCTTTGGATAGCCGTCTTGCACAGGTCCCGGCTCGGCAGGCTGTGCCAAGACAGATGTGACTGGCATTGCAATGAGCAGCAAAAGAGACGAGACACAGAGGAAATGGCGAACGCTCATAATCTTGACCGTTGTTATCTGTAGACCACGTGGGAAGATAAGAAGCCCCTTCCCGTTTAGCAATCTCTCAGTCTGCGTATTTGCGTTCTCCAACCTCCACCTCTTGACATCTGACATTCATGTACAGCACGGGTCTTAGATTTTATTGGCATTGGGAAATCGCTCCCAAAGACACATTTGGTGTACTGGACATCAGCCTCGGAGGACTTCAGTACCGCGTCACCTCCGATCAAACTCCAGTGGTCAATATTTATCAGTGGATGATGCTCGACCGTTAGGATGCGCAACTTCCACATGGATCGGGTTCGCTGGAATAGAGTCTCACAACCACAAGCTTTTTAATGCCTTGTGTAGATATGACGGCAAGTAGGGTATGGTTTAGTACCGGAGTACAAGTCCCGGCTAGGAACCTGTCATGCAATGGCATCTATAAGATCCAAAATTGCTTTTCTAATGCGAAGACTTCTACTGATCACGGCTTTACTGCTATCCCTGCAGGCTGCATCACAGGCGCAAGAAGCCAATCCAGACGATGTGAGTTCCGTGGATGCCATCTTGACGGCTGTTTACGATGTGATTTCCGGTCCAGCTGGCCGGGAGATCGATTGGGAGCGATTTCACTCGCTTTTTCTTCCCGATACACGGCTGATCCCGATTGTGCGCGATTCCACAGGTGCTACATCATATATCTCCTGGACGCCGACGGAGTTCATGGAGCGGACCAGCGAGGCATTCCTCCAGGACGCGTTCTACGAGTTGGAGATCGACCGCTCAGCCCAGCATTACGGCAACTTAGTCCATGCATTCAGCACGTATGAGTCTTACCGTTCGCTTGAGGAGGGCACGGAGCCTTTTACCCGGGGCATCAACAGCTTCCAACTGCTGTACAAAGACGATCGCTGGTGGATAGTGACCATTTTCTGGCAACCGGAATGGCCCGGCTTACCGATTCCGGCCGAGTTCCTGCCCGCCGGCGAGTAGATACACTCTCGTACATCACGCGCTCTGAAAATAACGTGCTGTTATACCAGTGAGACGTAGTCCGCTTCAGCCATAGTGGCGGGGACCCTCACCAGAGTCACCGTGCCGGAGGTGGCTCGACTACACGGATCTCGTACGGCTGCGATTCGGACTCAGTAGATACCAGCGCGTACAGGTTGTTTCCGCTGGAGAACATGGGAGCTTCGGAAACCGGGCCCCGTGCCATCAGATCGCCGTCGTACGAATACAGACTCAACCTTGGACCTTCCGCCCCTGTCGAGAAAACAGCAACGTGATCAGCCAGCAGGAATAAATCCCATTCCATCTCTATTTCCGAAAGGAGCTTCGATGCCCGGGTTAAATCCTTTACCGGCCCAAAATTGGGTGAGTCGTGCTCCAGTTCGATAAAGGAGACGGCACCGTTCCGGGTGTTGTACTTCCATATCCTGTGTGTCTGGGGCAAGACTAGAAAAAGTATGCCGTCTGCTTGCTTGATGTATACCAACGAATTCCCGAATCGCAGGGGCATAGGCATCAAGTTAGCACCAATTGATGATTTTGTGAGTGCAAGAGACTCAAGCTTACTGGATGCGCTCATTCGGTACAACAGAGATTCGTCCTCTGGTGTCGTTGCCGTATAAGCGGTGGCCACTAGGTAAAACCAGCCCTCTAACCGTCCGAGTCTGCTAAACCTGCTCAATTCCGGATCCCCGAATTCCATCAAACATGTGCCACTACTGATCTCGTAGCCCGTAATCCTTCCGAGCTGCCTATCAAGTACAAAGACAGTATCACCGGCGACGGTAAACGAGGTCACGTCCGTGTGTGCACACGGCCCCTCAGAATGCTGGCCTATCATTCGGACCTTGCGATCAGAAACCAGAAGGAACAGGGCTCCGGTATTGTCGGCCACGATTGCTGAATCAGGACCAATGGGAAAATAGCCCTCAATGTCCGAAATTGGTGGACTATCGTCGTCAGTGATGTATCGCACGACAGTTTCCTGCGCCGTCGCAACTTGGGTAGAAAGTGCCACTATGAAAATGAGCAGCAGGTGGTGGAGTGGAGTTACTAGTCGCATACGAATCATGGCGTTTGAGTTGCCGAAGTTTGACTGGTAATGGCCGAAAAGTGTGAAATGATAGCAAGCAGTACCAGCGGGAAATCCCCATCGACAATCGTTTGCATTCATTCGGCGGCTATGTTCGAATTCTTCGGCAAAAATTGTGCCAATTATGCTACGATCCGTCTCGCATGTACAGTCAGCATCGGAGCACACGCAAAAGCGCAATGCCGGACGGCACTAAGGCGTGAACGATGGCTACTCGCTCACTACGACCTCACGTCCAAACTGCGGCTGTTGAAGCCACTTTAAACACCCGAACCAACCTTAATATTGTCGGCGCTTCATTCAGATCGCTGAGTCCTGTTCAGACAATTCCCTGGCCCGTATCCTCAATGAAGACATTCGCCAACTACGGGGTTTCGCTAGTTTCGGCGTCGCGCACGGCTCCGCCTACCGTGACCGTTAGCCGTGCCGCTACCAGAGAAACCAGACCCAGGCACAGAATAACGTAAGCACCGATGCCAAGCGAACGCTCTGAAAGAAAGGATCCGACCATGGAGAACGAACGCATACAGCAATCATGCGATGGATCTGTCTGATTGGATCCATCCTCGCGCCCGATATTCCACCGTGAGCCCAACCGACGCAGCGTCAACTGGGACGTATTGCCCGCATAGGAGGGGGAACTATAGTCCAAAAGATTCTCCGCAAGCGCAAGTCCTTGATGCCTGCGGATTAGAAAAATGAAATCCTTTGCCCTCCAGCCCATCAGTGAAATCCAACTCTGCACCATCCAGGTAAAGCCTGCTGCGACGATCTATAACAACTGACAAGCCATTCACTTCAAGTTGTTCGTCACCATACTTTATTTCAGTGTCCCAGCCCAAATCATATGTGAGCCCGGAACAGCCACCCTGAATAACTGCTAAGCGTAGATACGCCTTATCCAAGTTAATACTTTCCTGCACAGCTACGCTCTGTAGTTGTGAACGGGCCCGATCTGTGATACTCAGAACCATATATAATCTGAAGTTTAATTGTCATCCTCCTAGCCAGGGATAGGAACGAAGAACACCGACGAAGGTTTATTCTCTGTCGTTCACCGACGTATCCGTACACTCTTTTCGGGGTGTCACGAAATTTGTCTTGACCCAATATGAACACTGATACTCAATACCTGCACGAAGTAGCCGAAAGTGACTACGAGCATGGCTGGTCGACCGCTATTGCCTCCGATACCATCCCTAAAGGATTGAGCGAGGATGTGATTCGACTGATCTCTTCGAAAAAGCAAGATCCTGACTGGATGTTGGAAAATAGACTGCGTGCGTTCAGACACTGGGAAAAACTTGCCTCCGACCAGGATAAGTATCCGCGCTGGGCCCACCTGCGGTATCCTGAGATTGATTTTCAGGAGATTAGCTACTATTCGGCACCCGGAAGTAAACCGCGCTACGAAAGCCTGGATGAGGTTGATCCCGAGCTTCTTCAAACGTTTGAAGCATTGGGTATTCCCCTAGAAGAGCAAAAAGTACTGGCTGGTGTAGCCGTGGATGCTGTTGTTGATAGCGTCTCAGTAGCGACTACCTTTAAGGAAGAACTTGCCAAGCTCGGCATCATATTTTGCTCTTTCACCGAAGCCATAGAGAACCACGGTGATCTGGTGCGCAAGTATATGGGTAGCGTTGTGCCCTACACAGATAACTTTTACGCCGCTCTCAACGCTGCTGTATTCAGTGACGGATCGTTCTGTTACATCCCTCCCGGTGTTCGCTGCCCGATGGAGCTATCTACCTATTTTCGGATTAATGAGGCAGGCACCGGGCAGTTTGAACGTACATTGATTGTTGCTGATGAGGGCTCATACGTATCCTATCTTGAGGGCTGTACCGCGCCACGCCGGGATGAAAATCAACTCCATGCTGCTGTAGTTGAGATTATCGCACATAAAGGTGCCGAGGTTAAATATTCAACCATCCAGAATTGGTATCCTGGTGACAATGAAGGGAAAGGAGGAGTATTTAATTTTGTGACTAAGAGGGGGATCTGTGAAGGATCCGGGTCCAAGATCTCGTGGACGCAACTTGAAACAGGATCCGCAATCACCTGGAAGTACCCCAGCGTGATCTTGAAAGGAGATCATTCAACCGGGGAATTCTATTCAGTGGCCTTCACCAAAGGCCAGCAGCAGGCTGACACCGGAACCAAAATGCTCCACCTGGGACGAAATACATCCAGCACTATTATATCCAAAGGTATTTCGGCCGGTCGCTCAAATAACAGCTATCGTGGATTGGTACGGATCAACAAGGGAGCTGAGAACGCTCGTAATTTTGCGCAATGTGATTCCATGCTTCTTGGGGACCGGTGCGGTGCACATACATTTCCCTATCTGGAGATTCACAATCCAACCGCCAAGGTAGAACATGAGGCAACCACCAGCAAGGTGGGAGAAGATCAGATGTTCTACTGCCAACAACGAGGGATCAGTGAACAGGACGCGATTAAACTTCTGGTGAGCGGATTCTGTCAAGAGATTCTAACCAAATTACCCATGGAGTTTGCCGTCGAGGCTCGAAAGCTCCTTGCCATTGAACTAGAAGGATCCGTCGGATAAGTATCACTGGCGGATCGTACTTCTCATATAACGAGAAATGACACCAATTTTAGATATCCGGGGGCTACAGGCTTCCGTCGAAGATATGCCCATACTGAAGGGCGTTGATCTTTCAGTGAATGCCGGCGAAGTTCACGCCATTATGGGCCCAAACGGATCAGGAAAAAGTACCTTGGCTGCCGTTCTCGCAGGACGAGATGATTATGAGATTGACGGCGGCTCCGTTCACTATCGGGGAGAAGACCTCCTGGATATGGACGTAGACGAGCGCTCACGCGAGGGAATCTTTCTCGCATTCCAATATCCGGTAGAGCTGCCAGGCGTGAGCATGATGAATTTTCTCAAACAGGCCGTCAATACAATCCGCGAACACCGGGGACAAGCCCCCCTCGGGGCCGCCGATCTCTTGCGCTTGGCCCGGGAAAAAGCCGCCTTGATTGGACTGGATCCGCGCTTAAAACAACGCTCGGTAAACCAGGGATTCTCGGGTGGTGAGAAAAAGCGAAATGAAATCTTCCAGCTGGCTATGCTTGAGCCTACCCTGGCAGTTCTGGATGAAACTGATTCCGGGCTTGACATTGACGCGCTACGTAGCGTCGCGCGCGGCGTTAACCAGTTGCGTACGCCATCTCGTGCGTTCCTGGTGATCACCCACTACCAGCGTCTGCTCAATTATATCGTGCCTGACTTTGTCCATGTGATGGTGGACGGACGTATTGTCAGGTCCGGGGGCAAAGAACTTGCGCTCGAGCTTGAAAAACACGGATATGATTGGGTTCACGAAGAATTAGCAGTATGACGGCCAAAGAGAGTATGCCCAAACTGATGGACAAACGTGCGGAAGACCGTTTTCTGGCGGCATATGAAAGGTACCAGTCCTTGAATGGTACGGCAGACGCACTTTCGAACCTTTCAAGGAAGGCGATTGATCGCTTTGTGCAGACCGGCTTTCCCGGACGGAAAAATGAGTCCTGGAAGTACACTAATGTGACGCCGGTAATCAACCGCCCTTACCAAGTGGCAGGCAAGGGACAGGCCACCGCCAAAGGTATTGAATCACTGGACGCATATGTTGTGGTGCTTGTGAATGGCTGCTTTGCTCCAGAACAGTCAACTCTTGATGAACTGCCACTGGGAGTCTCGATTGAGAGCCTTTCTGCTGTTGCTGAGCATGACATAGTTCAGACGCACCTGGGTAGTTATGCTGACTATGCCCAGGAGCCCTTCACGGCACTTAATACTGCTTTTGTAAAAGACGGAGTCGTCGTGACTGTTGCACCCGAGGTTTCACTTGATAAGCCGGTGCATATTGTTCATGTGGTTTCGAATGATCAGCCGACCCTTCTCCAGCCAAGAACACTGATTCATGTAGCCGATGGGGCGTCGGTGCAGATTCTCCATTCGACCGAATTTGCGAATCCGGTTTCATTATTGATCAACGCTGTGACTGAGATTCGTGTCGGCAGTAGTGCCAATGTTGGTTACATGGATCTGCAAGTTGGAATACCGCAAATGAGCCGTGTAACCAACCTGAGTGTTTATCAGGATGCCAATAGCAAATTTCACAGTGGTGTATTCACGTTTGGCGGAGAGTTGGTACGCAATAATCTGTCGATCCTACCTGATGCAGAAAACTGCGAAAGTCTGCTTAATGGACTTTTTGTGGCACGTGGACACTCCCATGTAGACAACAATACGCTCGTCGACCACGCCAAGCCCAACTGTTTCAGCTCAGAGTACTACAAAGGTATCCTGGATGATCGTGCGATCGGAGTATTTAACGGCAAAGTTCTTGTTCGTCAGGATGCGCAGTTGACGAATGCCTACCAGACCAACCGAAGTATTGTGCTCTCGGATACCGCACGTATGTATTCAAAACCTGCACTAGAAATTTATGCTGACGATGTTAAGTGCTCTCATGGAGCAACTACTGGTCAGTTGGATAAGGACGGATTATTTTACCTTCGCTCGCGTGGGATTCGAGAGAAGGAAGCCCGTCGCCTTATGCTGACCTCATTCGCCGGCGAAATCATCGAAAAAGTGCCCGTTGCAGCCTTGCATAATGTGCTCTACGACCATGTGGAGCGCATGCTGCGTTGACGCGGGCTCTCCGCGCAATGTCAGACCTTACTGCGATAAGTGACACCCGTATTCGGGAAGATTTTCCGACTCTTCGCCAGGAAGTGTACGGGCATCCATTGGTCTATCTGGACAGCGCAGCTTCTTCGCTCAAACCGCAATGTGTAATTGACTGTTTGGCGAACTACTACACCAACGAACACAGTAATGTGCACCGTGGTGTACACTATTTGAGTCAGCGTGCCACTGAACGTTACGAGACCTCTCGACAACGCCTGGCACAATTTATTGGATCACCAAGTGAACGTTCTATTGTCTTCACTCGCGGAACTACCGAAGCGATCAATCTTGTTGCTTCCACTTTTGGGGACAAGACAATCGGGCCGGGGGATGAAATCCTGACCACGGTCATGGAGCATCACTCCAATCTTGTGCCCTGGCAATTGCTTGCTCAGAAACGCGGGGCTCGCTTGCGTGTGTCAGACGTGCTACCGGATGGAACGCTAGACCTGGATGCATTTGTTGACCGGATGAATGACCGAACGCGCCTAGTCACCCTAGGGCATGTTTCCAACAGTCTAGGGACCCTCAACCCTGTGGAGCAGATTATTGAAGAGGCCCATACAAGGGGCATTGCAGTTCTTCTTGACGGCGCACAGGGTTTCCCTCATCTGCCACTGAACATGGAAGCATTGGACTGTGACTTTTATTGTGCAAGCAGTCATAAGGCATATGGTCCAACGGGAATCGGCTTCCTTTATGCCAGAGAAACAATCCTAGATCAACTGCCTCCCTGGCACGGCGGCGGAGACATGATTGAAGAAGTGCATCGCACGTCCTCCACCTGGGCAGATATTCCTCATAAATTTGAAGCGGGCACTCCTAACATTGCCGGTGTCCTTGGGATGGCTGCGGCAATTGACTACATGGACAGCATCGGCCTTGAGTCTCTTCGAGTAAGAGAAAAATCGCTCCTGCATTACGCCCACTTACAGGTCGGTACTGTGCCTGGTCTTAGAATTGTCGGTACGAGTCCGGAGAAGGTTGGTGTGATTAGTTTCCTTTTGGAAGGCAAGCATCCCTATGATGTGGGGTATGCTTTGGATCAAACCGGCATCGCCGTGCGCACAGGCCATCACTGCACAATGCCTCTGATGGAGCACCTGGGAATTCCTGGCACTGTCAGAGCCTCTCTCGGGGCTTACAACACTAAGCAAGACATTGATACGCTTGTGACCCGGCTAAAAGAGATTGCCGCCGGGCCTCGCAGCCACGCAGGGCCGACGACCGTTGACGCCCCCACCTGCAAGAATGATATTCCGTCCAACGAGGAGACTATTCAAAGTCGAAAATCAGCCATACTTGAAGACATGGAGTTGTTCGAGGATGCTGACGGACGAAGAGAATATTTGATTGAACTCGGCGAAGAACTGCCGTCAATGAAGACCTCGCTCAAAACCGAAGCTAACCGGATTCATGGATGCCTGGCAATGGTCTGGCTACACAGCACGGTTCGTGATGGCCGTATTTATTTTGAGGCGGACAGTGACGCATTGATTACGCGCGGAATGATTGCACTACTGATCCGTCTAACGAACGGCCAGCCGCCTCGGAGCATCCTCGAGACTGATTTAGTGGCGCTTATTCATGATGTTGGTCTGCCAAGTCTAATAACCGCCCGCCGAAAAAATGGATTAAATCGCATGCTTGAACGTATTCACAGAGAAGCATTAATGGCCGAATCCATATGAATTGTGAAATAATTGATAATGCCAAGACCGCCGGACTGGCTGACGAGGTTATCGCATCTATTCGGCAGGTCTATGACCCGGAAATTCCAGTCAACGTGTACGATCTGGGGCTCATCTACAAGGTCCGACTAGATGAGGACGACCGCGCATTCGTTACAATGACATTGACAACCCCCAACTGCCCCGTCGCGGACAGTCTGCCGAGCCAGGTGGAATCTGTGGTGATGCTTACCGAAGGGGTAACCGACGCCCATGTCGAATTAACTTTCGATCCCCCCTTCACCATTGAAATGATGAGCGAAGAGGCCAGACTGGAACTCGGTTTCATGTAGCTCGCATGAAACTCGAATTTCCTATCTTGCGGACACCTTGAGTGTGGCGTATCTCCATGAATACTGTGTCGAAGTGTTGGCTGTTGTTGTGTATGGCGTTATTCCTCTTCTGTGTTCCGAGGACAGAAGCACAAACTGCGACTGTCCGGGGGTTTGTGACTGATGCATCAGATGGACAGGCACTCCAAGGTGTTAACGTAGCATTGCGTGATGCTACAGGGAATCTGCGCGGAGATATAGCTGACGATGATGGGTTCTTTATCGTTGTTCGTCTGCAGCCGGGGCGTTGGTTCCTGCGGGCCTCCTTCATTGGGTATGAGACGTTCACCGATACGCTTGATCTTGCTGAAGATCAGACGGCTAGACTCACAATTGCGCTAAATCCCGGGGTTGAGATGGAGGCGCTAGTTGTTGAAGGGGAACGTGAAGGAGGAGCTATGGTCGCGGCTGGAGTACAGACCGTCCGGCCGGCAGATGTAGATCTTGTTCCTACCCCGGACGTTTCGGGGGACTTGGTCTCGTATCTCTCCGCCATGCCTGGGGTGGTGTCCATTGGGGACCGCGGAGGACAGGTATTCATCCGTGGCGGAGAGCCCTCCCATAATCTCTCGCTGCTAGACGGGATGTATATCTATCAACCCTTCCATATACTCGGTTTTTACTCGGCTTTCTCGTCCGACATACTTCGTAATGCCGACATTCATGCCGGCGCATTCAGTAGCAAGTATTCTGGTCGTATGTCTTCCGTCATTGATGTGCATACCCGCAATGGTAACCTTCAGGAATCGCGCAGGACATTTTCTTTTGCGCCTTTCGTAAGTATGGCAATACTGGAAGGCCCGGTCAAGCAGGGACGCATGTCGTATTTGTTTTCGGGGCGCGCCTCAACGATCGAGCGCATCGCATCCAGTTACATCAGCCAACCGGTTCCCTATACATTTGGCGATTTCTTCGGTAAGGTTCACTGGATCATCAGCGACAGCCACCAGGCTTCAATCAGTGCCATACACACCTATGATCGTGGTACCTTGGACACCGTCAATGAGGAGAGTGATGAAATCCGCTGGAACAACACTGCTTACGGCGCGCGTTGGCTAGTTGCTCCGCCGAGCCTGCCAATGCTTGGAGAGGTTCTCTTTTCCGTATCGATCCTAAATATGGAACGAGGGCCTCGCGATGAGCCGGTGCGCTCCAGTGACATCGAGGGATTCAACCTGACGGTGAACCTAACCAACTATGGCCGCCGCACGAATGTGGACTGGGGATTTTATTTACGGGCGCCTAGGCTGGATGCCAGCCTAGATGGACTGTTCCAGAATCTGGACTTTACCAGTGATCGGATCCTCTCGACAGGCGCATACTTTGAACCAGAGATAACCTTTACTCCCAGCTTCAAGGGGCGCGTTGGACTTATTGCGGAATTCCTTGGTGACCAGGGATTTCATTTTGAACCGCGTGTACGTGTACTCTATGAGCTGGGTGAACACCAATTCAGTCTGGCCGGAGGGCTTTACCGTCAGGAAATGGTCGGTCTGAACGACCGCAGGGATGCAACTAATGTTTTTACGGCATGGACCGGTTCACCGACCGGGAGTCTTCCCAACTCAATTCACGCTTTATTCGGGTACAGCACCTCCGTGCGTCCGGGAATGAATGTGTCCGCTGAACTGTTCTACAAGAATTTCTCCAGCTTATTTGTGTCAGAGTGGACTGCATTCCCCCGGTTCACAACGCGCCTGCAGGAAGCATCTGGACGCGCAATAGGGCTGGATCTAAGAATGGAGCTTCGAGGAACCAGTTTCTATGGCTTTGTCAACTACGGCCTCTCATCGGTAGAATACAATGCTATGCAGGAATCATTGCCTATCTGGTTCGGCACGAACGAGGTCAGATATCGACCGCCCCACGATCGCAGACATCAGGTAAATGTACTTGCGAGCTTCACATGGAGGAAATTTGATGTGAGCGCACGCTGGAATTTCGGGAGCGGCCTGCCCTACAGTCAGATCCGGGGCTTTGATGGCTTTGTGCTGCTGGATGGTCCTGTAGATGTTTCTACCGAGCCAGGTCTGGCCCGTGTAATTTACGACCGACCGTATGAGGGCATATTACCAAGTTATCATCGCTTGGACCTTTCGGTTGATCGCGTTTTTCAATACCGTGACGATTCGTTCATCACCATACAAGCCGGCGTGATCAATGTCTACAACAAAAGCAACCTTTTCTCGCTGGACATCTTCACGGCTGAGCGTAACAACCAATTGCCAATCATCCCGACTGCGGGCATAAAGTTCGAATTTTAATGCGTGGGATTCACTTGGTTCATACTGCTGCGCTGCTGCTTGCTGTGTCGTTCCTGACTAGTTGTGATCAATCCATTGACCCGGTCATCGGCGAAGACCGACCTTTCACAATCTGGGGTTATCTGGATGCGCACGCTGATACACAAAGGGTTCGCGTATTTTCGATTGAGGAACGTCTGGGTGTTGATCGTGCCGGGCCAATTGATGCAATGGTGACCTCGACCAACCTGACAACAGGGGAATCACATACTTGGATTGACCGCGAGATCACGTACAGTGACAGCAGCGTGGGCCACGTGTTTGAAGCGGCGTTCCGCGCCCAATACGAAGAACGTTACCGGCTCAGTGTACGGCGTTCCGATGGCGCTGAATCAAGTGCTGAAGTGACAATCCCTCCGTCCGTCAAGGTGGAACTGACTGATGAGCGTAATCGCGTCATTGTTCCTGTCCAGATTCACGGCAAGCCGCCAAACCTTGTGGATGCGACGGTTATTTACGATGCGATCACCCTACCACCTGCGAATCCATGGCCCCCTGGATCAGTCACTCCGCCTTCGGTCCGTCTGCCAGTTGAAGTACCGTACTCGGGAAAAGAAGAACCAACCGCCAATGGTTGGCGCTACGAGCTTAAATTGCGTGACGATTTCGCCATTGTTCAGGAACAGTTTGAGCTCAGTTGCCTCTCCCCGGACCACATTGCATTGCGCCGCATTTACTTTCAATTCCTGGCAGCAGATGAACAATGGGCTCCTCCCAATGACTCATTTGACCCTAATCTTTTGATTGAGCCTGGTACATTTTCGAATGTGGAGAATGGCTATGGTTTCTTTGGGGGCGGTTACACGGTCTCAACCCATTGGATACCAACGGAGATTATTCTACGTAACATTGGATACCGCACGGCAGGTCCATGTCCGAATTCACCACAAAATACTCCTGATTGCCAATTGCCGCCGGAGCCTTGCCTTGACCGGGACGGGTAAGACGATCTGGACGCCGACGCCACCGCACTTTTCCTGAGGTCTTGATATCGTTCCTTCCGAGCGCGACCCCGGTCTGCTGATGCTCCGGTGTCAGAAGGCCAAACGTGCTTTCTTTCTGGTGCTAGTTCGCAGGATTCGTGTAATAAAACTCCTTCGTGTCTTTCTAGTAGTAGTACCCCAGTAACAGCCAACCCGGGAAATACTCTGAGCAGCCGACAATCATCTCGCCTTACTCAGCAATACCTAAGTGCTCCAGTACCTCCTGTGGACAACCATTCCACTCCTGGACATAAACATTTCCAGAATATTGTAGATCATCCATTCCCATCTTGCTTGACCAGAAACCGGATGCTACCAAGTCCCTGAATCTGTTGAAAAAGGCTACGCCCGCACTTAATTCCGGTGCAGCCTTGGATGGCCAAGCAATCGCGTCAAGAATCTGCTCACGCTGTCCCCGATCTGATTCCACGAATGAGGTCCCGTGTTGTTTGCGACAATACGCATCCAGCCACGCCAGCCCACCCCGAATGGGTACCTGGAGTTCTTCCTGGTCACCCACATTAAAGTCAATGAATTCAACCACTCCGGCCTCCGAAGCACTGCCACTACGATCATCCGCAGGAACAATCATATCTGCCAGTACCGTGATGGTAGCTATTTCGTGTTCGTTGAAAAATGTAGCCTCCGTATCTGTTTCCGATTCCTGAAGAGTTGTACCCTCAGCCGGAGCGTTAGCAATAGGGATCCCCGACAAAAGGGATGCGGATGCCATCAGCTTTATGGATTGACGTCGATCCATCAAAGATGTCCTCGTTTTCGTTCTTCGACAATGTACTCACTGGCGCGCCAGGCTAGTGCCAGTATGGTCCAAGTAATGTTCTTGTGGGCTTGAGAAACAAGCGGTCCACCATCCGCCACAAAAACGTTCTTAGCATCGTGTGCCTGACACCATTTGTTGAGCACGCTGGTACGGGGATCGTGGCCCATGCGCGTCGTGCCCCCCTCGTGAATGATCCGGCCAGGCGGCAGAATCCCATAGCCCTCCTCCCTTGAGGGCATAGAATCTGTAGGTTCACCGCCCATGGCGAAGATGATACTGCGCATGGTCTCCTGCATGTGCTTTACTTGGGCATATTCCTGATCGCTCCACGTCACATCAAACCGCAGAACAGGTATACCGTACTGATCAACCTGGTGTGGATCAATCGTACACCGATTTTCACGCCGTGCGATCATTTCTCCGCGGCCACTAAGCCCTACTACCGCACCGTACAGGCGCCTGTAGTCTTCTTTGAGCTGGACTCCGTAACCGCCGCCACCCCGTGGGCGCGGGGTTCCATCGTCGCTCGTATGATTCATTCGCTGAATTCCTCCCAAGAATCCATACGACGGCATCTGCCTTCCTCCCCAGGGCTCAATGTGATACCCCCTTACAAAATCAAGCTTTTCGTCCTCTAGCCACCACGGCACATAGACATGCATACCACCTACTCCATCTTCATTGTGAGGAAGATTGCCCAGCAATGCAGGCACAACCCCCATCACGGAAGTACCCGTAGAATCGGTCACGTACCGTCCAACGCAGTCGCTTGAATTCGCAAGACCATTTGGATGGCGGGTGCTGCGTGAATTCAGCAACAGCCTGGCCGACTCACAGGCACTTGCAGCGACCACCACGATACTTGCTCGTACCTGTTGTTCCTGACCATCCTCCTTGTTTATGTAAGACACACCGGTGGCCAACCCATTCTCGTCCGTCAGGATCTCACGGGCCATGGCATTTGTGATGAGCGTCAGGTTGTTCGTTTGCTCAGCGGGCCGGATCAATACCGAAGGAGAAGAAAAATTCGAATTCGTCGAACAACCGCGTCCGCACTGCCCACAATAATGACACGCCGGGCGCCCATTGTGGGGGCGGGTAAGAATGGAGAGTCTGGAAGGAATTACCGGAATACTCATTCCCCTGCAGGCTTTCTGCAGAAGCTTCTCATAGCAACGCGGTTCCGGTGGTGGCAAAAAATGCCCATCCGGCTCGTTGCGCATCCCCTCCTCAGAACCGAATACCCCCACGAAATCCTCTACCTTGTCGTAGTATGGACTGATATCCTCATAGCCAATGGGCCAATCATCCCCCAGACCATCAATGCTGCGCCGCTTAAAGTCGTCCGGTCCAAAACGTAACGAGATCCTGCCCCAATGATTTGTGCGCCCACCTAGACAGCGCGCCCTGAACCAGTCCCATTCAGTACCCGGGGCATGCGTATAGGGCTCACCTGCTATGCTCCATCCACCGGTGGTACCATCAAATTCCCCAAATTGCTTGGTCGGAATCGCTCTACCACGTCTCGGAGAATCATAATTCCACTTGAACATCGCACTATGCGACTCAGCATACCAGGGATGCCCTGCCTCTAGCATAACAACCTTGGCCCCCGCATCGGTTAACACTTTGGCCGCCATCCCTCCACCGGCACCGGAGCCAATAATGCACACATCATAATCCCGGGGACGCAAGAGTTCAATCATCGCATGAACAAATAATTTGCAAAACCTACAAAAAAATGTACTTTTAGTGCATCCCATTGGCAAAACCTACGTATAAGGGCCTGTTTCTGGGTAGATCCAGAACGGATTTTAGCCTGTGGGTCGGGCTAGAACCGATAGAAACTGACACCGTTCAACCAAATACTTAAACGTCTTAAGACACCATCATTTATGCAAGATCGCGAACAGGGCACCGTAAAGTGGTTCAGTGCTGAGAAAGGTTATGGCTTTATTCAGCGTGACAACGGTGATAAAGATGTATTTGTGCACTACTCTGAAGTCAATAAGGAGGGCTACAAATCACTAGATGAAGGGCAACGGGTAGAGTTTGACGTAACCCGTGGCAACAAAGGGTTCCAAGCCCAGAGTGTGGACCTGCTCTAGGGTTCTGCATTCTTCCCCAATGCCTGTCAGAGGAGATTCTGCTACAGGCGGCGTGTGAGCAGACGAAAGAGCAGCGGAGCTGCGAATAGCAGCAGGAATCCGTACGCCAATGTCCCGTACCCGCGGGATACTAATGCGATGATGCCAAAGCGGGAGCACGCCACGGCGGCTAACAGTATGGCCGCTGTCAATAGCCCTGTGTGCATACGAGAAAGGCGCCGCCTTCCAGTGCTGTACAGGTGCGTGTCTACCCGCTGAATTACAGCGTGCAACATGCCCGTGGACGTTTCGACAAGCGTCCATAGAATTACTACTGCGTATACCGGAGTCAGACTACCGGGCAGCATCTCCAGCCAAGGAACCTCCGCCAATAGTACGTCGCCTGTAGCGTAATGCCCCATAAGTGCTAGATAGGTCAATACGAAGGGCACGGTGGCCATAATGCCAGTCACGATGCCGGCTAGCAACGTGTGCCGGAATCGGTGCTGATCGTCCAACACAAATAAGGTGGCCGGCATGGCCCCCAGATTGTAGCCTACATACAAAACCCCAACAAAAAGTAGCGCAGGCACTCCGATCTGGGGAATCTCTACCTCTCGAGCAGCCTGAAACACATGGTGAATATTTTCCCATGTCACTGCCAATACAACCCCCGCAAATACCGCAAAAGAGACATAAAGTACCACCGAACCCAGTGTCTTAAAACGCTCAATCTGACGTCGCCCTCCAACTTCCAGAACGACCACCAATACGATTACAACAGCAATAGACAGTGCTTCCGGCAGACCCAGTACCGATTCCGCAACACGAACCGAAGCCGCGATCACAACCGCGACGGTTACCAATACCATTACCGCATAAATGACATCAAACAGGGGCCATAATGGACCCACCAACGATTGCATGAAACTGCGGTAGTCATACGTGCGGTGGCGTCTGGCAAACTCAAACGTAAGTACCGCCATCACCGAAAATCCCAGTCCCAATGCTACAATGCACCATACACCAGCAGCTCCGTACTGCGCCCCATACTCTACGATTTCTCGGCCGGTTGCGTATGCACCTCCGATGAGAACCGACTGAAAAACGATGCCCGGTAACAGATATGCCCGGAACCCTCTCCCCAAACGACGCGCTCTCATAGGTCAGTAGTCCAGGAGCACCTTGACCGCACCGCTATCCGGTGTTGATGCTAACCTCAGTCCTTCTACGATCTGGCAGAATGGCAACCGATGCGTCACCAATGGCCATGGATCCAACCGGCCACCAGCAATCATATCCAGTGCAAGACGGAAAGACCGTAACCCCGGTTCGTGTTGCGCCAGCACACTGGTATGTACGTGTACATTCTTGCGCAACAGGGCTTCAACATCCAGTGGTAGAACATTGGTCTTAGGTACACCGAATAATGCAATGTGTCCGTGTTTGCGAACCAGGTGAGTACACAGATTGATTGTTTCTGCAGTTCCCACCGCCTCCACCACTAGGTCCGCCATCATCCCCTGTGTATGCGCTCGTACCACAGATACCACCTCCTCCTTCTTTGCATGGATAACCGTAGACACACCAACTTTCGCAGCCGTCTGGAGCCTGCATTCCTGCACATCAACGCCAATGACTCTACGCGCCCCCATTCGATTCAGCAGCATGGAAAATAACAGCCCCGCAGGCCCCTGACCGACAACAACGACGGTTGCGTCCAATACATTGGGAAGTTTGCGGCAGCAATAAATCACCGTTCCCAATTGCTGCCCAAGTACTGCCCTTTCGGGGGTTAAACCATCAGGAATTGGGATAACAGACTCGGGCGAAGCGGGTAGCAGCTCCGCGAAACCGTCATAGTCCGGTGCCAAGGCCAATACACGCGTACCCGGCGCCAAGCCTGTACCCTCCAGTACCACACCCGCACATTCGTGTCCGGAATGCCCCGGGGCAGCAGGATATCCGCCAACTCGATCCTGCCAAAAATGAATATCACTGCCGCAAATACCGCTTACTTCAACCTGCAGCAACAGGCCTCCCGCTGGACAATCTGGATCCGGTACCTCCACCAACCGGGCTTCAGACGGGCTCGTGTACTGTAGTGCACGCATTCAGCTTCAGCTGAATGCACTTCGCAAGAGCTCCAGGCTCTTCGGGATAGCAGTCTGCTCACTCTCTTTCCCCTCAAACTCCAATGATACATATCCGGCATAGTTGTGCCGACGCATGATCTCCGCTATACGCGGATAATCCAGATCCAGCGTGTACCATGTTCCACCACCATAGTAGGTTTTGGCTTGCATCAATACAGTATGGGGCGCCAGCATTTCCAGCTTATCGTATGGATCTTCCAGGAAATTGCCCGTATCAAGTGTGACCTTCAACCAAGGTGAGTCAATCGCCTCGACAATTCTGAGTACACCCTCCGGCGTACGTCCCAGCCCCCAATGGTTTTCCAGCCCAAGAAGTACACCACACTGCTCCGCCTTGGGGATCAATCGTTCAATAGAACCTATGACCCACCCAAACGCCTCCTCGTCTGTGTAACCTTCCAATGGTGGCTCTATCCCACGGTTATCCATTAGCGCTGTAAAGGACGCCGAGGTACCCCACCTCCCGGTGTTGAGACGCATGGTTGGAATTCCAAGTTCGTAGCAGAGCTCAATCTGGCGAATGGTCTCATTAATATTGCGCTGTCGCACCCGTACTTCCGGGGATACAAATCCCTGGTGTGTAGAGAAGCCCATCAAATCCAAACCATTAACGAAGGCTCTGCGCTTCAGGCTCTGTAAGTATCCAGGCTCTTCAGAAGCCATCTGCACGTGAAGCAACTCTATGCCATCGAATCCCATCTCCGCGGCCTGATCAATACAATCTTCGATAGGATAGTTCTCTTTCGGACCATTGAACCGCCAGAACGAATAAGTAGAAACACCAATCGGATTCGGACGGCGCACGCTCGGCTTGGAAACAGTTACAGGGGCAAGTGAAAGCCCCGTGGCAGCAACTGCTGCAGTTTGTAAGAATTTACGTCTATCAGTCATGGTTGACCCCTATATGTATCATTGGACGGATGAATGATCTAAATTAGATCGCTCAGTAGGACTATTCCCGGCTGGTTGAACTGCATCTGCACTAGTTCACTTATCAAGTCACCAAGGAAACACCCGTGTAAACTTACACATATTCTTCCACATCTGGATACCCTATCGCCATCGGCAAGAATCTGTACTATAAGACGATCGCATTGTGCATCTACAATGCACCGCAACTGTGACCCCGGGCAAGCGGGAATTGTGCATGACCTGCCAAGGATGACTAAATAGCTCCAGAAAGTCCGCGACAGGAATGCGCTTATTATAAAGAGCATTGTATGGATTGGTATACGACGCGACTGGAAGCACAGGGGATCTTGTGCGTAGTGGTTGCGCTCTCGTCTATCTACACCGTCTAAGAGAGCGTGTCAAGACGGATCTGCGGGGGCGGAATTAGGTGGACGTCCCCGTCGTCTCGGTCCCAAGCCCTGCTTCCGAGAAATCCGGTATATGCTGCCCTTGCTCAATCCGTACTTGGTCACAACCTCCTTGACGCTCATGCCCTCCCGCAAGTCCTGGGCTATTGCGAGGTCCCTAAGCTGGCGGCCCCGAGCATTCTGTTCGCTCCGGCGTACGCCGTGTTTCCGGGCGATCGTTAATATGTGTACCTGCGTCCGTTCGTACTTTCGAGCCGCATCCTTGGTGCTCATGCCCCCCTTTAAGTCTTGCATAACCGCCCGGTCCCTGGCTTCAAGTTCCTGGGCCGAAACTCGTTTCCTTCTCAGGACGTGCTCCCTGGCGATATTGCGGATGTACGCTGGTGTCAGTCTGTACTTTGTGGCCGCTTCCTCTGATGTCATGCCCTCCTGCAGATCCTGCGCGATGGTTTGGTCGCGCTCTTGCTTGTGCTCCTTTTTTATGCTAACTATGTCCACGCCTTGCTCAATAGCGATTTGGGTTATGCGTTGCCACGTCAGTCCGTACTTCTGGATCGCGTCGGCCTCCTTCATGCCCTCCCGCAGGTCCTGTACGATGGCTTGGTCGCGCTCTTGCCTGCGCTCCTTTCTTATTCTAGCCATGCCCACGCCTTGCTCAATAGCGATTCGGGTTATGTATTGCCACGTCAGTCCGTACTTCTGGACTGCATCGGTCTTCTTCATGCCCTCCTGCAGGTCCAGCACGATTGCTTGGTCGCGCTCTTGCCTGCGCTCCTTTCTTCTGATAGCCATATCCGCGCGGTGCATTCTAGCGATCAGGCTTATGGTCTCCCAGGCCAATCTGTACTTACGAACTACATCGGTCCGCTTCATGCCCTCCTGCAGGTCCTGTACGATGGCCTGGTCACGCTCCTTTCTTCTGATAGGGTTGTCCTCGCTTTGCATACTAGAGATCAGACTTACAATTTCCCGCGCCAATCCGTACTTACGAGCTACATCGGTCCGCCTCATGCCCTCCCTGAGGTCCCGGACAATGGCAAGGTTCCTTGCCTGGCGCTCCTGCATGTTCATGGTCAATGAATCGGTATCTCGGCCCCGCCAAAGGCCGCAGGGCAGGGGGTAGCAAGAGGTCGGACGCGGACACTCTCTCTGCTGTTCTCAGTCATGACTTCAATCTCCCAGCCACGAAAGACTTGCGCGTTCACGCGATCATTACCGACAGTCAAATCGTACAGCCTGATGTAAATTACAAAATAATTCGGCAATTCATAAGCTCTTCCTAAGTCATGGAGAACCCCACTATGCCAATGAATTTACTCGTTCAGTTTGGCACTTTGATGTAATCAATTCCCGCCCTTTTTATGACTGAGTACGAACGCCTAGACCTGCAGTCCCGATATGAGCACGAGCTTTTTGAACGTGTACTTCCGTTCTGGGAAACGCACTCCCCGGATCCGATCCACGGGGGCTTTTTTAACAATCTCGACCGTGACGGTACAGTCTATGATACCACCAAACATATCTGGCTCCTGGCACGACAGGTCTGGATGTTCAGCAAATTGTATCGGCTCGTTGAACAGCGTGACTCGTGGCGCTCACTAGCCACCGGCGGTATGAATTTTCTCATAAATCATGCCCTGCGCCCTGACGGGCGTGTGTATTTTGCTCTTGCCAGTGATGGCCAACCCATCTATCAACAGCGTAAGATATTTACGGAGTGCTTTTACGCATTGGCATTGTCCGAACATGGTCGTGCAATGGATCACCGCGCACAGGTGGACGAGGCCAGGCTTATGGTTGAACGTATCTGGACTTGGGCTTATGACTGGTCGAAAGTTGGACGTCCAGCCTTGGCGGGTTCGGCACCTTCCCAAATGCTTGCTGTGCCAATGATGCTGCTGAACCTCCTCGAGGAGGTCATGATTGATGCCGACTGCTCATCCGAAATAAATGATTGCTTTAAGCGCATCCAATTGCATATACACGGCAATCATGTCTTTGAATCCGTGGCCCCGGATGGTAGTCGTCTGGATGGACCCGATGGACGCCTGATGAATCCCGGACACGCGATTGAGGCCGGCTGGTTCCTGCAGCAGGCAGCCCTGAGAGCTGAATACGCCGATATGATTGACGCGTCCCGAAACATGATTCGAAGCGCCCAGGAATTCGGGTGGGACGAAGAGCATGGCGGACTCTATTACTTTATGGATGCAGAGGGATTCAGTCCAGTCCAGCTTGAGTGGTCCATGAAGCTTTGGTGGCCTCATTGCGAAGCTCTTTACGCACACCTGCTCAATTATTCGCTTACGTCAGCTCCTGATGACCTTGCCGCCTTTCGAAAAGTGGATGCGTACACTTTTGACCATTTTGTGGATCCGGAGCACGGCGAATGGTATGGCTACTGCGACCGGGAGGGGCGCGTAACTCACCGTTTCAAAGGTGGTCCATACAAAGGCTGCTTCCATGTTCCACGAGCCTTATGGCTTTGTTGGGAACTCCTCCGCAACTGGCCCTCTGGAAATAGTTAACGTTCCAAGCCCTATAATTAGGCGCGACTTGAGTCAAACATCTCTCTATGGCAGTATTCACGTTCCTGGACTGGTTTTGGGTTGGACTCTTTCTCTTGCTGATGCTCGGGAGCGGCATCCTGTTCTACCGACTGGGCAAACGTTCGGAGTCTGATTTCTTTCTGGCAGGGCGAGGATTGCCTTGGTGGCTACCCGCCAGTAGTGTATATGCCACGCACACGGCTACCGATACCCCCATGTGGATCACGGGAGTGATCTACAAAAATGGGATGGCCGGCATCTGGTACACCTTCTTCTGCGGCTGGGCGGCTATCAGTGCATTTGTATCTACGCGGATATTCCGACGATCATTAGCCTATACACAGGCCGAATGGAATGTCGTGCGCTTCACCGGCCTCGGCAGCGAGTTGCTACGCGGCTGGATGGCCGGATGGCAATTCTTTATGAATATGTTTGTGCTGGGCTGGGTTGGTATTGCCATGGGACGTGTGTGCGAGTACCTGTTTGCGTGGCCAACCTGGATCGGACTGGTAGTTTTTTCTCTGCTGTGCGCCATATATGTGCTAGCAGCCGGATACTGGGGGGTCGTAATGGCCGACTTCCAACAGGGCGTGATTGCTTTCCTGGTCATTATTATCGTCTCTGTATGGGGCATTCATATCGCCGGCGGCCCAACGGGAATCCTGGATAAACTGGCTGTACTCGGAGAGCTTGATCGTATTAACCCGTTTGCTTTTACAGGGTGGTGGTCTGGAGACTTCCCGATCGCCTGGTTCATCACCATGATGATGATTGCCTTTTTGGGAGGCTTCGGGATGGGGACTACCATTGACTGGTATGTGGAGGCCCAACGCATCCAATCCGCGAAAACTGTACGTGATGCAAGCTACAGTATCTGGTGGGGAACCATTATTGGCCTCGTTCGCAACTCTGTCTGGGCCGTCGCCATTCTGGCGTTCTTCGTCCTTTTCCCGGCCATCACAGACCAGAGTGAATACGAGATGGGTTGGTTCCGACTCGGATTCGACTATCTGCCCGCGGGCATGCTTGGCTTCTTCTTTGCTGCCATTCTCGCGATTCACCTGTCAACGATTTCGTCACACCTCAACCTGGGTGCTCTGTACGCCACGCGTGACCTCTACCAGCACTACGTCAATCCAAAGGCAAGTGAAAAGCGGTTGGTGCAAGTTGGCCGGATATCCACTGGAATATTGCTTCTAGGGTCCTTCTTCTATGGCCTCATTATGGAAGATATTACGTCGTGGCTCATCTTTGCACTCTGGATCATGGCTGCAGGTATCTGGCTACCCAATATCCTGCAGGTTGTGTGGTGGCGCTTCAACGCCTGGGGATACCTGTCCTCCTGGATCGCCAACCTGGGATTCAGTTGGCTTGTTGTTTGGATACTGCCAGAATTGAATCTGATCCCCCACCTGTTAGACTATCAGCAGTTCTGGATTCTCATGATCCTAGGCGCGATGGTATACTTTCCGGTCACGCTACTCACAAAGTCTGAACCTATGGATCACCTCGTTCACTATTATGTGATGTCACGCCCCATCGGTTGGTGGGGACCTGTTCGGCGCGAAGCAGAAAGACGTGGTCTGATCATGTCCAACGGTGAGGCGATGCCCGGTGCGGACCAGGCCAGTCGTCCATCAGACACTTACCCAAAAGCCCCATGATTCGTCGAAACTGGTCGGCCAACGAAGCCGACGAATGGACAAAAGAAGACTGGATTGCCATCATCCTGTCTCCCGCATGCTATGTGCTCGTAACCCTAGGAGCCGCATTGTCAATACTGCTACAAGTATCCGGGTACATCATGTTGGCTATCGGTATCGTGCTGACCATTCTGGTACACCTTGTGATTGATCCGAAACTCAAGGCCATCTCCAACGAGTACGAAACCAAACAACAGACCTACCTGCAGGAGCTGGAGGCCAAGGTTCGCTGGGAAACAACAAAAAAGAATACATCATGAATCAGGCACTAGCTACGGTCATTGGCATGACGATCGCGTACGCAGCCTCCTTTCTTGGACTTATACTGGCGTACCGCGCCTGGCGCAAACACGAGCGGCGTGAGGACTAATGGGAGTTTTGCAACAGGCTGATTTCAGTTTTCTTTGGGGCATTGGAATTCCGGCGTTCATCTTTCTCATTGCCTTCGCGGTCACCTGGTTCCTATACCGCCACTTTGCATCGAAAAAATAAAACCGTAGCGGGATCATTCACCTGTCAGTATTTGAGCTTTGTTGTATTTCGGGATGTATCCAGAGGTGGTGAACACACTCATTTACCGATCTTTGGGTAAAATGACACCATCAGTTCATCCGACTGAAAGCTCGCTTAGGAATTATCACCAAAACTATCCAGACCCTTTTCAATGCGCACCTTCCTCATCTTAGCCGCGCTGTTTATGGTCAGCTTTGCTGCAAATGCACAGCCACGCTTGCCACTGCAGCCCATGTCGATGGAGTCACTGGCCGCTTTTGATAATCCAGGGGGAAACTGGAAACTGGCCGGGAGCGTGCAATCGGATCGACATATCCGCCACGATCTGGTCGTTTCGCCAGGAACAGGGATCCTCGTTAATCAACCCTCAGAAGAGGCTCGTACTAATCTCTACACCAACTGGACACACGGAGATATAGAGCTTGAGCTTGAATTCATGATGCCCCAAGGGTCCAATTCGGGCATCTATCTTCAGGGCCGTTATGAGATCCAACTATTGGACAGCTGGAAACGCTCTCAAGTAACCTTTGGGGATGTAGGCGGGATCTATCAGCGCTGGGACCAGTCTAGGCAACAGGGATTTGAGGGACGCCCACCGCGCCTGAATGCCGGTCGTGCACCAGGCCTGTGGCAGAAACTGCATATCGTGTTTGAAGCACCTGAATTCGACGCGAACGGCCGCAAAACACGCCACGCCCGATTCGCCCGGGTTACACTCAATGGCAGTGTTATTCAGGAGAACGTAACTGTTTCGGGTCCCACACGCGCTGCAGGCTTTGAAGATGAAGCCCCCACTGGCCCACTCATGATCCAGGGAGATCACGGGCCTGTTGCGTTTCGAAATTTCAGCTACCGCACCTTCGGGAGTGAATCGGCATCTGTGACCGATGTAACCTACCATGAATATCATGATGAACCGTTGGAAGAAGTAACCTGGAACGGCTTGGGAACACCAACACTGACAGGAACTGCCAATACACTTCAGGAGCACATTGTCACATCCACAAGCCCCGTTGCTGTTCGCTATGAGGGTAACCTCCACATCCCCCGAAGTGGCACATACAGATTGGGGGCCGCACTGGGCTGGATCACCGGAGACCCTCACTGGAGCGGTCATTCGATTGGAGGGGCGCTGCTGCAAATATCGGGACAAAATATCCTAAAACACGCGCAAAATAAGACCATTGTGTATGCAGATACACACCTGGAGCAAGGGGTTCATCCATTAGTTTTCAGCTACCATAAAGCCGTCGGTTGGGGACCTCCATCGGTCACACTGAGCATAGAGGGGCCTACTATACCGGTACAAGCCCTGCTCTATCCCACCCAGAGGCCTGCTCCAGTGGCGCGCATTCCGGTAGCAACCAGCAACGCTCCGCTGATTCTTCGCGGATTTGTAGTCCACAAGGGAGCTAAACGAACCCACGCTGTCAGTGTTGGCAACCCCGGTAATTTGCACTACAGCCTTGATCTGGCCGAGGGCGCACTGCTGTACGCGTGGCGTGGACCGTTCCTGGATGCCGCATCAATGTGGCACAACCGAGGACACGACCAGACCGTTTCTCCTCTCGGAAGTACGTTAACCTTCTCAGGAGTGTCAGGGTACAGCATAACCGCAGACGAAGCAATCAAATTCGCGGGCTATAGACTGAATCCTTATCCCGTGTTCACCTACTCATTTGGAGAGGCGAGTCTGGAGGATCACATACAACCCCACAGTGATGGAACTGGGTTATCACGCACCGTCACCCTAAGCGGTACCACAGATGCATCCGTGTGGGTACGTGCGGCCGTAAGTGACCAGATTGACGCACTCGGTGATGATCGTTATGCAATTGATGGATTCGCTTGGTATATCGAGGAGGCAGCAAACGCGGTTGTCCTGTCAACTAAAAATAGTCAGACACTTATGATCCCGCTGAATCAAGATGCTGATCAAGCAGCAGCTAAATATCTCATTGTGTGGTGACCTATTCATGAAACCCCTGAAAATTATATCTCAAAGCTTCTTCGGAGTTGTCCTCTCCCTGACTGTTGCCTTTCCTGGGCTGACGCAGGTACCTCAGGAATCAGACTACTACCGCATAGATACGGTCCCCATCCCACAGGATGTCGTACTTGAAGTCGGGGGCATGTCCTTTACTCCAGACGGACGACTTGGGGTTGCAACACGACGGGGAGAATTGTGGCTTATTGATGATCCAGTCATGGCCGGATCCTCACCGCCCCATTTTCAGCGTTTTGCATACGGTCTTCACGAGGCTCTTGGATTGGCCTGGCACAACGGCGCTTTCTATACCGCACAGCGCGGTGAATTGACCCGCCTCGTGGATACCAACGGAGATGCCACTGCAGACCACTACAAAACGGTGTATGCCTGGCCGTTGGAAGGCAACTATCACGAGTACTCGTACGGCCCGCTCATACTAAAAGACGGATCTATGGTGGTGGCACTGAACCTGGGATGGATCGGATACGGTGCCAGTCTCTCCAAGTGGCGCGGCTGGATGCTGTCAATTGACGGGGATGGTCAAATGACCCCCATTGCGACCGGTATGCGTTCGCCAGCCGGTATGGGCACGAATGTGGAGGGGGAGCTGTTTTATGCAGAGAATCAGGGAGATTGGGTTGGTTCCGGGTACATCACACATGTGGAATCTGGAGATTTTGTAGGCAACCCTGCGGGACTGCGCTGGACGGACGAACCTGACTCTCCATTGTCCCTGAAGCCAGAGGATATACCCGATACTGGAAGGCCCCTCTTCGAAATTGCCAAGGAAATTGACGCTCTTAAGCCACCGGCCGTCTGGTTCCCACACACGATTTTAGGCATATCCACATCAGATATCCTCCCCGATACTATAGGCGGTAGGTTTGGACCCTTTGAAGGTCAATTGTTTGTGGGCGATCAGGGGCATAGCAAGATCGCACGTGTTTATCTGGAAAAAGTGCAAGGCGTGTACCAGGGGGCGGCAATTGCCTTTCGGGAAGGCTTTGCTTCTGGCGTACTGCGTATGGCCTGGGATCCAGAAGGTGGAATGATGGTCGGTCAAACCAGTCGAGGCTGGGCTGCCACAGGCGGTAGACCATATGCATTGCAACGACTCGTTTGGACGGGTAAAATGCCGTTTGAGATGCATGAGGTTCGCATCATGCCTGACGGATTCCTGATCACACTGACACAAGCCGTGGACGAAACTTCAGCCGGCAATGCCGCCAGCTATTCCGTAGAGAGCTTTACGTATAAATATCATTCCACCTACGGCAGTGAACCTATCAATATCGCTTCACATACGGTCAGAAACGCTGTCGTGTCTGAGGATGGCCGGGAGGTCCGTTTGGTACTCAATGGCCTTCGCGAAGGATACATCCATTCGATAACCGCTCCAGGGTTACGCTCAAAAGATGGACTCCCATTGCTGCATCCTGCAGCGTTCTATACTGTGAACCGAACACCCGAGGGTGCATCGCTCCTGACCGACGCCGACAGTGAAAATGCTACTCAACCCCCGGATCCTAACGCACAGGCTTCTGAAAACAAGCCAACTGTGGCACTGTCCGTGGGAACGTTACCGAATCTGCAATTCAGCACGGATGAGTTCACTGTAGCTGCAGGGAGCAACATCTCACTCACGTTTAACAACGACGACGATATGCTACATAACCTTGTAGTCGTCGAAAGCGCTGCAGCAGATGAGGTTGCCTTGGCTGCAATGCAACTGGGACTCAAAGGCCATGAGATGCAATATGTACCTGACTCCGAAGCTGTCCTGGCGCATACCAAGCTACTTGAACCGGGAGTTTCAGATACGATTGTCTTTAGTGTCCCGGATAGGCCCGGCGAGTACGTTTTCGTGTGTACTTTCCCCGGCCACGCAAACACCATGCGTGGCATCATCCGTGTTGTCGACAGTTAAGCCCCACTTGAGTACCGCTGCGGTCAAAAACTGAGCTCCGCGAGATATTTGTAGCTGCTCGCAAGTGCCTCAAATATGTCAGTCTCGCAACTGTCAAACTCAACAATCCAGTAGTCTGCGGCAGCGGCAGACAGGACCGCAGGAAAATCTTGAAGCCCTGTGCCTATCGCTACCATGGGGCCCTCGGTATTTATAACCGCAGCATCCTTGATGTGCAGGAGCGGAGCACGAGGACCAAAATCCTTTAATACCGTAGCTGGATTGAGTCCGGCAACCAATGCCCACCAAGTATCAATTTCGAAGAGAATGTCTGGGCTCAATCCTTCAAGCAGTCGATAATATGGCAGGGATCCGTCGGGCAACTGTTCAAATTCCCACCAATGGTTGTGCAAATACAGCGTTAGGCCGTTCTGGCTTGCGAACTCATGGCATTCGTTATACAGCTTAGTCAGTTCATCCACTCCCTCCACGGAGCGGTAACGCTCATCCATGGGCCAGCCATGCCAAACCATACGAGTGCACTCATAAGCCTCTGCAATCCTCAACATTGCCTCTCGCTCATCCCCCACAGGCAACTCTACATGTGCAGATATGACCTTTAGTCCCGCCTCACGGAGCAATTGACTTGCACTTGAAATACTCAGGTCCTCGGGCCAGAATGCGGTTTCTACATTACGGTATCCCATTGCAGACAACCTGCCGAACACATCAGCAGCATCATGTTCAGATTGAATGTGATCGCGTACCGAGTACAACTGAACTGCAATCTGGTCCTTTACATCAGATTGTGAGCTTCCGCTCACTTTACGGTAACCTGCTAACCCCAGAGCACCACCCATTGCTCCTAAAAATGCTCGACGTGATTGTAACATTCCAGTGATTATAGTCTCCCTGTCAAAGTACAACAATCTTTTTATGTTCGCAGTATTACTCAACCTAACGTTCTGTCCATTATCTTTTCTCGGAGTAACCCTACCCTAATTGGCTATCCACCTGGCCCTTAAACAGTGAATATTCGACTCGTACTGCTCCTGCTCACTTTATCCGCATGGACCGGTACAGCCCTTGGACAAACCGCAAGCATTCGGGGATTCGTGACCGATGCCGATGATCGGGAGCCCCTCGTGGGCGTGAATGTCGTTCTGGAGAGCGACACCGGGGGGTTGAGAGGCGGTGCGACCGACGGTGATGGGATCTACAATCTTACTCGTATCCCGGCAGGCACATATGTGCTACGTTTTTCATTTGTCGGGTACACCGCATGGTCAGATACTCTAGTCTTCCGGACAGGGCAGAGACTGAACCTCAATATCGCCTTGCAAGCCTCCCCCGAAATGATGGAAGAGGCGATTGTTGAAGCCGAATCAGAGACCGGAGCTGCCCGGATAACTGCCGGGCTGCAAACTGTGAGTCCAAAAGATATGGATCTGCTGCCAACGCCAGACGTATCCGGCGATCTGGCCAGCTTCCTGACTACACTACCCGGCGTTGTCACGCTAGGCGATCGAGGCGGCCAATACTATATCCGAGGAGGCGAACCCTCGCACAACATGACACTGATAGACGGCATGTACGTCTACCAGCCCTACCATATTCTGGGGTTCTATTCGGCTTTTTCCTCTGATATTATTCACCAGGCAGATGTTCACACAGCCGGATACGGCGCCCCGTTTACAGGCCGTATTTCTTCGGTCATTGACATTAGATCCCGTAACGGGGATAAACGCAACTATACCGGGGCTGCATCTATCGCCCCCTTCGTAAGCTCAGCACAGATTGAGGGCCCGCTGATTTACAACAGGGTTTCCTTTATGGCCTCTGCTCGCCAATCTGTTGTCAAACAAATAGCTCAGCACTATATCGCTCAAGAAACGCCCTACACGTTCGGGGATGCCTTCCTTAAGGTACATGGACAGATCAGTTCCAATAGTCAGCTCTCAATCAGTGCCATTTATACGAATGACCGGGGAAGTATTGGCCTAGAATCAGCAGACAGGATTCTTGAGGAAGTGGGCTGGCGCAACGCTGCAGTTGGTGTGCGCTATGTCGTTCTTCCACGAGCACTGCCCTTCGTTGCCGAAATCCAACTCTCCTACTCCTACCTCAAAACTGATCAGGGACCCGCCGACGATCCGGTGCGCTGGTCGAGAATTTCAGGATTCCAGTATGCTGTCCACATGAACAGCTTTTATCAGCGAACGCAATGGAAATGGGGATTATACTGGCGTGCGCCACAAGTAACCGCCCACTTGGGTGGGCTTTTCCAGGATCTCGAGGTTGGCGTGAGCCGACGTCACAAGGCTGGTATCTACCTTGAACCGGATTTTTTCATCACGTCCGAACTGAGAGCCCGAGTAACGGGAATTGCAGAGGTATTCCCTGGACAGGAAAACCGCAATAATTTTGAAGCACGTGCCCGGGCTGTCTGGCAGCGTGGGGAGCACGAGGTGAGCCTGGGAGCCGGCTGGTATCATCAGGAAATTTTCGGGCTCAATGACCGTAGAGATGCGACTAACATCTTTACTTCATGGCGCAGCGCGCCAACAGAAAAACTCTCACGTTCAATTCATGCACTGACCGGTTACCGAGTGAGCCCCGTTCCATGGCTTGAATTATCCGCAGAAACCTACTACAAGCAACTGGATGATCTCTTTATTGCCGAATGGACTGCCTACCCTCGCTTCACATCTCGCCTGCAACGGGCCGATGGCCGGGCTATGGGGATTGAGCTGCGGGCCGAAGTTCGGCAACCAAGACTGTATGGATATATCAACTATGGCCTCTCCAGCGTGCGCTACACTTCCAAACAGCCCTCTGCCGAGCTTTGGTTTGGAAGCGAAAACCTAGACTTTCGTCCTCCTCATGACCGCAGACACCAACTAAACATCGTCGCAACTACGCGTGTATCCGGTGTTGACGTCAGCGTAAGGTGGAATTTTGGTAGTGGACGTCCCTTCAATCATGTGTATGGGTTCGATGGGTACGTACTGCTTGATGGAATCCAGGACCTTTTTACAGTATCGGATGATCAGCGCGTGATCTACGGTCAACCCTTTCAGGGACTGCTTTCAACATACCATAGACTGGACTTATCACTTGAACGGGAATTTGTCCTTGATAAATTTATCCTGACCGCACAGGTTGGTGTGATTAATGCTTATAACAGGCGCAACCTGTTTGCACTGGACTTATTCACTACCGAACGTAACTATCAGTTACCCATCGTACCCGTTGCCGGGCTGAAAATTGACTTTGACTGATATGCGCAAACGTCTGGTTCTGGCAACAGCTGTACTGCTCCTCTTTTCCGCGTGCTCTGAAACAGTAGAAACACGCCTGGAAATCGAATACCCTTTTTCTGTATTTGGCATCATTAACCCCAAAGCCGATACGCACGCTGTTCGCGTCTTTGAAATAAAAAACAACATCTCCCTGATCCGCCCCGAACCCATTGATGCGACGGTGCGAACCATACATATGCAGACCGGGGATATACAGGTATGGCGTGACTCCGTGATACAACTGGAGGACGGAGATTATCGCCATGTGTACTGGTCTGCATTTGAAGCAGAGGCGGCAGAAACCTATCACCTGGTTGTTGAGCGATCCGATGGTGCAAAATCGGAAGCGGTCACGACTGTACCTCCGCCCACCGAACTGATTCTGCTTGAACCTGATACTCTGAGACCAAGAGAGGCTTTGATGCCACTGCTCATCAGAGGATCCCCCCCTACACTCCCGCGTGTTGACGTCGAGTACATACTGGTTGGATTCAACCCAAATGGGAGCGATCCGATCTTTAAACCCCTTGTATTCAATTATGCTGGCCGTGCCACGCCGGAGTCAGAAGGATTTCTGCTCAATATTGATCTTCGTGAAGACTATCTGGACATCTATAGGTTGTTCGACGCGGATAACGACGTTACGCCAGACATTATTGATCTGCGGGAAATGCATGTTACCGTCCATGTAGGAGATGCCAAATGGGTCTCACCTGTAGGCGTGTTCGACGAAGATTTTCTGGTAGAGCCTGGGATATTTTCCAACGTAGAAAACGGATTCGGATACTTCGGAAGTGGTTACACTGAGGTGGTGTCCTTCCGGCCCCCCTTGGCACTACTCCGACGTGCGGGATTCTATGTCGGAGATGTGGGAGATGGCTGAGCCGGTAACTCCACTCTTTGATGCGCATTTGGACCTCGCATGGAATGCGCTCTCTTTTAACCGGGACCTGACGCTCTCCCTAGATGACCTCTGTGTAGTGGATTCACAGTATAACGATGCCCCGTTTCGCGGTAACTGCACCGTTTCACTGGATGAACTTGAACGTGCGAAATTGCGCGTTTGTATAGCTACGCTGCTGGCGCGCAGTGGTCCCTCTCCTCCGTTCAATACACTCAGACGCGATCTGGATTTTGCGCACCCCTCTATCGCACACGCACATGCGCACGGACAATTTGCATATTATGCGTGGATCGAGCGAGCTCAGCAAACACGTATCCTCCGTACTGTTGACGATTTGAATATGCACTGGAGCAATCCAGAAACGCTGGGACTCATTGTCAGCTTTGAGGG
>VXLY01000098.1 GCA_009841335.1 Rhodothermaceae bacterium | reverse complement strand
TGGAGTCAAGCACAAATTCTTCCGATTTTGTCGCGGCTTGTATGGATCGATTTAACATGGGTTCCTGAGTGGATCAAATCGGAATCTCTCGAGAGGCGGGCGGAGCGATAGAGTGGGGCGCCACAGCAATGAATCGCCTCGGCGTAAGAAGGCTAAAAGTAGACGATTTAGAAGATGAGATCTTTTAGTGTTTATACACTCCTCGCGTTGAGATTCATTAGTTGGGCGACACGAGGAAGGAATCGAATGCGTTGTTACATATCCAGGTTTGGCGGGGTCGGGGGACCCTGATCTCCCACCGAAATCGTTAGCTTTTAACTAATATTGCTGCAGCTTCGGTTATAACTTTCCGAATTTTTCGTGTGCGCGGTGGTTGATTCGATTCATATTAAAGGTGTCGGCCGCAGATTGTATTTGGGATTCTGTTGCCAATCACAATCTGCTGCTTAGCGACAGTCCCAATAAGTGAGAAAAAAACAAGGATGGCTTCCTCGATAGTGAGAAAATCTTCGAACCGATGGCTCACTTTATGGCCAATCGCCGCACATGTTGGACTATGTGCTGCGATTATAACATTGGGGTTCGTAGCAGTTGACCGTAGCCATATACCATTGGTATTTAGTTTGCTGGTAGTTGGGAGTATCTGTTGGATCATTTGTTGGCGTTGGGGGAATTTCGACTTGAAAGCAGTCATTTTATATGCGGTGTTATTTCGGCTGGTATTGATGGGTCTTCCGCCATCTCTCTCTGATGATGCTTATCGATACGTCTGGGATGGACTTGTACAGCGGAACGGCATTAACCCGTATAGACTTGCACCGGAGGATGTCACTTTCAAAGAACTTCAGCAGGATATTACATACGACGAGCTCAATTCCAAGGCACATGTGAGCGTTTATCCCCCGGTTTCTCAACTGATTTTCAGGCTGGGAACTACTTGGCATATACCGGACAGTCGGCGAAGCTATTATCTGATCAAGTTAATCTTTGTCCTGGCTGAGCTGCTGGCAATTCTTCTTCTTGCACGAATTGTGTCGAGTGGGTTTGTGCTGCTTTATGCATGGAATCCGGTTGTATTGCTGGAAACTGCGGGCCAGGCACATACAGAATCGGCGGCCCTACTGGCCCTGATATTGGTGCTTTTCTTGGCTAGGAAAGGAAATGGAGGCTGGGCTTCTATCTTCCTGGCGGTAGCTGGATGGATCAAGTTGCTGCCAGTTCTCTTTTTCCCCTTTCTGTGGAGCCGATTTGGCTGGCGCTCGGTTTGGCCGGGGGCTATCGTAGCAGTAGTTCTTGCAATTCCGTTCACAGCTCCATATGTGGCAAGCAATGTAGCTGGATCCCTTGATCTTTACGCCCGATACTTTGAATTCAATGCCGGTCCATACTATGGCATAAAAGCCATGATGCAATGGTTTACTGGGGAAGATTGGAGTAAGCAGATCGGTCCTTTTCTGCGACTTGTGTTCCTTGTTAGTCTCCCAGTACTTTATTTCGTGAGTATGCGGCGGCGCTGGCCCTTGGCCCAGGCAATGCTAATTACAACGGGATTGTACCTCGCGCTTGCAACAACTGTCCATCCATGGTATTTGCTAATTCCGTTACTTTTGGTCGCGAGTTTGCAGGCTTATGGATGGCATTGGATCTGGTTGGGAATGTGTTCAGCGGGCACATATCTGCTGTATGTTGACGGTCCCTACTGGATATTTGTTATTGCCGGTTGGTTAGGTTGGGGGATATTTGGAGCTATTCGGTATGCTCCAAAGTTTTTGCAGTGCATTATTCGTTGGCGTGCCAATCAAAAGTTCAGGAATATTAGTCCATTCTTTCCGCGAAACGGAAGCACCTTAACGGTGCTAGACTTAGGCTGTGCAGAGGGTTATGTTGGCGAGTGTATTCGAGATCGTTTAGGGGCACGGGTTTTACTAGCAGACGTGGTTGCAATGAATAGAACAGAGTTGTCCCATGTTTTACTCAAGCAGAGTCTACTGCCGTGGTCCAATGGGCATTTTGATATAGTTCTTCTCTACTATGTATTGCATCATGCCGAAGATCCTGAAAAGTTAATTCATGAGGCATTGCGGGTATGTGGTAGACGCGTTATTGTGGTGGAGTCAGTATACAGGGCGTCTGTACATCTCAAGTTCCTGACGGTATTGGACAAACTAGTCAATCGTCTAAGGTCGCATGGTAGAATGAACCCACAAGAGGAGGCCCTCCAGTTCAGGACCTACCAGGAGTGGAGCACACTGTTTCAAAAATGTCGCGCACGGTCAATTGCCGAGTTCAAAACGGGAATAGGGCCATTTGCCGGAACAGGGTTCGTTCTTGAACCGCAGCAGGGGAGCGGTTATTCCTCAGAAAGATGACAGAGCGTCTTAATCAATGCATCATCGGGCGTATCTGCACTCATTCTTCGGTATGCATCATAACGTCGAAACCACGTTATTTGCCTCTTTGCATAGCGTCGACTATTACGTTTCAGGATTTCAATCATTTCAGGCCAAGTGTGTAGGCCATCTAGGTAAGCCAGGGGCTCTTTATAGCCGATTGATTTTAGAGCTGGCAACTTTAGATCAAGTTGCATATCGCGGATTCTCTGCACTTCATCCATTAGGCCTGCCGCGATCATCGCATCGACACGCTGTTCAATTCGTCGGTAGAGCGAGCTGCGCTCCAGCGTTAGTACTGTCACACAGAAAGAGTATGGGGGAGTCTTTTGAACATCATGAAACCTGGATAGTGGTGCACCCGTGAGTTCAAAAACCTCGAGGGCCCGTACCACCCGTGACGTTTTTGTCGGATCCATTGTATCGGCAGAGTCTGGATCAATCCGACGAAGTTCCTCGTAGAGCGCCTCCTTGCCCACGTCCGCGAGTCTCTTTTCAATTGATGTGCGTACTCCCTTATCGGAAGGAATGAGCGGTGACAGACCGTGTATGAGTGCGTGAAGGTACAGAGTTGAGCCTCCAACGATAATTGGAACACGATTTCGTCCCAAAATTTGACCAATACGTGCTGTAGCCTGCTCAGAAAATAGACCGGCAGAGTAATGTTCGCCAAGTCTTAATTCATTAATAAAGTGATGCGGCACTACTGCGAGCTCCTGGGCACTTGGCTTTGCTGATCCTATCGAGAGCTCTTTATATATCTGACGGCTATCTGCGGAGATGATTTCACCATCAAGGACCTGCGCAAGTTTTATTCCCAGAGCCGTTTTACCAACTGCGGTGGGGCCGACGATGGCACGAATTGGCATTGTCTGGGCCCGCATGACCTTGAGCTCAGTACCTAATAGGTCGGCAGGCTTGGATCGATTTCCTTGCTCCAGGCGAGCGTTCCTCCACGGAGGTTTTTGGCATTGCAGAGACCCACTGCGTGCAAGAACCGCACAGCCTGCGCTGATCGTCCTCCAGATCTGCAATGAACGACGATTAGCTCATCGTCGCAATGTTTTTCAAGCTCTCCCATATGGTCAACCAACTCGCCGAGAGGGATCAGATGTCCTCCCAGATTGGCAATGCTATATTCCGACTCTTCTCGGACATCAAGAATGAATGGTCGTTTATTTTCGTCAAGGAGCTGTTTGAGATCCTGCACGGTGATTTCAGGTACGTGGTTTTCGGATAATCCAGACATTGAATTTGTTTTCAAGAAAAGGGGTGAACGATTCAGTCGAGGCACTAGTTCGTGCTGAGTGAGACTGTATCCATTATAGAATAGCTTAGTCCGAAGCCAAAGGAAAAAAGAGGGTTTTCGCTGTCGTAGGGCACATCCTCCAGTTGTTCACGGACAGCATCCATAGATGATGGTAATTCAAACGGTAGACGCCCAGAGGGGTCAAATTGGCCGAAAATTGCATCAAGGATCACTTCGTCCGATGCTCCAAAATTACCCAAAAGCGCTGCGGCGGTTTCCGCTATTTCCGGAATCACAGCTGGACGATCAAGGTAAATGTCAATGATCGTTGGTAGGGATTGAGTGATAGACAATATCTCGTCCAGCTCAGCCCCCTTGAAGTCCAGATCACCCTGATGAAACAAGTTTTCCAGCATACCTCCTTCTCTTGGAGGTTCGTAGGGTGCATGAATTCTTAGCAGAGCCACAGTGGCCTCGGTGGGGCTGTTGACAACAGTGGCATAGCGGGCTACTGCCGTGCTGTCTACATTTTGCACAAATATTCGCTCGTCAGGCCCGAGAGGTAGTAGGGGACTGCTTTCCTTCTCTCCATTTTTTAAAAGTACGATAGATTTCTTTTGGGCCACTTTGCCCGCCTCAACAAAGGGTGCAGAACCTACTATTGTGCCGGCCTTAGATTCATCAACATATGGATTGTCAAATAGTCCAAGCAGGAACTTATCCCTCAGCAGTCGGCTCACCGAACTGTCCAACCGCGTTTCTTGGATTCTACCAGAGTTTACCAACTCGACAATCCATTCAGGGTTAGATTCTCCTCCGAATAGATCAACTCCAGCTATCAACGCTTTCTCGGCTCGGTCAATAGGGCTCAAATCTTCGACACCCCAACCGGGAGATTCCAGAATGGTGAATCCCAATATACGCTTGCTGCTGAGTACGGCCCAATCCGTGCTGATAACCCCTCCAAATCCGAGTTCCGTGCGCAGTAGGTCAGTTACAATGGATGGACTAAAGGCAAATCCGACGCCATCTTCGGTGATGCCTACACCTACGGCGTAGCTCACCATGATTTGCGCGGTATTGGCAGCCATAGCGCCTTCTACAAAAGGTGACACATGCAAGTCAAACTCGTTGCCTGGGTATACCTGATCCTTACCATAGGAAAAATGTGCTTCCCATCCGTCATCTTGTGGACCACCGCCGGGAAAATGTTTGGACATCGTGGCAACACTCTCGCGGGAGATCGTATTTCCCTGTAAACCGCGAATATACGCGCGTCCCATGCTGGCCGAGAGGTCTGGGTCTTCACCAAAAGTGCCATAAACACGTGACCAGCGAGGTTCTGTCGCCAAATCTAACATAGGGTGAAGTGCGAGTCTGATACCCACAGCCAGGTATTCCTGTCGTGCGATATCGCCAAATTGCTCGACTAGCACTGTGTCGCGTGTCGCGGCCAAGCCAAGCGGCTCCGGCCAGAGGGAAAAATCACCCGCAAACATCGCGGCCGCTTCACTGCTCGGAAAGCTGTGCCTTGGATCCGAGGCAATTGTGATCGGGATGCCCAGCCGTGTGCGTTCTGCGAGTTTTTGTATGCTATTGTACCATATTGCCATAGCCGCTGGATCATGGCTCTGCATTATATTGAAGTGATTCATGCGGCGGCGCACAATCATCTCGGAATTAGTGGGAATCATAAATGTGAAAGGATTGCTCGGCGTCGGTCGCTCTTGGAGGGAACCATCGGGCAGCATACTAATCATATTGATAAACATCATCCCAGCTTTTTCCTCGAGGTTCATTTGCGATAACACATCTTGAACTCGATCTGCCACGGGGGCCCTAGGGTTTTCGTAGGGGTCCATAACACCATTCTTATTCAAATCCCTAAACTGAATTCCGTTGCTCTCTAAAACGGAAGCCTCTGCGCTGAGGCTTGACCGAGCGTTGTTGGCGGCGATGCCGTAGTAGATGTAGAAGCCAGCTACAGAAATACCGATCAAGATGAATACCCACAGGATGAGTATGGTGATAATACGCAGCATAGAAATTCCTGCTCAAGAGCAGAGGCAGTGGAACAAGTTTGAATAAAATAGGGAAAAATTCCAGTATCGTGAATGCAACATAATTAACCTTATGTTACATTAAACACTTAAAATCCGCTTTATCCTGGTCCGGACAGCATGGAAAGTCACATCTCGACCTCCTCTACCACGTGATTCATAGACCGTCTTCGAACGCCAACTTTCACGTCAGCACTATCGAATCAGTGACATGCTGCCAGTTAGAATCTGATATTTTTCTTGAGCTTCAACAAGCACACGATAATAGTAGATGCCTGATGAGAGCCCCTTTGCTTGTATTGGGATCAGTTGCCGCCCCGGCGGAAGAACTTGAATTGAAGTCTCCAGGGCTTTCCGTCCAGTAATGTCCAGCACTTCAACCTGAATTCGTGCTGATTCTGAAAGTTGAATGGCAATTGATGTTGATGAATTAAATGGATTGGGAAAGTTGCCTAGGAGAAAGAAGCCAGGCTCTGGAACGGACTCATTGTTCTCAATCGCCACGAATGTGCAGGTTGGTCCTATCGCATCAGTTATGCTGGCCAACCAATTATGGAATCCCGCATCCTGAGGAGCACAAACTGTTTGCCCTGCTTGACCGAAATACCAGAAAGTAGTCAACTCCCCTAATGCTGTTAGTGTCAAGGGAAGCACTCCCGACAACTGATTTTCGTGAAACGACAAATGTCGAAGTTGGCTCAGGTTACCTAACTCTGGAGGAATCGTACCAGTCAGCGCGTTCTGCCCCAATCGTAAGACTTCGAGTACTCTCAGTTGTCCTAGTTCATGTGGAATATGACCGCTAAGTGAGTTCAGTTCCAAATTAAGAGAACGCAGGCGTGGTAGATCACTTAATGCCAATGGAATATTGCCATCTAAATCATTATCACCTATGCTAAGAACTTCTAAGTGAACTAAACTACCAAGGCAAGCCGGAATCTGGCCGGTAAGCTGGTTGCTGCGCAAACTCAATTCCGTCATCCGGGCAAGTTCGCACAACCCTTCGGGAAATGTACCGGTCAAATTGTTTTCATAGAGGAATAACTCAGTCAATCCCTTCAGTGAATTAAGCGTTTCGGGAATGATTCCTTCTAATCGATTTTGGCTCACGCTCAATTCTGTCAAATGTGTAAGATTTCCGAGCTCTGCCGGTATCACTCCAGAAAAATCATTGTCGTACAGGAAGAGCCGGGTCAATGCAGTGAGATCACCAAGTTGTTCTGGAATTGATCCTGAGAGCTGGTTTTGGCTGATGCTCAATTCGGTGAGCTCCACGAGATTTCCAAGTTCGGTAGGAATCTCCCCCGTCAACTGATTGTCAAACAAGAACAGCCGCAGCAGTTGTGTTAGATTTCCCAATTCGGAAGGGATCGTCCCGCTAAGAGTATTTTCTTCCAGTCGGAGTAATTCAAGGTCTGAGAGTTGACCGAGTTCTGGTGGAATGGAGCCTGTCAGGAAGTTGTTAGACAGATCCAAAGACGCCAACTGACTCAATTGCCCTATTTCAGGTGGAATTGCACCATCCAGCGCATTATTGTTCAACTCCAGCCTCGTGAGTGCGGAGGCATCGCCCAGAGATGCCGGAATACTTCCACTTAAATTATTCCAGCTAAGTCTTAGACTGGTAAGCGCAGGTAAATTCCCAAACCCGCTCGGGATAGCGCCAGTGAAGTTATTGCGGAATGCGATAAATTCGGTTAATGATGTAAGATTGCCCAGGGATTCTGGGATTGACCCTTCTAGCCGATTCTGATGAAGGCTGATCGCTGTCAGTCCTATTAGGTCTCCGATCTCAAAGGGTATGCTCCCAGACAAATCATTGTGGTTTAGACGTAATTCGGTCAATGAAGTAAGGTTACCTACTTCGGATGGTATTTCACCCGATAGCTGGTTTCGACTGAGCCTTAACCCGTTAAGACTATCGAGCCCTCCAATCTCCGACGGGATAGCACCCGTGAGTGCGTTAGTATAGAGGCTGAGTTCGCGTAGTTCGCTCATCATCCCAATCTCGGCAGGAATGGATCCTGTGAGATTGTTATTGGATAATTTGAACACCGTCACAGCGGTGAGTTTGGCAATTTCCTCAGGGAGCGAGCCGGTGAGATTATTGCCATCCAGGCTGATCTGAGTAACCCGGCCGTTATTCACCGCAACACCAAACCAACCAGTCAAATAGCTCTCCTCAATGGGAAATGGCACAAATTCTGGAGTCCAACCTGCATTATCGCTCCAGTTTTCTCCGTCCAGGGAACTGTACAATTCAACCAATGCCTCCCAGTCACCATACAGGAGCTCTTCGGCTGTCTGTGCCCTAACTGGAACAGATAGAAGTAATACTTGGAGGACAAAGGCAAATACCAGCCATGAATTTTCTGAAGAGATGGATCCGGTGCACATGACTCTACGAATTCAGGAGCACTTAATTGACGAAAGCTAAACCATCTGCATTCCGCCAACCCTCAGTTTTTCGAATCTGGCCGAATGCTCAAGATTATTAGTTTACCGAGACGTTCATCCCAAAATAATGTATCCCGGATTGCCTATTTTCGCTACAGACGGAAGCTTTATACCATGAGAGGATTTCCTGTACTTTTGCTTTTAGTTGGACTTCTCGTCTGTGGCACCGGCTGCGATATTGCAGAAGTTGATGACGATTACGAAGACGAAGAGTATGTCACCGATTTATCAAAAATACCTGAAGTAGTATTGTCTGCTGCCCGGGAGGCTGTACCTGGCATCGTGATTATACGTGTTGAAATTGAAAGAACAAGGCACAGGACAATTTATGAGGTATACGGAAGAGCCAATGGTAGGTATTACGAAATCGAAATCGGAGCTGATGGTACCGTGTACGAGGTGGAAATAGAACATGGCCGGTCAGACTAGTTGACCGAAGCATTGCCTGACGCTTGGCAAGATTCGTATCCTGGGATCTCTGTGCCTCTAAACTAATTTTCTCCCCCTTCCAGAAGCGAAGCTGTTCCAGCTTGCTGCTTTATGTCTGCGAAGCAGTTGTAGCCCGAGATGTTTATGTACGCTCGGCCAAATGTTCCTGGAATCGCCAGTAGGCCACCGTTGCCCCAACTGTGACCAGTGCAACGATGGCCAAGGAGCCGAAAGCCGCATCCCATCCCGCGCGCTGTGCCAAGGATCCAATACCGATGCCAGACGCAATCGCTCCTAGATATCCTGCCGCATCAATTAGGCCGGAAGTCGTCGAACTGCCCACCTTACCGCCCAAGTCAAGAGAAATGGCACCCGCCAGAAACGAATATGGGCCAATCATGAGCATGGCTGCAGCAGAGACTAGCACCAGCGGCAACACGGCACTGCTAGGTTCCCGAATGCTGCCCATGATGCCCAAAATGGCGACTAGGGGTACCAGACCCGCCAGAATTGCAACGCTCCTTTTGCCGCCTCCAATCCGATCCGCCATGCGCCCAAAAACCAGTACTGAAATCCCTCCGAATAATGGAAACAAGAGGCTGTAGGTCGCTGCGCTTCCAGCAGACAATCCCGCGACTTCAGCCAGGTAAGTGGGTGTCCAGATGTTGAAAGTCTCGCGGATCAGCGTAAGTCCAAGTGAAATCGTGGCCACCATCCAGAAGCTGAAACTGCTCAGCAGGGGTCGCAGCAGCATGACCATGTCCAATGGACGTTTGCGCCTGCCCTCCGAACCGAAGAGATTCTGCGGGTTAACGTCCGGCTCTTGTTCACCTATCTCCGTTGGACTGGATTTAAGGAGGAACTGTGCCCCGATGGCAATAGCCGTGAGCCCGCCTGCTGCAGCGAAGAATATGCCGCGCCACCCGATTCCGGCGCTAATCAAGCTGCCCAAGAACAGACGTGTCAATACATCGCCAAACAGGAAGCTCAGGCTCAAAACTCCCATCACCGTTCCGTACATGCCGAATGGAAACCAATTGGAGGTGATTTTAACGAGCGATACCCAGCCCGTAGATTGAATTAGTCGATTCAGTGACCAGATAATCATAAAGGCAGCTACCCCAGCGAGTAGCCCAAACATTACCGTCGCAATGATGGAGCCGACCATGCCCAGTAGGAATGTTCTGCGACCGCCGAAGAAGTCGCATAAGACCCCACTTAGTACTTTCCCAATGGCATAGAACAGCACTCCGGACGACGCAATCAGTCCAATGATCTCCTTGTTCAGCCCGCTGGGTCCAAACTCTTCAAGCAGCAGCGGGGTAACCACCGATAGGTTGGAGCGGCACAGGTAATAGCCAGCATAACCTACGCAAAGAGAGCCGACCGTGATCATCTGCCATCTGCGCAACCGTACGGATTGATTCTGGTCCATAGAGTCAGCGTATTGCGTGGCAGTCGAGGCGCCCCACCCTGCCACGTGTGAAATCTAAGCCCGCTTTCCGGATACAATGCATTATTCCTACCAAGCAGTTAATACCTCGCCCGCCAGGGCTAAGCTGAGGGTCATACCCAATCCACCCAATCCGGTGATTACCCTGACTGTTGGCAGCGGTCGCAATACCACAGCAGCCCTTGACGCATGCTTTACATACACGCCCGTCCATTTGTGATCCAGCTTGAGCGAAGGTGGGTTTGCCAGACCGACAAGCTGCTGAAGCAACAGCGCCGTGATTTCAGGGCGCTCCTGCCACTTTGGCGCAGAATTGTATTCATGGGAATCACCGATCACAACCTCATTACGTCCGTTCTGGACGGCCATAATGTGGATGCCCCAGCGGTCCAGTTCGGGGCTGTCCCTGGCGACACGGCGGGCTACGGTACGAGTCGCCCTACTGCTCTCGAATACCGGATAATGCCGCAGACTAAGGCCGCCCAGAATTGCTGGCTCCAGCTGCCAGTGCGTTGGCTGTGCAACGGTGCGTAACATCTGGAGTCTACAATAGGTCAGTGAGGCCTCTGACAAGACATCCGCAAACAACGTGTCCAAGTCCGCTCCTGGACAGACAATCGTTCGCTCAATGGCCCAGGTTTCGTGGCGCGTCGCAATGTGCTGCGATGAAACCGATTGCACTTCCGTTCCATACCGCAAAATGACACCATGTTCTTTTGAGAGCCAAGCGGGAACTCGCGCCACTACTTCCCGCGGGTCTACCAGCAGAACGTCACGACACCAAAGTCCGCCAAGCAATCCGTTTGTGTTTACTGCGGAATACTTTGCGGCAATTGCCTTACTTGGCACCCAGGTGCAGCCGTACTCATGGCCCATATCGGAGTCTGCCAGCTCACACATGGCGTCCATTTCGTCCTGATGATAAGCCAGCATCAGCGCTCCCGACTCTCTGTACCAAAGCCCGGCATCCAACAAAAGCTGCCTCCACAGGGACAGGCTGCGCAGCGCTTGCTCATGGGTCTCACCGGGAGGCGCCCCCAAGGGAAGAATCATGCCAAAATTGCGCACGGATGCACCCTGAGCAATTGCATCCCGCTCAAAAAGAACGACTGAGTAGCCGCGGACGGCGGCCTGCCAGGCATGTGCCAGTCCGACAATGCCACCACCTACAACAGCCACATCTGCCTTGCCGATCACCTTGATCCGTAAGTTTGCGTTACCAGGGAAGAGAAAAAGTCTTGACCGTCGTCATCCCTTTCATTGCCTCGATGACTCCTTCCTTTATCCCAAGTCCAGAGTCCTTGATGCCCCCAAAAGGAGACATCTCAATTCGGTAGCCGGGTACTTCATTGATATTGACCGTTCCGGTCCGAATCCCTCTGACTGCCTTTAGCGCATCGTTCAGGTTTTCCGTAACAATGCCGGAGGAAAGCCCATACTCGGTGCTGTTTGCAAGATTAATCGCATCATCCAGGTCCTTGATGACCATTATCGGGGCGAGTGGTCCAAAAGATTCCTTGACGACCATCTCCGTGGTCCGTGGTACGTCAGACAGCACCGTGGGCATGAACAGAGCACCCTCTCGTCGGCCTCCGAGCAGAATTCTTGCCCCGTCCAGCGCGGCTCGGGCGACGACATTTTCGAGGCGAATCGCGGCCGACTCATCAATTACGGTTCCCACTCGCGTCTCTTCCGCTGTAGGGTCGCCGCAGACGTAGGCATTGGACGCTTCCACGAACTGTTCGGTAAACTTATTAACAATGGGCTCATGGACCAGCAACCGCTTTACAGCGGTGCAGCGCTGTCCTGAATTACGATAACATCCTTCCGTGGCAAGTTTTACGGCCAAATCCAGATTGGCATCCTCCATCACAATCAGCGGTGAATTGCCTCCAAGCTCCAGGATAAGCCGCTTGTATCCCGCCTGGGAAGCAATCTCCTTACCAATAGCAACGCTTCCGGTAAAGCAAAGCACCTCAACCCGCGGGTCGACCACGAGGGGTGTTGCGACTTCTTCCACATCTCCAACTATGACGCTCAACATCCATCCAGGCAGACCTGCCTCGTAAAGCAGCTCCACACACCGGATAGCCGTCATCGGGGTCTTTTCGGAAGGCTTCAGGATCGCAGGTGCGCCGCAGGCAATCGCTGGAGCGAGTTTGTGAATGACTTGATTCAAGGGATGGTTGAAGGGTGTGATGGCCGCTACCAGTTGATGCGGCTCACGGAGTGTGAAGATTTTGCGTGTCTTGCCCTGTGGAGAGATGTCGCACGAAAATACCTGGCCATCATCCTTTAGCGCTTCCATGGCGGCGAATTGCAGTACATCGCAAGATCGTCCCACTTCGTACCGGGACTCCCTCATACATAGTCCCGACTCAGCAGTGATTAGATGTGCAAAGGATTCAGCACGTTCCTCAAGAAGAGTGCGGGCTTTCATGAGGATTTCAGAGCGCGCATAGCGCGACAGGGACGGGCCGGACTGCAGCGCAGCCGTAATGGCTTGCTCCACATGGTTTTGGTTCAAACAGGCGACGCGCCCCGCCGGGTCACCCGTGTAAGGATTGACCACCGTCAACCAGTTGCCGGTCTGAACTGCGCGGCCAGCTATGTAGCAGGAAAGGTCAAGAATGCTATGAACTGATGTTTGGGTATTCATTACAAGCTACTGGTGAAATTTAGATTCTGGTTGTGCCGTTCAGTGCAAAGTCAAACACGTCAAAGTTGCGTGGGTCCGTGTCCGCATATTGAGCATACCGGGGCTTGAGAGGTTCCGAAAGCAGCAAGGGCACCATTTCCTCGTACCGTCCTCCGTGTGAGCGCAGGCCTTTGGCCACAGCGGTTAGGTCATGGTGTTCAGGCGTTCTCCCGATGGCCACATCCCTGACCGAAAGTACGACCAGATCGCCAATGCGGTCGGTAGGAAGTTCGAGTTTCTCCGCCGCCTGCCGACGATGGTACACCTCCGTAATGCCATCCAACTCCAAGATCCACTGCCCCACCGTCTCAGCGCTCATGTGTTCGGCTAGGTGGACGACGGCGAATGATCCCAGGGAACCGTGATGTACTACATAAGGATCTGTGATGGGCAGAATGACATCACATCCACCACCGAAGGTTTCTGTCAGCAGCGTCTCCAGGTATATAACATTGGGCGTGCGATCCATACGTTGTTTAGCATTCATGCCGTGATCGGCGGTGGCGGCGACGAGAGCACCGCCGTCGAGCAGTCGGCCGATTTCAATATCTATCTGGCTGTAAAATTCAATTGCCTGGTCGCTGCCTGGGGCATGCTTGTGCTGCATGTAGTCCGTCAGCGACAGATACAGCAGATCAGCCAGACCATGATGCATTAGTGCAACTCCTGCGGCAAGGACAAACAGGCTGGCTTCCGCGCTGTAAATGGGAGGTGCTGGTGCCCCGACCAGGTGCTCTACATGATCAATACCATGCGTGATTTTTGTTGCCTGATCTGCCTTCTCTGCCGAGAATGCGATGCCTGTGAGCCCATGAGACAGAATATCTCTGAGCTTTTCCTTTGCTGTAACGACGCCCACCCGCCGCCCTGCCCTCGCAGCTTCGGCAAGAATCGTCTCCACGCGCAGGAAGGATCCGGAATTCATCATCACTTCGTTGCCGGAATCTGGGTCCAGAAAAAAATTGCCGCTGATGCCGTGGACGCTTGGCGGTACCCCGGTTACAATTGAGGCATTATTCACATTGGTAAAGCTGGGCAGCGCCGCCCGAACAACACCTCGAAAGCCCCCTTTCTGCAGCATTCCAGACAGGTTGGGCATTTTCTCGTGCGCCAAGGCGGCATTGATGTACTCGTCCGAAGAGCCGTCAAGGCAGATTACCGCCACTGGACAACCGGGTGGGTGGTAGGATTTGCCGTTTGCCGTGAAAGACTTGCGGCTGATCAAGTAGTCCGTGCTATGCTTGGTCGGCATAAGATCAATATGTCTTTCCAAGACATCTCTTGAGGATCGCCTGAACAGCTGGAATCGAAGGATAGTCCAGGATTCCGCGGCGAAGCCTGCGCATCGGTGATTCCCCCAAAGGATGGCGGAATTGGTGTTGGGGACTCATTCAACGACCTGATTAGCGGCTGCTGCAATGGACATTTCAAGTATATCGAGGGCATGCTGCATTTGCTCCTGTGTGATAGTGAGCGCGGGCATAAGCTGGATTGTAGTTCCCATGGTCAGTTTGAAATTCAGACCCGAAGCCAGTGCCCGATACATGACGTCCTCTGCTAACGCCACAGATTGCCGACCATCTCCAATAGTGACTCCTATTATCAGTCCCATCCCTTCGACGCGCCTGATAACGGGCTGTCGTTTCTGCATCGCCCTAAGCTGCCCGAGCGTCCAATCACCCAGTTCACGGACATGTTTAAGCAGACCCTCTTCCTCAATGACGCTGATGGTGGCCAAGGCGGCTGCACACCCCACAGGGCTTTTTTCGTGGGTATAGTGACCCAATGCACGGTCACCTGCAATATCCAACTGCTCACGGGCAATCAGCGCAGCGAGTGGAAAGATTCCCCCGCCCAACCCTTTGCCGATTACGATCATGTCCGGCTCCATGTCGTAGTGCTCGCAAGTAAAGAATCTGCCGGTTCGGCCCAGCGCATGAGGTATTTCATCCAGGATCAGGAGTGCACCATGCCGGTCGCACGCAGCCCGGACCTTCTGCCAATATTCGCGGGGTGGGAAGAAGGGTGTGCTGCGCACGGTTTCGGCAATCACAGCGCCGATGTCGCCCTCTTTGTCCAGAACATAATCCAGATAATCCGCGCACTTGAGTGAGCATGCATCTCCGCAGTCAAACGGGCAGTCAGCTGTGTTGGGAGGAGGAACATGATGGGTCCCCGGCAGCAATGGTCCGATGTCCTGCCGGAACAAGGCTTCTCCACCAATGGAAATAGTGTCCAGAGAGGCACCATGAAAAGAATCCCACATCGAAATGGTCTTGAAGCGTCCCGTAGCCAAACGGGCGAGCTTCATCGCCATGCCCATGGCCAGCGCACCGCCAGGGGCAAACAGCACTTTGCCTAATGTCCCCGGTGCCAATTCCGCCAACTTGCCAGCCAGCGCTATGGCCGGCTCATTCGTGTAGCGGCGCGGACAAAACGGCAGCGTTTCCAACTGCTGGATCACGGCTTTGATCACACTGGGATGGCGATAACCAACCTGGTGAACAGCATTGCCGTGAAAATCAAGGATACTCCGGGACTCCCAGTCCTCTATACTGGCACCTTCGCAGGCGCGCAGCACATTGAGGCAGGGAGTAGACAAAGACTGGTGCAGAAAGAACTGGGCATCCTGTTCAATCAGCGTGCGCGTCGCACCATCTATGTGTTCAGCCATCCAGCGGGATCTACGCCGCGACACATTGAGGTCTCCTTCTGTGAGCATGCCATCAGCTGAAGAGACCGCCGTTCTTTCACCTTGAGCGAAGTCCATTGCCAATCAGAAGGTTAGTGGCTGACAAAATGCTCAAAAGTGAGGTGCTCACGATCAGAGCCGGGACGCTGCATAGATATCTCCAAGTGTTCACCGCCGCTGGATTCAAAGTATTCCACGACAATCGTAGCTAAGCCAGACTCAAGCTCAATCTCACCGCTGCGCTCAATGGCCCCGTGATTGCCATCATTGTCAACCACCAGTTCGCCGTTGATGTACAGCTTCGTACCATCGTCTGAACGGGAGTAGAAGATGTGAGATCCTGCCTCGTCAATACGGATTGCACTTTCGAATCGGACAGCGAAGTAGTTTTCTTGCAGTTCATCTATGCCAATGAGGTCAATTTCGTAAACCATTCCGGTCTTTACTGGCTGCAGCTGGTCAAAATCGGGCAGTACGTCCCATTCCCCCTCGTAATAAGCAAATGACACGTTCCGGGTGGCACCCGGCTCCAACACGCGGTAGGAGGACTGGGAATGCATACTCGCGTGTCCTTCCCGCATGGCTATTGCGCGAACTGTTCCATTTGATGTTAGCTCAAAACTCTCTTCATACGATCGGGAGGCTGCCGAAGGTACGCTGCCATCCAGTGTGTAGTAGATGGACGCAAGCGGATCATCAACCTGCATGGTAATCGTGACGGGGCCAGTCTGAAGGCTGCGGCTTGCTACCGGTGCGATGCGTGGAGCTGGCACATACACATCCACTCCAGGAGATCCAAACGCGTCCGTAACCGGTCGGCCAATCCATGCAAACGGAGGCGCAACCCCCAAAGCATACAGTACTGTTGCTGCTGTATCAAAAATGTTGATGGGCACAGTCAATCCTTTGCCCTTCGCCACGCCAGCACCATGGGCAATCCAGGGGATCTCAAGCTCCTGCATGGAAGATCCACCGTGACCCTTACCCAATCCGCCATGGTCAGACGAGATCAGCACTAGCGTCCGCTCAGCCATATCGGCAACCTTCAGTCCCTCCATTATTTCGCCGATTAATCTGTCAGCCTCCGTAACAGATTCGTAATACCCGTCCGTCCCGTGCCCATGAGTATGCAGCGCGTAATCCACATGATCAAGGTGGATGAATGCCAGGCGCGGTTTATGCTCCACGAATAGAGGCAAGACCCTGTCTACGGTGTCTTGCGGTCCGTCACCATCAATATCGGCATCTACCGTGCTCGACGGGAATAGGCGTCCGAATCCGCCCCAGTCATAGACGGATGCAATGTAGGCTGCTGGGTCGGCCGCGCGGACCTCAGAGAAAATGGATGGAAAGAGACCTTCCGGCCCTGCAACCGTAGGAGTGATCGAAAAATTATCCCTCTCCCAGCTGTTGGAAGTAATGCCATGTTGTTCGGGACCCGCACCCATAATCATGGAAGACCAGTTTTGACTGCTGGAGGTGGTCAGCACCGCTCGTGCGCTGAAGCTGTAGGCACTGTTGGGGATGAGCGTATTCAGAACCGGTGTGTGGGCTTTTTGAATGCCATCGGGGCTGAGCCCGTCCACACCCACAACAACGACATGCTCAATTCCGGCGGGGCCAGGCGGCGGCGGAGGGCTCTCGAGCGCAAAGGCTTCATAGACCGGGCGGCCAATCCATCCGTCCGGTTGCTCGAGTCCGAGTAGATACGCGACGGTTGAAGCGGTATCGTAAGTGTCAATCGGGCTTTCGATGCTGGTACCACCCGACACGAGCGGGCCATGGATAATCCAGGGTATCTCCACCTCTGCCATGCTCTCCCCGCCGTGCCCAGTTCCGACTCCGCCATGGTCCGACGAAACAATGACCGTTGCGGACTCCCTCATACCAGCAGACTTGAGGCCTTCAAGGACGATACCTATGAGACGATCCGCTTCCTCAACCGACGCATAGTAGCCTAGTGATCCGTGGCCATCGCGGTGGCCAGCTACATCTACATGGTCAAGATGTACAAACGTGAGCACTGGTCTGTGGGCGTGAAATGCTGCCACGGCGCTGTCGGCAGCAGCCTGCGGTCCATCAGTATCAATGTCAATAGTTACTGCGTCGCGGTTATACAGGCGGCCAAATCCGCCCCAATCATAGATGGATGCCGACACCGCGTCAGGATCTGCCATTGCGATCAAATCAAAAACACTCGCAAACACCGGCCCCACCCCACTGACCACCGGGTCAATGCTGTAGTCATCCGGCTGCCATGCGTTGGAGATTATGCCATGCTGCTCAGGTCCGGCCCCATTAATCATAGACGCCCAGTTCGGGCTGCTGGAAGTAGGCAGAACGGCGCGCGCCGAAAAGCTATAGGCCCCCTGCTCCATCAAAGCATCAAGATTGGGGGTGGAAGCTTGGCGTACCCCATCGGGGCTGAGGCCATCAACACCCACTACGACAACGTGGATTGGCGGCAACGCACTTTGCTGGCGGGCATGTGCGCTGCCAGCTACAACAGATGCGAGCGCGCATAAAAGGCAGAAGAGTTTAGGGTTCATGTTTCCTGGTATGATAACTAACAGACTTGGGGGCTAGCCTCAAGTCTCTGGTGTTGCACATCCTCACGACATTGCCATCGGGAGCCGAATAGGCTGTGAGGAGATTTGAGTTCAGATGCATGCATGCGTGCTTTGATTCAGCAGTCCTCCATGTCCACGCCCATCTCTTCAAGCGTTTCCGCAATGGCTACAAGCAAATTTTCCACATCCAGCGGAAATACCTGACCTACGGTGCCAATACGGAAACAGTCCGAATGGGTCAGTTTGCCTGGATATATGACGAATCCCCTGTCATTAAGCAGATTGTAGAACAATTCAAAGGAAAACCGGGGGTGACGTGGGTACATGAATGTCGTAATGATGCAACTCTGATGGCTCGGTTCCAGATATGGCCGGAAGCCGAGCCGGGTCATGCCGCGCAGCAGTACTTGGTGGTTGGCTTCGTAGCGAGCTCTCCGGCCGGCCACGCCCCCCTCCTCCTCAAAGGCCGCAAGTGTGCGTTCAAAGGCCAATATTGCGTGTGTGGGAGGCGTAAAGCGGAATTGGCCCGAGGTTTCCAGTCCCTGCCACTGGGAATAAATGTCAAGGCAAACGCTCCGAGCCCGACCCTTGGACTCTTGCAGGGCGGTGGTTCGGGCGATAATCACGGCAAATCCAGGGACACCTTCAAAGCACTTGTTGGCCGAAGTAATCAGGTAATCAACCCCGGTAGCCTCCAGGTCAAGCGGCAGCACGCCGAAGCTGCTCATGGCATCCACCATATACATCTTCCCTGAGGCAGCTACAACTTTTCCGATGTCAGCAACCGGATTCACCAGACCTGTGGTAGTCTCGCAGTGCACTACCGCGACACAGTCCACCTCCGGGTGAATTCGGATCGCGGCTTCCACATCTGCAGAATTGATCGGTCTGTTCTCGGCAATCTGCAGCTCTGCTACGGAAATATCCAATACCCGTGCGATGTAAGCTATACGTCTTCCGTAGGCACCGTTGATGGCAACGAGCAGCCGACCATTCCGCGGCAAGGCGGAAGAGATAACACTCTCGACCCCAAAGGTGCCGCTGCCCTGCATCAGGATCGCCTCAAACCCACTAGATTGCGACACGCCGGCAATGTCCAGCAGCTTCGTGCGAATCTGTCGCACAATTTCAAGAAAGGCTGAATCGCGTGACCCCAAATCTCGTAGCATAGCCTCTTTGGTGGACATAGCCGTAGACAGGGGGCCCGGCGTAAACAGAATCTTGTCAGGGGTCTCGGTAACAGTTCTCATTCACAATTACATTGGCTTGCGGAGAGTCTTTCCAATAATACACATTTCATTGCGATTGGTCAAGGTTTCGAAACAATGTGAAATCCCATATGTAACTTTTGTGCAAATTGGGCTGGAATGCGTTACTTTGCGACAATTAACGATCCTGTTCGTATGCCCTCAATTAGTGCAGCGCAGCGCCAGAAACACATCATTGACGTTCTGAAGGTGCACGGGCACGCCACTGTGTCCAAGCTCAGCAGTGAACTGGGCGTCTCCGAGGTCACTATCCGTAAGGATCTCCAAGTGCTGGATGATCGGAAGCTGCTGGTTCGTACGCATGGCGGGGCCGTCCTGATGGATCATTATCTATATGACCTTCCCTTTGACGAAAAATCTCGTGTGCGCGTTGAGGAAAAAAGACGTATCGGTAAACAGGCCGCGGAGTTGGTATAAGATGGTCAAACGCTGGTGATGAATGCGGGTAGCACAACGGTGCAAGTGGCCCGCCATATTAGGGGCAGGAAAAATCTCACCATTGCCACCAACGCCTTATTCGTTGCCGTGGAGCTGCTCAACAATCTTGATGTGGAGATCTTGGCCCTTGGCGGAATTCTGCACTCCACTACGGGCGCCACTGTAGGGCCGGAGGCTGAGAATATGCTCAGAAAGCTCACCTTCGACTACCTGTTCCTTGCCGGGGATGGTTTTGACATTGAGCACGGAATTACGACCACCAACGTCCTTGAAGCTCATCTGAGCCAGGCGATGATCCTGTCGGCGCGTACTAAGGTTGTGGTCATGGATTCAACAAAATTTGGGCGGCGCGGACTAACTCGCGTATGTGATGTTCGGGAGGTAGACATAGTCGTCACTGATGACGGAGTCCCCGGTGAGACAAAAAGTGCTCTGGAGGACATTGGATTACAGTTTATTATTGTTTAGCCGGAATCCTCCAGTTTGGATCTGCGATTGGAAACGGCATCTTGTTAGAGTTGCTTTTGAGCAGATGTACGGTCATGGTCGGATTAACTGCCGACTGAGAGAAACGAATCGTATCCAGAATGGCATAGTTGATTGAAATGCTTGCCAATTCAGCTAGGCTGTCTGCAAACGTCAAGAGTCTCTCCCGCATCATTTGTAGGCGGATACGACTATGATCGAGGGAATCAAGCGAATCAAAGGGACGCAATCGTCCGCCCATCGCGGTGTTTTTCCGGGCATAATATGCCGCGGTTTCCGTGTCGGTCACCGAGGCGGAATCCACTACCATGCCACGTAGTTCCTGAAACAACCATTTGGTCTTCCAGAGCGCGGATGTTCGCTGGAAGGCCTCGTTCTTATCCAGTCGCTCCCTGTTCGCCATCGAAAGCAGGACATGGTCCCGTACAACCAGCGCAATAATGTTCGCCAGCCGCTGATCAAAATGCTCACGGTCTCTTGCGCGCAACGTATAGCGTCCCGGCGTGAAGTGCTCCAAAAAAGTACGAATAGTCCACTCCCGGTCATCAAACGCGACCAGCGGAACGGCGAATCCATCCTTGAGTTTGCGGGCAATCATCGGGTCCGCCTGCTGTGATTCCAAGTAATGCAGCAGGTTGCGTACGGGTGTTTTCTGGGCGTACCAGGCCCATAGCGCATCGCAAAGTAGATTGAATCCTTCCCGCCGAGTTACCACATTCATCGGCTCCATGAGACTGTGCACGAACAGGGTTGCATTTTCCATGGCTTTGCGATTGTAGACGACCTTTCGGTAGGATGGTGCACGCATCTCGTAGTCTTCAGGCGAGAGAAGCTCCCGCTGAATATTGGTCACTTGAAAGAGGTACCACGCACCGCGATACTCAACAGGATCTGATACGGCATTCACTGGAAGATCCCGCAGCACGGCAAGAACCTCGGGCTCAATTTCATCGGATGACAGCGCCGGTGATTCAAGTTCACCAAGCTCAAGGCCCATGTCGCTGAATTCCTCTTCAAGAGCATCCCGGGCGACTTCAAAGCCATTTGATCTGATCAGTCCCTGCAGCCGCACAGCCTCGGCTCGGGAGCGGGCGGGCAGAAATCGGAACTGGAATCGCACGGCATTCTCATTGATTTCCGCAGTGATTTCCGCCTGGGTAACCTCAATGTCCGCGAGCACATGCTCTTCAAAGACCCGCTCAATGAGCAGCTCCTCGCGCAGCGTTTGCATGGCATGGATCACGGCAGCCGACGTATCCAGCCGCATTTGCTGGGCCTCATGGGCCATCACCTGTTCAAGGATCAGAAAGCGCAGGTAGTCTTCCCGAGGGGTTTTCCCTTGACGCAAATGGCCGTGGCCAAACTCATAATTGAGTCGGAATTCGTCGACTGTAATAACCTCGCCGTCCACCGTGGCCAGCACCGATTCATCCGTGTCCGGAGGCGACGAACACGCGGCGAAAAGTACAAGCAGAAAGACAGCAGGGTTGCGCATGAAATAAAACAAGGGGAGCCGGAGGGCCGACTCCCCTTGTATGACCTGCAGCACCAGATGGGCTGAAAGTTACTTGATCAACATCATTTTGCGGGTCTGCACGAAGCCTTTCGCTCTCATATGATAGAAGTAGATTCCGGAAGCCAGCCGCGATGCATCAAACCTGACAGAGTAGCGGCCCTTGGCCTGGTGTTCATCCACCAGTACCGCCACGCGACGTCCCAGGAGGTCAAGAACCGTCACAGTGACGTTACTTGCCTCAGGCAGGGCGTAGTTGATGGTGGTCGTTGGGTTGAACGGATTCGGATAATTCGCCTCCAGCACAAACCCTTCCGGCACCTCTGCGGATTCCAGATTCGTGATGAGAATCGGCGAACCATCCTGTTTCAGCACGGTTAGGTTGTATTCACCGCGTGCTGGATCACGGTCGGTGCCGCCGCCATTGGCTCCTTGGGTGTGGTCCTGGGAGCGAAGCATAACATAGACGGTGGTATCTGAGGTCGCAATGAATTCAATGCGCGAATGCCAGTCGAACCCGCCATCGTCGTTATCATCAATCAACGTCGAATCCGCAGCATAGAGCTCCATGTAGCCATCGTAATCACGTGACCACAACGGTCCGTCCACCGGAGAACTCTCGGCAATCAGCGTGTCGCCCTCCAAAAGATCATACCGGTAGAAATCCAAGTCTTGTCCCCAGCGGGCTGTCAGATGGTCCGTTGAAGGGTCCCATGCAAAGTCAGCGTTGTAGAGCATGTAGGTATTTACCTCGCCGGGGGTGTCGAACAGCATCGGACCCATGGCATCCGCTTCTGCAATGGAATTGTTGGGTTCGCCCTTGTCTTTTAGCTGGCTGATATCACGCCCTTTCAGACCCAAGCGATATGCTCCTGCCGTGCCATCGCTTTGCAGGGCCAGGAAGAAATCCCCAGTAGTTTCAGGGATGATGTTCAGCTTTAGATTATCGCCGGAGTAACGGGTGTTGTACCCGGTACCGCTGAGCAGGTTTTCCAAGGGGTTGGCAGCGCTGGACAAAGCCGCGGTGAATTCCCCGGTATACCCGCTATCAGACTTGATGGTACGGACATGATAAATATGGTCCGCCATCAGAGAGAGCCGGAAAATGTCAACGGTATCATCTGTTGTGAATTCGGCATCTTTGAGCCCGGTAGGCAGCATATTCCCTGCTGCTTCGGCTGGCGTATTGTTCGGCTCGATTTCGGTGGACAACACATCAATATTAAGGATGTAGTCGCCCCGGTTGGACGAGCGATCATTGGCACTCTCGGGAGTTCTGCTGGTACGGACCACCACATAGACCGGGCCATCCACCGTCGCCGTGTGGCTCGCCAGTGAATACCAGGTGTTGCCGCCATCATCATCATTCACTAGTTCATTGGTGGCATTGGCATCCAGGATAACCAGGCGCGTGTCGGTGTCCCGGTTCCAATCATCCCCGCCGACCGGCTTGGTTTCAGCCGTAACCGTCTGTCCGGCGGCCAAGTCCACCCGGAACCAGTCTTCGTCTCCGAAGAACCTGGGGTGCTTCTCGTTGGACAGAACGAACATCTGATCGGTCCCGAACGCCTGATAGCTACCCATAGCATCGGCAAACCACTTGGTGTCGTTCGGCTCTCCTTTGCGACCGAGAGCGTGGTAGTCCGGATTAACCCTGGAAGTGAACTTATAAGGTCCTGGACTGCCGGAAATACTCAAGTAGTACGTCTTGGTCTCCCTGGGGATGATGTTAGCGATCTTGAAGTTGTCGCCGGGGTAGTTATCGGGCCAGCCGGAGTCATCCAAGAGGGAGTCTCCGTTAATCTCGTCGAAAAACCCGACGCTTAGGGCGCGACCTGTTTCATTGTCTATCGACCGGAACGAATAGAGTTTGCCCGCCTCCAGCGTGACCCGGAAGAAGTCCACATCCCCCGTGCTGAGTGAGGCCTCATATGGATTACCGATCGCGATCAACTGGGCGGTTTCAAACGTGTTGTTGCCCTCAACCTCTACAAACGGAACTCCGCCAGCTAGCGTGTAGAACCCCACATCGGTGTCGGAGACGCCCCTTACCGCAAGCACATACTGACCAGACTGCGGCGCGGAGAGGGATATACCTTCCGAGCTTGTTCCGAGGATATCCCCGTTCGGTCCGGCAAGCGTCATAATGGCGGGCGAATCATTGACGATACTCTGGCCGCCGCTGATGGACAGGTTCAGTTCAAATCCCTCGCCTACGGTAAAGTGATGCAGGTCCACATCCCCGGCCGGCCAGATCATGGCTGTGCGGGGAGCTGCGCCTGGCCCTACTTCAAGGGCATCCCTTTGAATCGCGTCCACCAATTCGTTATCCGGTTCGTTGGAGACGAGTCCCTGGAAGATGGGGCCTTTGTCAACCAGTCCCAACTGATAGCTGCCTGCCGACCCGGCGCTGAGCTTCAAGATATAGGCGCCCGAAACCGGGGGCACATAGGACGCAAGGAGAAAGTCATTATTGCCGGCATTCCCGGCCACCGGATCGGTGAGCAGGTTCGCGGTGACCTCCGTACCGCCCATGTTATCGGACTCATCCTCCCGGAACAGCTCCACCTGTATGTCTGCGGACACCGTGGAGTTGGTGCTGAACATGGTGTACATACGCTGCTCATTCAGGAACAGGCGGTAATGGTCCGTGTCTGACGCCGTATCAAATGCTCCCGTCAGGACGGTGTCAGCCCGTGTCCCGACGGACATTGCTTCGGCCACCGTGTTGTTTGGCTCAATTTCCGTGGGCTCAGACGGGTATTGATGAACGTATATATCATACATGAATCGTCCCGGGTCCCGGTTATCCACGCTCTGGTCCGCGTCACGCGTGGCTGAAGCCCAACCTGAGACCCACAGCCATAGAGGCGCCCCCACATCAGCCTCTTGAATGTCATAGATGAGCCGGCAATGGATATTGTTTGGGTCCTCCGTCGTGGACTGGATTTCCCGACCGCCATCATCATTATCCTTGAGCTCGATGGTGTAGTCGGCATCGAATAGGAGGCATCGAGGGTCAGACCAGCGCGTATTGCCCGGCCCCATGCTCCCGTCCGTGTCGCGGTAGTATCCGAAGAACGGAAGGGTCTCTACCACTAGCGTATGGCCGGCCTTGTGTCCGTTAATTTGGAAATGGTCCACATCCTCATCTCCCTGCGCCAATAGCTGCGGGTACACGCTGTTGCCCTGCGTCGGAATGATGGCCGAGTACGAACCAGAGGGCTTAACAATTTTAACTGTATCCGGGTTGAAACCCATGAATGTGCGGACAACGGCATCCGGTGGCAGCATGGACATTGGATTCGTGAGGGCCTCTTGGAATGTCTGATTCGGCTCATACTTGCTGACCCAGGGCTCCATATCCACGGAATAAGCGGAAAAATGGTATGTCCCTGTATTGTCACGGGAATTAATAGATGCAGGTGACCCGCCGGTTTCACCGTTGAACAGGAAGAGATAGAAGTTTCCGGTCAGTTGCGCGTTGGTTGCCGGATCAATCGGTGACACCCAGCCGGTAAGCCGAAAATCTCCCGAATTGGCTCGGTGGTCCGTCGTTTCTCCCAAAATATCTCCGCGAATCTGGTTGTTCCCGTCAAGGCCGTTGAAATCCGTTACAAAGGTCGTGTCCAGGTCAGACTCATGAAATAGGCGCATGCTGACCTTGGGCTCGTCGGTGTCATAGTTATCGAAGTTGACCGTCCCGGGGAATGAGTGCGCCCCAGCGAAATAGTACATCTTGGTCGTATCCACGGTGAATGTGTAGACATCGTAGTCCCCCGCAGTGAACGAGGCACTGATCAGTCCACCCATAAACTCTCCGTCCCCGCGCCAGCCCGGGGTCATCAGTACATCGTTGATGTCATCGGCGGTGTCGAAGTAGTCGTTGGGCTCCATTTCTCCCCGCACGATGTAGTCGTCATCGTTCGCGTCATTAAAATAGAACGGCACGGCCTGAAGGGAAGCCCGATGCTGACGCGCCATCTCCTCCAAGCGCACCGGGTCGTCCGAAAACTTGGCAATGACTTCCTCATAATTGGGTCCGTACAGGTCGTACAGGGATTGCTTCCCGGCAGGCACCTGCTGCGCCGCGGCAGGCGGCAGGGCCAGCAAGGCACCGAGTAGACAGATCGAAAACAGTACTGTGTGTTTCATGGTATTGGAATTACTAGTGTGAAGATGAGTGGGAATTCTCCCTAGAGATGCAGCGGCCTGCCGCCACAGGAAAAATGTCTCTCATGGCTCAGGGCTACTTGAAAAGCATTGAAAGTGAAAGTCGATGTACCTTCTGCAGAATCGTCCAGTCGGCATAGGCGTAGTCAAAGGCGAAGGTATGTCTCCTGCGGAGTACATACTGGAGCCCGGCGCCCAGCGTGAGACTGCTAATGGCGTCACGTTCGAAGAGATTTTGATATCCTGCCCGGAAGAATACCAGATTATTGAACCCGTACTCCAGTCCAACGCTCATGCTTTCGGTGGACCCTGTCGGGTGCATCAAACTGGCCATGGCGACCACCTGGCCTCTTCCCGGTAGCGGGCGGGTATACGACGTTCCAAAACGGAAAATCTGCGGCAGTGGAAATCCATCGGTCTTGTACTCAACCGGAATATTCTCAATGCCGCGGTTTACCACATCAGGATCAACGATGTTGGTAAGGTTTTTTCCAGACAGCTGCATGTCAGGTCCGAAATTGGAAATGCTGGCACCGAGTGACAGGCCTGGCAGCGGTGTCTTGTAGTGGACGCCCACATCCAGGGCCAGCTGACCCGCGCTCTCGGTCCAGATGCGCTGATTGATGTATTTGGTGGTAAGGCCAACGGAAAATTCGTCAATCAGTTTTGTCGCAACCGAGAAGCTGACCGCATAGTCCTGTGCGTTATAGGTCTCACCGGTTCCCTCGGGCATTAATACCGTCCGTATCGGTTGCGCAGGCACGGACAATACAACGATGCTGGCCGCGGCCACACTTCTGATAAAAGGCAACTCTTTAGCCAGTGTGAAGAATTCATGATTGGTTTCGGCAAGCCACTCTGTGTGAGAAAACGAAACTCCCAGTCCTTCCAAGTGGGCAAGTCCGGCCGGGTTCCAGTAAATCATATCCATCCGGCCGCTCTCGGCCACATATGTGCCCCCCATGGACACCGCACGTGCGCCGACCCCGATTTCAAGGAAGGCGGCCGCCACGGTGCCTTTATTGGAAACATTGGTGACAAATTCCTGGGCCCATGCGGTCTGAGTCATTAGAAGGAATACCCACACTGCCACCATACCTGCGCGACCCACGCGGCACAGATGCGAAAATCTGCAGAATGCTACCCTAAGTAAACTGGCGGACTTCATGCTTACTTGATTATTGCAAAGCGTCCGATTTTTTCGCCGATACCTGGCGCATCCACATGGTAAATGTAGACCCCATAGGAAACATCAAGCCCGTCGTCGGACTGAAGGTTCCAGGTTGCGATACTTTGATCATTGGAACCAACATGCTCAATTACCTTGATTCGCCGCCCGCTGACTGCAAAAATACTTATCGTACACTCCTTCGGCAGGTTCCTAAAGTCAATCCTCCGTTCTCCGCGTCCAGAAAGCAGGACACTGCGTGCTTCGAGCGAGTTCACGGCTACATACGGATCCGGCACAACATAGATTTCGTCCAACATGCTCTCGCTGACTGTGTCTTCCAACCGGTTCCCCTCCACCTTGAATCGAATGACATCATCCCGGTCAAATGGCTTGCTGGTTTCGAGCAGAAAAATATCCCCGTCCGTTGGGATCTCATTGGACTGAATCCGAGCTAGTGTCGCAAGCGATGTCTCCGGGGCAGGTGTCGTCTGAATGGCGGACTGTAGCCCGGGCACACTCAGCAAGGAGTCCAGCAGTCCATCGTACCATGTGTTGATTTCGTTCAGGAAGTCAATCAACTCATCCGATTCCAAGTCTGTCCCGAACGGCCGCCGCTGGAGGCCACGGACGCTGTGGGCTGCCAGAGAGTCGTACAGCACATTCGAGGTGGACCGCACTTCATCCAAGGCAGTCAGTGCGTTGGCCGATAGAGATACCACTAGTTGCCAGGTGGACTGCGTATAATAGGTGTAGTTGCCCACTGGGACGCTCGCAACCCTGATGTTGATCACATCCCCCGGGGAAAGCACTCCCCGGACGGAATCTCCGGGTATCACAGAGGTGGCCGATTCCGAAAGCTGGAACGGTACTTGGACAGGAGTATTGAGGTTTGTTACGTCCCAAATACTGTAGTTGGTCGCAACCCGATTGCGGCGACTCAACGAGTTCGATGTATCGGCCCCGAGGGCGGATACGCGGAGTTCGTAGTCAACCGGAACGGCAATGTTGTCTCCGGGAGTGCCGACGGAAATCACGGTTGATGGCGTAGGCGTCCCCCGCGCAGAAGAAGAGTTGTCCAGCCAGGCTGCAGTTGAAGGCTCCGGTACTGGCGGATTGGTGATGGTGAATTTCATCCCGTCGTACGTCCTCGCCCGCAAGACCTCGCTATTGAATATCTCATCGCCGCGGCTGTCCGGATCGCTGGTGGCCATCACCTGATTGGTCGTCACATTGCGCAGCTTAAAACCAGTGGTCAGGCCGTTTTTAAGAAGCACCGAGTCCACCTCGGCGAACGAGTTATCGTCGGTAAAAGTGAACTCATATTCGTAACCATGACTGTTGGCCTCATCCGGGACCAGGAATTCAACACTCAGGCGCCCCGATGCATCTCCGGACTGCCGCTCAATGCCATTTACCAACTGCGGCGGCTGGTAGCCGAGGGCCGGTTTCTGCGGCACAACGATCGCACAATTACGGTCGACATTTACCGGGCGGTCAAACGCGTCCACTTCAATGATCTTGGAGCTTTCAGTTGGGGTGATTTCCGCCAGGTTTTCATACGCTGAAATCCCTTCATCAAAGAATGAGCTGTGGTAGCCGTGGTCTACGGAAACCACGCAATAATAGTAGGTACGTCCGTTGTCTACGGTGGAATCCACCACACTGTATTCCAGACCGCTGTCGGTACCCATGTCGTAGCTGACTCCAAATCCGCTGATCGGGACCGGGTGCGCCCCAAAGAGACCGTTCTCAATGTCAAACTGCACCTTATCCCCTGCCTCTGTAAGCAACGGCTCCCAAAGGAGCGGATTGCCGAAAGCGTCTGTGATCGTCTTGATATCGTTGAATTCCGGTTCGGTGCTACGGTAAACCTTGTACATTTCAAAGTCCAGACCGTACACCGGGTCACGTGAAGACTCGGCGCTCTGATCCCAAACGAGGGTCACCCTTCCATCCCCCGGCACGGCCGTCACAAAGGGCGTCCGGGGAGGTTTGGCAAAACTGTAATCGGCATCATAGATGTTCTGCATGGTTCGCTTATTGCGAAGCATGTCCTGAAAGTCATTACCGCAGAAATAGGCCAGCGAGAAACGCTGTCTGCTTCCGCGCTCGATTTGAGCATACCCTGAGCTGTAAACGTAGATCACATCTGCCGTCTCGGTGGGGACGATAAATTCCGACTCGGGTACAGGCTGAATGTATTCCGTCCAGAAGAGCGGGTCGTCGTCAAGGTCCCGGTCAAAATCAGATGGCGTACGGATGACCATATTGGTCAGTCCGATCTGGTCGATTTCGTCATTATCCGTGAATTCAAAGTTGGGTTCACCTGGATCAGGGCGACCGTTGGCCTCGGTCCCATCCGGATCCGGCCCCGTATAGCCTTCCATCTCTGGGCCGAGACCATCTGAGCCGGTATCGTCATTCAGTGGCTCGATCGTGAGGCGTCCGTCATTGTCAAGATCTTCACCTGGGTCAAGCACAAAATTGTGATTGGCATCTTCGTTATCAAACACGCCATTGCCATTCGGATCCTGCCAAGTACGCCAGTCTCCATCATCGTCGATGCCGTTTTCCCGGCTCTCGTCCACGAGGCCATCGGCATCATTGTCTAGGCCGTCATCACTGATTCCGGGGCTCTCCAGAAAGCCGACGCCCGCGTAGCCTACCTTGAATCCGTTAATGACTAGGTCCCGCTTCAGCCACTGGTAAGTGATGTCGTCCTTGGTATCGAATAGCGCCTGATTGCTTCCTGTTGAGCCGGCAATATCATAGTCAACGATCATCGCAATAATGGCCGTAGGAATTTCCTTGCGGCTGACATTTTCCACATCAAAGGTGGCGATAAAGATGTCTTCAGCCAGTACACTGGCCCACTGGTACTGCCGGACCTCAACCTCTATACCCAGACCGCGTCGTCCTCCGCTAGCCCAAGGCCGCCGATCAGGATTACCGGTGGCCGGATCCAGGAAGGGCGCATAATTGAACTCATCGTTGTCGCGGTCATCAGCCAGGTAATACGATTCTTGATCGCCACGCACAAACGCGCCATACGCCCCATTCCATTTGCCGGCCCGCACCCCGGGCTCGGGACTGCAGGATGTTCCTTGTTCGAACTGACAGTCGCTTCTCAGATCACCAACATAGGACTTGGGAGGCCAGAAGGCCGGCCAAGTCTGAAGGACGTTTGACTGGGAGGTGTATTCCAGATCGTTGATCAAATTACGATCTAGTTCCCCGTTGTTGTTGAGGTCCTCGCCCGCATCCAAGAGGCCGTTTCCATTCCGGTCCTCAGTCATTCCTCCGACAAAATAATAGCCGGCCTGCTCCAGCAGTTGCCGATCGTCAGGGTTGTCATTGAGCCGATTGCGCGTTCCCAAATTGCCCTGCATATTGTAGTAGCCGGGCAGTGCACTGAAAAAGAACTTGTGACTGCCGGAGGGGTGCGTATCTCCCCCACTGCGATTATAGCTTTCTGAGAGTATCTGGAGTTCGCTACCGGCATCATTGGTGACCTGACCGGCCACGATAAAGCTCATGGTGTGGCCGTACTCCACGCCGGATCCTTTGGGCCAGGTGATGAATCTGGGAGATACCGTGCTGCCCCAATATCCGGCGGAAATGTTAATATTCGTTACATACGGAACCTGAATCAGGTTTCCGGATGCCACACCTCCACGGACGAAATTACGAAATGACAGCGGACCTGTGGCCCCGGTCTTGTTCTGGGAAGCCCACCGTTCAATCGCCCGGTCGGCGGCCTGCTGTAGGCGGAGTGCATCCCTTTCCGATGCTGACTCTGGCTTTGACTGACCCACCGCTGGCCCCGCTCCGAAAAGCGTGACCAACAGCACAATCATAACCGACAGTAGCGGACGTTTCATAACGAATGCAGATCAAAAATTAACGGTTACGTTGAACAGGATCTTTCTGGGTGAAGAATACCAGTTCGGGATATTGTCTGCTTCCTGACGTGTGAATAATCCGACATACTCGGTGACCATGTCCCGATCCGCCTGTACCTCCGGCAGCCGGATTATCTGGCCTGTCCGGCCTGATACACTATCCACAAACAGTTCGTTGAGGTAATTGAATACATTTTCCACCTGAACTCGCAGACCATAGGAAAACCGTCCTAGTGAGATACGTTTTTCGGCCGTAAGGTCGAACGTAAACAGCACTGGCTTTTTGAGCGCGTTGTCGAATTCATTGTCCGGGAAGTCCAGATTGGGGTCCAGGAAAGACGGTGTATAAGGCTGTCCGGTGGCAAGTTGAGAAATAAAGCCGACACTCCAGTTGTCCGGTCGCCCGAAATTGGCGGTAGCGTTTAGGGTGAGCGTCTGGTCCCAGTTGAGAGGAATGATCTGGCGCTCCAGAAACAGGTCACCCACTTCGCCGGACCTGCCAGCGATGACAATATTGGCCACGTCGCCCGGACTGGACGAGCTTCCACGCGCATCGGAATATGTCAGATCCAAAGTGGCGCTCAGCAGTATCCCTTCGGGTCGGGTAATCAGGGAAATCGTCCCGCCTCGTACGAGCCCGTAGTCTCTGTTCACGGTACGCGTGTATTGGATGTTATCCAGCGTGCCCAGAATTTCTGTCCCCAACAGGTTGCGAATATTTTTATAGAACAGGTTTATGTCCAGCCCGATGGACGACGACAACTGCTGTTGCAGGCCCATTTCGTACTTGATGGTCCGTTCGGGCTCCAGATCCGGGTTGCCGACCGAGCGGCCCTCCAAGCGGCCGACATTGATGGTGGCAAACACGGGATTCTTAAACATTTCCCGATAGGCGGGCATCTGTATAAAGTGACCGTAGGCCACGCGGAATGCTCCCCGCTCCGAAAAGGGATAGGAGATACCTACACGCGGGCTAAGATACATTTTAGACGGGGTGGGCTCAAAATTGTCGGCCCGGCCAATACGGTCGGTAGGGGTACGTGGGTCAATTAGACGATTTTCCCGGACATCAAAGTACTCAAATCGTACACCCAGTTTGATCACTAGTCGACGGTCAAACTCAAGTTTGTTCTGGGCAAATGCCGCAAACTCAACGGGAGTCTGCTCAAACCGGTCATCAACGGCGAATCGGGCAAGTTCCGGAACCAAGTCCGGCATCAGCTGGCGAACTGCCTCCGCATAGTCGGAGAAATTCGGATAGTCAAAGGCCGGCGGATAAGTGACCGCTAAGAAGAGGGAATCCTTATTGTCACGATGCACCCAACTCCGATCCAGATCTTCTATCGTGTAGGCGTTTTGCCGATATTGGAATCCGGACTTGAATTCGTTGCGGGGATTGATCTGCCACGTAAAGTCTCCAGAGACGATAATCTGGCTTTCCGAACTCCTCCCTTCCCCATTGTCCGTAGCCCCCAGGCTGTACCCAGTCACATCGTCGCTGGCCGAGATGTACTGGATCCTAGGATCGGAGATTGACTCAAAGGCATAGGAGGAGCTTGTAAACGTCTTGTATGACCCCCTCAGTGCCAATACTTTGTTGCTGCCAAAGGTCTGTTTGGCAGACACAATGTGAGTCAGGGAGTTGAAGTATTGCGTGCTTCTATGGTCCGGTGCATATCGGCGGCCGTTGCTGTAGCCCTGTCCATGCCATCGGTTGTACAACGCGCTGTAAGTTATGTGCAGGCGTGATGCAGGTCGAAAAACGATTTTCGGATTGAGCGTGAGTGATTGGCGCCACTGCATCCGTACGATCTCTCCATCACCGGATGAAAAAGTCAACGGATTGCCATCCGCCCCCAGAATTAGGCCTCCTGTGGGGGTACGCGCGGAGTCCAGCGTGATCAGACGTGTGTCGTCCGGCTGGTACACATCACGATACCACCGACGATAAGTGTCAACTATGAATCCATCCTCGGGCGTGAATCGGCGCTCCCCCTGCAAAGCCCCTGCTCGATCCTCGTAGCGTCCGGTAAAAAAGAATCCCAGCCTTTCACCAGTGATTGGACCGGTCAGCGTCAGGGTTACTCCCTTGGTGGCCAAAGGATCGAAACCCGTTCCCCCAATAAAAATCTCGTCGTTATTCGCATAGAAATCTCCAGCCTGGAGGCGCAGTTGACCCTCAAGGCTGCTGGCCGGGTCCCGCGTGGTGACGCTTACAATTCCGGATTGTGCTCCTCCGAACTCCGCGTCAAATGTGCCTGTGAACACTTGCAGTTCCTGAACGGATTGAACTTCCACATCCACCGAGTTACCTCCCGACTGGGAGAACACATTTTGCACCGGAATGCCATCAATAACATAGGCGGTTTCCCTTTCGCGTCCGCCCCGGAAATGGAGTCCTCCGCTGGCGCTGGTGACTACACCCGGCTGAAACTGGACAAGCTCGCCCAGTTCCTGCACAGGCAAACGTTCGATGACGGCCTGATCTACGTAGGAAACGGTGCTGGTCCGATCCCGGATCACAATCGGGCGTTCGGCAGTGACAATGATCTCCTCCTCCTCAAGCAATTCCTCCCGTAAGGATCCGTCAACAAATGTTGTTCGTCCCGAAAAGACCTGAACTTCTTCATGGCGAACCGTAGCGAAGCCCACGAAGGACATCATCACGGTATAGGTGCCGGGGGGGATTCCAAGAATCACATAGCTGCCATCGGCTGCCGTCACCGCACCCAGATTCCTGTTCTCCTCCAGATATACACTGGCTCCCGGTAGCGCGAGTTCAGTGGCAGCCTCCAAAACAACCCCGGAAATTTTGCCTGTGCTCTGGGCCTGAACACCTTGCCCGACCAGCAACAACAGACCAGCCAAAATGCACGTCCGGATCAACCGGGTCGTAAACCGCACAGCCCAATTCCCGGGCGATCCTCCAAATAGGCCTGCCGACAATCCAGACGACGCGTAAGACAACATAGTCAATGTGGACCGAGACGGTGTGAAATCCAAATACAATTTAAGCAAAACGCAAGTAAGTGCAACAGAATGAAAGACAGCGAAAGCTCATGACGTGGAGGGACTCTGAATGTGCCGGTTAGGGCTGTCCGAATCATGTTCAGCGGTCGCTTTATGGTCGCATATTGAGCACTCTTGGAGTTTGTGCCGTCCTGCGAGCACCCCCAATGAATACTCGCTTTCATCGGACTATCGTAAATGGCCGCGTCAGAGTGGCTGAGCCAGTAGTAAGTCTGAATGTATATTGGCCGCTCGCCAGATGCATTGGGCTGTAGGTCACAATATAGCGGCCCGGTGCATGGTTGCGGTTGACAAGTGTGCTTACTTTTCTGCCTAGCGTATCGTAAACGTCTAGGATGACTCTTTCCGGGTCTACGACGGAGTAGCGGATTGTGGTTGAGTCCGCAAACGGATTCGGAAAGTTCTGATCCAGTCCCATTCCTTTCGGCAAATCGCCATCTTCGGAATCCAGCGAAGCATACTTGTTGATGACAAATTGATCTACCTGCTGGCCGTGTTGATCGGTAGCGGTGACCGTGAGCTGATCGTCATCCACATCTATGCGCGTAAAGTGATGCACCCCATCCGAGAATGTGATATGGTCGTAATCCACGAAAAAATCGTCCAGGCCGCCGCCCCCACCTCCAGATACGAGGTAGTGGACATGTTCTTTCTCGCCCCGCTCGTAACTGTGAGTGTGCCCGTTCATGACCATATCCACATCGTATTCTTCGTAAATGGGGACGAGGTGGTTCTGGACACGCTCGTCGCCGTAGTAGTTGGTCCAGAATTCAGTGAAGGGCGGATGGTGCGCATAGACGAAAGTCCAAGTCGCGGATCGGCGCAGGCTATCAGTCAGGGCTTCAAGCAGGAAATCGTGCTGAGCCGATCCTGGCGAGAAATCCCCGTTCGTGTCAAGAGCGATGAAGTAGGCGTTGGCCCATCGGAATGAATAGTAGCGCTCGGTACTGTCCGGATTGTTGTGCGGCAGGTAGAAATCATCGAGATACACGTTTCCATTATCGGTGATCACATCGTGATTACCCAGCGATGTGAAGATGTTGATATTCTTGATGATTTCCCGATAGGGTTTGAAGTAGATGTCATCGTAATAATCACCGGCCCCCTGATGTACATCGCCCACATGGACCACGAAGTCCACTTCGCGTTCATTCATGCTCGCGCGCATCTGCTCGCCTACACGCCATTGTGTAGGGGTATCAACACCACTGTCTCCTAGGACCAGGAAGGAAAACTGTTTCTGATCGTGCCGCGGCGCCGTTTTGAAGTTCTCTTCATCGGATGACTGGTCAGATCCACTGTATACCTCGTAAAAGTATCGCGTGCTCACCTGAAGGCCATCCAGCCGAACGTGGTGCTTTTGTACCTGCTCAGATTCAACGGCCTCAAGGTCGAGATTGCCCTTCTCCATGCCGTACCGCACACGGCCTACTGAGGGGGCCACGGTACGCCAGGCCACTTCCACTGAGGTCTGCGTCGGGTTCTGGATGTATGGGGCACGGAACTCACGGACTCTGTACATGAATTGTCGTTCTTCGGGTTCGCTATAGATTACAGGTGTTAGAGTTACGGCGACACTATCATAATAGGCGCCAGTATTGGCATAGGACAGCAGCCCGATCCGCCCGGAATCGTAAGTGTCATCCAAGGCTGAAAGAATTAAGTCACCGTTGAGATAGGCCCGCAGCGTATCGCCACGGACATCCGCAGTCAGCGCGAAATAGTCTGACGGATAGGCCTGCGAGACTTTATTCTCGGCCAGAATGTACGGTTCCCCATCAATGAACTTCTGCAGGCGCTGCAGTGGCGTATTGACAGGTACCCCCGATGAATCGCGGCCCGACCATGCCGCGTCGTTCATCAGCAGGATACGGTAATAGTTGCGTTCATCCTGGTAGCGGAAGATAAGACCGACGCCATCATTGTCGGAGCTGCGGACGACCGCATTGAACGAATAGTCGGCCCAGTTCTTATCTCCGGTGGCCACGTGGGTGCCGAGGTGGTATTTGGTTTCGAGCTCAACCGGTCCATAGGACCAGATATTTGACTTCTGGACGAGTTCCCCGAATTCAACGGACCAGTCACTAGGGCCAAACTGGGGCTCAACATCGTCTATTACCTCCCATCCGTCAAAGTCCCCATCGTTGAAGTCGTCATGGAACGGCAGCGCCTGTCCGAAGGCTACTGATGTGGACATTGTGGTCAATGTCAGGATCAAGAAAACTCTCATGGCTTTGGGGTATGTAGCGCAAATAATATAGCATAAAGGGTTCAAAAATTTGATTCAAAAGCAATTCGGGCCACCGGATATGTCCCGTTCTAACCGGACCAAAGGCAATGCCTCAGGGCTCGGAATCAGCACTCGCGCCAAGGAGATAGTCGCTGATGCCCAGAGTGCTGACAGGGGAATGGCACGGAAACGATCGCCGTACGTTACCGTCATGGAGGACTATGCCCGGCATGTGGTGTGTCCCGTACCCATGGACGTAGCGCGGGCGGCGAGAGATTGATGCCTTAGCCTATGTTGGAAGCAGTAATGAAACTGTTAATAGCCGATACAGCCGCATCCTTGTGCATGATTTTGTAGCTAGACGGTTCTGTCATTACTGCAATGAACATTAGTTCGCGCACGAGGGCATTTCTAGCAACAACTGGTTTCACCACTGGACAACATCAAGGATTAACAATAGAGGCTCAAGGTATCAATCAGTTCGAACACAACCAAGTACTTGTGTGTGGCAGAGTAAAACAAACCGGAACAGATAGTAACCAGTCCGCCGTAATAACTTCTGTTGAGATCAGCCGCAGTAGTGAAGAAACTTTCCAGGAGATCAAGGTGCTGAGGGCAGAGGCATTAAGATTGTCTGCCGATCACTAGAGAATTTTACGAGATTAAGCTAATAGATGCCCCTGAGCAAATCAGTTGGCGGTATACTCTAGTCTCAGATACCGTGTACCCTGCTCCTATTTCAACTACCACATTCTAATTTCTTTCGGTTGGATAGTTTGGAGGGAAGAGCCTATGAGGCAACTTCACAGGGACGATTTGCGTACATAGTGGCGTAATGTATCCAGAGATCTTGGCAGATGAAAAAGCAAAAAGCAAGAAAAGATCATGTGGACGCGCGTGGCGACTCACGAAATGGTGCACACAATTCCGTATGTGACGGCCAGTATATCATTGATCCGCCCGGTAAAATCAGTGATACTTCTAAGCGTATCCTAGAGGAAGTAAAGGTGCGGAGAGCGGAGGCACTAAAGTTATTGGCCGATCACTAAAAGACATTACAAGGTTAGCTTGTACGATGCCTTGGAAGGCAACAGGTTAGCCCTGGGCACTGACCCTCAGATTCTCAACAGAAACGATCTGCTCTCAGCTCTCGGTAGACCTTATCACGGCTATCACTTGGAGATCTACGAAAAGGCTACAGCGCTCATCCATGCGATTATTTCAAACCACCCTTTCGTGGATGGTAACAAGCGCACCGCCCTATACTTAACCGAACTACTCCTACAAAGGAGTGGATACGAGTTGGACGTTGTAGATCTTGAACTTTTTAGCAAGTTCGTTCTCGTCGCTAAGGGCGAAATGGATTACGATGGACTTCGCGAGTGGCTGAAGACAGTTATCAATCCTCTGGCTTAAATCCCAGTGTGCAGAATATGGCATTTTCTTGTCCAACAGGGAAATGCACAAGGCTTGGAATCGTGTGAACCTCTTGTAAGCAGGTGAATCCGTTCAACCCGGTAGGCATGATCTAGATTTGCAGCATCACCGACATTCTTCGACACATAAAAACTCAAGATTTCTCTATTTTGTTTAATCAGGGGTTTGGGATGGTTTCGAGTAGCTGTAGCAGTGACTGCTTCCTGGGTTTACCGAGGTGGGCTGTTTCCAATTAACAAGTTTTCTGTCGGAACTTCCGGTTCGCCGGCTATACCTAGTACTTTAATCATATACGTGGGACCAGTTGGGTTACTCAATTGTTGACATTTTGGATCCAAGCTGATCATCATATCTGCTCATGCTTGTGCCGATCAATTCTTCACGCTCCAGTCAGGCAAATGATGATTTGCATCTCATCAGCTTGTGGCTAAAAGGAAAAAGCGCACATTCCCAAGAAGCCTATACACGTGACGTAGAGCAATTTGTGGACTTCGTAGATTTACCGCTGAGTGAGATCAAGCTGCAGCATTTCTGGGACTGGGCAGATCACTTGAAAAAACTAGGTGCATTGCCTTCGACACAGGCACGTAAGCTGGCGGCGGTCAAGAGCCTCTTCAGCTTTGGGCATAGGATCGGTTATTTGCAATTTAATGTGGGAGTGGCAATTACATTGCCGAACATCCCTGACAAATTGGCTGAACGCATATTATTGGAGGAAGATATTGTGGCAATTGTAAGCCAGGCCCGCACACTCCGAAATCGTGTACTGCTCAAGCTTTTCTACGCCTCTGGCGCACGCGTATCTGAATTGACAAGCGTATACTGGGGAGCCTTAATTCCAAGAGAAAGTCAGCAAGGTCAAATTTCCTTACTTGGAAAAGGCGGCAAGGTGCGCACGCTAATGCTCCCAGCGACAATCTGGAAGGACCTGATGGAATTGAAGTCCGAGTCCGAGTTTAATGAGTCTAATCATCCTGTTTTCCGATCACGCAAAGGAGGTTCACTGTCCAGGCAACAAATTTGGCGTATCGTTAGGGATGCAGCGAGAGCAGCTGGGTTTGACAAAAACATATCACCGCACTGGTTGCGTCATGCACATGCCTCTCATGCTCTTGATCGTGGGGCGCCAGTTCACTTGGTCCAAGAATCCTTAGGTCATCGATCTCTTGCTACAACAAGTAAGTATACCCATGCGCGGCCAGACGAGTCCTCGTCTAAATATCTTAACATCTAAACGGCGGGTATACTCCGGCTCAGCACAGTTCGGGTGAAACTCAAAGAGCCTGCACAGTAGCATGCCTGGAGGCTTGGTAACTGTTAGATTCCAATCTCCAATAGTCAACCATACGTACACAAATGACGCGGGAGGGTGTGTTCGTTTAGCCCTTTGCACGGAATGGAGCACGCGTAGATGCGACGCATTTGTGGCCAGTGCACTGCCCTATTCCTCGTTGTTTTTGCGCAATAACAATTGACCTGTTTCGGCGTCGAATAGGTGAGCTTGATCCATATCGGGTCGAAACCAGACCTGCCTCGAAACTCCATAATTTGACGTGCCATTTACGCGGGCCATCAACGTGGTGGACGCCGTCTTCCCATACACGTGCGATTCAGCGCCCAGATGCTCCTCAAGTATGATTTCGGCTTCGACTACGCCATTGTTGTCCTTACTGCTGATTTCGGCAACCAGATGAAGATTTTCTGGTCGGACCCCAAGAACAACAGACTGACCATCATGAATAGCGTCAAAGCTGTTGGACATTGCAATGCACAGTTCGCGCTTTTCGGCTACAAAGCTGTATTTTCCCTCTCTTCCCTCTATGTGGCCATCAATAAAATTCATCGCGGGGCTGCCGATGAATCCGGCTACAAACCGATTTTGAGGTTGGTGGTAAAGCGTAACTGGGGCATCGATCTGCTGAATAGTTCCCTCATTCATTACCACTATGCGGTCCCCCAGTGTCATAGCCTCTGTTTGATCGTGGGTGACATAAACCATCGTAGCATTTAATTCTCGGTGCAGGCGCGCCAATTCTGTGCGCATTTGGACACGCAGTTTTGCGTCAAGATTGGAAAGTGGCTCGTCGAATAAAAAGACTTTAGGCTTACGAACAATCGCACGCCCCACGGCAACCCGCTGCTGCTGTCCACCTGAAAGCTGTTTAGGCTTTCGATCAAGGATATCCGTAATTCCCAGAATTTCAGCGGCCTGCCCTACCCGATTTTTTATTTCAGCCTTGGAATACTTTCTGAGTTTCAGGCCAAAGGCCATGTTATTAAATACCGTCATATGTGGATAAAGAGCATAATTCTGAAAAACCATTGCTACGTCTCGATCCTTCGGTGGAATTTCATTAACAACAACGTCATCAATGCTAATCAACCCGTGTGTAACAGATTCCAGGCCGGCAAGCATCCGCAACGTAGTGCTCTTTCCGCAACCGGATGGACCAATAAGCACCATAAGCTCACCGTCCTCTACCGTGAAGCTCGCCCGATCAACAGCAAGGAGACCATTGCTGTATATTTTCGTGACATTTTCAAAGGTTACACTTGCCATGGAATTATGTAAGAACAGCCATGCTAGAAATATAGTACAAGGCGCTGCATTAGGGATCATATCTCTAACGCATTAACGATACAGGGTTAAACTGCATTGAGATCAAATTACTCGCATGCCTGGTTCAAAGCCAAACGTTACAATCTATGAGGTTGCCAATAAGGCAGGGGTAGCGATTTCGACAGTATCTCGTGTACTAAATGAATCTTCTGATGTGGCGGATTATACTCGTGAACATGTTCTTAATGTTATTGATGAACTTCAGTATCGTCCTAACCGCGTTGCCAAGGCCTTAGCCCAACCAGGATCTAGCCTGATTGCGATAGCAACACCGACAATTACAACCCCTTTCCATAATTCTCTCCTCAAAGGTCTCCGTGCAGTATTGATTGCCGCAGATGAAGAACGGGATTTATTACTGTTTGATTTGGGGAGTATTGATCCATTAGCACGTTTGCGTAGCAAATTGAAGGGAGGTAAAGTGGACGGCTTGATCTTAGCGGGGATACCGGTATCCCCGCCCTTAGCCAAAGAGCTGAGGGCGTTCAGTGCACCAGTAATACTTATAGGTAATCATCATACAGACTTTGACTGCTTTTATTGGGATAATGCTATCGGAGCAAAGGAAGCCACAGAGCACCTATTATTCCGGGGACATAAACGTATCGGCCTGATCCGGGCCTACACAGACGGTTATGTACAGATCCAGCGTATTCAAGGCTACAAGGCAGCACTAAAAAAGTATGGTGTCAAATTCGACAGCAACCTCATCCAAAGTGGCACGACCGTTAAACACGCTGGGTTCAGTGAGGAACATGGTGTCGAGGCAATGCAGCAACTCCTTCGGGTAACCCCAGCAATATCAGCCGTTTTGGCAAGTAGTGACGTACAGGCAATTGGCGCATGGAAGGCAATTCGCGACGCGGGTAAACGTGTACCGGAGGATATTGCCCTGGTCGGATATGATGATGTCAAAACCAGTTACTACATTGGGTTGAGCAGTGTGGACCAGAGCATTGAACAGATCGGCCGCTTGGCAGCTGAACGATTACTCTATCGTCAGAACAATCCTGCAGAAAAAGTACGTATGGACCAGAAGATCGTACCGAACCTACGCGTACGACGCTCCAGCAACTACAACCGAACTTCAAACAGAATGCACATCAAGGCAATTCACAACCAGTTGGATAATACATTGACCGGTACTGAGTTTTCAGATCTGGGCAAAAAATACCGAGGTAAAGTGCGGGATACGTACGACCAAGGGGATCGACTGATCATGGTTACGACTGACCGGATATCAGCGTTTGATTACGTCCTTCGTCAAACTATTCCGTTCAAAGGGCAAGTACTCAATCAACTGGCCGCCTATTTTTTTGAGGCAACCAGCGATATCATTCCGAACCAGATTTTGAGTGTGCCGGATTCCAATGTTACTATCGCACAGAAATGTGAGCCTGGAAAGCTTGAATTCGTAGTTCGGGGATACCTGGTTGGACATGCATGGCGGACATATCGTACAGGCAAGCGTACGCTATGTGGAAAGTCATTGCCTGATGGCTTGAACGAAAATGACCGGCTGCCCAAACCAATTCTCACCCCTACAACAAAGGCACAAGTCGGTCATGATGAAGACATCAGTCGGGAAGCTGCAATTGAACAGGGCCTAATTGAGGCGGATACCTTTGATAGACTTGAACAAGTTTCCCTTGCCCTGTTCCAGCGGGGCACGGAACTCGCTGCTAACCAAGGACTGATCCTTGTTGATACGAAATACGAATTCGGAAAAACTCCAGATGGCGAATGGGTTCTAATTGACGAAGTCCACACGCCGGATTCTTCGCGCTACTTCTACCTTGAGCCATATGAGGACCTTCTTCGAGAGGGTAAGCCTCAACAGCAGCTGTCGAAGGAATTTGTACGTGAGTGGTTAATGGAGAGAGGTTTTCAAGGCAAAGATGGGCAGGTACTCCCCGATCTTTCGGATGAATTCCGTACCCAGGTATCCGTCCGCTATATTGAGTTGTTCGAAAGAGTGACGGGTAAAGCATTTACACCTGACACGCACCCCGATCCAGAAAGCCGAATCCGAGAAGCGCTCAAGTCACGGTAGTCTCTGGGGGTTCATTTCCTTCAATCCAGTTCACCTGGCCGTGGGTAAGGTGCTCCTGTTTCCAGATTGGGACTTGAACTTTAAGTCGGTCAATCAAAAATCGACATGCCTCGAAAGCTTCCGGGCGGTGGGCGGTTGCGACGCCCACCAGTACACTGGCTTCAGTAACGGGAACTTCCCCTAGTCGATGGAGAATGCATGCACGATGTATTGGCCATCGAGTCATGGCAACATCTAGCAGCCTGTGCATCTCTTTTTGTGCCATGGGTTCGTAACCTTCGTACATCAACAGGGTGGTTTCGTGGCCATCAGTCCACTGTCGTGTAGTACCTATAAATAATGCAATCCCACCTGCTGCGGGTGTTTGCAGAAATTGATAAGCCGCGGTGACATCAAGACGTGCCTTTGATAGCGACACCCAGCGTTTATTTGATTTTTCAGCCACCACTTACAGGGGTTATAAGGGCCAGTTCATCGCCAGCACGAATGATCCTTGATTCCAGTGCATACTCCTGATTTACAGCAAGGCGCATGATGTTTCGATATGGTGCCATGACCGGATAATGATCACAGAGTGCATCCAAGAGCTCACCTGTCGTTACCCCGTCAAGGGCTTCCAGATTAACCGAAGCTTCCGCAAGCTTTGATCGCAAAACACTGTAGAGCTGGACTTGAAAAGATACCATTGGTTAATCCCTAATCTTGAAGCTAATTGTTAACCAAACCGGATTACCTGCAGTGGCAGTATCCGTGATGCAACACGTGCCGGGAAATATGAAGCTCCTAGGCACAACAACAAGGAAATCATTGCGACAAGCACAAAATCACTTATATACATTGCAATGGGGGCAGTAGTCATGTAATAGGCCTCTGCGGGCAATCCTACGATACCATAGTGTAACTGCAGCATTCCCAGCCCCCATGCGAGTGCGAGGCCAATTGCGGTTCCAAACCCACCTACAAAGAATCCGAGATGCAGATAAAGTTTCTGGATATCTTTCCGTGAGGATCCCATGCTGGCGAGGATTCCAATTTCACGTGTCTTTTCGAGTACAATCATCAACAACGCGCCCATTACATTGAATGCAGCTACTAGAATCAAGACACTAATAACTAATGGAATGATAGCTTCCTGAAGATCAACCCATGCAAACAAACCACGATAGATTTCAAAGATGCTCCGCGCCAGGATTCCAAGCCCAAGTGTTTCTTCAAGAGTTAATGCTATTGATTCAGCAATAGTTACATCCTGGAGCATTAGATCAAATCGTGTTACCTCCTCAGGCCCATAATCAAGCAGTTGTCTAGCTACATCAATGTCTGTAAATGCATAGGTTTCATCAAAATCAGCTAGCGCGGTCTCATAAATACCCGTGATCTCGAATTGCCTAAACCGGGGACGCGTCATCAGGAGCGCATTGGTATCGCGCAGATTCCTTGTAGAAAGAATCGTTACTTGATCTCCAAGTGTAAGACCTAAATTCTCAGCGAGTGCATTCCCGATCACAAGTGGTGCGGTTATGGCCGAACCCTGCTGCAAATGGGCTGAGCCACTCGTAAGGTGCTCCTCGAGGTAAACGGGAAGTTGATCTGTTCCCCAAAGCCCCACTCCATCAATATCCTGACTGGATCGCCTAAGCAAAACGAATTCTGTGACTACCGGTTGAATGGAAACCACCGCGTCTTGCTCTCTGATTTGGGTCATGAGAGTGGAGACATCAGCCAGTGGAGTATGGCGGATACTCTCGACCTGTACATGAGCACCGAAGCCCACGATCTTAGTTTCAATCTCTTGGCTGAAACCTCGTACAATAGACAATGCAAGAAGTAATGTAGCAACGCCTAGTGCCACACCTCCAATGGCCACCCAGGATACAAATCGCAGGAAGCCACGACCGTTCTCGCTGCCCTGTGCACCGCGGAGGTATCGCCAGGCTATGAAAGTCTTGAAGGACACGAGATCAATAGGTATGTGTTTTAGAGAACATAAAAGAACGCAGGAAGCCTATCTCTCGGATAGACTATTTTGCGGATTAAGGATAACTCTTGAACATCGACAGTACAATACTCGTTCGCACAACGCTAAACCTTGAATCCGATTTTTTCAGGAAGATGAACAATAGCATACCAAGCATACCCGCTGCAAAGAATGAACCCGTCTTGGATTATGCTCCGGGCTCCCCCGAGCGTATTTCCTTGCAAAATAAGCTACGAGAGCTCAAGCAGGACGAGTTGGCAATACCAGCCCTTATTGGTGGGAAAGCCTTATATACAGGAGATCTTGAAGAAATCCGTCCGCCACACGAGTTGAGTCATCGACTTGGTGTCGTACATAAATGTGGTGCAAAGGAAGCTCAGCAGGCTATTGAAGCTTCGCAGGATGCTTGGCATCACTGGGCGAATATGGATTTCATAGACAGGGCTGCCATTTTTCTAAAAGCGGCGGAGCTTCTTGCGGGCCCATGGAGAGATGTGCTGAATGCTTCTACAATGTTGGGACAAAGCAAGAGTGCGTATCAGGCAGAAATTGATGCAGCTTGCGAGCTCATCGACTTCATCCGGTTCAATGTCGAATACGCATCTGAGATCTATGAAGAGCAGCCCTATTCAGGACCAGGCGTATGGAATCGCCTGGAGTACCGACCTCTTGAAGGGTTTGTATTCGCCGTGACTCCATTCAACTTTACTGCGATTGGTGGAAACCTGCCCACTGCTCCAGCACTCATGGGAAATACGGTCGTTTGGAAGCCGGCATCCGCCTCAGTCTATTCGGCATACTTCACCTACAAATTACTTGAAGAGGCCGGCCTACCTCCAGGGGTGATTAACATGGTTCCTGGTTCAGGACCTGTTATTGGTGATCCTGTTCTGGCATCAAAACATTTTGCTGGGCTTCACTTTACGGGCTCTACAGGTACGTTCCAGCATATGTGGCGAACGATCGGAACTAATATTGCAAATTATGACACGTATCCCCGAATCGTTGGAGAGACTGGAGGAAAAGATTTCATTATTGCTCATGCTTCGGCCGCCCCGGATGTCGTATCTACGGCTATAGTACGTGGAGCATTTGAGTATCAGGGGCAAAAATGTTCAGCCGCTTCACGAGTATATCTGCCTAAATCCCGTTGGGCGGAAACGCGAGACATCTTGATGTCTCAATTAAGTGAAGTTAAGATGGGTCCTGTAGAGGATTTTTCAAACTTCGTTAATGCCGTGATTGATAAGAAGGCCTACGCGAGTATTACCGGTTACATTGCTCACGCACAGGACGATGCAGATGCAGAAATTCTTGCCGGTGGCAACTACAGTGATACGGAGGGTTACTTCATCGAACCAACGGTGATCGTTGCCGCTGATCCAACTTACCGAACCATGTGTGAGGAAATATTTGGTCCGGTTGTAACCATCTATGTCTATGAGGACTCAGATTTTGAGGATACACTTAAGCTTGTAGACAGAACTTCTCCATACGCACTGACGGGAGCTGTTTTTGCTCAGGACAGACAGGTTATTGTTCAAGCGAGTGCGGCTTTACGCCATGCGGCGGGCAATTTTTACATCAATGACAAGCCAACTGGAGCAGTCGTGGGGCAACAACCATTTGGAGGAGCGCGGGCATCCGGCACCAACGATAAAGCAGGGGCACCTCAGAACCTGATGCGCTGGGTTTCGGTTCGCACCATAAAAGAGACCTTCAATCCCCCGACCCACTTTGGATACCCATTCAATCAGCCGGACTAGGTCATGGTAGCGGATAAAAAGGCCCCGATCCGAGTGGTTCAGTATGGACTGGGCCCCATTGGAATAGGGGCAGCTAAGCTGGTGCTTGAGAAAGCAAGGAGCGGGAGGCTGGAGCTGGTTGGCGCCATCGATATTGATCCTGCAAAGGTCAACAAGACTGTCGGCGAAGTGGTTGGAGCTTCCTCTGATGTTGTGGTCTCCTCGGACGCCGAAAAGGTCCTTGCTGAAGTGCAGCCCGACCTTGTCATTCATACCACAAGTTCTTTCCTTCCTCAGGTTGAGGAACAGTTGATACAATGTATCCGCGCGGGGGCATCTGTTATTTCCAGTACGGAAGAACTGCCCTACCCCTTTGACAGGCATCCAGGAATTGCGAAGAATCTGGATACCATGTCCAAGAAAAATGGGGTAGCAGTCATTGGCACTGGGGTTAATCCTGGATATGCTATGGATGTCCTTGCTCTTGTTGCCACGGGTATCTGTACAGATGTTCGATCCGTCACTGTTACGCGTCGAGTGGATGCTGGTCTGAGACGTTTGCCGCTTCAGCGCAAAGTAGGCGCAGGAATAACGGTAGACGAATTTAACGAGCGGCATGAGCGAGGCGGGTTCGGGCATATCGGATTGGTTGAGTCCCTCAGGTTGGTCATGCACGGTCTTGGCTGGCCAATCGAAAAGATGTCCGAGTCACTTAGACCTGTTGTTGCTGAATCCGAAGTAAGAACCCCTTACCTGACCGTTCCTCTTGGCAGAGTAGCCGGGATCAAGCATACTGCAAAGGCCTACATGGATGGCCACATCGTTGTGTCCCTGGATTTAATGATGTACGTAGGTGCAAGCGACCCAGTGGACCACGTAGTGGTGGAGGGTGATCCCCCCATTGACCTAGCAGTCCAAGGCGGAATTTTTGGAGATACTGCTACTGTGGGTGCACTAGTTAATGCAATACCTCAGGTGATAAATGCCTTACCAGGCTTGCGAATAGCCACAGATCTTCCCGTTCCAAGATGTTTCTTGCCGAGAATCTCATATCGCACTCGTTCCTGAGTAAGTAAAGTGATTATTCTAGCCAAGATCGAAAGTGGGAGCTTGATCTTCCCACTCTGCATGCGCGGCTCCTGCTTTCAATTTTACTGACTATTGGCGCCCCGCCCAATGAGGACGTGTTGATAATAGCTCCTGGCATATACTGGATATCGCCCTGTCCGCTGAGGGGCGTTTATTCTCGGGGCCCATGCTAAAGGAAATGGACGCGAGCCTGACTGGCGAATATTCTATTGTGGAACTTCTGCAACTTCGCTTTATGCTCACACTGACTATCTTAAACGTCAAGATTTGGCGTATTCCGCTTGATTTGATCTATCCTAAGAGCATGGAAGATCGAATCCCACTGCTCGTGAGGAAATCACGATAGTCCGAGAAGGCCGCGTCAACTTTTTCGCGTGTCAGAC
>VXLY01000063.1 GCA_009841335.1 Rhodothermaceae bacterium | reverse complement strand
GGACGCACAATTGCAGCTTCATCACCATTTAGGGCCTGCAGATTATAGGACGGGATTTGTGTTCGCACCATATCGTCCACATCCGTACTGCCCATCGAATGTAAATCGGATGGGCCCAGTACATCAACCGGCACGGCCGAGTCCTTCAATAGTCGTGGTTGTCGTCGTGAACCCACAACGACAAACTCATCCAGACCAAGTACATCTGACTGAAGAACTACATCAATTTCCTCACCACTTGTAGATACATTGAATTCCTGTGTTCGGTAACCAACGAAACTAAATACCAGCGTAACATCTCCAACCGGCACTTGCAATGAGTACGTGCCGTCCGCGGCTGTCGTAGTACCAATAGTGGTTCCACGTACAGAAACGGTAACGCCAGGAAAGGGCTGGTTTGTCTCGCCGTCAGTTACAGTACCACGAACAGCGAGTTGCGCGTTTGCAGCCGGTACGAGCACGACAAGCAACAGAAATGCCAAGGAGGTCAAACGACGAAACGACTTGATTGCCATAATCATGGGCCAGCGAACGATTAAACTTGGGCCCTCCACCTAAACAGTTGGAGAATCAATATCGGAGTTAATTGGCGTTTGGATCCAGGGGGCATCTGACAAGAGAGTGAATTTGACCTATCAACAGGAGACATCACCGAGTATCCAACCGCCGAAGTGCCTTAAAGGGTCCGATTGGTTCGAAAATATATAATACAGTATCAAATCTGGCTCTAGGGTTAGCGGGCGTTGAACAGAGTTCTCATCGGACCTCGCCGCGAAACTCACCGACTTCGTTGTGTAGTTCTCCGCGGAGTCCGCTAATGCCATCAGGATTGTAATCAACCCTGCCATAGTAGGTGTGGCTGTCTGAGCTCACAGCTTCGTAGTCATTACTGCCCGGTTTCCAGCAAATTAGCGCTGAGCATATAATGCGTTCAGGGTTTTGCAATAGATTTTGCACATTGATCGATCTTTGTCCGAGCGTTAGATCGTGGGGATTGAAAGAGTTGTGCTGTTACGCTGAAATGTCGAACATCTGCAGGTAATGCCTGATATCAAGCACCTCGTTGATCCATGAACCGGGTTCGAGAGTTAACTTGCGATCAAGGAGACTCAGACATAGTGGTTCCGCATAAATTACACAGGCATCCTCCTGCCTCAGATTCGCAGGCTCCATGACACAGGCAGTGCCCAGCCCTGACGGATTGAGAACGGTCCATGTTATTGGGCGATACCCCCCTCCAATAGATGGGCAAAGTCTAGCGACACTCAGCCTGGCCAGGCTACTCGAGCAGGACCATGATGTCAAGCAGTTCAATATGACTCTTACTAACAGGGCGTTGTTGTCTTCCGGGCACTCAGGTGCGAGGCAGACCATTCAGCATTATCTCAAACTCAAATCAAAACTAAAATCCAGACTTAGAGATGGTAACCCGGTGCTTTGGGCAAACATCTCCAGCCAACCCTCAGGTCATTGGCGTGACCTGATGGCTGTGGTGCCCTGCCTGCAGCCCAATCAGCCGGTCGTAGCAGTCGTGCATTGGGGAAACTTCTCCAGGATTTTCACACACTGGTCTATGGCAGCATCGGCCCGGAAGCTGGTCCGAAGATTGGATCGCGTAGTCGTTCTAAGCCGTGAACTAGCAAACCAAATCGAGGCTTATGTACCGGCACATAAACTTTGTGTTATTCCCAATTATGTGCCCCAAATTGCATCTGAGGACGAATTTCGCATCAAGAATGAAAACCATGCAGCTTCAAGCACTATCCGTGTGTTGTTCCTGAGTCATATGATCAAGGAAAAAGGTTGCTATGATCTGCTACAGGCCATTGGCATCGCAACCAAACAGGGACTGTCCCTCGAAGCACATTTTGCTGGTCGCTGGAATGTTGAAAGTGATGAAGGAAGGTTTCGCAGCGAAATTGAACGCTTGGGCCTTAGAGACACCGTTGTAGTCCACGGACCGATTTCCGACCGAAGGGCGGTTGCCGAGTTGCATCAAACTGCGGACGTGTTTGCGCTGCCGACTTTACTTGCACATGAGGCGCAACCCTTGGCTATCATGGAGGCACTAAGTGCCGGAACACCAGTGATCGTCACCAAGCTTCCAGTGCTTGAAGCCCTCGTAAACGAAGAGCAGGGTGCTTCTCTTGTGCCACCTCGTGATCCCGAGGCAATCGCAAATGCACTTGTATCACTAAGCAACAAAAAAATGTGGCAAAAAAAATCCTGCGCCGCACGTAAGCATTATAAAGCAGAATACAGCCCGGAAACTGTTCGACAAGCCTGGGTAGACCTAATTAAGAACCTGTAGAATTTTTGTACCTTGGTGGGTTGCATGTATCGCACACTGACTATTCTGCCTTGCCCAAACCTGATCCGTTCTTGGCATTCCGAGGTCGTTGTGCATTAATAACTTTCTGGAGATGATAAAAAATCTTTATGTGGCACGGACTGCCCTTATTGTCGCACTAGGAGGGTTCCTTATGGGCTTCGATGCTTCGGTTATTTCTGGAGTAGTCGGTTTTATTGAAGTGGAATTCGACCTATCCAATCTTCAGCTTGGGTGGGCTGTGAGCTCATTGACACTGAGTTCAACGCTAGCAATGTTGGCGGCAGGACCCCTTAGTAATCGAATAGGTCGCCGAACCGTACTCTATTGGGCAGCAGTGCTTTACGCTGTTTCGGCTATTGGTTCAGCATTGGCGCCAAACTATATGCTGCTAGTCGTCGCCCGTATGGTTGGTGGACTGGGCGTGGGAGCATCCCTCATTATTGCTCCGATGTACATCGCGGAAATCTCTCCGCCAGCACTGCGTGGACGTATGGTCTCCTTCAACCAGCTGAATATCGTCATTGGCATCTCAGTCGCATTCTTCACCAATTATCTCATACTGGAACTGGGCGATAGCTCCCTTGCGTGGGCTGAATCACTGAAGTTTGGTCCATACAACTGGCGCTGGATGCTTGGTCTCGAGACCCTGCCGGCAGTGCTCTATTTTGGTGCACTCTTTGCCGTACCCGAGAGTCCACGCTGGCTTGTTATGAAGGGACGTATCTCCGAAGGCCTTGCTATCATGACCCGGGCAAGCGGAGCTGAGGAAGCAGAAGCGGATCTGCGTGCGGTGCAGGCAAGTTTGGATGCGGATGCTACCAAGACCAATGTAGGTCTGACCGCACTGTTCGCACCTGCCATGAAATTTGTACTGCTCATCGGTATCGTGATCGCCGTTGTACAGCAAATCACAGGAATCAATGCTGTGTTCTTTTACGCTCCCATGATCTTCGAGCAATCGGGCATAGGAACCAATGCCTCCTTTGTTCAGGCCATACTGGTCGGATTGGTCAATCTAGTTTTTACGATTGTTGCTATTGCATTAGTCGATCGACTGGGAAGAAAGCCCTTGCTTATCGCAGGGCTGACAGGCATAACGGTTGCCATGGCACTCTTGGCTTACGGATTTCATGGGGCTTCGTATACATTGCCGTCAGACGCAGCCCTGCCCGCAGCAGTAAGTCTGGATGCACTACAACCCATCCTGGATACAACCTTCAACTCTGATGTTGCCTTTAAGCAGGCACTCGAGTCTGCACTGGGGCTTGCTACCGCGCGACAATTTGAATCCGAGTTGATCGCGGCCGCCATCAGCATGAATCCCATTCTCATTCTGATTGGTATTCTGGGGTTTGTCGCGTCCTTCGCTGTGTCTCTCGGGCCGGTTATGTGGGTTTTGTTCTCAGAGCTCTTCCCGAATCGTCTGCGTGCTTTGGCAATTTCGTTCGTTGGATTGATCAACTCGGGCGTCAGTTTCACCGTGCAACTGGTCTTCCCGTGGGAGCTCGCGAACCTGGGCAGCGCCCTGACCTTCCTGCTGTATGGAGTTATGGCTGCACTGGGCTTGGTTTTTGTAATTATTGCTCTGCCCGAGACGAAAGGGAGATCCCTTGAAGCACTTGAATCTCTCTTAGCTCGAGGCAAAGAAGCCGATGCTCAGAACAAGGATGAATCAGGATAGCATGAGCGTATCTGCAGAATAACCCCTTGGTAATTAGCACTCTCCAGTCATCTTTGTGTACGTGCCCGTTGTTTATTCAACGCTTGGGAATGCGGTTAAACAGTGGCGTCCATCCCCATTAGATTAGGCTGACGGTTGCGAATTTTTGGAATTGAGGCCTGCCGCTGGCTGAGTCGACGTGGCAATTGCACGCAATCATGCGACCTCCAAGTGATGAGACACAAGCCGGTACGACATTTGAGAGTTGGAGTAGATTTTGGCAGTGGCTCTGGACACGTGGGAGATCTATTCCTTCGAGATCAGCAAATATACTTTGAATATGATGCAGATTTTATTTGTCGAGGTCTCGACCTGTCTCCTTTTCGCTTACCATTAAAACCTGCGGTAAAAACTTTCCGTTCCGAACTTTTTGAAGGTCTACCGGGCGTATTCAATGATAGTTTACCGGATGGCTGGGGACGACTTTTGTATTACCGGGCCATGCGTAAGCGAGGCATTTTACCACAAATGCTGAACCCGCTTGATCGGTTGGCACATGTCGGTAATTCTGGCATGGGGGCGTTGATCTACGAACCGGATCACCCCGAAGCTGTGGAGAGAACCGGAGTAGATTTGGACCGGCTTGCCAAGCGATCCCAGGATGTTTTAGAAGGCGGAGCCGAGGATGTTTTAGACGAACTTCTTGCACGTAACGGATCAGCAGCGGGTGCCCGGCCAAAAGCACTGATCGGGTTTAATCCTGAGACCGGGCAGATCACCCACGGGAGCCAGATTTTAGCGAAAGGCTATGAGCCTTGGATTGTCAAGTTTGCGAACTCACAAGACGGCCCTGATGCGGGAGCCGTGGAATATGTGTATTCAGATATGGCTCGGCGGGCTGGGCTTTTGATTCCCCGCACACATCTTTTTCCGGCGAAACGGGGAGCCGGATATTTTGCGATCAAGCGTTTTGACAAAAATCAAGGCGAGCGCTTGCACATGCACACCTCTTGCGGATTATTGCATTCGGATCATAGAATTCCAGCACTTGATTATCAAGATCTACTGGAACTCACTCTGCATCTGACGCGTGACGTTCGGGAGCCAGAGAAAATGTTTCAGTATGCTGTCTTCAACGTCATGGCACATAATCGAGATGATC
>VXLY01000084.1 GCA_009841335.1 Rhodothermaceae bacterium | reverse complement strand
GTCATTGAGCCCCTTGAGAATCGAAAAGATATGGCACGTCAGATTGGTGCCGACCACGTACTTGATCCCGAGAATAATACACAGACCATAGATGCGGATCTCACTTTTGAGGCCGTAGGAGCTACCTCAACCGTTGCCCAAGCCATCCATTACACTAAACCAGGTGGAAGAATTGTGCTTGTTGGAAATACCTCCCAACACCCGCCGGTTGATGTTCAACGCATTGTAGCGAAGGAGTTGAACCTGACTGGGACTTACGCAAATGCGGGGGAGTACGACGAAATTGTTAACCTCGTATCCCGAAAAAAACTGGATCCATCCCCGCTGATTAGCGCAATTTTGCCGCTTGGGGACGGACCCGAAGCATTTGACCGATTATACAGGCAGGCGGAGCCGGAATGGATTAAGGTGCTCCTGCACACCTGAGATTATTGGGCTACTGCGACTCCGATGGTGGATGTTTCGGGAGCCTCGCACAGAGCTTACCTATGAGATCATTCTCGTACGCTCCCCGATACCGACCAAGAAGAAACCGATCCAGGGCTTCACCTGATAACGCTCTCAGAAGGCTTCTTCCTCACTTGGAAGGATAGCAAAGAAACATGCATTAATCCTTTGAGAGTAGTTCCATTGCCCGTGTTTCTGCCTTGGAAAGGTCGGCGGGTAAGAGATTTTGGCGGAGCAGGTTCGCTGCGTCCAGTACTGTTTCATCTCCTTGTGCCACTGCAAGATTGATCCAGACGCAGGCTTCTACTTGATTCTCGGGCAATCCCTCTCCTGTGTAGTCGCTCGTTCCCACCGCTATATGGGCCTTTGAATTTCCCTGTCGCGCTGCGATTTGGTACCACCCGCCCCGCTATTTATTCGTCATCTACTGAAAAAAATCGCCGCTGAAATAACTACGCCGGCAAAACCAATCGCCCAGATCAACACGCTGTACTTTGTGTTTTGGGCGTCTATCTTGGATTCAAGTCGTTCTACAATCTTTGCTGCTTCTATGCTCGCCATTTCATTTAATATTTCTACTAACTGATTCGCTTCGTCAGCCGGTAGCACCGTCTGGCGGAGTAACTATGTTGCATACTTGAAAAAGCCGTCGGCATCACTGCGCTTGTTCTTGCAGAAAGGTCTTTCATGATACGTTGAGTTTTTTGTTAAACGACAACGAATCCCTGCCGGATTAGCCCGTACGAAACATTTTGAATGTTGATCCCACCGGCTACCGAATCAACTCTACTGCAGTTTCCGCCAGACAGACGGAGCCAGAACGGATTAAGACGCTCGTGCACACCTAAGCATGTTTGGGCTACAACGACTCCCATGATAAATGTTTTGGAAGCCTTCGACTGAGTTCACCTAATCTATACAACTCTTGTCAGCACCAGTATCCACCAAGGCGTCACAAGGCCCACGCTTTCGCTCTGCTGGGGCAAGCCTACCAACCTGCTCAACCCGAATCGACAGCCTCGGGCCACTAAGCTCTAACTCGGCTTGCCCAGTACGATAGTAGTCACTATCAAAGCCGCATTCAACCTCAAGCATGAAGAAACGCGAACCGCACGCTGGCAGGAACGCCTTTCTGGCCTACTTTGCGTATCAGACAGGGCCTAACCTTCTGCTTTTCGTACGCATCGGTAACCGCAAGAGCGAAGGTGTCGTATGCCCCTACTAATTTCCGGTCGTGAAAAACGACCCATTTGCCCATATAATCGCGCTCCAATTCGGGCTGCATATCGTTAAAGACCTCAATTTCCCTGTTGAGCGTCCCCATCACGACACCTCCTGAATCATGTTTTCCGTTTGATATACGCAAGATGCCCATAAGAGATCATCGTAGCTTTGTAGTATCCGTACGACAATTCGCAGGAAAGGACCTATTCTATTTGAGAGATTCTCGTTTGGACACAGCCAACCTGCTACACTGATAAAGTAGATGGGTAAGCTCCGCTCACTTCAAGGAAACATTCAGGGACAGGTAACCACCCGACACGGCGAAGAAGAAATGCAAAGGCATCTTTATGGCCCAGAACTTTCTTCCTGGTTGCCTCGGTTCAATTTAACTTGCTGCTATCAAGAAACAGGAATGTTCTACTCACTCTTGGATTTAATCATGGAGAATAGTTCCATTGCCCGTGTTTCTGCCTTGGAAAGTTCTGCGGGAGAGAGTTTTTGGTGTAGCAGGTTGGCTGTGTCCTTTGCTGTTTCATCTTCTTGTGCTGCAGCAAGTAAGATCCATGCGTATGCTTCTACGTGGTCTTCAGGCAAGCCCTGCCCGGTGAAGTAGCTTATGCCCAGAGCACCCTGAGCCTTTGCATATCCCTGCTCCGCTGCTTTCCTAGTCCATTTTGCCGCTTCCTTATAATTTTGCTCGACACTCAGTCCATACCAGTATGCCTTGCCAAGGTTGAATTGAACTTCGGCATTTCCTTGTTCTGCTGCTTTAATGAGCCACCTTGCAGCCTCCCTCCGATCCTTAGAGACTCCTTGGCCATTGTGGTATAAGGCAGCCAAGTTGTTTTGCGCTTTTGCATGTCCTAGTTCGGCTGCGACTTGGTACCACCTTGCCGCTTTTTTGTAATTCTGCCGAACTCCCTTTCCCTTGGCGTACATAGAGCCAAGTCTCCATTGTGCCTCTGGGAGTCCTTGCTCCGCAGCCTTCTGGACCCAAAGTGCAACTTCCTTGTAGTCTTGCTCAACACCCAGCCCATCCCAGTAGGCCTTACCTAGATTGTATTGGGCCCATACGTTTCCCCGCTCTGCAGCTTTTCGGTACCATCTCACGGCTTCCTCATAGTTTTGCTGAATGCCCTCTCCGTTCCAGTAGGCCTGCCCTAGTCGATATTCCGCGTCTGGGTCTCCTTGTTCAGCAGCTTTTCGCCACCACTTTACAGATTTAAGAAAATCCTTGCGTACTCCCTCTCCTTCATGGTATAGGTTCCCCAAGTTGAACTGCGCGTCTAGATGTCCTTGACCAGCGGCTTTTCGCCACCACTTTTCGGCTTCCTGATAATCTTGCGGGACGCCTTCTCCCCGTTGATACAAGACTCCAAGATTGTATTGTGCCATTACCTGTTCCTGCTCCGCGGCTTTTCGAAACCACTTCGCTGCTTTTACTTGATTCATAGGCATGCCCTCTCCGCGATGGTACGCATTCCCCAACTCGTACTGCGCTTCGGAATCTCCCTGCTCAGCAGCTTTCCGCCACCACAGTACGGCTTTCTCATGGTCCTGCCGGACGCCATCTCCACGGTGGTACATGTTGGCTATATTGTACTGTGCAACTGAGTCTCCTTGCTCCGCGGCTTTTCTGTACCATTTAACGGCGTTCCGGTAATTTTGCCGAACGCCCTGTCCGCGGTTGTACATGACACCTAGATTATTTTGCGCTATTGCGGCTCCCTGGTCCGCGGCTTTCCTTAGCCAATTTGCGGCTTTTGCACTGTCCTCAGGGGTGCCTTGACCACGGCGGTACGCCTCTCCCAATTCATACTGAGCCTCAACGTGTCCCTGCTCTGCTGCCCTCTTCCACCATTTCACGGCTTTCACATCATCTTGCTGAACACCTCGTCCAAAGTGGTACGCATATCCCAGCATGTTTTCCGCCTCTGAGACACCTTGCTCCGCGGCTTTCTTGAACCATTTTTCTGCTTCCTTAAAGTCTCTCGGAACACCGTCGCCACGGTGATACATGACACCTAGATTGCTTTGTGCCAAAGCGTGTCCCTGCTCCGCGGCTTTCCTCCACCATTTTTCTGCTTTCTTGCGGCCTCGTTTAACACCCATTCCGTTTTTGTAACAGTCTCCAAGATGAAACTGGGCCTCAATGTCTCCGTGCTTTGCAGCCTTTCTGATTTCTTCGATCATGAGACTCCTACGTATTTCTTTTGCTAACCGGAATGTAGAGGGCACGGTAGCGCCTGTCCGAAAATAGCAAATGGATCCTAATTTCCGCCCGACAGGCGGAAGCCGGAATGGATTAAGATGCTCCTGCACACCTGAGATTATTTGACTACTTCAACTCCCATGGTGGACGTTTCGGGAGCCTCGTTCTGAGGTCACGTATGAGATCATTCTCGTACGCTCCCCGATACTGACCAAGAAGAAACCGATCCAGTGCTTCATTCAAAAAACGCTCCCAGGACGCTTCTTCCTCACCTGGAAGAATTGGATAGAAACATGCATTAACACTTTTGGCAGCACGATAGTCCCCGAATGCATCTCCAATCATTAGCATCCTTTCGGGGGCATACTGGCTTGCGGCTGTGGTAGATAACTGGTGAGATTTAGGACCCATTTCCTGGCCTGCAATCAACCCGACATAGCCCGACAGTCCATGTTCACTCCATTCTCGTCGCAATGCCTCTACGGGTGTACTGGAAGCTACCATCATATCCGCGTGTTCGGCCGCTCGCGCCAGTGAATCGTGTACATGTGGGAATGGTGGAACCCCGTGCACCATCTCAGCAACTGCTTCATTCACGGCCTCACTCCATAGCAGGGCGTCCATCAGCGCCTCGTTGCCTGCAGCGGCGTCCGCGAGTGCGGGGTTACCTAGTTTGGGTTTTGAGTTGATCCAGTCTTGGAGCGCTTCCAATACCGGCACAGACACGTTGCGGCGCAAAACATCAGGTCGTTTACGCAACTGATCCATCACTTCCACTAGCGCGGGGAAGCGATTCATGCCTCGATGTACAGAATAAAGGTTTACAAACTCCCAGGATTGTCTGGCGAACTTACTTACCGCCTGTAACCCATAATGGCGGATCGTCACCGGACAGAAGCATTCCTTGTGCTTGATTTCCATCGTATCAAACACACAGCCATCGGAGTCAATGGCAATAAAAAAGTCCTTTTCTCTCTGAGAAGCTGACAATGATTGGCCCATCTCGAATACGTAATTCGGGCCAGTTGAACGCATATCAACAGCCCTGGATACACCGCCGTTCTACTGAAGGAGGGGGATAAACTGACGCAGATAGGTGCAACTCTGTATCAAGGCACACTTCCGCAGTTCCAGCGATCCTTCATAGGCACGATCCTCTACCTCAACACAGACAGCTCCATTGTAGCCTACATCCGTGAGCAACGAAAAAAACTTCCCCCAATTCACATCTCCCAAGCCGGGCAGTTTGGGTGTATGGTAGGAGTTGGGAGTAGCCATGATACCGACTTCGTCCAGACGGTCTTGAT
>VXLY01000011.1 GCA_009841335.1 Rhodothermaceae bacterium | reverse complement strand
CCAATCACCACAAAGGTTAAAATTTCTTTATGCATGCAATCTCGACATGAGCCGAAACTTTTAGTGGTATTCGGCTGCTCATACCTATTGTGTGCGATGCTTGTCTGTCAACCCGCATCAGCCGCCGACCCAGATGTAACACAATGGTCATTACCGAAAGACGCAATCGCACGCCTCGGCAAAGGAAATATAACGGCTGTGGCGTATTCACCCGACAACACGCGCTTTGCAGTCGGCGGTTCTTACGGGACATGGCTCTATGACGCTCGGACCGGCGAAGCACTAAAGGTGTTTCCGAATCAGTCTGACTATCATATAGGTGCTGGCGATCTCGCGTTTTCGTCCGACGGCAGAACGTTAGCTGTCGGCTTGTTGTGGGGCATAGATTTATGGGATGTTACCACAGGGACCTACATGAAAACCCTTGAGGCACCCGATTCCGGTTCAGTGCTGAGCCTCGCGTTTCTCCCAGTGTCGTTTGAATTGGCAAGCGGGCATAGCGACGGCACCGTGAAAGTATGGGACACCCTCACTGGCGAAATTTATAAAACATTCACAATCAAAAGCGATCCGACGACTGAGTTCTTGCTGGATGTCTCGTACGTGTTCCAAGGTCAGTACCTCACAGCGACACAAAGAGACGGCACCGTGAATTTGTGGTATACGAAACCTCAAACGGTCATAACTACGAAAGAAGACGGCACGGAGGTCCACCGGAGTACCGATCCATACGAACCCGTTGGAACTTACTCAGTGCTTCCGGCAACTGTCTTCCCCGAACCTGAACTGCCCGATCGGAATTCCAACATTCCGCCGGAGGTGTATGAGGCACGTTTGGAGCAGTATCGCACACTTAATCAGCGGTATTATGACTTGCGCGGGGATGCCGAAGGGGGAGAACTATATGTTCTGCCTGAAAATCCGATAGGGGTATACATAAAACGCCCGACGAATTCTTTGGTTTTCTTTGATGTTGACACCATTACAAGGATCAGAAAAGTTCCCGATTTTTATTTCTTCGATTTCATTTATACTGAGTATAACGATGATCTGTATGGTATCCGCACTATGGGAGATGTCGCCATGCGGTATCTGCCGGATGAGGGGATTCTGCTGGTTTGGTCTGCACAAGGATCCGCTGTATTCGGGGTCAATCTCTCCACCAATGAGTGGACGAGATTAGCAGACCTCGCACCGGATGGATTTTCTGTTCATAGTTTTTTCTCATATATTCACTTGGAGACCGGACCACCGGAGGGGCGTTTGAGCGTATATCCACCAGGGATCGTGGGGGACGCTCCTTCAAACTGGTATGTTATAGATGGCTCAATCGGTGAAGGCGGCACGACTGTCTCAATTCTCGATAACTCCCCCGATATGGGCGATATTTACCATACGTCTTTTGAGTTTTCGCCCAATCTTACCACTATAGTGGGGTGGTACGACGATTATTGGAACGTATCTGATGGCTGGTTGTGGAATGTCGCCACAGGCAAAAACATCGCAGCATTAAAAGCGCATACAATCGACGTTAACGGGGTTGCATTTTCACCAGATGGGGCCCTTGTCGCTGTTGCGTCCGGGGGTAGAATATTTCTGTGGGATATCGCCACCAGAGAAAATATTGAAATCCTGGAACACACATTTTGGGTTGATTCGCGGGAGCACGTTACGGTTGGTGGGGCTTTTAACAAAATCAGTATCTCCTTTTCACCTGACGGCCAAACCCTAGCGAGCGCAGGCGGGAGCCCAGACTACGTGTTTGTGTGGGATGTCGCCACCGGCAAAAAAATTGCCGCATATCCTATGGAGACTTATAAATCAGGCGCGAGTGTCATTAGTATCTCCTATTCGCCTGATGGTGAGCACTTCGTAACCGGGGCGACAGATGGAAAAGTGGTGTTGTGGGATGCTGACACAGGCACAAGGATCAGAACTATAGAAGCGCATGCAGGACCTGTCCAAAGCATTTCTTGGTCTAAGGACGGGAGTTTTTTTGTTACCGCCGGGGGCTACGTCCCAGCAACAGTGCGTCGATGGAATAATGATGGCGAACCTGCAGCAGCACCTAATATGCTGGAACTCGAAGAGTTCCTTATCGTCGAGAATGTCTCATATTCGCCGTGTGGAACGGAGGTCGCTGTTGGAACCAACAGCACCATCTTGATCTGGGAAATTGGCACGACAGATGTCAACCAAGATGGTACCACGGACATGAAGGATGTCCAACTCGTTTCGGAGCATCTTAGAGAAAACACACTTGGCGGTGATGTCAATGCGGATGGAGAGGTCGACATTGTAGACCTTGTTGTTACGATGAAACAACGCGATGTCAAAGATGAAAAAACAGAAATCGCAGAAAACGTTAAAGTATTGCCAGTAGAAGAGTGGTGGGACCATAACCATATAATTGCGTACGCGCCAGATGGACAGACCATCGCAAGCATAGGCGCAGCTGGCCAGCCGGTTGTGTGGGATGTTGCAACCGGAATCAGACTCAAAACCCTCGGTGATTATGGGCATAATGGCCACGGGCAGTATCTCGGAGCAACCTCTATCATTTCGTATTCACCCGACGGCACCATTTTGGCGACGGGGAGTGCAGATGGTACCGTACATCTCTGGGATGTCAGCCAAAAACTTGTGCCGAAGGGGCCATACAATTTCTTGGATGTTAGCTATCTCCCGGATACTCCAACCGTGCAGTACTACCCGGCTGCTAAAGCTTCGGAACCTATAGGCACAGAATTCACTGTGACCTTGCGCATTACGGACGCATTACCCAGCACTATCACCGGATATGAGATAGACTTGCAGTTTGATAATAAAGTGCTTCGTTATGTAGAGAGTATGAATGGAGATTACCTCCCTGAAGAGACGTTTGTTGTGCCGACAATCGTCAATGGAAATCAATTGAAACTTGCTGCAGCTTCGGGGGCAGGCGTTAATCAGAGCAGTGGTATACTCGCCTCCGTAACATTTGAAGTGGTCTGTGAGGAACCTGCTCCGCTGAAAGTATCGAGTGTACGCCTTACGCAAGGGATTTGTGTGGTCTATCCGGCAGTTAAACAGATAGAATTGCATAATCCGGATGCTGCTGTCCCCCCACGGATAAAAGGTGATGTCAACAGAGACGGCACCGTCAACATCCAAGACATCGTAAAAGTCGCAGCAAGTTTCGGATCAACCGGTGTAAACCCTGCGGATGTCAACTGCGATGGCGAGGTCAATATCCAAGACCTCGTACAAGTCGCCAGTCTGATCGGGAACGCCGCTGCAGCACCGGTACTTGCAACCCTGCACCACACAGACCAACTCACAAGGGAGGAAGTTCAGCACTGGTTGACACAAACGCAGCAACTTGACCGCACATATCCTAATGTCCAGCGCAGTATCCGTTTCTTGGAGCAGCTCCTCTTAGCACTAACACCCAAAGAGACTGCGTTGCTACCAAACTACCCGAACCCGTTCAACCCAGAGACGTGGATCCCCTATCAACTATCAGCACCGGGAGAGGTCAAAATAGAGATCCATGCGGTAGACGGCAGTTTGGTACGCACACTCTCATTAGGACACCAAGCAACAGGCAGCTATCAATCCCGCACCCGTGCCGCGTATTGGGACGGCAGAAACAGCATCGGAGAACCGGTCGCCAGTGGTGTCTATTTCTACACTTTAACCGCAGGCGATTTTACAGCCACACGGAAAATGTTGATACGGAAGTAAAACTTTGGAAGGTAGTGGAAGGTTGGAAGACTTACGAACATTTCAGACCATCCCTCCAATCTTCCACCCTTCCATTCCGGCATCGATTCGGAGGTGAACAACCTATGAAGAAATGGCTAAGCGTTTTGTTATTGGTAACGTGGCAGGCAGGCGGCACTGGATGGGCAGCGTCCGAAGATACGGAACCGCAAGAACAACCCGCCACAACCCCATCGGACGCGAACAGACCAGCCATCCGGAGAGCATTTATTTCCGAAGTCCTCACCGACATCGGACACCGGGCGACACGCCACGCAGACGAACCGATCATAGACATCGTGTTCGTTGTCAACGGCTCAACGCGAATGGTACCACAGGTTACAGCAGTCGAGAGACAGTTCGTCCACCTCCTCACCGCCCTTGAAAAAAAGACCTTCGAGTACCGATTCGCACTGTTCGGATACCGATTAGTCCACGGGCAACCCAATACAAAGGTCATACAGTGGACTTATGACACCGCCGCAATGGAAAAACATCTCAGCTACATACGCCGCGTTTGGAAAGGCGACGTTGAATCCGGATACGGGTTAGACGCACTCATGTTAGCACTCAACCGATTTGACATGAATCCCGATGCCGTCACGCAGTTTATCATCGTCACCGATGCACCGATGAGAACCGTCCGCACCCAAGACGGTGCCAAAAAACGCCTCATTCAAGACATTATCAATAGGTGCCGGATAGACAACATTCAAATTAACTTTATCGGGACCCCTGAAGATACACAGTTTGAACTCGCCTATCAGACAGGGGGCGACTGGTACCCCATCAGCACCAATTTCATGGAGACCCTCGCTTATGGCGCGGACGCGCATCGGGCGGCACTCCTGAAATTGGGCGCAATCGGTATGTTAGCCAATGTGAACAGCAGTTATAGACGGTTGAACATGAAAATAGATAAAATCTTTGGACAGGTCTCCGAACATCTCATCGAAAACTTCTCTAATGAAGATGAGATAGATATTGTGTTCCTCTTTGATAACAGCCTCAGCATGGAACGGCGGGTCGACGCGATCTGCAACGGACTGGACCAGATGACAGCACTGTTGGACGCATCGACACTGAATTATCGACTCGGCATCATCCGCTTCTGGGCAGAAGTCGGGGTCCAAGGACAGAGCACCGTCTTGGTCACTAAACCACCGCTCACACCGAGACAGGTGAAGATCATCATGCGTCGTCCGAAAATGGGCACAGAACATCTACTCGATGCCATTGTGAACGGTGTCCGTAAACTTGATACGCCTGATGAACAGAACTTAGTCCTCATTATCATCACCGACGAACCGACAACCGGAACCATCAGGCAGAACGGAACCGTGATTGAAGCGATTAAGACATGTCAAGAAGCACGTGCCCGCGTTTACGTACTCGGAGGCTTAAGAATGTCAGGACTAGTTTTAGACGCTGATAGATTCCAATACCGACTCGCCGTGCTAACCAGAGGGTTACACTATCTACTTCGCGGCGCACCAATGTTTGAATTAGATTCCGAG
>VXLY01000005.1 GCA_009841335.1 Rhodothermaceae bacterium | reverse complement strand
CGGTAACATCCGCTGCATAGGGAGACGTATTCACAACCCGAAAATCCTCCAGCTCCACAGCCAAATCCAGATCTTCTTGACCCGGTTCTGTCAGAATTATCTTACCCCGCCCCTCCACCGTACCACGCCCACTCTCGGCAGTCAGCCTCTGAACATCGACTGTGTTACCCGCCAAAGCTGCTTCCAACTGGAACGCCGTGGGGGCAATATTGAGCTGTGGCAACTCAGCAAATCCATCGGAAAGACTGAACTCACCAACCATATCAGGGGCACTGCGGGACCCGGCGATATCAATATCGGCCGTTAGCTTACCCCGAACATTACTGATCTCTTCCTGACTTAAAAATGGATTGATCCATCCGATATTGAAGCGATCCGCCTGAAGTGTCAGTGATGCTTCGGAAAAAGAAACCTCTTCCTGTTTTTTTAGCCTTAGATCGAATGGCAGAAGACCCGACATAGTAAGTGTACTGCCGTCTACATGCGTAAACTGCGCATCTGTGTTCAAACCATTATCCCCATAACGAATCCGGGCAGATACATCTCCTACACGCTCGTCTTCTGAGTTCACGATCAGACTCAGCGATCCTTCCAGCTCCGGGGCCGTTGCCGGACCACTGAAGAACAAATCCGCAGATGCTAGCCCGCCCAAACCGGGGAAACCAAAAACATCTGTGAATGGAGCAAGATCAACATTGTAAAGACTGAGCCCCAAGCGCTGCTCGCCGTCCGGATTGAGAATACCATCCAGTGTGATTTCCTGCTCTTGGCTCTCCAGTACGAAGTATCGGATACGTATGCCTTCATCGGCCAATATTTCCGCAGGCACTCCGAGATGCCACTCATCTTCGTTCAGATACATATCCAGCTGCTCCAACACACCACGACGCTCCGAAAAGTCAATGCCCCCCTCCATGTAGAGTGACCTGAGCTCATCTACGCCGATGCGTGCCTGATAACCAAGACTGCTCTGTTGTCCGTCTAACCGCAACCACGCATGCCGTGCGGACAAGTTGGGAACAGAGGCCCGTTCAATGTTAATTTCTGCTTGACCGATTCTGGGCTTGAAGTCCAACAATGTACCTTCCGCATAACCTGAGGTCTGAAGTACGCGCAGGGTTTTCCATGTCAGGGGCTCAACAGTCACCCCTGCGGCCCATCGAAGCGTATCCATATGATGCATCACCTGCCCCCACAGGGTATCCGTCTGCGCACCAGATACCGGCTCGCCTCCAGTCCATTGGGCGAGCGGGGTTGCATTGACGATTCTCCCACTGAATCGTAGTGTGTCTGACGATCCCCCAAAAAGTGCAACCTCTCCCTCTCCACGCAACCATCCGGCGTTACTGGATAAGTCAAAATTACTCAGACTCAACTTTCCGTCCCTCATAGCCCCTGCGATATTTAACCGGTCGAACTGCACTTCTCCGATCTCCGTACCCCCTGCTTCGATGCTGGCGTGATGCACCGTCATTGCCTGGAACGTACTGCCAGCGGCAGCTATGTCAAAGGAACCAGTCAGCTGCGCATCCAAAAGGCCAAGATTCTGCAGCGATAGATTTTGAATCTCGCCCCGTGCTACATATTCCGGTCCAGGCTCTACGTACAGGCTATCCAACCGAATATATCCTTCATCCGACGCAACCGACACCGTCATCGCAAGCGTATCTCCCAACACTTTAGCGTGCACGTGCCCCTCACGAAGTGCCAGTGCGTTCACAGTTGAGGGTTCGAGCGTCAGCGCAGCATCACCTGAATTTCCCAAATAGCCACGGTCTATGCGTCCTGTAAGCTGCGTCTCCAAGGAATCCAGACCAAGAAGCGGCCCCAGATCAATTCGTTGAAACGCGCTTCCGGTAAGGTCTATGGTTGGCACAGAGGCGAATGGCTGCAAGCTAGCAAGAACATCCAACCCTCCTGAACCAATCTGTAGACGACCGTCTATCACAGCTTCTCCATCCGTCATATCAAGCGAGACCGTTCCACCAGCAACAGACTCGTCATGCACCGTAGATGACTCGACGATTAATTCTCCATTGGCCTTCCTGATCCCGTTGCCAGAGAGCTTCAGTTGAACATTCAGGTCAGTGTCCATATCTACTCCCAGATCGGACAGGTTTACACCCTCAATCTGTCCCTGTGTTAAGATCCATCTGGGAGGATTTACGCCGAAGTCCGTATTGCCCCGAACCAGAACACGGCCTGATGGAAATTCCACTTGGCCTCGCACATTCAAATCCAAGCCTTGCAGCACCATTTCCAAATAGCTGTCGACAACCGGCACTTGTCCCCAAGAAGACGGTGCCAAATCTGCTTGAACCGCTATGCTGTCTGGGGGCCAGTTGGTAGTCAGCTCAGCAGTAAGACTGAGACTGGATTCTGCCTCCTCTTGATTCATTAATGCGGGCACATCCAATTCGTGCATGTCGAGTTTCCCAGAGAGTCCAGATTCCTGACGAATAAGCTCCAGATTAACCCATGAGGAATCAGCATTCACCGCCGCCGCTACTTCTGTTCTTTCGTTTTCCGCAAGTAGCCGAACCTCTCCACCCGTCAAATCCAGCCGCCCTATCTGCCCTCGTGAGAGCGCTACACGAGCTATCATAGTGCTGTCCCAAGCCAAATTGATATCACCATTCAAATCACTGCTGTGTGCGGGATTCAGAGCGCGCGTGTTGATATTTCTGAATTGACCGGTGAGTTGTCCACTGGCCGGAAAAGGTCGGATCTCGCCAGAGAGGTCCAAGGAGCCCGAGGCCAGTCTGGAGTTCAATTCAACCAGGGCGTTGCCTGCCTCCAAGCTTCCTGTCAGTTGCATTGACTCAATTGGAATATTGGCCAGTATTCCCGCTTCAAACGCAACTTCAATGCCGCCACTGAGCGAATCCCAAGATGCGCCGCCCACATGGCCATTGATAGACCCCGTCAGCGCACCCGTTATGTCGGGCCAAAAGTTCACTAGATCCAGGCTTTCAAACTGTAAAGTATCCAAGTTCACATACGGGACTCCAATTCGAGTGCTTCCACGCAGCTTTAATGCAGACCCGGCCAAGGTTTCCCCGTCAAGTGCCAGATATAATGAATCCGCCTCTCCCGTTAGATGTGCACCTACAACCAGATCCTCTGCAATATTGGGTAACAGTGGACGAAGAATCGTGGGTGAAAGCGGTTCTGCGGCTACCTTCAACTCAGTATGTTGCCCAATCTGTCCATGAGCTCCAATGTTTGACCCCGAGCCGCTAAGGGCGAGGGTATCCAATTCCAATATCCCGCGGTCGAGTTGCATCCGGGTAACAGCAAAGAATTGCATATGGAGATCCTGCCACAACACCTCTCCATGTACCGTATCCACCTGAATTGCATCCGGTACTACGCTGCCCCAAAAGTCAATGTCGGAAACATTGACCAACTCATCTCTCAGGCTGAAACTGCCGCCCTTGATACGAAGGTCATCAATCCACAACAATATACCTGCACCCGTATCAGTTTCATCTGTTATCTCGGCCGCCGACACAGATGATGTATGGCCGAGTTGCAACACGGGAGAACTCAGTTCCACTTGCTTTGCATGAAGACGGCCAGTAAGTAACCTTCCCACAGAAAGTCGCACGCGCGCGGTATCCACACGAATACCGTTCCCTCCAACGCTGCCCTCAAGCCCGCGTACTTCAAGTGAATGCATCCAGAACCCGTGCAGAGATTCAAATTCAATGTCCACCTTGCCAGCATACAATGCCCAACGCACAACCGTACTCACACCCCATGGAGTTTGTACAACCCCAAGTATGAGCACAATCCCTAGCACTATTAGCCAGCGACGACTAAAACGCCGGCCCGATGCTGAAGTGGACATTAAAGCGATACCATGGATTCCTTTGTTCTTCCCCAGTCGCTGCTGCATCCAAAGCGTATTCAGCGGACTGAAAATCAAGCGGGTCAGGGTTTAGTTTGGCTGCAAGATCCAAGCGGATAAACCCGATGGGGGTATCGTAACGCAGACCTACACCTGCCCCCAACTTAAAATCACTAAATCTAATTTTTCCAGTATCCCTGAACCCACACTGAACCGTTACCGGTTGTGTCAGGTTGACATCTTCATAAAGTGGACCTGTGCAGTTTTCTTCTGCTTGGGTCGAAACTGCACCTGCATCTGCGAATGTAGCCCCGTACCACTTTCCGACCAAGCGAAAACGTACCTCTGCACTGGCTGCTAAACGGGCCAACCCGCCAATGGGCTCGTACACCGCTCCTGTCGAAGTTGTCCCATCGCCAGACAACTCATCTGTGCGAATACCCTTTGGACCTGCCAGGCCCGTACTCCATCCCCGCACATCGTCTGCACCACCTATGTAGTACCTGAGTGGATCAAAGCGGTTTTCAAGAGGCTGCAAAAACTGCGTGTCAATCATATGGACACCATCCGCACTGTACAGTGTCCTGGTTTCTATATCTCCGGGCCAGATCCGTCCCGCTTTTAGTCGTCCACTAAAACTGACTGTCCTCATGAGAGGAGCATACGCCGCGACTTGCAACTGCAGCTTGAAATAATTCACGCCAAACGGCCGTGTACCAAGCCATGACTCAATACGCCCTCCCTGTTCTATGGTCGGCTGGAAGAGCAGCCCGCGAGTGGGACGCAAAAAATTGTCGGCCCAACCTACTGTTCCCCCCAAAAAAAGTACACTCTTATCATAAGCATCCTCCGAGAGATTCGCCGTAAAGTTAGTTGTTCGGCTCAGACTGTACCGCAAACTCAATACTCGAGTTTGCTCCAGACCGTAGATGAATGTAGTAGAAACACCATACTCGCGTCGATTAAATTCAAAGAAGTTTGAAGATTCTCCGGCAAGAGGATCCCGTTCATACTGAATGAACGGTTCCAGGATACCGCGCAGCGCACTTACTCCCAAGTGCGGCTGCGTCAGCGCAACAGCCCCGCGTGCCAGTCGTCCCGCCGATGCTCCAACCCCGGCCGTTGCCAACAGGCCGGTCTGCATCTGGGCGGAAAGGGTTAGTATCCGCGCCCCTCCCAAGAAATTGCGGTGAATCCAGCGACCTTCTCCGATGATTCCCTGACGCTGGTGATAACCGGTTTCTGCAGAAATATGTCTGGGGCGTGCGCGCTGTAAATTGACCCGAACGTCCACCGTGCTGTCACGCACTTGCGACGGCGTATCCACCTGCACAACACTGAATAACCCTAGGGCAAACAGAGCGCGCTGACCTTCAATCAAAGCCCGCTGAGAAAACAGATCGCCACGCTCAAGCGACAACGCCCTGCGAACTATATTCCGGCCAGTCCCAGGGGCACCGGTGATTTCGATGTTGTCAATATAACCGAGGGGGCCGGCATCCACAAAAAATCCGATATCTGCGGCATTGTAAACTGAATCAATGCTGATCGAGGTATTCATCTCGGCAAAGGCATATCCCTGATCTTTCAGCCAACTCAGAACCGCATCTTCAATCTGCACACTCCCGAAATGTGTGAAAATATCTCCGATTTCAAAGCTCGTCCGATCCCGAAAATCAATCCATGCCGCCCGCGACTCTGGATCCAGGCTCTGCGCCAGATATCCTGCTTCTGAATAAAACCCGACATCCTGAATGATCACGGGAGGACCCTGGGTAACACTGAATCGGATCTGGGCGGTATTGGATTCTCTGTTCAGTGTAGAGGTCCCGTAATCCACATACGTATGCAGGTAACCCGCTTCCCTGAAAGCCTCACGGAGGCGGACCACATCCCTCTGCAGCTCAATGGGATTGAGCCTGTAATCTTCCGCTTCGGCCCGTCCAAGCAACCGCTGCAACCAATAGCGTCTCGGGATTGCACGTGTGGCAGTCACTGCCCGCAACTCAGAAACGCTAAACTGCGGGTCATAGCGACCTGCGTCCGTGTAGCTGAACGCTACACGTTGCACGACTGTATTCTGGTCTACCTCCAGAAGATCTGACTGCGCCCAAACCAGTGGTATCGGCACGACCCACAGGAGGGTGAGCCAGAGCAGGCCCCTCATGACAATTTAGGCCGAGGCTTTACGCTTTTCGTAGATGGGGGATCGTCCCAGCAGGATCGTATCTCCTGTTATGCGACAGACGCCAACATCGCTTAAGCTGTGAATCTCGAACATGATGTCCAACATCGACTGTTCAAGTATACTGCGCAATCCACGTGCCCCTGTACGCAGGTCAAGCGCACGCGCTACGATGCCACGGAGTGCGGATTCATCAAAAACCAACTTAATCCCATCAAGTGCAAACAACTTTTGATATTGTCGCACTATAGCATTTTTGGGCTCCGTAAGGATACGTATCATCTCCTCCTCCGATAAAATATCCAGTGAGGCAGTGACCGGCAAACGTCCAATCAGTTCGGGAATCAGTCCAAACTGCATCAAATCGTCCGGTTCCACAAACTGCAGCACCTCGGAATCCGACTTGTCATAACGTTTCTTCTCTACGGACGTAAAGCCGATCCTGTTTACGTTTAGCCTGCGTGCAATGATTTCCGGGAGCCCCTCGAATGCACCACCACAAATAAAGAGTATCCCACCCGTGTCAACCTGTACCAGATTTTGCTCTGGATGCTTGCGTCCGCCTTTGGGGGGGACCGCCGCCTGCGTTCCCTCAATTACCTTGAGTAACGCCTGCTGCACGCCTTCTCCCGATACATCCCTCGTGATGGATGTGTTGTCACTCTTGCGCGCAATCTTGTCTATCTCATCGATAAAGACGATTCCGCGTTGTGCATGTTCGATCTCAAAATCCGCTGCCCCAAGAAGATTGGATATAACCGTCTCCACATCCTCTCCTACATAACCTGCCTCGGTGAGTGTGGTCGCATCACTAATCGAAAATGGCACATCCAAAATCCTCGCGAGCGTGCGTGCAAGTAGTGTTTTCCCTGTTCCACTCGGTCCCAAAAGCAGAACATTTGATTTTTCCAATTCAACCTCCGAGAAGTTCGGCATGAAATCCTTCGATTCCACACGCTTATAATGGTTGTAAACTGCAACGGCCAATGTCTTTTTGGCGCGTTCCTGCCCAATCACATGCTCATCCAGGGCGGCCTTGATTTGCTTGGGTGTCATCTGCTTCCTGCGTCGTTTTTTGCGACGCGGCAGCGATTCGCTCTCTGGAATACTACCGTCGTCCAAAATGACCCGGGCATCTGTAATGCATCGATCACAGATAAACACATCCTGCCCTGCGATTAGAGAGTTGACCTCGTCGCTTGTACGATTACAAAACGAGCATTTAAGTCGACCGCCGTCCCCGTTATTGTCCATGACTAAAGACTATTCTGTGGTCGCATTGGTATTGGGGGTTGGCATACGTGCGTTCACCTGTGCCAACCATGCATCCAATGCTCCCGAAAGTTCATTGACTGTTTCTTCATGAGTAGACGCAAGATCATGCATTTCTGCCACATCATCGGCTAGATTATACAATTCTTCTCTTCCATCTTCATAAAACCGGATAAGTTTCCAGTCACCTCGTCGTATTACACTCCCCGGGCTCCCACCCTGATTACCATAGTGAGGGTAGTGCCAGTACAGATCGCGCTCGGGAGCGCGACGTTCGAGAAGTAACGGCAACAGGCTTACACCGTCGGTAGTGCCCGGTAACGGCTGGCGGGCGATTTGCAATAACGTAGGCATAAAATCCGGGCTCGTCACCGGTGTATCCTCAACCCTGCCCCCCGCCAGGAACGCCGGCCAGCGCATGAGCAACGGCTCACGAATACCTCCTTCATAGAGCCATCCCTTGCCAGCCCGCAACGGCAGGTTGCTCGTCGGATGACCCTCAGAGGTCGACAGTCCGCCGTTGTCTGACGTAAAAATCACTACGGTGTTCCGCGCAAGATCCAGTTCATCCAGTGCCGCAAGTACCGTGCCGACGGCTTGATCCATGGCTTCGACCATAGCCGCATAAACGGCATGGTTTTGTGTTTGCCGTACCCGACGCTGGCCCTCTGTTCCCCATATCGTTGAGTCTGCTGGCTTGGCATTGTACTTGGCTTCAAGATCGGCCCTCGCGACAAGTGGCGTATGCACCGAATAGAATGACAGAAAAGCCAGAAACGGCCGTTCCCTGTTCTCGGCGATAAACTTAGCCGTTTCCGCGGCCAGCCGTGCCGGCAAATGCTCCCCCTCGGGCCCGTCCTCCAACCTGGGATTATCGTAGGGCACAAAATATTTGCCCCGTCCATATGGTCCACCTCTTTCCCAACCACCCTTGTTAACTGAAAAGCCGTGATCTTCTGGATACGATCCCTCGTGACCCAAATGCCACTTACCTGCCCAGAATGTCACATACCCCGAGTCCGACAACGCCTCTGCGAGGGTAATCTTGTCATGCGGTAACTGGGGTTCATATCTTGCAGGAAGCAGCGGTTTGTTGCGCGTCCAGTGCCTGGATACGCGATCAGGCTGGGGGGCTCCAAAATAATCCGTGGTTGCCATCCGGGCAGGATAAAGCCCGGTCATTATGCTGGCTCGCGTCGGACTGCAGACAGGAGCAGCTGCGTATCCCTGTGTGAAACGTACGCCCTCCGCCGCCAGCCTGTCAATATTGGGGGTCTCGTAAAAAGTGTCCGGGTTGTAAGCACCAACGTCCATATAACCCAGGTCGTCTGCCAAAATGAATACAAAATTCGTTGGTTCTTGAATACTGCAGCCCGAGAGCAGTACGAGCAATATTAGTCCTGTAAAAAATCTCATTGCTTCAAAATGGAATTGAGCACGCTGTCAGCGTATTTATTGTGCAAACGCCGTTCTCTATAAAGGTGCCGTGCAGTTTCGCATACCCGTGCAGTATAGTACGCGTTAAACCCACCTCCTGCAACCACTGCAGCGAGCGGGATCACTTGTGCCAGTTTCAATTTTACCAGACGCATTCCAAGCACGCGGGCGGTGCCACGCAGCGCAACACCAACAGTCGCCTGTTCCATTACGGAACGCGTATGCTTACGAACCAAAGCTCCTGTGTGTCCCTCCTCTTTGCCGCCCTCGTGCGCTGCCACACTCAGAACGTTCAATGCATAGTTACGCTCTTCCGGGGAGCTTATATCATACCCGCAACACAACGCGATCTGTCCTGTGACCCGAAGATTAAGTGTTACCAATGCGACAATATCCGGAATCAATCCGGCTACTCCTGCAAGTCCCGCAGCTGCTCCGTGCGCAGCCGTCAGGCTCTGGTAGCGAAGATCCAGACCACTGATCACATGGTCGACAGCTTCCAAGTCCAGTTGTGCAATATCCGAAAAAGTATGGACTTGATGCCCCTTTGATCGAAAAGACTCAATGGCGGCCGTGTGCGAGATTGTATCCTGGGTGATTTCGTTGGCACACTGCACCAAACCAACGACCAGATTGTCCAGTGTCCATCCGACGCCTGGAATCTGCATTGCACGTTTCGAAGCCTGTTTGAGCGGCCGGTTCAACCATCGAACCTTCCTGCGCAACCAGGATGGTTCCCGGTGCCGCCAAGCATAAATCTCACGATATACGCGCTGTTCGTATAGGCTGGGAGTACTCAATAATTCTCAGATTGCCAGTACTTATACGATTTTCTTGCCAATAGTTGTTAGTTGGCAATTGGCCAGTATACTCCAAAGCGCAACTGCTGCGCAGGAAGCGGGTAGTCTGGAACCAGTTCATTGCCAGACATGAGGCGTGTGCCGCTGGTAATGTTTTCGTAAATGATGTAAATGGTTGCTGTACGGATACCTCCTTCAACGGCCAGGTCCAAAGTATAAGATGCATCAACAGGAGCACGCTCGGCAGACGGAATCACCAGTAGTCCAGTCGGTGCATGCAGTGCGCGGCTATCCACTGCGCTCCATGAACGCCCGCGTACGGATGTATTCAAGCGCAAATCTCCGGTGAACAAGACAACCTTGAATCCTACTTGTCCAGACGATACCCACTCAGGCAACAGTTCTCCTGTATCGAGCTCGTTTTCCCCAGAACCGGTCATGACAGCGTTGAGAGTAGCATACAACCCTCGCTCCGGTTCGGATGAAAAACTCAGCCGGATACCTGCACCATACGTAACGTACGTGTTACTTACGACCTGCAGAGAGTCAATGATCATCTCCCTATAGTCGGGCGTATTCTGTGCGCTTGTTACAAATCCGTACGGCTGTAATAAAAATCGCCCCCTATACAGCCCGGCTCCTCCACTTGCCTGTGTAATGCTGCCCGTATCCACTTTCCCGCTTATTAGATATTTCCCCCATCCGGTTAATGGTCGTGGCGCTGCACTGTGGCTTAATTCCGCGTATGGCCGGAAGCTGAGAAGCGTCGATTCCCAGCGAAGGCGTCCTCCTGGACCCCAGTCCGCATTCTGTTTTCGTACAATTCCCTGAGCAAGCAGGTACCCCGTTTTGAACTTTAATGAGTCCCTGACCTGGACCTCAATCAGCGATGTGCTATGCCCGATTGGTAAAGCACTGCCAGATGAAATCCGCTGTGTATATGCATCGCCCCGCAAATGCAATCTGTGTCTGCCTATACGCAGGTTACGATGGACCGCTACGCCCAGACGGCGTGCAGCAGCACCTACACCCTCGTAGTACAGGGATTGTGTGGATAGATTCACCGACGCGGTCAGGAGACGAGTCTTGAGTGTGGAGAGAAAATCATTGCGGACAGTGCGCCTCGTTCGATGCTCATCGGTTACCTGCGCAATCAGGCGATTATAGCGTGTGTCTCCTGCCCCTCGTACTCCACTGTGCGCACCCAAACGACGCTGGTTATGCAAGTAAAGCAGTTCCAGAGACCAAGTATAGCGCTGGTAGCGTGTACGCAGGAGTAACTGTCGTTGTCGTCGCAGTCTACTGCCGGGATAGTCTCCTGCAGCAGCCGCACCACTGTAAGCAAACAAACCCTGAAACCTTCCCGGCAAACCAAGCATGCTGCTGCTCTGCTGTGCGTGCAACCCGGTAACGCGCTGAAGTCCATGTCCGCCTGCCTGATAATGTAATTGTGTGTACGGCTTCCTGGTGTCTACAGTCCGCAGCTCTGTTTGAATACCTACCACTGCATCTGGCAATCCGGGATCTATTTTCGGGTATCGCAGGAGTGCGGTCGGAAGCAGGTCGTACCTCGGCCTTCCAGTGAGCAGGTCATTAAAAGGGATTGGACCGAAATACAGCTGTACTGCCTGAGGGCTAAGCCCATTAAAACTCCACGATGTTGGCCAGCCAAACGCCCCGAAATCATACACAAAGGAACCCGGCGCTCCCGAAAGTATGTGCGTGATATCGTGGTCAGCGGATAGTATAGCACCTTGAAGGGAATCCTCCTCTGTGCGGAATGGCATCAGCGACCGCACCGTGTCTACCGGTATCTGGGCGCAAGCGACAGGCACACTTAACACCGCTACGCAAAACAGGACCGCCCGAAGCGGGTACATACTACAATCGGAGATGCAGGTATGCCAGGTTCTCTTCGTCAAAAGGGCGCTCGGTCACCGAAAACGTATTGTAGAAGGCTGTTTCGTCCGCTACGTTACCCTCAAGTAGCATCGTCAACTGGTCTGGCGTGATGGGTAACATACTTCCCGCAAAACGCATACCGGCCCGTAAAAAAGACACCGGCACCTTGACTTTCGGTCGAGGGCTGTTATTCATTGCGCGGGTGACTACATCCAGCAACTCAATGTAGGTCAATCGGCGATGGCCAACTGCAGCAATCGTCTGCCCGTGGGCACTGGGGAGCGTCAGTGCCTGGACAACAGATTGAGCGACTTCCTCAACTGAGATCGGCTGCATCTGGTAAAGCCCATCCCCAAATACCGGCAACATTGGAAAGGGTTTAATCAGATTACTTGCCAGAACAGTGCAAAACTCTTCCAGCTCCATTCCCGGATCCCCAAAGATCAACCCCGGACGAAGAATGCACCAATGTTCCAGCCCTGAATTGCGTACGGTTTCTTCGGCCGCCCATTTTGTGGTTTGATATCGCGTTGCACCCTGTTCCGAAACGCCATTGGCACTCACAAAAACGAATCGCGGCACTCCCGCCGCCTTGGCTGCTTTCACAACATTCTGGGTGGCCTGCGTGTGAAGGATTTCGAATGTGACCATCTCACGCGGTACTTCTTTGATGATGCCCACCAAATGAACAACTCCATCCATCCCCTGCATGAACTGCTCAAGTGAACCATTGATATCAGCGCGAACGACTTCCACATTCCTGCTTTCGAAACCTTCCGGCACTCCACCCCGCCGAATAAGTGCACGGACCTCGTGTCCCTGTGCTAACAGTTCTGATAGCACATAGCGGCCAACAAAACCTGTCCCTCCTGTTAATAGTATGCGCATGGCAATACGGGAATGTAGGTATTACGCCTGCAACTGCTCTATGATGCTAAATTACTCAACCTATCTATGCGCATAATCGCCGGTAACTTGCGTGGTCGCAGATTATTACGCCCGAGCGGATTGAAGACACGGCCGACCACAGATCGCGTACGCGAATCCCTGTACGGACTCATTGAGGCCAGAATCACCCTGCGGGATGCGCGTCTACTGGATCTGTTCTCGGGCACCGGCGCCCTTGCGCTTGAAGGCATCAGTCGCGGTGCATCCAACGCCATACTCGTTGAAGCTGACCGAAAAGCGGTGTCCGCTGCGCGAAAAAATGCTGAACATCTCGGTGTTTCACAAAAATGTCATTTCTTATGTGCTGATGCCGTAACCTATCTGAAACGTTATCAGGGACTTCCACTGGACCTCATTATTGCTGATCCACCCTATGACCTTGAAAAGATGCTTGATCTGCCTGATCTTGCGATTGCATGTTTGCGTCCGGACGGTTTATTCGTAATTGAACATGATGCCAGAGTAAACTTTCTGGAACACCCTGCGATTGATACTACACGCAGTTATGGTCGTACCAAAGTGAGCATATTCCATACGTGATCACATGAAATTGGCAGTTTATCCTGGGACCTTTGATCCCTTTACACTTGGTCATTTGGACATTACGGAGCGTGCGCTCCGCCTGTTCGACAGACTCGTTGTCACGGTTGCAGTCCATTCCGATAAACCAACCCTGTTATCCTCAGAAGTGCGTATTGACCTGATAGAACAGGCTACTGCACACCTAGACAATGTCAGTGTGACCGGCTTTGAAGGCCTGATTGCCGAGCACGCACGAAATTTGGGGGCATGTGCATTAGTACGAGGTCTACGTAGTCCACGAGATTTTGACTATGAATCGCAGATGGCACATATGAATCGCAGGATGGTGCCCGAACTTGACACCGTGTTTTTCCATACGTCTGCTGCCCATGCGCTGACCAGCTCATCTTTGGTACGTGATATCTTGCGTTGGAATGGAGATATTCGACCCTTTGTCCCCACAATGATAGCTGAAGCACTCGTGAAGAAGTAGTGCCTGTCCAAGTGGCCCCGTAATATTTCTATCAGCGAAGCAAGTCCCGGCTATTATCGCCGTCGCTAATGGCCTCATTGACACAATTTATTCCCGCGGTCGGCCATGGCCTGTACAAAGCACCAACTGCAAGTAAAACCATCACGGATTGATGCGAAGGGTTACGCGACACGGCACGATTCGCGTACGCTATTGAAGCTATCTTGGGAAGGCTTGATTGGTCTTCAGAGATTTCCAAAACGCGTTCCTCAAAAGATGAAAGCTCCACCGGGATTTCTACACTCGGCGTAATTTTATGCCCGTTTCACTGCCCTCTTGCCCATGTCGAGACTGACGCGTTTTTTCTCTCCGATTGACATGGCAGGCTTCCTGTGCCTGTTGGCTTATGGTCTGCTCTCCTGGATCACCCGAAGTTCCGGCGACCCTTCGCTTCACCTGTTTCTTGGGCTCTCCGTCTGCGTTGCTTCAATCACTTTTGTCCTTTACGCCTATCACCGTCGCAATCCTGATAAAAGATTCTCTGTGACGCGTCTCATCGTCTGGGCTGTTGTATTCCGCATCTGCGGATTGATTGGTGGCCCCTTCTATGAGGATGACTTTTACAGATATTTATGGGATGCTTTTCGCTTTATTCAGGACGGTACCCCTTATGGCGTGCCGCCTGAGGCCTTCTTTGACGACATGAGTGTACCGGATCAGTTTCAGCGTATCCTGGATGGCATCAACTACCCCGAATTGCCGACGATCTACGGGCCGGTAACGCAACTTGTCTTTCTGGGGGGATACGGAATTAGTCCTGGCAGCGTCACTGCGCTGCAGGCACTAATGTTGGTTTTTGATCTGATGACCATTGGCCTACTCCTACGATTGGCACCCGCACGACTAGTCCTACTGTATGCCTGGAGTCCACTGGTAATCAAGGAGGTTGCCTTTACTGCACATCCTGATGGAGTAGCAGTATTTCTCGTGCTCGTTGCGGTGGTTCTAGCTCAAAGAGATAGGATTTACGGTGCTGCTATCTTTTTGGCTTTGGCCGTGAGCGCCAAAATCCTCGCTGTGCTCGTTGTGCCATTTATCTTGGTCCGAGCACGGTTACGTGTTTGGGGTCTCTTCTTCTTAGTACTGGCGCTGATCTATCTGCCTTTTGTTCTGCAAGGTAGCACAGACTTGCAGACGCTACTTGTGTTCACCCGCGAGTGGGAGTTCAATGCTGCCTTGTTCAGCTTGGTAAAGCCTTGGATGCCTAACCCGGTGGCCCGTGCACTGTGCGGCCTCCTGCTCACAATAGTGATCGCCAGATACTATTTGGTCTACAGGCGAATGGCGCCTGGCACAATTGTTCGGGGGGACTGGATCTATGGTGCCCTGTTTGCACTCTGGCCGGTCGTGAATTCCTGGTACCTGTTGTGGCTTCTTCCTTTTGCAGTGATTCGTCCAAGTGCCTGGGCATGGACCGCATCCATTGCAGTGCTGTTGTCGTACATCACCGGACTGAATCTGAGTGATATGGACATGCACCCATTTGCACACCCCGACTGGGTACGCCCGGTGGAGTATGGCTTGATTCTCCTGGCTTTGGCCTACGACCTATTCAGGCGGCGTCGCAAGTCCAAGCTGATGCCAGAACAAGCTTCTGCGCACCCCGACTAATAGGCCTGGGGAAGTGCTACTTGACTATTGAGTGACTGGCTCATTAAGACGCCAATCGTACTCATGATCCAGTGATCCGTCAAAAACTCTCAGTTGCTCAGCCAAGTCCTTCTCGGCGTACTTCTGCAGATGCGCCAGCACGCCTGCCTCAGAGTTTCCGAAGTCCTCGATGTACCAAAAATACAGGCTTGAAGTAACCCCGAATGCTTCATCCAGGAGCTCCACTGCACGCAGATGGTTCACAAAATCCTTCGCACACTGATCCACTAATGGCTCCAGATTAGCCGCCGTAAAGGCCTCTGATGCTAAATTTGGACAACCTAAGCTGGCACAATTGACCGCATAATGAATTCGGTTGTCTTGCCAGATCGGACGCAGGATATCGTGCTCAATATTATCAAGCGTCAAGGGAACCCCTGCGACATTTGCGTGAATATCCTTCCATGGCCCCGTATCGGGTGTTTCTCCATTGTGAATCTGGAGAATTGATTCCACGGGGTAGGCATCAACAACTACTCGCACAGTCAACGCATTGTAAAGATTGATCCAGTACGCCATTTGAACATCTCGCGAATACAGGCGAGGATCCAACTCCTGAAGATGCCGCAGGTACCTATTGAGTCGCTGACGGTCCTCTGTGTGCGCCTGCAGTGCACGGTAATCAAACAGATGCACGCCGGATGGATCGTCGGTGATCAGGTAGGTATCCAGAACCACCTGCCAATCGGCATGATCAATCGTAGCCGTATTCGTGGCGTCAGATTTGTCCCAAATACTCTCCAGTGTCTGACCATAACCGAGGGGGGCCGCAAAGGTCAGCAGGCCCAAAACTCCAATTTGACAGAACCCAGAGCACTTGAGAGTCTGTCTGACCCTTGTCATTATCGTGTACATCCAGACTTACTTGTCAATTGATTTGACACACTATGTCGCGACCGACCGCTGTGATTTTGTCCTCCATAGCCAGATTCCGTCCAACGCGTGAATAAATCACCGGCCTCCCTGATGGTCTTATAGTCCACTACCGAAGCCACCGCCCAATCCTACAGTAAGACCTGCACCAATCACATTGGACTTTGCCGTGTTACGGCCTCCCACTATCCATCCATCAAAGATGTGCACACTCACGCTGCCAAAAAGATCGGGCACGAACAACTGCAAGCCCAAGAGCTGACTATCCTCCTCCAACCCTGGAAATCGACTCGGTGAAAAACCCGCTCCACCAATATCCAATCCCGAGGTGGCATTAACCATACGGTAGTTCGCACCTACCCGCACGCGATTGCGAATCGGAACGAAGAGCCAAAAATTCATAAATATTTCGGAAGGAATATCAACATCCTCGCCCTGAGCGGCACCAACTGCATCAGGATTTACCATCGTGGATCCCCTGTGACGATAGCCAATTTCTGCCGATGCACCAGCGACATTCCAGAACTTGCCCACAATCAGCGAGCCCTCAATCCCACTTCCACCATCTCCAAGCGAATTGATGTAGCCTGTGTCATACCCACCGGGGATCGTTACACCAATGCGCGCAGCAACACTGGGCGTATTGGAGACCAACTCGTCCAGAAAACGCCACGTCACCGAAAGGTTTGTGTCGTACAGCCCATTGTAACTCTCTTGGCCGCCGGACGGACCGACCGCGCCGTTTACGAAACTTTTTGCCCAGGCCGTCTGCAAATCCACTGCAATCGCATCATTAAGTGCATAATTGGCATGGAACCACACCGTGTATTGCGATAGAGTTGCCCCTGTGGCCTCCAGGGGGCCTTTAACAGTCTCGGTACCCCGATAGAACTCTGTGGCCTTCTGCTGATAGTACGAAACGCTGATACTACCGGTGCGGGGCTCAGCAATCCATGGTGTGCCCTGAGACAGGGCGGTCTGTGACGGATACCACACCGCTACGCCTATGAAGACCGGCAAGAGCAGCCTGCGGAGCAGGCACGCAGTCTTATTGCCTTGATTATCCTTCATCAATCACATCATTCTGTATGCCACGAACCGGAGTCTGTAGCTTGTAACGCCGGGTGAGGAAGTAGTGAACAACCTCCATGCGAATGCCACAATCTTCGGTATCAGGACCACACAGCGCTTTAACCACCTCGTCATCTGGCGATCCGGTTTCTTCCTCAGCATATACCGCCTCCAAGCTGGCGGCCAAACTCATTGCCCGGTCACGATCTATCTCGGACTTCTGGAGCGGGCATCCCCTACAAGCCAGCACCTTGAAAGTCAATGATTTGCCCTGTGCATAAGCTTTACGCGGGCTGATCTGACCTGGTCCCGTACCGATTGAACCCGATGGCGCGGCCGCTGAAGGCACAAACCCGCAAAGAACAACAATAACTACAAAAAAACAGATAGAACGAATCATGAAGCCACCATTAATAATGGTCGTGAATTGCCAATAATCATGACAATATAAACGCAACAACTGTCAAAAGCCAATGATAAATGAACCTTGAACCTGGCTTTTTACCGTTAATCTCAGTCCCCCCGGGAAATGTCTGGTCCTTCACGGCTGGAACAAAAGGCATTGATAAACTGATGTTCGCCCCAAAATTCTCTACCCAATTCGATTTTGACCCAAAATGCTAATGCTTACTGCAGAATCGTTCTCACTCTCAGAACGATCACGCCGAGGATCATCCAGTTCCATTGTAAAGATTTATCCAGTATGCCATCTGAACATCTCGCGAATACTGGCGAGGATCCAACTCCTGAAGATGCCCCAGGTACCTATTGAGCCGCTGGCGGTCCTCCGTGTTCGCCTTCAGTGCACGGTAATCAAAAAGATGCACGCCAGATGGATTGTCGGTGATCAAGCGTACCTGTATTCGTGGTGTCAGATTTGTCCCAAACACTCTTCAGCTTCCGACCATAACCGAGGGGGCAGCAAAGGTCAACAAGCAAACTCCAATTTGACAGGATCCAGACCACACGAAAACCTGCCTAGCCCTTGTCATTGTCGTGTACATTCAGACTTGCTTTTCAATTAATCTGATACACTATGTCGCGACCTACCTCCGTGATTTTGTCCTACTTAGCCGGTCCCTGTCCAAGGCCTGAATAAATCGCCGGCCTCCGTGATGGTATTATAGTCCATCACCAAAGCTTCCCCCCAATTCTACAGTAAGACCGCCGCCGAGCACGGAGGACATCGCCGTGTTACGGCCTCCCACTACCCGACCGTAAAAAACATGCGTACTTACGCTGCCAAAAAGGGGACCGAAAAACTGCAATCCAAAGAGCTGACTATCCTCCTCCAATCCCGGAAATCGACTCGGTGAAAAACCCGCTCCACCAATATCCAATCCCGAGGTGGCGTTAACAATACGGTAGTTCGCACTAAGCCGACGGCCACCGACAATCGGAACGAAGAGCCAAAAATTCATAAATACTTCGGAAGGAATGTCAATTTCCTCGCCTTGGATCGCGCCAACCGCATCAGGATTTACCGTTGTGGATCCCCTCTGACGATAGCCAAGTTCTGCAGATACGCCAGCCACACTCCAGAACTTGCCCAATATGAGCGAGCCCTCAATCCCACTTCCGCCATCTCCAATCGAATTGATGTAGCCTGTGTCGTACACACCAGGAATAGTCACACCAACACGCGCGGCAACACTGGGTGTATTGGAGACCAACTCGTCCAAAAAACGCCAAGTGACGGACAGGTTAGTGTCGTACAGCCCACTGTAACTCTCTCGGCCCCCAGACGGGCCTACTGCGCCAGATACGAAACTTTTAGCCCAGGCCATCTGCAGATCCACAGCAATCGCATCATTAAGTGCATAATTGGCATGGAACCACACCGTATTCTGTGTCAGTTGGGCCCCCGTAGCCTCCAGGGGACCTTTTACGGTTTCAGTGCCCCGATAGCACTCCACGGCGTGCTGTCCATAGTGCGAAATGGTGATACTTCCAGTGCGGGGCTCAGCAATCCATGGCGTGCCCTGAGACAGGGCGGTCTGTGACGGATACCACGCCACCACGCTTAGGAAGACCGGTAAGAGCAGCCTGCGGAGAACACACGCAGTCTTCTTGCCCTGATTATCCTTCATCAATCACATCATTCTGTATGCCGCGAACGGGAGTCTGCAGCTTGTAACGCCGGGTGAGGAAGTAGTGAACAACCTCCATGCGAATGCCACAATCTTCGGTATCAGGACCACACAGCGCTTTAACCACCTCGTCATCTGGCGATCCGGTTTCTTCCTCAGCATATACCGCCTCCAAGCTGGCGGCCAAACTCATTGCCCGGTCACGATCTATCTCGGACTTCTGGAGTGGGCATCCCCTACAAGCCAGTACCTTGAATGTCAACGATTTTCCTTGTGCGTAAGCTTTACGCGGGCTGATCTGGCCTGGTCCCGTACCGATTGAACCCGATGGCGCTGCCACCGGAGGCACAAACCCGCAAAGGACAACAATAACTACAAAAAAACAGATAGAACGAATCATGAAGCCACCTTTTGTTAATGGTCGTCGGTTGCGAACAGCTGTGACAATATTAGAGCAACAACTGTTCCAAACTGATGATAAAGGACACTTAGACCCGTCTCTTTTCCGTTAATTTCAGCCCCCTGGGGAATGTCTGGTCCTTCACGGCTGGTTCAGACGGCATTGATAAACCGCTGTTCGCCCCAAAATTCTCTACACCAATATGATTTCGATCCGACGGTGAATGCTTTCTGTAGCATCGTTCTCACCCTCATGACGATCACACCATCAATCATCAACTTCCTCCGTGCCCAAATTCGGGCTTATCTTCCAGTAAACATACGTTGTGCTATATCCGACCAATGCGGCAGAAACTTCTGTTTACCCATAACGCTTGCTTCTCTGGTGCCTTCCGACCGGTACTACCATGGTAGGGGCGGCCAAAAAGGTCATTCTTCTATGCACCCTACTCTTCCCGGTCGCTGCGTTACAGGGCCAGGATGCGCCAATCAAAGAGTTGCTTGACTGGCATCGGTTGCCCGATCTTCCAGACTCAATCGGAGTAGGCGGTCCATGCGCCGGAATCTCAAACAGTGCACTGATCGTGGCCGGAGGTGCACATTTTCGTGATCCGTACCTGCAGGGTGGGGAGAAAGTGTGGACCGACAGTATCTACGTTTTGACTTCTTCATTCAGCGAGTGGAAAAGCGGATTTACACTCAACCGCCCAACGGGATATACCGTAGCTGCCCAATGGGAGGATGAAGTGATCTGTGCAGGTGGAGGAGATGCCCAAAAGCACTTTGAAGAGGTGATTGCATTCCGTTGGGACGGCGAAAGCATCTCACAGCGGCCATTACCAGCTCTCCCACAACCCCGCGCCTTTGCCAGCGGAGCGATAGTTGAAACCACGCTGTATATCGCCGGAGGCACGGAAACCCCCGATGATACCGTCGCAAGGAGCAATTTATGGGCGCTGAACCTGGCTGATCCAGATGCACAATGGCAGACACTTGAACCTGTGCCCGGTGCTCCCCGCCACAGCGCCGTAACGGGCGCATCAGATGGGGCATTCTACCTCTTCAGCGGCACCGCGCTGGAGCCGGACACAGCCGGTAAAACAGCTTACGAGTTTCTCACCGATGCCTATCGATATCACCCCTCACGCGGATGGGAGCGACTTCGTGATCTACCGTATCCTGCAGCCGCTGCTCCCTCTCCCGCAATCGCCGTGGGGCCCTCACATCTCCTGGTGTTGGGAGGTAATACTGGAGCGGATGTAGATCGCGTTCAGGAACTCGGCGACCTACATCCGGGATTCAGCCGCAATGTGCTGGCCTATCATGTTATTACGGACACCTGGGCACATCTGGGCACTTTGCCCATGGGGCAGGTTACCGTTCCAACAGTTCAACAGGGCGATCATTTTCTTATCCCGAGTGGTGAAATACGCCCGGGAGTACGAACCACTGCGATCTGGCAGGCCAGCCCTAGCAATGCCGTTCCTCCTTTCGGCACGATAAACTTTGTGGTCGTAGCGGTCTACTTCCTGATCCTTGCAGGAATGGGCCTGTATTTCTGGAATCGTGGAAAAAGCGATACGGATTACTTCCTGGCCCGTCGACGCATCCCGTGGTGGGCAGCGGGGATCAGCATCTTCGGAACGCAGCTTAGTGCCATTACCTTCATGGCCATACCCGCCAAGGCCTATGCTACGGATTGGGTTTACTTTCTTGGGCAGATTGCAATTCTTTTGGTTGCGCCTATCGTCGTCTACCTTTATCTGCCCTTCTTCCGTCGGCTCCAGATAACGACAGCCTACGAGTATTTGGAGCAGCGTTTCAGTGTAGCCGTGCGACTTTTCGGCAGCCTCTCATTCGTGCTCCTCCAACTCGGACGCATGGGGGTGGTGATCTTTCTGCCTGCACTTGCCTTGTCCGCAGTCACAGGCTTCAACCTTTACCTGGCCATCCTGCTGATGGGCTTACTGAGCACCTTCTATACAGCACTGGGAGGCATGGAAGCTGTGATCTGGTCTGATGTGATGCAAGTAATTGTGCTCTTGGGAGGGGCGTTATTAAGTCTGATAATCATGGTTTTGAACATTGAGGGCGGCGCCTCCGGCTTGATCGAAATTGCTACCTCTGAGAACAAATTTCATATGCTGACTTGGTCGTGGGATGCTACGACGACAGCAGTCTGGGTGGTGCTGGGGGGCTCAATTTTCAGCAACCTGATCCCCTACACGGCGGACCAGACTGTGGTACAACGATATCTGACCACGAAAACCGAAAAACTTGCTGCGCGATCTGTCTGGACCAATGCAGCACTCACTATCCCGGGCGGTCTACTTTTCTTCTCCCTGGGTACGGCCCTGTTTGTATTCTATCAACAGCATGCAGGCGCGCTGGAGCCTTCATTGTCTACCGACGCAATCTTTCCACTGTTTATTGTACAACAGCTACCGCAGGGGATTTCAGGACTCCTGATTGCTGGAATCTTCGCCGCAGCGATGTCCAGTCTTGACAGTAGCCTCAACAGTGCCGTTGCCGCACTGGTATGTGATTTCTACAAAAGATTCAGGCCACACTCCACTGCGTCAATCCGTCTGCGACTGGCCAAGTGGTTGACAGTTGGACTGGGTTTCCTGGCCACAGCCATTGGATTATTGATGGCTACCATTGAGATTGCTTCACTCTTCGACTTTTTCCTTGAACTGCTGGGTTTATTGGGAAGCAGCCTGGCAGGTCTCTTTGCTCTGGGCATATTCACACGCAGTGCAAACAGCACCGGGGCATTGATTGGTGCCTGTACCAGCGCGATCGTACTCTACTTGGTTAGTGCTTTTACTGCAATTCACTTCTTCCTGTATGCAAGCATTGGAATCCTTACCTGCTTTGTTGTAGGGTATTTCATGAGTCACCTCCTCCCAAACCAGCGTGCACAACTTAATGGACTAACGATTTATACCTTGGGAGACAGACTGCCGAACAAAGACGAGAATAACGCAGGTTAAATCAATGCAGCTCACGGGCCTTACCGCAGCAGCGTTCACACCATTGAACAACGACGCAACACTGGATATTGACCGCATCCCAGGCCTGGTTGAACACTTGTTGAGAGACGGTGTCTCTGCATTGTACGTACTGGGCAGCACGGGTGAAGGGATCTCACTGACAATCCACGAGCGGCAACAGACTGCTACAGCTTTTGTAAAGGCCGCCGCCAGCCGTGTGCCTGTCGTAGTTCATGTCGGGCACAACTGTCTCCAGGAAGCTCAAACCCTCGCCATGCACGCACAGCAGATCGGAGCCAGTGCTATTTCGGCTGTTCCTCCCAGCTATTTCGGGCCCGACACCACAAGATCGCTGGTAGACTGTCTGGCGACAATTACCGCGGGCGCACCTGACCTCCCCTTCTATTACTATCATATCCCGGCAAAGACCGGGGTAGAGTTGGATCTGAACGATTTCCTGCGTTTGGCAAGCCGCCAACTGCCCTCGCTTGTTGGAGTCAAGTTTTCGGATACCCGCCTAAACGCAGTCTCGGCGTGCGCTTACACCGAGAAGTACGACTTTTTATGCGGCGTTGATGAAATGCTCCTCAGCGCATGGATGACACGTATGCGTGGAGCAGTGGGAACGACCTACAATTTTGCTGCACCACTCTACAACCGTCTTATTGCCTGCTGCGAACAGGGACGAATGGAAGAGGCCCGACGCCATCAGGAGCGCGCCTCTACGATGATAAACGTGATTTTAAAAACCTGCGGACGCCCCGGTTTCAAAGCCGTTATGGGATTGATTGGTCAGGATTGCGGACCGCACAGATTGCCCCACTCCACCGCTACGCCCGCACAAATTTCAGAAATGCACCAGGCGCTGGAAGCGATCGGATTTTTTGAGTGGGGCCGAAAACATTCCAATTGAACATCCTTGGACTATACACACGCTGTAACAAACCTCTTAGTACTTATGCTACGCTTCATCTACATCAGCCAACTGGCATGTCTATTCGCAGGCATAACGCTACTGGCAACGACAGTTCTGGCGCAGGAAACCATCACTATCGCACAGAACGGTGTCGTGGAAATGGGCAGCTCGGGTACGTGGGCAGAACGGAACGGACATATTGAGATCCGGTCAGGCGCTGCGGGTGATACAGGACTGTTCGCTTCCCGTGACCTTGGAACGGGGGATTTTCAGATAACAGCGCAGCTCAGTATTGCTGAACTGAATGCAACGGGAGCCGCATTCCAGTTGGGAGGCAGCTATTTCGGTTTCGATGGACCAAATCAACGGTTATACCTCTCTGGTGCCTTGGTGGGCCGGCATCATGAAGTCCTCGGTGCCGCCCGAGCTCACTTTGAACCCGAAGAATGGTTCACGTTCGAAATTACGCGAATAGAAGGTACCATCCGGTTTCTGATTAATGACCAGTTGGTCCATTCGGTGGGAAGTTTTGCAGGCATCGGCCAATTTGGCTTCACGTTCTCCCCCCTTGGCCGCGTAGAACCTGTGACCAAGAGCATACTCCGCGTCCAAGAATTTGTCAGCACAGGCACCTTCACCCCCAGTGGCATGACCGACCCCGGCGGATTCAGTATCCCGCTGGTTGACCTTGCTGAAGAAACCCACCGGCAAGTGTTGGTGGACCGTGAGCCCAACCAGTACCTTGGTCATCCAACCACCGTACTGCTGGATGACCAGCGCACAATCATAACCGTCTATCCAAAGGGACACGGGCGCGGTGCGATTGTGATGAAGAAAAGCCATGACGGCGGACTTACTTGGAGCGATCGCCTCCCGGTGCCGGAAAACTGGTCAACTTCGCAGGAGGTCCCAACCCTTTATCCGGTCATTGATCGAGATGATACGAAGCGTCTGATCATGTTTTCCGGGCTGTATCCCATCCGCATGGCTGTTTCTGAAGACGAAGGAAATACCTGGAGCCCGCTGGAATCCATTGGGGATTTTGGTGGAATCGTGGTAATGGGGGATCTGATCCGATTGCGTGATGGCCGCCACATGGCATTCTTTCACGACGACGGCAGGTTCATTAATGGGCGCGAGGAAGAGCGTGGACAATTTTACGTGTACAAAACCGTGTCGTCTGACGGCGGACTAACCTGGAGCAGGCCGGAAGTCGTCGTAACCCATCCCGTGGCCCACCTGTGCGAGCCGGGTGTTATTCGGTCTCCTGACGGCCAGCAACTCGCCATGTTGTTGAGAGAGAACAGCCGGCAGTTCAATAGCTTCGTAACGTTTTCGGATGATGAAGGGGCAACATGGAGCACACCAATAGAAGTCACAGGTGCCCTCACCGGTGACCGACATCAGGCTGTCTACGGTCCCGATGGTCGACTATTTATTTCATTTCGTGACCGCACACATGTTTCACCCACATGGGGCGACTGGGTCGGATGGGTGGGCACTTATGAGGATATCGTACACGGTCGAGAAGGACAATATCGCGTACGACTCATGGACAACCTAGAAGGGGCGGACGCGTCCTATCCGGGTGTTGAGATACTTCCCGACGGAACCGTTGTCACCACTACCTATGGTCACTGGACACCAAACGAATCCCCTTACATTATGAGCGTCCGCTTTACATTTGATGAACTTGACGGCAAGGCGTCCAAGAACTGACTATGAAGCTAGCGCAGCAATGTGGAAAATCAAGCAGGCGATAAACTCAGTCGCAATTAGAACCGGATAGAAGCCACGGAACCAGGCTCATATTGCAGCGCTCTGAGTTAAATTTCCCGTAATTAGCGTAATCATTACCTACCCGTAATTCTGCTCGCAGTCAATCAAATCCATGTCTACCTTCTTTAATCCGCGTGTTGCCTCCATGCAACCCTCCGCTACGCTGGCCATGGCCGGACGTGCGAAAAAGCTCAAACGTGCCGGCGCCGATGTCATTGCATTAAGCGCGGGAGAACCCGACTTCAATACCCCCGAACCCATTGCTAACGCCGGAATCCAGGCAATCCGGGAAGGCTTCACACGATACACCCAAAACCCGGGCATGCCAGAGCTTCGGGAGGCTATCTGCGAAAAATTCGCGCGCGAAAACAACCTGGAATACACCCCGAGTCAGATCCTTTGCTCTAACGGAGCAAAGCAGTCGGTGGCTATGGCGGTGTCCGTACTTGCTGCCGAAGGTGACGAAGTCCTGATTCCAGCCCCCTACTGGGTCAGCTATCCGGAAATGACCCGCTTCGCTGGCGCGAAGCCCGTTATCGCTCATACAACAGCAGAAACCCAGTACCGCCTCACACCCGAGCAATTAGCAGATTCACTCACAGAACGCACGCGTGTGCTCATTCTCTGCTCTCCCTCCAATCCAACCGGTTCCGTGTACACACATGAGGAATTGGCGGCCCTCGCAGAAGTGCTGCACGATTACGAGCAGGTCGTGGTGGTCTCGGATGAGATCTATGAGCATGTCATCTACGATGCCGTACATGTTCCCATTGCAACGATTCCCGGTATGCAGGAACGCACCGTTACCGTAAACGGATTTTCTAAATGCTTTGCCATGACGGGTTGGCGGCTTGGTTATATGGCCGGTCCTGAGGATATCGTGAAGCAGTCTGCAAAGATGCAAGGGCAATTCACTTCTGCACCCAGCAGCATTTCGCAGCGTGCCGGAGTCGCTGCCCTCAATATGGACATGGAACCCATCCGCCAAATGGTCCAGGCCTTTCGCGAGCGCCGCGACTATTTACTTGAGAGGATGCAATCTGTGCCGGGGATCCGTGCACCTAAGCCCGAGGGCGCCTTCTATCTCTTTCCACAATGCAGCGAATACTACGGAATGGTTGCGGAATCTGGTCGGACCATAAATTCAAGTGATGATCTTTGCTTCTATCTCCTAGAAGAGCATCTGGTGGCTCTGGTCCCTGGCGCTGCCTTCGGGGATCCTAACGGGATCAGAATTTCTTACGCTTCATCAATGGAGGATCTGCAGAAAGCATTCGATCGAATAGAACTTGGCCTGTCACAACTGAGACGCAAGTGAACACTTCGGCTGGTATCTGCATAGAATGCGCCTATCATTATATGCCTAGCCCCATTGTCGGCATCTGGACTGTTGACCCGTGATCGCTACCTGCTCCATGCGGGACTTTTTGTCGTAACACTGCTCTCTACCGCCTTTACCGGTGCTCTATTGTTTATTGGGCGGAGTGAGGCTTGGGCGGCGGGGGATCCTATATTTGATCTCGGCGGATTCCCAATTACAGCAACCTTTTTCGCCGATGCATTTGTGTTCGGTGGAGCGCTCATTACCTTTTTGACGGTCCACGAATTCGGGCATTATGTCGCCGCGCGCGTGCACAATGTCAGTACCTCTCTGCCCTATTTCATTCCGTCTCCCTTAATTGGGATTGGAACTCTTGGAGCAGTCATAAGCATTCGAGAGCCAATCCCAAACAGGATCAAACTTTTTGATGTCGGAGCCAGCGGACCCTTGGCGGGATTCATCATGGTTCTCGTCCTGCTATTCTGGGCGATGGGAACGCTGCCCTCGCCTGAGTACATGTTCGGAGTTGGAGGCCACGAGTCGCTACTTGAGTTCATCCGGGCTACCGGCAGATTCCCGGATACTGCAATTTCCGACGCTCCACCTGGAGGCCGTCTAACACTTGGATCGACCCCACTGTACTGGGCGATCTCGCAAGTCTTCCCGAATGTGCCGCCCCTTTACGAAATGTACCACTACCCGCTCCTCTTCGCGGCCTGGCTGGGACTCTTTTTTACGGCACTCAACCTGATGCCGGTTGGCCAGTTGGATGGCGGCCACATTGTCTATGCTCTTTTCGGCTCCCGGTGGCACGCCCGGATATCACGTGCATTCGTTTTCCTGATGCTCTCCTCTATGGCCGTAGGCGGTGCATTGGTATTGCCCTCAGTATTAATAAATTTCGCCGGTAATGACTTTTGGGCAAGCATACTAACCTGGTTCATACTCGGTGCACTGCTCGCCTTGTGCACACGCCGTGCATTTGGTGAGCTGTGGTGGCAGGTAACGCTCACCATTTTAGTTTTGGCCTCGTTCGCGGCTGCCATTCCGCATGCGCTAGACTGGTTTGGTTACTTTGGCTGGCTCCCCTGGTGTCTGCTTCTTGTGTTTGTGATCAAGGTGGATCATCCACCTGTTCCAGTGTCGCTGCCACTGACCCGCAAACGTCAATTGATAGGCTATTTCACGCTGGCGATATTCGTGCTCAGCTTCAGTATAAAACCGCTATACAGTGTATAGTGATCACTTTGAAGCACACAAATCACCTCATACTTCTGTCCCTGATCGTCGCCATTGGCGCGTGCGATTCAGTGCCGGGTCCATCCTCAGTCGATCAACGACCTCCACAGATTGAGGCTTTCTCTCTTGCGCCCCAACGCATCGTGTATGCGCTCCTAGATGAAGAAGCCATTGACGGTGACAGTGTGACTGTTGAGCTTAATCTTACAGTCACCGTTCAAGCCTCCGACATACCGGTTGAAGAGGTTACCTACGCTATTCTCTCTCCTGACACCACAGCAGCCCCCATTCACGGAGGCGTACTGCCTCGCTCCGCAACGAACACCTACTCCGGTACAGTTGATGTAACCTTGAGTGCGCTCGAGGTTCAAACCTATCCTGTTGTCGTTTATGTCACAGATACAAACAACCGGCTAGGCGGCGAGGCCAGAAGCTCCGTGGCATATGTACGCTCCTTTGAGCCGGGATCCCCGCCCGTAATCGAAAACCTGCCGATTCCTGCAACCATTCAGCGGCCAGCTGCTGGTGAACCCGCCCGAAGCTTATCGTTTGTCGCCGAGGTTTCCGACCCGGACGGATTGAGTGATATAGAGCAAGTAGAGTTTTGGAACGAAACATCACCGGGGAGCAGGTTCCTACTCTGTGACGACGGAGGTCGACGTACCTGTGGATCAAGTGCAGAGAGCGGAGACGTGACTGCTGGCGATGGATTGTTCACGCGCCGCGTCTTTATTGCCAGTGACAATGCTCTGGGAACGAACACCTTCGTCTTTGAAGCAATCGACCGCGCCGGACTTCGCAGCCAACAGGTCCGCCACACCGTAGAGATTATCGAATGATTCGTCACGGAGTATTGGGGCTCTTAATCGCCTGCGCGCTTCCACTGCAAGCACAGGATCTTGTGTTTTCACCTGGAATCCTGGCGAATGATATCACAAATATCAGTGCTGCCGGCGAATCCGTCTGGGTGGGTCCCTATCTGAATGTTTCCCATGACGGAGGAGAAACCTGGCTAGCTGCAAACGTCGACTCGCTCAGAGGATTTGCAAGCTCTGTATACTCGCTGGAAGTGAAAGGCCAGCATATCTGGGGAGGACTCGGGGGTAACTACGTCAGATCCGGGAATGATGGACAGTCACAACTTGTTCACGAGATTCGTGGACTTGTGCACTCATCTGATGCTGGGAATACCTGGAGTTATTTATCACATCTACCGCCTATTGATTCCGATCCAGCAAGTACTGGACTGATTGATACGCCGGACGATACACTTATTACTTATGGGTCGGTTGAACTATCCACACTGCCCATAACTGTTTCCGCGCTGAGCCCCCCGTGGGATATAAGCTTTGACCTCACCAACGAAACGTTGTGGGTCGCCGGGCAACTGGCCGGGATCCGTCGTAGTACGGACTTCGGGCGTACCTGGGAGCGGATCGTTCTACCGCCTGATACCACCAAGTACTTGGCACCCGAACTGGGGTATGACTTTCCGTTCACTGTTCAACCTGTCGGTATTGCACCGGATCAGTTTCACGGTCTCAATTTTCAGGCTTTTGCTGTGCTTGTAGATCAGACCGGCACGATCTGGGCAGGCACAGCAGGTGGTCTTAATCGTTCTGAGGACGGTGGTGTCCGGTGGCACCATTACACAACGGAAGACGGCTTGCTCGGAAATTGGATTATCTCGATCGAGGAACAGCCGCGTGGGGCACAGCCGCCGGCTATCTGGGCCACTAACTGGCTTGGCAACGGAAGAAATGAGCGCTATGGAGTGTCCGTCACCCGTGATGGCGGCTTATCCTTTGAAACAGCTCTGCAGGGCGAGCAATGCTATGATTTTGGGTTTGACGGCCCACGCGTCTATATCGCCTGCGACCGTGGGCTCTATCGATCAACCGACGACGGTTACACATTCCTGTTGGAGAATGACTTTGTTGATCATAGGGATCCTTCACGTAGTATGCGACCCGGTGCAGCTGTGTATACGGTAGAAGTAGTCGGCAACGCCGTATGGGTGGGATCTGGAGACGGACTTTTCAAGAGCCTGGATCATGGCAAGTCCTGGCAGATCTATCGAACGGCAGTACCACTGGATCCATCTGACCTGTCTCCGATCATCCCAAGTGAGCAGGTTCCCCGCGTATCAGCGTACGCGTACCCAAACCCGTTTTCTCCTTCGTCAGACCGATTGACCCGCCTGCGCTTCGACCTGTCAAATCCTGAAGCAGTAACCATTCGAATATTCGACTTCGGAATGACTCTTGTCCGGGAGATTTTTTTCTCAGGGGGAGCTGCCGGTGCAAACGAAGTAGCTTGGGACGGTACCGATGAGGGAGGGGTGCGACTGGCCAACGGTACTTACTTCTATGCTATCCAATCACGCAAAGATACTTTCTGGGGCAAAATCCTGATTATAGACTAGCCCGATGCGACGAATCCTCACATTATGCCTGCTGTGGCTCCTGCCCACCTCAGTCATAGCTCAGACTGCGGGCGTTCCGGGAAGTATGGGATTCGGTGCCCGAGGCATCGCGATAGGCAATGCCCTGGCAGGCGACGCATCAGGGTCTGCGAGCCCCTTTTATAACCCGGCACTCGCCCCATACCTGACAGACCAAAGCCTCGGGATCAGTGCAGCATTGTTGACACAGGACCGCCAACTGCAGTTTATAGAACTCCGTACACCTCTCAAGCCATTGGCAGGTATTGCCGCAGGTCTCATCCACGCAGGGGTCAGCAAAATTGATCAACGGGACTTGAGTGGATATCATACCGGTATGCTCTCTACGAACGAGTACGCTTTCTTTGCCGCTTTTGGGCTGCGCGTTGGCCAATTCACCTCCATTGGCATCGGGCTGCAGCTTTTCAGGAATGATCTGCATCAAGAGCTTTCTCCTGTACAGACTTTTGGCCTGGACATCGGCGTAAGTGTTCGAGTTATTCCTTCTGTACATCTGGGCTTTGTCGTGGATGACCTGCTGGCCAAGTATACCTGGGACACGGCAGGTGCCGGTGGAAGGGGCATAACAGATAAATTTCCCACACGCCTGCGTCTGGGGGGATCCTGGATGCTGTTAGAGGATCGTTTGCAACTACTGTTTGAGTATGAGTCCAAGTTCTCCGCACGAGATATATTCGAGCCAGAAATTGTTTTCTCAAGCAATAGACCACAGCAAGTGTTCAACCGTCGTGAACTTACCCTTCACAAAAGCCACTTTCGTGTTGGCGCGGAATATATGCTTGTGCCCGCTTTGGTAATTCGTACGGGGATGTCTCGTCTGGGAGAGATCTCTAATGGGGGCCCCCGTCCCAGCGCTGGATTTATGATCGAACAGAGTCTGGGGCTCTTAGTCACACAAGTTGCGTATACTTTCGTGTTGGAACCCTACGCCCTGGGTACCATGCATCTTGTCACTTTGAGGTTCTTCCTGTAGCATGCGTGTACTCGCTACGCTTGCATTGGCTTTATTGGCTGGTCCTGTCGTGGGGCAGGACACCGGCCTAAGTTTTTTACGGATCGGAGTCAATGCACACGGCGGCTCCATGGGGGATGCCCAAGTAGCCAGCGTGAGTAACGCTTTTGCAACATATTGGAACCCCGCTGGGCTGGCCAGCGAGCGCCGCTCGATTGCCGGGTCCCACCGCATATGGGTTGGGGATGTCCGGGCCTACGATATAGCCGCCCAACTACCGGCCGGAAGAAATAGCGCCTGGGGCCTGTCCCTGACTGCTACAGATAGCGGAGATTTGGAAGCACGGACACAACCCGGCGAGCCCGACGGCATGTTCAGTGCTCAGTTTATCAATGCTGGTGTGAGCTATGCACGTGCTATTCGTGGATTGCGCATAGGTATCACGGGCAGGTACCTACGTGAACGTATCTTTGATACAAATGCATCTGGATATGCCTTTGATGCTGGTATTCAGGCAGACCTGCTTAGCAGGAGTCTGAATGTCGGCGCATCTGTTCGAAATATCGGACGCATGAGTGAGCTGGAGTTTGAACGTACTCCACTACCCCGTCTACTGCAAGGGGGGATAGCCTTATCACCACTACAGATTGTGGGATATACCGATAATGTCCGGCTCCTGGATCTAGCGCTAGCACTTGAAACCTCCCATTTGTTTGACGATAACCTGACAAGGTTACATGTGGGCATCTCCGTAAAGGTCATGGAACTGGTGGACCTGCGTGGAGGCTACGTATCCAGTGATGAGTTGCGCGACTATACATTTGGTTTAGGACTCTCGTTCGACGGGATCTATGCAGACTATGCGTACATCCCGTTTGAGGGTGGTTTTGATGGTCCGGGACATATCCTCAGCCTGCTCTATCACTGGTGAATTGACCCGATGTAAGTGAATCCCGTTTTGGAAAACTCCGTACCAGATAGTACCTTTACTGTCACAAAGCAGATAATTTCATGGGGATTCTCAGTTGGGCTGTTTTTGGACTCATTGCCGGTGCACTAGCCAAATGGATTTATCCCGGCCGGCAAGGTCGCAGTTTGCTTTCCACAATGCTTGTGGGTATAGCGGGCGGACTCCTCGGGGGTTGGGCCGGCAGTGCATTTTTCGGTGTGGGCGTGAGTGGGTTTGACTGGCGCAGCATACTCGTTGCTGTGCTTGGTTCAATGTTTGTAATCTGGCTCATCGAGCGTATCCGCAAATGAACCGCTTAGCAACTTAGAGACAAGTGGCTGGTCTGAAAACAAACCTGTCCAATATTAAACCCCAGGGACTCGTTTCCGGGCTGCTGGGGCTGATTGCGGCATTCTTCGTAGGGGTAACCCTGCTTGAACTTCGTAGCGTTCTTGTGCCCTTCTCTGTGGCGTTGTTGCTTTCGTTCATCTTCCAGCCCATCGTACTCTATCTAAAGGCCCGTCGCATCCCGATTGCAGTTGCCCTGATCGTGGTTTTTATTACACTGGCTGCAGCGGCTACCGTCGTTGGGTATATCGTTTACTCAAGTGCTGAATCGCTGATAGATGCCACAGAGGTCTATATGGACCGCATTGATAGGGTTGTAGCAGATGTTGAGGAACTCCTGCAACAATCTGCAGCCGCATTAGGGCTGGCGGAGGGACGCCTAGACTTGAATCAAGTTGTTGATCCCTCAATCATTACCCGGCTTCTGCAGGGCGGCATTGGTGAAGCATTCACGTTTGCCGGCAATACCTTTCTGGTTCTCCTCTTCATGCTATTCATCCTAGCTAGCAGTGGAGAGCTGAAAGTGAAAGTCCTGAAAGCGTACCCGGCGCACATTGCAGAACGCATTAACGCTGTTACCGACAATATCAGTCAGCAGGTTCGTCAGTATCTGGTAGCCAAAACGCTCGTCAGCTTGGGGACCGGGTTTTTGATTTTCCTGGCACTCTGGATTTTTGGAGTTGACTATCCAGTTTTTTGGGGATTTCTAGCCTTTCTGTTGAACTATATTCCAAATATCGGCTCGTTTGTTGCCGTCATTCTTCCATTCGGATTTGCACTCCTTCAGTTCCCTGGCCTGACCACCCCGATTATTGCAGCGTTGGTAATGTGGTTGATCCAGATGGTGATGGGAAATGTTGTTGATCCTCGGCTTATGGCCTTCAGTCTGAACCTGAGCCCAGTACTGGTCATCGTATCCCTAATCTTCTGGGGGTGGCTCTGGGGTGTTGCGGGTATGATTCTGGCAGTCCCTCTAACGGCAACGATCAAGATTTTCTTTGAAAATATTGATGGTTTACGCCCGATTGCAGTGCTTATGGGCTCCGTTAACGGGGCCTCTAACCAGGAGGAAACAAAGGAAGCCGAAGCATAACCAACGCTGTTGCCGGTGATAGCTTGGCTCCATTGTTCATGTCTTGGACATGCCCTCCCCAACTCTTCTCGCCAGTGAGGGGATGTTTTCCTGTTGGTTTCTTCGATTTGCACTGTCCGCCTCATATACTAGGTCGGAAAGACAATCTCACAAGCCACTGAACTACCAGCTAGCGCGGGGCAGAACCAATTGTCGCTCACCAGTCCTCTACTGCTAATTCCTCCCGAGCAAGCTCAATTTGACGCTCAACTTCTATTGCCGCTGTTCCGCCGAAGCTGTTACGTGCGTTAACAACTGCATCCAGATGTAGACAGTCCACTACATCCGACTCGATCAGAGCGCTTACTACTTGCATTCTTTCAACTGGCAATGATTCCAGAGAAACCCCTTCCTCTAGGCAAATCGCTACAAGTCGCCCCACTACATCATGAGCTTCACGAAATGGGAGACCTTTTCGTGCCAAATAGTCTGCCAGATCCGTAGCATTGCTAAACGCAGCCCCTGCTGCTGCCCTCATTCGATCCGCATGCACTTCAATACCGGCAAGCATACTTGAATATATTCTCAGGGATGACTGGACGGTGTCAACTGCATCAAACACACCCTCCTTATCCTCCTGCATATCCTTGTTGTACGTCAATGGCAGTCCCTTCATGGTCATAAGCAGTGCCATAAGACTACCACACACCCGACCGGTCTTCCCCCGGATTAGTTCGCACATATCCGGGTTTTTCTTCTGAGGCATAATGCTGCTACCCGTAGTGTGACTGTCCGGTAACGTAACGAAACCAAACTCCTGACTGGACCACAGAATGAGTTCTTCACTCAAGCGGGACAAATGCACCATCGTGATACTGCAGAACGATAGAAAATCCAAAACAAAATCCCGATCACTCACTGCGTCCATTGAATTCAGAATCACCCCCTCAAACCCCAACTGGTGAGCCGTTGCGTGCCGATCAATACTAAATCCTGTTCCTGCCAGTGCTCCAGCACCAAGCGGGGAATAGTTCATCCGCGCCAAGGTCTGAGATAAACGCTCCGCATCCCTAGAGAACATCGCGCAATAAGCCATCAGGTGGTGAGAGAGAAGGATTGGCTGCGCTACTTGAAGATGGGTGTAGCCCGGCATAATCACCCCCATATGCGCCTCGGCAAGATCTACCAATGCTGCCCGAACCGTGCGTAGCTCTATGCCAATCTGCCTGCCCGCTCTTCGCAACCAGAGACGTAAATCCGTAGCGACCTGATCATTACGACTCCGCGCCGTATGCAGCTTTCCACCCAATGGACCAATGCGCTTGGTAAGCTCATGCTCAATATTCATGTGCACATCCTCAAGTGCGACATCCCACGCGAATTCCCCCGCGAGAATATCTTCCCTAATAGCCTCTAAGCCCGCGTGAATAGAACCAAGTTCCTCTTCGGTCAAGATCCCTTGTGCCATGAGCATCGATGCGTGCGCAATTGAACCGTCTATATCCTCCAGTGCCATTCGCTTGTCAATGTCTACCGAAGCGCCGAATGTCTGTACCAGCGCATCCGTATCTTCTGTGAAGCGGCCGCCCCATATACGTTTCTGTCTACTTTTCATCTGACAGGTTGACTAATGATAAAAGTGTCCAACAGACTGAAACTACCCAAAATAGGTTGTAATATCTTATTCTTAAACTTATTCAGTTATCCGGGGAGCATGCGTCTGTTCGTCTATCTTTTGGCATTTCTTCCACTGGCTGTTACCGTCAACGCGCAATACTCAATGCCCGGTGCACCAGACGAGCCTGTACCGACTTCAGCTGCGGTGCATACAGAAGTGGCTCCCGTGCTGGATGGCCTCGTCATCGGTGATCCTGCTTACTCACAGACCGTTCCCATTAGTCAATTCTGGCAAACTACACCGCAGGAGGGGCAACCGGCAAGCGAGCGTACCGAAGTATACCTGGTTTACACTGATCGTGCACTCTATGTCGGTGTCATATGCTACGATCGTGAACCAGAAGCGATCATTGTTTCTGATACCCGGCGCGATGCACCTCTTGATGAGACCGATAGTTTTCAGATGATCCTTGACACATTTCTGGACGGACAGAATGGCTTCGTCTTCGGTACAAATCCCGCAGGGATCGAGTACGACGCTCAGGTGACCAAGGAGGGTCAGGGCGGATTTGGTGCACGGCAACAAGCGGGCAGTGGTGGCGGCTTCAATATCAACTGGGACGGATCCTGGGATGTTCAGACAAGCATCACGGACGAAGGCTGGAGCGCCGAGTTTGAGATCCCTTTTCGAACCATTCGCTTTCCTGCTTCACGACAGCAGACATGGGGCATAAACTTCCAGCGAAATATCCGCCGACGTAATGAACGTGCTTTTTGGACGCGCATGCCCCGCCAGCACCAGCTTAGCAGAGTATCACAGGCAGGCCGTGTCAGCGGACTGACCGTACCTCAGCCTCGAAACCTCCAGGTTGTACCGTACACACTCGGACAGGTAACACGGACATTTGAGCCGGGAGACCGTCACGTGGAAACCTCCGGCGATCTTGGCCTGGACCTCAAGTATAGTGTTACACCGAGTCTCACGCTGGACGCTAGTTACAATACCGACTTTGCACAGGTTGAGGTGGACGAACAACAGGTTAACCTGGATCGATTCAACCTCTTCTTCCCGGAGAAACGTCCATTTTTCCTGGAAAATGCAGGACTCTTTTCCATTGGTGTTTCCGAGTTCAGCGGACAGGAAGTTGAACTCTTTTTCAGTCGACGAATAGGCATCGGTCCGAGTGGAGAAGTGATCCCGATCCTAGGAGGCACACGGCTTTCAGGGCAAATGGCCGGCGTAAATGTAGGACTCCTTACCATGCAAACCCGTGAAGTTCAGGGAGCTGCTGCCGGGACAAATTTTTCCGTTGCGCGCATCCGTAAAGACCTAGCGAATCGCTCCGCGGTCGGCGTCATGGCAACAAGCCGCCTGCATAGGGATGCAGGAGATGCCACACCGTTAGAAGAAGATAATCAGGCTGTAGCCGTGGACGGACGATGGGGGATTGGGGAATTTGCAACCATCTCTGGCTTTGTCGCACGAACATTTTCGCCGCACCTAGAAGGGGCAGAACATGCCTATAATATCAATGCCGACTATGTCTCGAACGTGTGGCGAATCAACGGGACCTTTACCGAAGTCGCCGAAGATTTCAATCCAGGAATCGGCTTCCTGCGACGGAGTAACGAATACAGGAAAATTACCGGCCTCGTACTCTACGCCTGGCGGCCGGAAAACTCGCTCGGCTTGTTGGAACTGCGTCCTCATGTGAGCTATCAGGGCTATTGGGATTTTGCAGGATTTCAAGAAGGAGGACGCTGGCATATCGACAACCATTGGGAATGGAAAAGCGGGTTTGAGGTCCACACCGGTATCAATCTCACACGCGAGGGCGTTCAGGAAGACTTTGAGATCTCAGGTAAGGTACGTATACCCGCTGGCACCTATGATCACCGTGAAGCCCAACTTGTACTCATTACGAACCAGGGGCGCAAGATAAGTATCAGCTCACGTGCTGTTCTGGGTGGCTTCTTCGGTGGTACGCGCCGGAATGTATCAACTACGCTGCGCATTCGGGCCAATGAAGCACTCACCACAGAATTTGACTGGTCACATAATGATGTTCGCTTGCCCGGCGGAGACTTTGTGATCAACCTAGTTCAGACACGGATCTCATATTCGTTTACTCCCCGACTATATGTTCAGGGACTGTTTCAGTACAGCAACAGTATAGGTGACCTGTGGTCAGCCAACCTGAGGCTTGGCTGGCTTCAGACTGCAAATACGGGCCTGTTTGTCGTATTGAATGATGTGAGTGAATCTAGTCAACCGTTCCATAACAGCCTGGGACGCACGATCACCGTTAAGTATAGCCGACTCCTCAACGTACTTCGCTAATGATGCTAAGATTTTTCGTTTGTCTGACCATCCTGGTTGGCGGGCTCATGCCCGTACAGGCTCAGGACCTGGGTGCGCTTCATGAAGCGCTGGACGCGCACGCCACTTCGATTGAATCCGATGTGATTGAATGGCGCCGGGATATTCATGCTAACCCTGAGTTGAGTAATCGCGAGTTTCGGACGGCTGCGCTTGTCGCAGATCACTTACGCTCACTTGGCATGGAGGTGCGAACCGAAGTTGCACATACAGGAGTCGTCGGATTCCTGCAGGGGGGTAAGCCGGGCCCAATCGTCGCACTTCGCGCAGATATGGATGCACTGCCAGTCACCGAAATGGTTGACCTACCCTTCGCCTCCAAAGTCCGCACAACATACAACGGAATGGACGTTGGCGTGATGCATGCCTGTGGACATGATAACCATGTGGCAATATTGATGGGCGTCGCTAGTGTCCTTTCAACCATGAAAGAGGATCTGCCGGGCTCCGTAAAATTCATCTTTCAACCTGCGGAGGAAGGCGCGCCTGCCGGTGAAGAAGGCGGTGCAGATCTCATGCTTCGTGAGGGCGCCTTTGAGAATCCCCGACCAGAGGTCATTTTCGGATTGCATGTATGGCCGAACAGGGTTGGCGAAATCAGTTATCTGCCTGGCCCATTCATGGCCAGCTCAGATGCCATGCGTATCAAGGTCACAGGTCGGCAGACTCACGGAGCAGTTCCCTGGGGAGGCGTAGACCCGATTGTTGTTGCCAGCCAAATTGTCCTGGGATTGCAGACAATCGCCAGCCGGCAACTGGATGTGACTGCCACACCCTCCATCATCACGATAGGTACTTTCCATGGTGGTGTACGCAGCAACATCATTCCAGACGAGGTTGAGCTATCCGGTACAATACGCACATTCCTACCCGAAGTCCGCCGAGATATAGAGCGCCGTATTCGGCATACGGTTGAACACATCGCAACCAGTGCTGGGGCCACTGCAGAAGTTGAAATTGACTACGGATACCCTGTTACCGTGAACGACCCAGAGTTAACCATGCAGATGCTTCCTTCTCTGGAGCGCGTGTCTGATTCAGTGAAGCAGACTGCAAAAATTACCGGAGCCGAAGACTTTTCCTACTTCGCCAACGAAGTGCCGGGGTTATTTATTTTTCTCGGCGTGGCGCCGCCGGACGCGGATCTGGCAACCGTCCCAAGAAACCATTCTCCCTACTTTTTTGCCGATGAGGCGGCTTTACTGACCGGGGTACGAGCACTCGCCAGTCTGGCCGTTGACTATATGGTCCAACAAAACAGCGAATAAAGGGAGCTCCCCGCTCCCCGAAAATGTGTTGTAGAGGGATCAATCGAATAATGGGGAGATCGCGAATGCGTCTCGCAGGGAACCGCCTTTTCCCAGCCAGCTATATCCCTGTGAATGCCGTACGTAAGGCATCAATCCCAAAACCACTTGCTCCTGTACGAATACGCAGACTGCACCAAAAGTCCAGAGCCAGCATTTGTACCGAATGTATCGGAACTGCTATCCAGAAAGCGCGACAGCGCCAGACCAGTGCGCCCAGAACCACTCCTCCCACAAGAGATAGCAACAGTTCACTCGTAGGCTTCTGCATATGCATTAATGCAAATGGAACTGCCTGGACAAATATAGCATGCAGCCCAAACGTCCGTGCCGTTCCAAACAAAATGAATCCTCTCCATAGGTACTCCCAACCCATCCAGTAAAAAAGGAAAAGTGCATGATAGGCGGCAAACACTGACCACGACTCCGCAGCTCCACGGTAATGAGGATATTCCGCCTGGAATAGCTGTCCATCCGAGAGCACCCAGGTGCCAATAATGACGATTGGTAGATAGAGAACAAAAAGTATTATCGCTAGCTTCCAGTCACCAAGCCCCAAACCAATTGCCGCAGGCCTCTGGCGAAACCCCACCATCAGAATAAGCACCGGAATTGCAAATCCTGTAATCCCCTGGACAACAAACCACCAAGCCCACGACTGTAGTCGGGTTCCTTGGGGTGCCACTTGCTCCAGAAAGAAGTCGCGGCTTCCGAGCTTGAATGTGACAATCAGTAACAGCCCAGCAAGCGTCAACACGGTGACCGTCTGCAAGTCCATTGACCGCAGCGCCTTGAGGAACCGTCGTGTCTCTGTGCGAAACACCTAACTAGGATTCGCTTCCAGCATACCTTTCCATGAATTCCCAAATGCGCAACAGTCGGTCAATACGCTGTTTTGGATTTCCTGTACGTGAAAGATCATGCCCTGCATCCGGGTACCGAACATACTCTACCGGTCGGCCAAGCACCTTCAGACTCTTGTACAGTACCTCGCTTTGAATCACGCCCGTTCGAAGATCGTTGTCGGCGTGCATTATGAGAAGCGGAGTTCGAATTTGATCTACGAATGTGATCGGAGAATTCGCACGCAAAAGCACACCTGACTCCCAGGGATAACCTCCAAAGTGATTTGGCACAAGACGCCATGCATTGCCTTCTCCAAAAAAGGTGGATAGGTCATAAACCCCCCGCTGGGCTACCGCAGCCTTGAAGCGGTGGTCCTGGGATACAATCCAGGCTGTTAGGTATCCAGCGTATGATCCCCCCGTGACAACCTGCCGGTCAGTATTCACCCACCGACTTCGCCTCGCAACCTCGCTAGCCGCAGCCAAAACATCCTCAGCCGGCCCTACCCCCCAATCCTGGTAATTGCCCCGACGAAAAGCGTTTCCGTAACCCCCAGACCCCCTTGGGTTGGAATAAACGAGTCCGTACCCTTTTGCAGCCATGAACTGGAACTCATGCCACATGGTGGCCTCGCCAGGACCCCACATTGACGCAGGTCCCCCATGAATAGCAACCATCAGCGGATAGGTTCGACCAGGAACCTGGAAGGTAGGCGGCATCACCCAGTACTGCACCGCGACTGTATCCCGTCGCAGCCGAAAAGCCGCTGGAAAACTTAATGCCTTATCCTGGAGCCATTCCTGATTATGCCTCGTTATCACTCTCGGTGATTCGAAATCCATCGGGGATGTGTACAACTCCGACGGATTAACAACCTGCGTCATCACCATGTAGGCCGTAGCCGTTGTCAGATCATAGCTTCCAACTCCCTTGTCGTTATCGGTAAGCTGTGTTACGGGTAATCCCCGGTGAACAAGCTCTCCGCGGTAGAAGAACGACCTTGCACGCTGTTCCAGACTGTCAGCCAACAACGAATCTGCAACCGGCTCGGAAGTGGGCAATGCTGGTCGACCATCATTAACAGATGCACGATAAAGCGGTACTCCCCCCTCAGACGGTGCTGTAAAGTAAATAAACCAGTTATCATGCGACCACTGAACATTCCGAACGCTGCGATCAAAATCTAATGTTAGCATTTCGGGAGGGCTGCGCCCGTCAATCGCAAAGTATCCCACTTCCGTCTGCGCGTATCCGCGATCACCAAGATTAGTGGCCTGAAATGTCACAAACCTCCCGTTGGGAGATACAGTAGGAGAACTCAGTCGATAGCCCCCAATATCAAGCAGCAACCGTACACGTTTGGTTTCCACATCGACAAGATAGAGGTCGCGGTCCCGCTCGCGGTCGGGGTGCTGCGTGGTTACCGGGTAACCGCTAACAACGATCTGACGGTTGTCCAAAAGCCAAGTCGCACCGCTGAAGCCATAATGCCCCGAGGTAACCATCCTGGCCTCAGGCTCATCCGCTGTCAAATCTGCAACGAAGTAGTGTTGTGAGCGACGTTCAGGGGACAAGTCCAGTTCGCCCTGCAAATTAAGCCTCGTCAACAGACGCGGATTGCCTTCTTCCCGGTTCCTGTTCAGCCAGGCTCGAACACTTGCCAGATCTCCGTCCGGGGCTGGATCAGCGGTATACTCCTCCCAGGAGGGTCTCCCCGGTCGCTCCTCCGACCAGTCAGGATCAGATCCGGTGAGCTCGGTAACCTGTTCTCTCGTCAATGAGACCGAGAAAAGTATGTATCGACCATCTGGTGACCACTGTGGGTTACTGATCCCGTGTTCAAAACTGAATAGCTGCCTAGCTTCCCCTCCGTAAATGGATATTTCAAAAAGCTGCATTTTTCCATCCACTGAGCGCAAAAACGTCAGACGATCGCCGTCTGGATGCCAAACGGGCGATGTTCCGCCTGCTTCACTGAATGTCAATTGCTGAGGAGGCTCTGATCCACCCGCGGAGATCATCCATATCTGCGATTGGTACTTGTAGTCCGCTTCCTCATCCGGGACAATAGAACGAACCGTATATGCTATGTAACGACCGCTGGGCGCCGCAACTACATTACCCACTTGCTGGATTTTGAGCAAATCATCAGCTTCAATGGGGGTCCGCTGCACCTGGGCGGTAGCGCTGAATGTCAGGAAACAAAGACCAAGCGATAAAACTCGCATGCGTATCATATGCGGGGGATGTATTAATGACGCGAAAATATACGCCGAATCTAGAAAGTAGATTTGGGTAAGTGCATCGTAACCAACATATGGGGTACATCCACGACCTCAGCAATATGAAGGTCTCCTGCAAGAGAGGCCAGCACGTAAGCTTCTGTTCGATCCAGGCCGTGCTCATGGCTCACGTAATCAATCATATACCGAGTGGCCTTCTTCGCAGCCTCGTCAATGGTCGTCGCAAACCCAGTCACAGCGTAGTACATGTCGGTTTCGTACTGGGGTTCTACGAGGTATGGTTTATCCTTTACAACATTCACTTCGTAAACAAAGCGCATCGGCGCTTCGATAGCTGTACCGCAGACCTCCCCCAAGCCTTGTGCGGCATGCGCGTCCCCAATGGAAAACAGCGCACCCTCCACCAGAACTGGAAAATAAACGGTGGTACCCTCCACCAGATTAGGATCATCCATATTGCCACCGTTCGTACGGGGCGGGATCGTGGACAGGAGAGAGTCGGTCGCAGGAGCAACCCCCATCACTCCTGGAAACGGGGCCAGTTCTATACGTGCTCCACTGGGAAGCGTGGCATACGTTTGTCTTTCTTCAAAGGTATATGTGTGCAGGAAGGGTTCAGTGAACTCGTCCGCCAGAAACCCGAAACCGGGTATGACCGCACTCCATCCAAACTCCCCTATTTCAATTTCATGAAGCGTGACCGCCAGTACATCTCCAACTTCGGCGCCCTCAACATACACGGGGCCGGTCAAGGGATGAATCGGTTCAAAATCAAGCGTTGACACATCTTCGACCGTTGATTCGGGAGAAAATTGACCATCCGAAGCTTCCTTTGTATACACTTCAACAACAGCGCCCGAGGGCACAGTAAGAATGGGCGGAATTGATCGGCTGAACTTGTTATGCGTGTTGCCCGTGTCCAAAAAATACTCCGGGACTACTTCTTGAACCTCCACAACCTCTTCCGCGGGTTGATCCATGGGCGCACGCTGACATGCACAAAAGATGATTAGAAATGCAATTACGACTATTTTTGGCATGACTGTCGAAGGGTTGGCGTCTGAAAAATCGGATTTTTCAATTTAACGTAAATACCTTTGCAGGTCAATAACTTGCGCGCGAACCCTAGTGCAGTAGTAAGAGTTTGCAGTGCCATCGGAGAAAACTTGCTTAACCCCAAATAAAATGTCCATTGATCCTCTTGACCTCGCCTTTGGCGACATGGAGTATGAGTTTGCCGTGACGCGAAAGATGCTCTCACGCGTCCCTGACGATTGTTTTGACTGGCGCCCACACGACAAATCCTGGACTATGGGCCAGTTAGCCTGTCACGTCGTTGACCTTCTTTGGTGGGGCGTGATTACACTGGAAGAGGACGGTATTGACATGTCCCAACCCTGGCCAAAGACCGAAGCCTCCACACAGGCAGAGTTGATGGCCAAATACGAAGGTAACGAGAAGCAGCTCCGCGAAGTTTTGGATCGAACTACCATGGGTACACTGGAGGAACCCTGGACTTTGAGCTATGGGGAGCAGGTATTCTTTACCGAACCCAAGTGGGTCGTATTTCGGCGTTTCGTGATCAGTCATGTCGTTCACCATCGCGCACAACTCTCAGTATACTTGCGCATGAACGACGTGCCGCTCCCAGGTAGCTACGGGCCGTCCGCTGATGAGAATTAGCTGGCTGGTTCATTCCACAACTAGATAGGGAGCGGCCAAGTAGCGGCGAGCGCCGGGATGACTCGAGCCGCTGCGCTTCATTGCAAGTACACTCTCGCACCGGGCGATTGCGTTTCCCGTTCACCCCATAAATTGTACACAATACCCAGGTATAGTAGGCCTCCCGTAGGTCAATAATCTCCCCTGCGGCCGCTGCCCAGCGAACTCCACAGCATCCAAAGGAGTTCGTGTTGTCATCCGACAGACTTCACTTAACCCACCAACCAAATGTCTCTCGACCCCGTCCAGCTCGCCTTTGGCGACATGGAGTACGAGTTTGCCGTGACGCGAAAGATGCTCTCATGCGTCCCAGACGATTGTTTTGACTGGCGTCCGCACAAAAAATCCTGGACTACGGGCCAGTTGGCCGGCCATACTATTGATCTCTTCTGGTTTGGCGCTGTCATTTTGGAAGAAGACGGCCTCGACATGGCCAAAACCTGGCCGAGGACCGAAGCCTCCACACAGGCAGAGTTGATGGCCCAATATGAGACCTACGAGACGCAACTCCGCAAAGTTTTGGATCGGACTACTGTGGATACACTGGCAGAGCCATGGACTTTGAGCCATGGACCCCAGGTGTTCTTTACCGAACCCAAATGGGTCGTATTTCGGCGTCTAGGAATCAGCCATATCATTCACCACCGGGCTCAGCTCTCGGTATACTTGCGTATGAACGATGTGGAGCTCCCAGGTAGCTATGGACCAACTGCTGATGAGAATAGCTGGCTCGATTATTCGACCGCTGGATAGGGCTTCGCCAAGTAACGACGTGCAATGGAATGACTCGAGCCCCAGCGCTTCATTGCAAGGACACTCTCATACCGGGCGACTGCGTTTTCCCGCTCACCTAACAAATCGTACGCAATTCCCTGATATAGGCGCCCCATGACCTTGAAATAGGTATCCTCGTCCATTCTTGCAGTCAGCGCCTCCAGCGAAAACAGGTTGCCCAAAGCAGCCCGTTCGTCCCCCCGTACAATCTGGGCCCTCGCCAGGAAATACAGCGCCTGTTCACCCATAGCAGGGGTATAGCCGAAGTCCTTCGCCATATAGCGTTCCAGAACTTCTGTGAAGACGGTTTCGACGGCGTGCCACTGATACCAGCGTGCGTATATGCGTCCCTCCAGTGTGTGGAAAAATGCGTTGCTGGGATACCGCTCACGAAGCCATCTGACCAGCCGTACGCATTCCTGGAAGTTCCCTTCATAGAGATAATGAATCTGAAGCAGAAAATACTTCGCCTCGGTCTGCATGTAGTATCCCTCGGTCGCCGTGCGTCTGAGTTCTGCCAGTCCACCTTCCCGATCGCCCGGTGGGAGAAACAAGGTAATGGGACGAATCAGTGGATAGCGTTCTGGAATCAATGCAGCATAATAGCGGTACAGCCCGCGTCCAAGTACAAAGTCGTTATTGGTTGAATCCGCCGCAGCAACTGCCAACACATAATCCATGGCCCGTTTACCGTCTGCGGCGGCTCGTATCCAGTCCCGTCGGTTAGAACGTAAGCGTCCCCTGAATCCTAACGCGATGCCCTTGAAGAACATTGCGTCAAAATCATGTTCATTTATTGCCAGACGTGCCTCACTCCGGTCAATAACCTCCTCCATAGCCGCATAAAATTCTTCATCATGCGAGGTATCTGTCAAATCCAAGAGAATCGTCCACCACAGCGTTAAGGCCTCCAGGAATGGACCTATCGGATGATCGAAATAATGCTGGGTGATCTTCTGAAAATGAGCTTCCGCTTCCTCAAAGCGAAGATCGTACAACGCCTCCAGTCCGGCCTTTGCCTCTGTTCGGACTTCAGTCTCGTACAGTATGCTCGTCTGAGCTGTAACGCTTGAACAGGCACAGACTGCGCAAAACAACGCGATGAGAAACACGCGATGCATGCGTCCAGCTATCGGCGCCAGCTCCGCAGACCACGATAGGCAAGAGCGACGATCAGTACCTTCGCTAAATCAAATCCGACAAATCGAAGCCAGCCAACTTCAATAGAATACGACCAAGTGGTGTGAGCGGCAGCAAAATGCAGCCAAACAACTCCACAGGTGAATAGCACTGCCGAGCCCGCAAACACGGCGACTGTATCACCCAACAAGCCTGTGGCGCGTTTCCCCAATAAACCGATCACATACGCGGACAAAGGCATTCCAAACAGGTAGCCCGCACTGACTGCCGTCATCAGGTAGGCAAATCCATGACTATCTCCAGCATACACCGGCAAAAACATTCCAAGGACCAAATACAGCAGCATGGACAACAGGCCATTACGAGCTCCGAGTACCAATCCGCTTCCGTACACAAAAAGCGTCTGCAGCGTGATTGGGACTTCCCAGAGATATATCCGCACTTGGGCGCCAAGTGCCGTAGCTACCGCGAAGGAACTGATCACCAATACTTGGACGAGAACAGAAGCTCTGTCTGGAGACAGGGCATCTATCCAAAGCGTCCGAGATGATCTTGCAGTCAAATTATTCGCCATTGTAACCGAAAAATTTTCAACCCCTAGGATACTCAGTTGGGCGATATAAGTTTTTTGGACTTGGCAACCCTCATGGTACCTTTTGGGGTTGCTTTCGTACTAGGTAAGCCAATCTGTAATGTGCTTGATGTTGATACAGGGCACCTTTTGGACGTTTGCCAACATACTCAGTATTTCGCGTGTCCTGTTTTCGGCCGCAGCTGCTGTCATTATTCTCAGAGACGGCCCGATCAGCTGGAGTTTGGCCTTGCTTCTGACGGCAGTGATCACGGACTGGCTGGATGGTCAGATTGCCCGGCGTACAAACACAGTATCAGAGTGGGGAAAGATACTAGATCCAGCAGCAGATAAAATTTCGGCTGCTCTGGTCGGTATAGCACTTGTTTGGGATGATTTGATACCCCTGTGGTTCCTGGGCGTTGTGCTGCTGCGTGATCTGTTGATCGCAGTGGGAGGAATGGCCGTGGTGCGCTATTCTGGAAGTGTCCAGATGAGCAATATTCCGGGCAAAATTGCGGTCACCGCAATCGCAATAACATTTTTCATGGGGCTTTTGAGAGCTGACCAGATAGTCATGGATATCTGTATCTGGATAACCGTCGGACTCCTGGGGTTTTCACTCGCGATTTACTCATCACGGCTTGCATCTATGCACAGCAATCCAGCATAATTGAATGAAACTTTTCCGACGCCGTCAGGCCGAAGATCAAGATCGCCTGGAATCAGGGCTTGAGAAGACCCGGGAAGGAATCTTTGGCAAGATTGGACGTCTGGTCAAGGGAAAGCGAACGATCGATGATGCCCTGCTAGATGACATTGAGGAAGCTTTGGTGACCAGTGATGTGGGAATCAATACTACCCTTGACATCATTGAGCGGATTAAAAAAAGGGCTGCGCGGGACCGATACCTCTCATCCGAGGAATTGCAGACACTTATTAACGACGAGATCGCACTGCTTCTTGAAGAGAACCCATCCGCACGGCCTGCAGACTTCGATGCGCCGCTCAATAACCAACCCCATGTCATCATGGTGGTTGGTGTAAATGGTGTAGGAAAGACTACCACCATCGGAAAGCTTGCATGGCGCTATGCACATGCGGGACGAAGCGTACTTATCGGTGCAGGAGATACCTTCCGTGCCGCAGCCATTGAACAGCTCGAGACTTGGGCTGAACGGGCCGGTGTAGACATCGTAAAGCAACAACATGGGGCAGATCCTGCCGCTGTCGCCTTTGACACGGTCCAGTCTGCCGTTCGACGCTCCGCGGACGTTGCCATTATTGACACTGCCGGACGCCTGCATACCAAAACGGGGCTGATGAATGAACTCTCGAAAATAAAACGAGTCATGGGCCGCCAGGTCAGGGATGCACCTCATGAAGTGCTTCTGGTACTGGATGCCACCATCGGACAGAATGCACTTCGTCAGGCCGAAGAATTTACACGTAGCGTAGATGTAACCGGTTTAGTCGTAACCAAACTGGATGGATCTGCCAAAGGGGGCATCGTTATCGGCATTTCCAACGAATTCAAGGTGCCCGTGAAATATATTGGCGTCGGAGAGAGTTTAGAAGATCTACAGGTCTTTGATCGCCAGCGTTTCGTAAAAGCCTTATCAGTCGCATGAAGCATTTTCTCATACTCCTCCTAATTGCTGCACTCCCGCTCACGTCCTTTCTACAGGCACAAACCCTAGATGATGAACTACAGGTACGTGCTGTGAGCATTAAAGGGGATACTAATGCGGGGCATCTGGATGTTTACACCGAGATTCCGTACACAAGCCTCCAATTCGAGGCAAGCCCCAGCGGATTTGTCGCACGCTACACCGTGGAGGCCGAGGTGTCCCGGCTGGACTCACGAGGCCGTCCAAGAAATGTGACGACGTCCTCCATATGGGAGCAAAGTGTCACTGTCCAAATGCACGCAAACACGGTTGCCGAAAATGCAAGCGACCTGTCCACACATTCGTTAGAACTGCCCCCAGGAAGGTATCTCCTGGCCATCACACTTACAGATCTTGTATCATCAAAAACCTTTTTCCAGGAGGTCACTGTGGAACAACGCGATTTTTCCCGAACCGTAACAATGAGTGATGTCGTGTTGCTTGCCGGCTACGACCCTGAACGTCGCGCTATTGTGCCGCGCATCTCACCAGATGTCAGTGCCGGAGATCTACAGGCATACTATGAGGTTTACACACGGAATGCACAGACCCTGTTGGTTACACAGGAGTTGCTCCGAGAAGGCGAAACTATGCAGTACAATAGACCACATCAATGGTCCGACACGCTTAGTGTAGATGCTGGACGCCATCAACAAATCACAAGGATTCCTGCCAGCGATCTGGAATTTGGTCAATACAACCTTGTGATCACACTGCAAAGTTTAGACAGGAACTTACTAGACCGAGCATCCCATACCCTGAGCGTACGCTGGGACGGTGTTAGCTCCTATCTGAACAACCTGGAAGAAGCCATTGAACAATTGACTTACATTGCCCGCAACCGGGAGCTTCGTGACTTTCGACGCGCAGAATCACAATCTGAGCGCAGATCGCTCTTTGATTCCTTCTGGAAAAGGCGGGATCCAACTCCGGGAACGCTGCGCAACGAGGCTATGGAGGAACACTTCTATCGTGTGGATTACGCCAACCAGAATTTTGGGCAGCAGATACCTGGATGGAAGTCGGATCGCGGACATGTATTCATTCTTCATGGTCATCCCGACGAAGTGGAGCACCAAACCTTCAGTTACAACAATAAACCATGGGAAGTCTGGTATTTCTTCCGGATTGGAAGGCAATACATGTTCGTGGACGAAACCGGATTTGGAGATTATGAACTAGTGCTGCCAGTCTGGGATGAACGTACTCGGCTGGACTAAAATGCGTATCGTGTTCATGGGGACCCCAGAGTTTGCGGTCCCCCCACTGGAAGCTCTGGTTGAAGGGGGATATAAGCCCGTGGCCGTTGTAACTGGGCCGGATCGTCGACGGGGACGAGGCCGAAAGCTGCAACCGACGGCGGTGAAGCTGGCTGCAGAACGACTGGATATCAGAACCATCCTTCAGCCCGACTCGATCATGGATCCGGCGTTTGCGTCCACAATTGATGCGCTTGATTGCGACTTGCACGTTGTGGTTGCCTTCCGTATTCTCCCCCGCACAGTATTCATGAGCGCCCGGCTCGGTGCGTTTAACCTGCATGCATCCCTATTGCCGAAATTTCGGGGCGCCGCTCCAATTAACAGAGCACTTATGGCAGGAGCCACCCAAACAGGTGTGACCACTTTTTTTCTAAAGGAAAAAGTAGATACCGGCAACATCATCTTACAGTGGCCAACCGCTATTCTTCCACACGAAACTGCAGGAGACCTGCATGACCGGCTTGCACGACTCGGGTCGCGCGCCGTTCTGGAAACTACTCGGCGTATCGCTGGGGGACGTGCTAAAACATATGGACAGGATGATGTACAGGCTACCCCCGCTCCAAAGATTTTTCGTGGTGACTGCCGCATACCCTGGGAGCAGCCAGCCGAGGCTGTTCATAATCACTGCAGGGGGCTTGCCCCCTACCCCGGTGCGTGGACTCCCTGGAAGTCCACAACACTGAAGATCCTGGAAACCGAGGTAACCCGCGGAAAAGGAGAACCAGGCACGGTCCTGAAAGCGAACGGCAGCCTAGTGATCGCCTGCAAAACAGGGGCGATTGCCGTTGCACGCCTGCAAGCACCGGGTCAGCGTGTACTTGAGGTGCGAGACTTCCTTAATGGTTACCCCATTTCGCCCGGAACGACCCTTACATGAACATGAACGTCACGATTGCGTAATTGCGCGCGGTGTATTGATTATCTAGCCCATGGCCGATTTTGACCTTACTCAAGTTAGTGAACGTATTCGGATC
>VXLY01000039.1 GCA_009841335.1 Rhodothermaceae bacterium | reverse complement strand
CTTAGTCTGATCAACCGGAAGTTGTCAGCTACATCTCTCGGGCTGTACTGACTAAGAACCTTCCAGGTGCTTTACCGCCAATTTTTGCACTGCACACACTCGCAATATCTTCTAACGAAATCGTTGCCATGAGCAGCTGGTCAGCTACCTGATCAGATATGAGTTGTTGCAATCGTTCCCAGGCAATAAGTCTGTCCTGAACCGTTGCCGTATTTGAATCAATGCCTGCAAGTGTGATTCCCCGAAGAATGAACGGAAACACTGTCGTATTCAACTTGACTCCCGCCGCATTACCTGAGGCAGCAACACATCCATGGAGCCGTACCTGAGGCAGCGCTGCTGACAGTGCCGCTCCACCGGCAGCATCTACAACTCCATCGTACTGAGCGTGCATTAATGGTCGGCTAGCATCTGCATTGATCCGGTTAATTGTACGTGCCGCCCCAAGTCCTTTAAGCTTATGCCAAAGATGCGTACTGTCGCATGACGCGATAACTGTGTATCCCAAGTTTGCAAGCAATTTGACTGAAATCATCCCAACGCCACCGGACGCACCTGTAACCAATATCTCGCCGTTAACAACCCCATGATCCTCCAAAACCATTATGCTCAGCATAGCCGTGAGACCGGCAGTCCCCAGTATCATACACGTACGCGTACTCATGCCCTTCGGAATTTTCAGCAGGTACTTTGACGGTACTGCTTGCAGTTGCGTATATCCACCACTGTGACGTTCCCCTAGACCTCCACCAGTCAATGCTACCCGGTCCCCCGGCTTATAATCCTCCAAGTCTGATTCAAGGACAGTTCCCGCCAAATCAATGCCGGGTATGAATGGGAATGAAGCCCTCACAATCTTGGCCTTTCCGGTAACGGCGAGCGCATCCTTATAGTTAATGCCTGAGTATTCTACCGCAACAAGTACCGGCCCTTCACCGACCGGACCGGATACGCGCGCAGTTGAACACTGCCCAGGCCCGGTCAAAACCAGTGCTTTATGAATCTGCTTCATTTTCATTCAATTGCAACTTATTGGTAGTCCTGAGTACTATTTATTCAGGAGAAGCGTGTACCGCCATGTATCTAAGATCAAACGAGAATATACGCTATCGTCTCCGGCTCATGATTGCCCTCGTAGTGAGTCTGCTGCTGGTCACAATTTGCTTCAACCTTCCCATCGCCTCTAACCAGCGCCCCAAGCCGTGGAAACCACATTTCGGACAACATGGTATGATCGCCGAACTTCAGGCGCCTGCATACTTGCTCCCACCTGTTACGGGTACAGGCACAATCCCTGCCGGGTCCCCCGCAGTTGATCCTGCCCCAGCGGCATTACCCGCAGAAATCACCACTGTCCAAAAGGATGCCCGTTTGGAAAGCGCAGATACGTGGAGAATAGAAACGCAAACCGTACCCATACTAGAGTATGCAGAAATAATGCCCGAAATACCCGGCGGCATTGGAGCTTATTACATTTTGATCGAATATCCGAAGGAAGCTATAAGCCAAGGGATTGAGGGAAGGTTGACGCTAATCTTTACAGTCAATCAGGACGGTACGACGAGTGACATTCTGGTCGAACGTTCACTGCATGCCCTCCTTGATTCCGCAGCTGTCCAGGCACTACGCAGGACACGTTTCATTCCTGGTCGACATCAGGGAGAGACCGCTCGTGTTCGGATGCGTCTACCCGTACGCTTCCAGATTATTGAACCTAGCGATTCAACATATTCAGGGTAAGTTACCGCCTGAAAAGACTCCGAAGCAGTGAGCGTATAAATCCTCGCAACATACCAGCAATCATTCGGCTCAGACTTGATCCGAGTGACATTAGACTGGTGGATAAGTATACGAAGCCCCTAACCCCAGTGGAATCCCCAATACCCAGTACAGAAGCAGGAATGCTGTCCAGACTACCAGGAAGGTGATCGAATATGGAATCATAATTGAGGTGAGCGTACCAATCCCTGTCTTCTTGAAATACCTCTGACAATAGACCACAACCAACGGGAAATACGGCATGAGCGGGGTTATTATGTTTGACGAGGAATCCCCAACCCGATAAGCAGCTTGTGTCAAGTCAGGGGAGATCCCTACTTGCATCAGCATTGGGACAAAAATAGGGGCCAGGAGCGCCCATTTTGCCGATGCAGACCCCACGAACAGATTTACAAACGCAGTTAGCAGGATGATCCCAATTATCGTGATGGATCCAGGCAATGCCAATGCCTGGAGGGTAGCTGCGCCTTTAAGCGCCAGTAATGCTCCGATGTTGGAAGCTCCAAAAGCATGCACAAACAGAGCGCAGAAAAACGCCATCACAATGTAGTAAGCCATGCCATTCATTGCTTTTGTCATGGCGTCAACCATATCCTTTGAGGACCTAAATACGCCTGCTATGTAGCCATACACGACGCCAGGAATTAAGAAAAGCAGGAAGATGAGTGGGACAATAGATTGCATTATGGGCGCCTGAAAAGAATTCAATGACCCATTGGCATCCCTGAACGCCGAATCGGCGGGTAAAAGCGTCAGGATCAGTACCACAATACCCAACAACATTACCCCGGTCGCCCACCAGAATGCTTTCGACTCTCTCACGCCGATAGTATCCATCCCCGAGGATTTTTCGGCATCCTCGTCCACAGGCGTACTACTAGAAAGACGTGGTTCAACTATACGATCAGTTATGTACCAGCCCAGTGCAATGATCACGGCGCTGGACGCTACAGTAAAGAAGTAGTTACAAAGCGGGTTGACCAGCATCGCCGCATCCAAAATCTGCGCTGCTGGCTGAGTAAACCCCTGCAGAAGTGGGTCTAATGCAGACGGGAGCGGATTGGCACTAAAACCACCCGAAACACCCGCAAATGCAGCAGCAATACCGGCCAATGGATGTCGACCAGCGGCATGAAAAATGACACCCCCTAAGGGGATAACCAATACATATCCTGCGTCGACGGCGCTGTGGCTCAGCAGCCCTACTAGAACTACCACAGGAGTGAGAAGCCCCACTGAAGTTTTGGATAAGAGCAGCTTTATACCTGTATTGAAATACCCGGCTTCATCAGCCACGCCCACTCCAAGCATTGCCACCAGAACAACACCTAGCGGCGCAAACCCAGTGAAAATGGAAACCATGCGGCTCATGAAGTCCGTAATCGCGCTCCCACTTAGCAAGTTGTTGATTATAAGTGGCTCCTGCGTGCGTGGATCAATCACTGAGGTAAATGAGACGTTTGACAACAGAGCGCTCAGGATCCAAACCACAATCAATAAAAGCAGAAAGAGCATGGACGGGTCCGGCAATTTATTGCCGACCACTTCAATAGCCCGAAGACCTCGGTCTATGATTCCTCTAGGCTTTTCAATACTGGTTTCCGGGTTCATGAATTATAGCAGAATTAGATAGGTCAGCTTGGCCACTGCGGCCCGATTAGTTAAGAGGTAATCCCGATTTGGATCGAAAAACACCTCATTTGAATTTGCAAAATGATACGCTGTATTGAAAACAAAAAACAGGTCACTCCCAGGCGTATGTATCCAGTTTACACGAATATTCGCCTGCAAGTCACGCGTAAAATTGTCGTACTGCACCAGCGCAGTTGCGAATATTTTTCTATTAACCGCACCAAGCAACTCTACCGAAACTGTCGTTGCATCGAATCGTCCATTTTCCACTGGAAGATCAATGCGCGAATAGCCAACTCCGGCTTCAACCTGGAGATGGCGTGACTGTCGGAAGCCAACCTGAAATTCCAAATCAGTTCGGTTTCCATTGAAGAAAGCCCCTACGGAAGTACCTGCACTTCCAAACAGCCTTCGACTGGAGTCGGTTCGCCCCTCCAAGACAAATCGACTAAACGTGTAATCCCCCAAAGGAATGCGTGCGTTTGGTCGGATGTAAAACGGAACTAACAGCCGTTCAAACTCTCGACTATACTCCAAAGCGATATTATCCCGTCGATTGAAAGCCGCCCCGGCGGACACCTCAAACTCCTGTGACTGCAGCTCGCCATTCTGGCTTGCAATGTACTCGTATTCACTTTGAAAAGTGAACTGACGTATGAAGGGGAGTGCATCAAAGGAAACGATCGGCGTGTATTGGGCCCCGCCTGCAAATCGGCGCATATCACGCCGTCTTACAAAACCTAGTGCCGGATGAAAATTCTCTCCAACAGAGGTGACGCTGGCCTCAACTCCATACTTATCGTTCATGAGTGTGAGGCTGGCATGACCAGCCTCATCATTTTCTATCGGTCCATCATCTGTTACCCTTGTATACCATGCCTCAAACTCGCTCGCGCTCCAGAATCGATACTGCGCATCCATTCCAAACGCACGGTTTATTCGATCCGGTGCAGCATAATTGGTCAGGATCGCTCCCACCGTTGCACGAGGGCTGAGAGACGTACGCATCCGAGCAACCAGATTATTGGTCGACTTTGATCCGAATGTGTCCCCCATCCCCTCACCGGTTTCAATATCCAGTAACCCGATTGAGATACGCCCAAATTGCCCGGTGGCACGGGCTCCTGTAAGAATTTGATCCCTGAGCCCAATACGCCTGGAAAAGAAGGTCTGGGTAGACCTGGGATTACCATGCTCAAACAGACCGCTCCTTTCAAGGAAAAATTCTCGTTTCTCGGGGAAGAAAAGACTGAATCGGGTCAGGTTGAGCTGAACGTTATCCGCTTCCACCTGTGCAAAATCCGTATTAACTGTAAGATCAAGCGTAACATTGCTTGTTATTCCATATTTGAAATCTATGCCAATATCACGCTCAAAAGTACTGGGAATATCCTTGAGATTATAATCCTCACGCGTCTGCTGAATCCCTGTGATCACATAGGGCTTGATCTCTATGTTCTTGCCCCGACGAATATTACGCAAGCCTTTTAGTACTCCATACTGAGATACCGCGCTGATCACCCCCCATTGACCACCGAATTCAAGACCAATGGGCGGCCAAATCACTCGCTCATTCTTTCGGTTGATCATGCGTGAAAGCATCAGACCAAAATCAACCGTTTCGCCCTTGGGGAACCGCAGTTGTCGGAAAGGGATCGACACTTCCATGGTCCAGCCATCTTCATCAATCTGCGTCTCGCTCCGAAAAACGGCGTCCCACGAAAAACTGTCAAGCGTAAGCCCCTCATCCGTGATCGTTGCATCGTCTTGGGTACCAAGCGCATTCATCTCGAACAAATAGGCGTTGCGTTTATCGAGATATGTATCCAGGGAGATATAAGCATGATCATCACGATCATTGCGTCCCCCTCTCTCCAGATTCTTCGCGCGAATTAAATGCGCGTCTTCATCAAGAAATCGAAACGCAAAAAACAGATAGTCCCGATTGTAGGCTATCCGTACCTCGGACAGCTCTGTGGGCACTTCTCCCTCATCGGGCCATACCTGTGTGAACTCGGTGATCGGATCAATTTCTGTCCAGATTGGATCATCCAGGCTGCCATCAATTCGTGGAGCTTCTTCAACGAATACAGGTGAAATCTCCCATTCCTGAGCTGCAATATCCGGACTGTACAACAGGGCCAGTGTTAGGACAGATACCACACACAATGTTTTCCCCCAGTTTTCCCAAAACATTTTGCTTGGTAGCATCGAATACATCAGTTGGTTAGGTGCAATTATACCGTT
>VXLY01000022.1:49705-51296 GCA_009841335.1 Rhodothermaceae bacterium | reverse complement strand
AGCGGCTCGGATTGCTTCTTGATCGTGAGATCAGTGACCGGGCAAGCCGATCATTGACCGCACGGTTGCGCCGTGCCAAACTGCATCAAAACGCCTGTATGGAAGAGATTGATTACCGGGCGCCTCGCGGATTGGATCCGCAACAACTGTTGCAACTGGCAAGTTGTGACTGGATCCGGCGACACTTGAATGTCATCATCACCGGTCCCACCGGAACCGGCAAAAGCTTTCTCGCGTGCGCCTTGGCACACAAAGCCTGTCTGGAAGGCTATCGGGTACGGTATCACCAACTCTCCCGTCTGCTTGAAGAACTGAGCGTGGCCCGTGCCGATGGGCGATATTTGAAAATCCTGAATACCCTACGCAACCTGGATGTCCTCATCCTGGATGACTGGGGGTTGATTCAGTTGTCTCAAACGCAACAGGAAGATCTGTTCCAACTGCTCGATGATCGAATCCAGAAACGGTCAACAATTGCAACCAGTCAATTGCCCGTGGAACACTGGCATCAAAACATGGCCAATCCAACGATTGCCGATGCCCTCCTCGATCGACTCGTCCAACCCGCCTACCGCATTGAACTCAAGGGAGATTCCTTGCGAAAACAACTGGCACAACCTTCAAGCTGACGCACGAAACAATCACAAAACAGACACATACGAACGGACAAATACATGAAAAACGCAGGCCCAAGAAAAATCCGCCCAGGTGAGCAATTTGAATCTGATTAAGTGAGCAATTTAAATCTCACTAGGTGGGCAAATTCATCTCAATACACAAATCAGTATGCATTTTGATTTTGACAAAAAACAGCGAAGAGAGATACTCGAAACAGTATTCGAAAAGCTGGAGGCATATTATCGTACAACAAAAGACTTTCGAATCAATCCTGATTTGAATATTAGTAAAATTAGAGCATTGGTCAAGACAGTAGATTTAGTGAATGGAATTAAACCGGATGAAGCAATCCACCATGTAACAAAAGGGCTCGAAACATATTCAGTACATACGCCACATCCTAAATATTTTGGGCTATTCAATCCACGCTCTAATTATGCAGGAATACTTGCTGATCTGATTACAGCCACTTACAATCCCCAACTAGCCGCATGGAGCCATGCACCATTTGCTGTTGAAGTGGAAGAATTTGTAATTCGGGAGGTTGCTTCCAAATTTGGTTACGATGATAAAAGCGCGGATGGTGTTTTTACCACAGGTGGGGCTGAAGCAAACCTCACAGCTATATTGTGTGCACTGAACAACAAGTATTCAGATTTTGCGAAAGATGGTTTATTTGGAGTCGACAAAAAGCCGATTATATTTTGTTCTGAGGAGGCTCATCATTCAATTCAAAAAGCAGCCAAAGTGGCAGGATTGGGATACGACCTGATAAAATCAATTCCAATAACGGATGAATTAAAACTAGACACAAAGATTTTACAACAAGAACTAAGCAATCTAGATTTCTCGGTTTATTCTCCACTGATGATTATAGGGACGGCAGGAACCACGGGAGCCGGCACGATTGATGAATTAGATCAACTCAATACCATTTGCAAAGACCACAATATTTGGTTCCATGTTGATGCAG
>VXLY01000022.1:0-49695 GCA_009841335.1 Rhodothermaceae bacterium | reverse complement strand
GGGTATTGAAAAGTCTGACTCTATCACTTTCGATGCTCATAAATGGATGTCTGTACCTATGGGGACAAGCATTTTTTTGACGTCGAAAAATGACGTTCTTGGAAAAACTTTCAGAACTACCACTGAATACATGCCCAAAGAAGCAGATAAACTAACAATAACCGAACCTTTTACTCATTCGATACAATGGTCGAGAAGATTCACAGGTCTAAAAGTTTACCTCTCATTACTATTTTACGGCTGGAAAACTTATGAGCAAACTATAAATCACCAAGCAAAGATGGGACAATACCTAAAGAGTCAGCTGATAGAAAACGGTTGGCTCATCAAAAACGATACAGATTTGCCAGTTGTGTGTTTTACAAGAGCGGGCTTTGAAACGGATCCAAATTTTACGAAAGAAGTTGCGAGCAAAATTTTGGCTAGAGGAAAATCATGGTTGTCCGTTTACCCTATAAAAGGCATTCCTGCCTTTAGGGCTTGCGTTACAAACTACAATACCACCGAAAAAGAATTAAACGAATTGGTACGAGAATTAAACGAAGAACTTTCAGCCTATGCATTGAAATAAAACATGTTAGTATAATATGGTAGCTGAGTGAACTCACGAGTGGTTACTTTCGGATTCACAGGCTTGGTGTATACGGTGCTTCATATACCAAGCTGTCTTTTGCGTTACGCCTAAATGCTTTCCCAACTGAATACTTGAAAATCCTTTACGCGCAGTGACCACTATGTTAATGGCCAATAGCTATTTGAGTAACGGTACACGGGAATGTTCCATGACTGTACCTGTACGTACGTTAAGCTTAATTGCACTAAAGGGGTTCCAGAAATTGGTTAGACTAGTGCAATTAAGTATATAATTCCCATTATTAGCGTCAGAAAGCGGAGAGCCCCTCTGTGTACAGAACGTTTCTTGCTAGCCACTTAGAAGAGACGCCAGTTTGGATGTAGTGGGCTTCAGCGGTCTGGCTTGGAGCCGAAAACCATTTCCTGACGTATCGCGAGACTGACTGTAAATTCAAATCTCAAGTGGCGTGGCCGACAGTCAAGTTAAGGTGCAATTGGCCTTGACTCTTTCTTGACGTCCTACACTTTAGTCAGGATCGTCTTTGTCAAGTATACCGGAGATATCCGTACTAGGCAAGATGCTAAACTGGCAACCAGTCCGTGGCATTTATGAAAATGACTGGTTTTGGGTGAGTCAAGATCAATCATTCCATGCAAATAAGGGTAGAACCCAATTGAATTGATGGGTACTCGGGTACGCACTTCCAGCTTATTTGCCCAAATACTGGAGTGTACGCTTGGCAATCTCATCACCGGTGAGCCGGTAGGAATTTGTGCCCGTGCTGAGGCCGTCTGCATTCAGGATAGTCGTATGCTTACCTGCAGGATGGTGATGATCAGCCAGAGTTCGTACACTTTGGCCAAGCGTATTGAAGACCTCCAGAACTATATGACTGGGACGCCCTACCTGATAACTAATGACCGTAGCGTCCGTGAAAGGGTTAGGGTAATTGCCGAGAAGATCCGTTTTTCCGTTTTCCGGTGTCTCTTCGCTACCGGTGGGTGACCTGAGTCGAAACTGAATCTTCATAATCTGGGTCCCCTCATCCAGAGCAATACTGTCTTCGGTGATTACGCGAACGGTCGCGAGGTCATCAAAATGGCTTGGATGTTTGAAAACACCGATCTTGTCTACACCATCAAATTCAAGCGAAAATGAAACCTGGGTTGCCTGACTGGCCAGGCATACCTGCAGATCGTAGATACCCGACTAATCTACATGTACGGTATAGGTCACCCACTCACGTCGGGCAGTCCTAATATGGTAGCTGATACCGTCAGTTATCGGGAAGACATCAACGCCTTCGTCAAGACGAATACCGCCCCCTTCATTCGTCGTAGGCGAACGATCACGATAGGCTACATCAGGTTCCCCCAGATCAAAGTACTCGGCTTCTATCCGATCCAGAATAGGGTGAGGGCTGATCAGGTAGGGGGCATTGCCAGTACATGAATTGCCTACGGTCAGCGACTGGATGTCCGTGCTGCCGGTCCATCCGCCATCGTCTGTGGCTTTCGCGCGTAACTTGTAACATCCCGAGGATACGTTACTGGTGGACCAACTCCTTTCCTATGCTCCTCCCGTGATTGTTTCTAGGAGACCATCGGTCTGATAGAGGTTAACCCGCAGAATGCGACCGTCGCGGTCTACGGATGTACCCGTTATCACGATGGTCTCTCCTGCTTCCAAAGTAGCACGGGCGGAGAGTGTCACTTGGGGAAAATCGATGTAGCGGTATACTCGTACATGATCAATGAGCATCTGCTGTGGAAAGATGCTGTCGTCAATACCTGTACTCCTCCTCATGCACCTCCAATGGCGATATTCATGATCAGATGGAAGTCCAAGTCAAACGGCCAGCATTGCCAATTACTCAGCCCCTCGGAGTACGTCCAGAAATCATCCCCTTCAACGGAGGACCCCCATTTCCTCGGCGACCATTCAACGGCGCAGACATGGAAATTGTCTGAGGCGCCTGCCACACGGTCGCTTCCACCCCTTTGTGTGCGGTCCATGTGGTTGTACGTGTCCGTATGAATAGTCGCATGAATTAGATCCTGGTCGAATCAAACATGCTCCATGATATCAATTTCACCCGTATCGGGCCATTCTCGGTTGCCGTAACGGTGTCTGTGGGAAGTATCCAGATTGCTGGCCAGGTGCCTCTGCCGGATGGAAGTTGTGCACGAACCTCAATGTGTCCATACGTCAAATCCCCTTGTGCTTAGGTGTCATCCAAGAATAAGTTTCCCTTTTAGCTCCATTTGAGCCGCTAGATGTTTACGGTCTAGCATGTGGAGGGATTGTTTGTTGATCTGATCCGTGCCTTTGGGGATGCATGTCGGATGCTTCGCGGGCATTGTAGAATGGTGCAGATCAGTGTTATAATTCCAATTGGGGAGTATGTCGTAGGGGATGAGATCAAGCTCATCCATTTGCTCTTAGTTGATCTTCACCCCGGTTCGATATTGCTTCGTGACTCGGACAGCTTTCACGGCTAATCCTGACTTATTCGTTGTTGTGCAGATGTAGTTGATTATCGTCTCCCAGCTGTTCAGAGGCCGTCCAGACCAGTTGCATGAGATTGGACTAAAGAGGCAATGTTCAAATGGGATTCCATTGCTTGAAACGCTGGGACAGTGGACGTCCGTGACGCGTAACTGATGCGGGTTGCAGAGGGTTTTTTGCTGGAAGTACTTCCAGGCCCTTGCACGATTACTGTTGGATCTCACACATTCGGCCAGAATCACGAGCTAGTCGGCATCGGCGTACCGCCTTCAGCCTTCGGTATCGAACCAGTGCATAATACAATCCACCGCAAACTCTGGAGAATCGCTTTCGAATGCGGTATTTTTACTGAAAGCATTTGTAATTGGCACACCGTTGATCAGATAGGTCACTTCTACGGAGCGTCCTCCCCGGAAGTGTCCATCAACGACGCCTGCCTGCAGATTGATTGCATCCCGCACATTCGTCACGGGTAGGACTTCAAGTTGCTTCGCATCAATAACAGCAGTGGTCGTAGTTCGATCCATCTCTACGATGGAATGCTCAGCTTCGACGACGAGCTCCCCGCCGACTATTGCCTCCTCACGCAACTCAAAATCAACATTTGTTGTTTGGTTCTGAACCATGCTGATATTCTGGGTAGTGACTGTTGCGAAACCTACGAAGGAGGACTGAACATTGTAGGCACCAGGCGGAATATTGAGGATGTAGTATTACTCGTCAGCGTCGGTCACGCCTCACATCAGGGTGCCGGCGAGAACAACATTAACGCCAGGAAGCCCATGATTGGTGCACGCTTCCAGAATCCCTCCAGAAATCTTGCCAGTCGCGCCGGAGGGGGCGGGCCAATAAATTACCTGTCCCTACGGCACCAATCATTAGTAAAAGTATTAGCGACGCAACTGATCATGCATTATTTGATCAATTGCATGTACCGTGTCATCAATACGGACGCTCCAACTTCGAGTCTGTACAGATAGACGCCTGAAGCCAATCCAGCACCGTCAAAACGTACAGTATGCGTCCCCGCTGTATGTGGTTTTTGATCCAGGAGGGTTGCGGCTGGTCTTCCGAGTGTGTCATAGACACGCAGGGTAACGGTTTCGGATTCAGGTAGTGCGAATCGAATTGATGTACTTGGGTTGAAGGGGTTGGGGAAATTCTGGTCCAGGGCGATCTCTTTTGGAAGCTCATTGGCGTCTTCAAAATTTGTCTGGGTCACGTCGGTTACGGTCACCTCCAAGTTTACGCTCACACTATCGTAGGCCATATCACTACTAGATGCAGTGTGCATGAGCGTCACTATGTCATCGTCTCCGTCCCCATCCACCGCCGCCGTCATCATGACCGCCTGTGCAGCGTTCCAATTCTCCATCGTAAACGTCAATTCCGAGAAATCTGTACTAGCATCCCCATCATTATCCAGCATTAGATCCGTTCCGTCATGTCCTGAAATCGCCACTTTCACATCCGCCGATGGTTCTGATGTAAGTTTCACGTAGTAGGTCTGACTTCCGGCCTCGTCCACAGATAGGGTGGTGACCGCTGAACCATCCGCCATCTCGGAAAGCTCAATTCCCGCCTTCGTCATATTATCGGTAGGAGACCTCAGTCGAAATTTCAACCAGTTCACCTTCGGCACACCACTGAAAAACTGCAGCTTCATAATCTGGATTCCCTCTTCCAGGGCAATACCGTCTTCGGTGATAACGCGAACGGTCCTGAAGTCATCGGAAGGGCTTTGATGTGTGAAAACACCAATCTTATCTACACCGTCAAATTCAAGCGAAAATGAAACCTGGTTCGCTTGACTGGCCAGCCGTACCTGCAGATCGTAGATACCCGCCTGATCTACATGTACAGTATAGGTCACCCACTCACGTCGGGCGGTATTCCCTATATGATAGCCGGCACCGTCAGTTGTCGGGAATACATCTACACCTTCGTGAAGACGAATACCGCCCCCCTCATTCGTAGGCGAAAGATCACGATAGGCTACACCTGGTCCCCCTAGATCAAAGTACTCTGCCTCTATCCGATCCTGAATAGGGTGAGGGCTCATCAGGTAGGGGGCATTGCCGGTACATGAATTTCCTACGGTCAGCGACTGGACGTCCGTACTGCCGATCCATCCGCCATCGTCTGTGGCTTCCGCGCGTAACTTGTAACATCCCGCGGATACGTTACTGGTGGACCAACTCCATTCCGATGCTCCCCCCGTGATTGTTTCTAGGAGACCATCGTCTTGGTAGAGGTTTACCCGTAGAATGCGACCGTCGGGGTCTACGGATGTACCCGTAATCACGGCGGTCTCGCCTGCTTCCAAGGTAGCAGGTGCGGCGAGTGTTACTTGGGGAAAATCAATGTAACGGTATACACGTACATGGTCAATGAGCATCTGCTGTGGAAAGATGCTGTCGTCAATACCCTGTGCTCCTCCCCATGCACCTCCAATGGCGATATTCATGATGAGATGGAAGTCTAGGTCAAACGGCCAGCCCTGCCAATTACTAAGCCCCTTGGAGTACGTCCAGAAATCAACCCCGTCAATGGAGAACACCATCTTCCTTGGCGACCATTCAACGGCGTAAACATGAAAATTGTCTGAGGCGCCTGTCACACGTTTACTTCCACCCCTTTGTGTGCCGATCATGTGGTTGTACGCGTCTGTATGAATGGTGGCATGAATTAGATCCTGATCAAATCCAACATGCTCCATGATATCAATTTCACCAGTATCGGGCCATCCGCCATTGCCGTAATGGCTGTTTGTAGGAAGCATCCAGATGGCTGGCCAGGTGCCTCTTCCGGACGGAAGTTGCGCACGAACCTCAATGCGTCCATACGTCCAATCCCCCTTGTGTTTAGAGACTAGTCGTGCAGAAGTGTAAGAGCGACCGCGCCAGTCTTCTTTTCTGGCTTCTATGATTAGATGGTCGCCGTCAGCCCTGGCATTTTCTTCCCGGTTTTCCGTGTAGAACTGGTCTTCCTGATTGCCCCATCCGTGCCCACCAACATCGTAGGACCAGCGAGTACTGTCTGGCAATCCAGTGTAGTCAAATTCATCGTTCCAGATCAACTCCCATGAGGACTGTGCCAACAGGTTTGGGACCGGCATCACTCCTACGAGCAAGCAAACAAAAAAGGAGGTGGCAGAATGACCTGTACGCATAGGGAGATTAAGGACGATAAGGGGAGGGTATACGGTGTAAAGAGCGAGCCTTAGACGGCCCGAATAGTGAACAGGTATCCTCATAGTATGTTCGTACACTTCCACCGGTTTCGATGAAGTGGAGCATGTATTGGAACGGTTCATTTGGACGCACGGGCAGTTGTCGAAATGACCAATTGGGAGCCAGTCTCAAGTAGGGGAAAGGACGCTGATTATACAGGAGGAGAACAACAATAACTCGAGTTAATTCTCACCTGGGTATTGACCCTGGCATGCATGCAAATGGAAGGAGTAAGGCACGGAAGCCCTGTCAATGTTGTGAGCAGGCGGCAGCATCCGACACACAAGAGGGGCAGTCAGGGAGCGGATGGGCCGGTAGTAATGTACATGTGTGGGTAATGCCTGTCGAATGACGAATGCCTAAGTTGAGCATTACATGGTTATGGAAGAAGCATCATTACGACTGGCAGGAGCATCCAATAGGCTCGAACAAAGTTCGTAGACTTCAGCTCAGAATACATGCAAAAGCGGATAGGTAGGGAGTCGAATTGGGCCAAAGATGCTATGAACGAGAGGCAGGCCGAGAGAAAACAATGAAGCTATCAGAGACTAAGGGCCTCACGTTACTTCCTGGCGCTATGATTTGCTGTATACTAGCGGGGATCTGCATGCTTGTTTCGGGTTGCTCGAGCGAAGTTCAGCATTTTACCAACGTGACTCGTGAAGCGGGACTGGCCGATTTTACACACGAGAACGGTGCATCTGGCTTAATGTGGATGCCAGAAATCCTGCCACCGGGTCTGGCGTTTGTGGACTACAATGGGGATGGTCATCCAGATATAGCACTCGTACACGGTGGAACATGGGACTCGCTTGAAGCACAACCACCGGCCATTCGTCTCTATGCAAATAACGGTTCAGGTTACTTCAGTGAGGTGACACAGGATGCGGGCTTGGAAGACGTAGAGACTTACGGAATGGGGATTGCATCGGCCGATTATGACAATGATGGTGATGCAGATTTATTCTTAACCTCATTGGGCCACGATGTACTACTTCGCAACAACGACGGCGTCTATACCGTGGTCCAATCAGGGGCCGAGGGTCCGTTTGCATGGAGTACTGCAGCAGTATTTTTTGACGCTGATCGCGATGGCTGGCTGGATCTTTATGTAGGTGGATATGTGCGATGGAGCTCCGAAACTGACCTATGGTGTGAAGGGCCGGGGGAAGAAAAGATCTACTGTACACCGGCAGCATATGACGGGCAGCCCCACCGCTTTTATCACAATAATGCTGATGGGACTTTTTCTGACTGGACGAAACAGGCCGGTTTTTTACCTACTCCAGGCAAGACTCTGGGGGCGGTCCTCCTGGATGTTAATGACGACCTGTGGCCTGATCTTGCGGTGGCAAACGACCTCGAAAGGGATCAGTTATACATCAACCAGGGCGATGGCACATTCGTTGAGCGTGGGCTAATGGCCGGGATTGCCTATGATGCACGAGGGATTGCAACGGCTGGAATGGGGATAGATGCAGGCAATATGAGCGGAGAATGGTCCATATTCGTCGGCAATTTTTCCAATCAGATGATCAGCGTTTGGCAGCATGCTGGAGGAGGAGTGTTTCGTGATCAGGCATCGGCATCACGCATAGGTGGTGCGAGCCGCCAAACTTTGGCCTTCGGACTGATTCTGTTTGATGCTGACCTGGATGGAGATGACGATGTATTTGTGGCCAATGGCCATATTCACAAACATGTAGAACATGGATCCAGCGGGATAAAGTTTTATCAACCACCACACCTGTTTATAAACATGGGGGATGGGGTATTTACAGACGAAGGAGATTTTGAGCCATTTTTGGGGCGGGGAGCAGCGTATGCGGACATAGATCAGGACGGAGATTTGGATATTCTGATGGGCCAGAATGGAGCAGGTGTTCGTCTGTGGCGCAACAATATGCAAGGTCGATACCTGCGTGTGAGGCTTGAGGGTACGAGCAGTAACCGTGATGGTGTTGGGGCACTTGTGAGTGTGTATACCTCTTCCGGCTTGAAGCAACGCCACATACGGTCGGGTGGCAGCTATCTGTCGGAATCAGAACGGATACTGACCCTTGGTCTGGGTGCGTCCGACATAGTTGATTCGCTGAATGTTCTTTGGCCCAGTGGACAGCGCTCACGGCTAATCGGGCCGCTCGAGAATACGTTTATTATTGTTCGTGAAGGTACTGCGGAATAGATGCGGAGCCGTTGGTTGTTACTGATTCAATTGGTATGGATACTTGGCTGTGAGTCTGCTCCGGCTCCATTACCGGACTCGGCGGCGATTCTACTCCAGGAAGCGACCACTGCGTTAAATGAGAATGCTCCGGGGCGAGCGATCAGCTTGGCCGAACAGGCCGGACAAATAGCACCGGGGCATCCGCATCCTCATTTTATACCGGGGCAGGCGCATTACGTAAGCGGCAATTACACGGAGGCGCGCAGATCCTGGGAGATGGCAAGCAGGCTGGAGCCTGAAAACTGGGTTTGGTTGCAAACGCTTGGGGATGCAGCTTTTCAGCAGGCAGATTACCAGGCGTCTCTAGACTATTATTTACGCGCAATCCGTATACATCCAGATGCTGTTTCGTGGCATGGTGCCGCCGGTGCATACTGGGAGATGGGGCTTACCGAGGATTCTTGGAATGCTTGTCATCAAGCGTTGATTCTGGATCCTGACTATGCTCCAGCGTACATCAGTCTTGCAATGATTGCAGAGCATGGGGGAGAGTTGGAGGAAGCGCGCAATTATGTTGAGCAGGCGTTAAGCCTGTCTCCTGATAATCTCGCCAGCCTGTTGGCTGCTGGGCGCCTAGCTAGGCTTTCCGGCAACGAAGATTACGCTGTATCTGTGCTCAGTAAAGCACTGGAGCAAGTTCCGGGGCACCCTGAGATCCTCTATAATCTGGCTATGGCACTGCTTCAGGCAGGAAAGGGTGAGCAAGCCGCCACATTGTTGGAGGCGTTAGATACCGAAAAAAGCCTACCCAATAGGCTCCCACCAGGTCATGAAGTTCGGTAGCGTACAAGGCAATATCGCTTTTGCCTGTTATCGTACCATGATCTGATCGAAAAAGAGCGAGTCAATACGGACGGATGCGGTGCTTTGGAGCGCATCAATGAGTGTACTGTCAGGATCCAGTTGACGCATGGAGTTGGCCAAGTAGGTCCTTGTATAGTATTCTACATCTCTTTGTACAATGGCGTCTCCTTCCAGGTTAGCGTCTATCCCGGCCAATGCAAACGCTTCGTTGCGCACCGCACGCCCTATAGAAGCGGCCGGTCTGGATCTTGCTTCCCTAAACGGAAGTTCGGAGAACCAGAAAAAATAATCCTCAGCGGTAAACGTCTGCACCGTTTCGTGAATGACGAACGTTGCTAAGGGAGTCGAAGATGTCAGTGGTGGAGCAGGCGTATCGTAATCATCTTCCAGCGTAACCGGTGCGCCCGAAACCCGACGTTCAATTCGGGCAAGAGCGGCATCCAAGGCCCGTAAACCCTGTGGATCAACGCGTACATCACGGTTTTCCATAAAGGTGCGTACAAAGCGGTCCCCTTCCAGCCGACGCTTACGGATACGCAACAGGCTTGCAATACCAGTCTTTCGATTTTGGAATTCCGATTCAGTTATGATTGGGGTTGCAATGCGATCCTCAATTTTAATGATGTGCCACCCCTGTCGGCTACGCACTGGCGCAGAAAAGCTCCCTGTCGCCAATGAAAAGGCCGCCTCAGCGAAGGCATCGTCCACCTGAAAGTAACGAACCTCGCCAAGCCATCCAGCTGTAGAGTCAAAATTCGAAGTCTGGAAGCAGATCTGTGCTTCATCAATAAAAGATGTCCCGGCCTGGAGCCTCGTATACGCGGCGTAAGCATCCGTCTCATTACCGTAGAAAAGATGACGGGCTATAACGGGTTGCTTATATCGGGCAAATGCTAGGCGAATCTCGGTCTCTGTTGGCTGTGCCAGCTGCTCAAGAAACTCCAACTCATAGTATCGACCGCCCAAGGCACGTTTTCTAGCCAGGTCAATGAATAATGCGAGCGAGGTGTCGGCGTCTAATTTGCGACGGAGTGCTTCTTCGTACCAAAGCTGATCCTCAATCAACGTGTTTAGGTGGCTGTAGCGCGCCCCCGGGGTGTCATTTTGCCCACTGCGTATAAGTACATCCACGTAAGAACGTTCAAATTCGCCGACTGTGATACTGTAGCCATTTACTTCGGCCAGAGCCCGGTCCTTCTCACTTGGAGGCGGGGAACAGCCAACTGCCAAGAGAAATATTGCTCCCCAGAGGCTAGAAGTACATCCGAAAATCAACCACTTGCGTCTGCCCGAGAAGGTCGAATGGGGTGTATGCATAATCAAATCCGATTCGCAAGCCAAATGCTCGAACATCCAGTCCGGCTCCAAAGGTCGCGTGACTGTCGACATTATCTAGAAACAGATCTTTGTAGCCGCCCCGAAGGTCAAAATTGAAGGTACGATTATAAACACGGAGTTGTGCTCCGACATCACTGTTCAGGCTGTTGTCGTTGCTTTGCTGGATGTCTGCAAGAGCTGTCAACTCCACCATACCGACTTGCACCACAGGCATGGCCATGCCAAACTTGAAGGACAGTGGCAGATCCCATGCATCCATTTCGATGCGGGCGGGGATATCCGGGTTATTGCCACTGGTAGTTTCGTCGATGTCAACAAACACGACACTGTTGATACCGGTCATTTGCATTTTGCCGCCGAAATTCTGGATTGATGCCGCCAGAACCAAGCCACCTAGATAACCGGACTGGAGAACAAATCCAACATCAAAGCCAACGGTGCTAGCGTGCATGTCCCTGATTTGCTGGCGCACATACTTGGCGGTGCCACCGAAGTAAAATGATTCAGTCAGCGGCTGCGCGTAGCTAAGGCCCAAACTGAAATCATTTGCCCGAAAGGTCTCGCCGGTTCCTTCAGGAAAGGCTACCGTACGTACGATCATGGTACCATAGTTCACAGCTGCTACACTGAGTCCCAGCACACGATCACCTGAAACAGGGATCACGGTTGCAGCAGCGTTGTAGGTGATGTCTGCAAACCAGCGCGAATGGGAGAGGAAGACGCTGCCTGAGGAGTGATCACCATAGGTGCGTGCAGCTCCGGCAGGGTTCCAAAACAGCGCATCAGCACCGGTTGCAAGGGCGGTGTAAGCATGCCCCAATGACTGACCGCGTGCCCCAGTTCCAATCGTCAGAAAGGCAGCGGCAGTCGTACCAGATCGACTTTGCGCAACCACCGTGGAGGTCATGCACAGGACCAATGTGATCAACAGGATAAGCCGGCGTATAAGTATGCGTACCATGTGGTTCATTTGACTAGTGCAAATTTGCCCACATGCTCCCCAATACCCGGGGCTTCTATGTGAAACACGTATATCCCGAACGCGACATCCTGCTGCTCTTCTGTGCGAAGATCCCACCACTCAGACCCATCACTGACTACCCCATCATGATGCAGCGTACGAATCAGTTCTCCACGGATGTTAAAAATGCGGATGGTGCACTGTGGAGGCAGGTGAATGAACTGTACCCGTCGCTCTCCGCGGCCTTCAATCTGGCTCCGCGGTTCAAAGGCTGAAGAGCCGACATAAGGATTGGGGACGACCGCAATGCGATCAAGCTCACTACGTGCAAGATCTGTATCAATGGATGAGGAGCGAAGCGTAAACTGAAAGAAGTCCCCGGTAGCAAAAGGCTTTCTAGAACTCACATGAAATGAGTTTCCTGCGGAAGGGGCAATGGAGCTGCCTCCGTCTGCAGCGCTGAACCTGATGCGGAAGCGAAAACGCCAGGGGCCACGTCCGGTAGGTCTTTCAGCGATGATCGCGTGATCACCTGCATCAAAGACCCTGCTGCCATTGGTGTCCTGCATGAACAGTTCGGCCGGCGTTCCCCTGGTTTCGTTGATGGTGAAGATGGGCACTTCTTCACGCAGATACCCAAAAAACCGCGGTGGACGATAAAGAGAGTCAGTGGGGGATACCCAGATCAGTTTATAGTCATCTGGTGAAGCACGAAAGGCGGCAGTCGTATCTCGCTCTACAGAGGCAAGCCAGTTGGTATCGTATCCGTCAAGTGTGCGTGGATCCAAGTCATACACTTCATTTTGCGAACCTTCGTTAGCTAGGAATCCGGTTTGTAACTCGTCCAGTTCACAGCCCAGGGGTGCCGGACATTCGACGTTATTTATTTCGATGATGAAGCCTTCGGCGGGCGGGGTTGCATCAATCATCGGAGAGGGCCCAAGGAGCACGTCTCCAGAAACGATGTTGGTCACCTGATATGCGGTCGTTTCGTAGAGGTCAGCGACATCTGACACGAGGTCGCTGAAGAATGAGATACGGTAAATACCATCAAAGTCAGCTTCGGCCTCCTGGATGATGCTCACAGAAACTGAGCCTGATCCAATGCCTTCTGTCACACGACTCAAATCTTCATTGGCACCGCCCTGAACATATCCGGCGGGTACGGACCTTGGTGTCACTACAGCTGCGTTGCGTGAAAATCCGGTCAAGCGCCCGGCTTGATTAACACTGACGTTGAAAGAATTTTCCTGTGGATCAATCCCTGCTTTTGCGGCATCTTCAGAATCACGCACTCCTCGGTCATAAGCTACGAGGGCGTAGTAGTACGTAATTCCATTGGTTACATCTTCGTCGATATAGTGGAATTGAAGCCCAGTATTATCTCCAAGGTAATAGACGGCTTCACCTTCCAGTACGGTCACGGGTCCCTGAATGTCATTGATCAGATCCCATTGCGCAATTGGCTTGAAGAAAGTAGCCGCGCCGTCAACATCGGTAATGGTCCGGGCATCAAATAGTAGGGGGTCTGTGCCTTTGTAGAGTTTAAATCCCTCAAAATCAAACTCTTGGATGAAGCGGTCGAAACTTCGAACCGCGACGGTATCCCAGCTCAGGACCACCTGTCCGTCACCGGGAACTGCCGTGAGAGCTGGCAGGAATGGGGGCTGGGCAAAACTGTAGTCAGCGTTAAAGATGCTTTGAGCCGTTCGCCGGTTCTTGAAAAAGTCACGTTCATCTTCGCCAAAAATCCAGGCGGTGGAGAAGAAATCGGTTCCTTTTGTCTCAAGTCCGATTGGGCCGGAAGAGAATAAGATGAAGGGTTCAAGATCTGCTTTGAAAGCGTCCGGTTTTGTGCCCAAGGGAAACTGTGCATAGTTGATGATCCTGTCCCACATCCATGCATCGTCCCGCAGGTTATCGCCGCTCTCATAGAAAGGACGCGTCTGAAGATCAAATCCAGTCAAACCGACCTGATCAGATTCATCTACATCCAGCTCGTCAAAATTGGGTTCGCCAAGAGTAGGTATCCCATCGGCCTCACCATCGTCTGGGCCGGGGTAACCTAGATCAAATGGGCCCTGCCCGTCACGTCCGACATCATTATTGTGTGCTTCTCCCGGATCAAGAACACCATTGTTGTTCTCATCTGAAAAACCAACCCAGTCCAGATTTTCGTCTCCGGTCCACCACCGTCCTGCCTGATACGCGGGGCGTGACTCAAGCGGACCATTGTAGGCTTCAAAATTGGCAAGGTCATACATTGAGCTGACAGCACTCTGAATTGCTTGTTGCCCAACTATGAGAACGCCTGGCCCATTAAACCTAGACTCATCTGTGATACCGTCCTCATCATTATCCAAGCCATCAGTTGCCCGGGCGGGGCTTTCCAGGAATGCGAAACCGGTATAACCTAGTGGGTATGTGCCACCGGTGGAGCGTGTACCAATTCCGTCCTGATCCCAGCCGTAGGCTACGTCCTGTTGTGGATCGAATGCAGCGTTCTCATCACCTTCTTCGTTACCAAGCCCATAATCCATTATTTGGCCAAGGTAGAGGTCTGTATGGGTCTTTTCGGTTACGTTTGTGATACGATAGAGGATGAACATGATGTCTTCTGCAAGCACATTTGCCCACTGAAAGAGGCGGACTTGAGCTTGCAACCCCATTCCGCCAATTGTGGAATCTGCAGCGCTTGGGTAGAAAACTCCGTATTCACTATTGGGTCTTCGGGTGTCGGGGTCAATGGCATACTCCAGGTCTGTGAAGTCATCCATGACGTAAAAACTCTCCAGATCCGCATTGAACACGCCCCTGCCAAAAAACCCATTCCAGTTACCCGGCCAACCTGGATCATCGGGATTATTCAGCCGGTCGGGCCAGAACTGCGGCCACGAAGTAGGATCGTCACTTAGTGCAGGGGTTGGTGTTCGTTGCCCAGTGATTGGATCCAGGCGGTTTTCGTTCATGAATCCGGGTAGCGGGGTCCACCCCCAAAGTGACCCATCCGGGCTCAGCCTTTTACCAAAATCTCGGTACGTAAGAATAACGGGGTTTAGGGTTGTATCGCCTCGGGCCCCTGGAAAAAATTCCCGCCATTTAGTTCTTTCCCCTGGAACTTGGCCGGCTACCATAATGCCGACACCGTCAATATGCCTTCCACCAATGCCGCGCGGCCATACACCGAACGGTATGTCATTCCAGCGCGCAAGTTCACCGTGGTTACGGAAATTGGTCTCAATAAGATTACCATCCAGTACACCACGCGCGATAAGTGTCTCATCTCCCCGGAGATCCGAAGAGATGTTTTGCCCATAGCTGGTTGCGGTCAGAGTGCAAGTGACAGCCAGACCGAGGAAGAGCCAGCGGATTCTTGCACGTTGCATTAGAAACGGTAATTGAGCCCGACACTGACCTTGCGGGGTGCTCCAAAGTTTTCCTGGCGATAATAAAACTCGTCCAAGCTGTTTAGCCCTCCCACCTGTGCACCCGTTCGCCGGAATAATTCTAGTGTAACAGATTCGTCGGCCCTTCCAGTATCCTCGTAAACCCCCACTTCCTGCACCGTATCAAAGAGGTTCTGGGCCTGCAGGAACAGTTGCAGGTTCGCTTTGATGCCGGGTATACGGTAGTAAATGCGTACATCCGTACCGAATATAGACGGCTTGGTTGCGTTATTCTTCTTTGAAGATCGAATAAACTCACGTACGGTTGTGTAGGGCGTACCGCTCTGTAGTCGGTTGATGAATGTGACGGAGAGTCCGGTTACCGGTTCTACGGTGATAGTATTGTTGAGTACGTGTCTGCGGTCCCAGTCCAGACGTACAAGGGAAAGAATTTCGTCCAGACCGGCCTGTTGCCGACCAAAGGCTTCACCCGGGCTGGAGGAAGTTCCTTCGGCAAACTGCAGGGTGTAGTCAATAGTCCAGTTCAGGATGCCACCAGGTCGCTGGAAGAGTGAGAAGGTGAGGCCCCTTATGGTGCCGTAGTCCCGGTTGATCCACCGGATAATGAAGTCTCCCTGCGGGGTTCGCGCAATTTCCTGGCCGGTGAGATTACGTACATCTTTCGAAAAGATCGTGATCTCCATACCAATCCGGCGTGTGAATCCCTGTTGCAGGCCAACCTCAAAGGAAAGTGTGCGCTCAGGATTAATTCCTGGGTTACCAAATGAATTCGATAAGGAGGCGGGGTTGACCTCGTACTCCGGGTTCGTGTATAGAAGCCCGAATGAGGGAATCTGGAAGAACAGCCCAGCCGAAAAACGCATAACTCCTGTTTCCGAAATGGGAAAAGCCACGCCTAGGCGTGGGCTGAGCTGCATGTCTACTTTGGCCGGTTCACGATTGGAGATTGAATTTTCGGGATTGTCGGGGTCCGGTATTTCTTCAAGTTCTCCCTGTCCCCAGTCCAATGGTGATAGATAATCAGGATCAAAATAATCGAAGCGCAGGCCCGCATTAACAATAAGTCCGGTAAACTCCATCTTATCCTGCACATAGGCGGAAAACTCTACGGGATTTGCTTGGAGAGAGTTATCGGCGAACTGGTCGGGCGAGGGTTGGGGTAGATTACCGGTCCGGAAGGAGCGTTCAATCCCAAAGTCCCTGTTGTCCAGGGTATGCAAGCGGGCCTGCATTCCAATTTTCATCAGGTGCACGCGATTGAGCTGATGAGAGTAGTCGGCAACAACAGTATGAGTTGCTGTAAGCTGATCGCTGGTAGAAAGGTCATTACCACCAACGGCAAATGCGTTTGCCCCCTGCAAAAAGGAGAAGTCACTGCTCACGTAACGTTCGTCGAAAGGCGACTCAAACAGGTACACTTCCGTTTTATCATGCAGGTAGCTATAAGAGAGATTTGCAAACGCGCTACTACCTATGGTGTAATGCAATCCGAGGATGTGAGTCTGATTAAGGAAATGTACGGTATTGATGCCGTCAGGGATGTACTTGAGGTTATGGTTGTAAGGCTGGAACGTACCAGATTGGAAGAAGACGTTGTAGTCTACATTAACCCGTGGTGTTATCGCGTATCCCAGGGTAGCATTCACGGACAGGCGCTCAGTACTGTTACGGGGCACGAACGCGCCATCTCCTGAGGAATCAATGATCCAGGCGTCACGGGGTAACCCGGTATTCAGGTTCTGGGAAGAATCCGACGGAGCAAACAGGTTTCGTCCGATAAAGTGTGAGTTATCCTGCAGGTAGCGAACTGTTGCCTGCAGACCGAGGCGGTTACGGATCAGTGGTCCTCCCAGCGAAGCCTGCACATCAAGGAGATTCGGCAGGCTTGCAGCGTCCATGTAGGAGACAGTATCGGGTTTGAAGTCCGCGGCAGTGAGTGATGAACCGGGATCGGTTGTGCGACCGACAAATTCCAGTTCCCGGTTACTCGCGATGACACCTGCGTAGGCCAGCAAAGAGCCACTCCACCGGTCAGGTACGTCCTTGGTTACTATATTCACTACGCCACTCGTCGCCTGGCCATACTCAGCATTAAATACTCCACTGATCACCTCCAGGCTCTCAACCATATTCTGTTCAATTTCGAATGCGGCGTCTTTACTGAATGCGTTGGTAATTGGTACACCGTTAACCAGATAGGTCACTTCACCGGTACGTCCTCCCCGGAAGTGGCCATCAACGACACCCGCCTGCAGATTGATTGCATCTCGCACATTCGTTACGGGTAGGACTTCAAGTTGCTCCGCATCAATAACAGCAGTGGTCGTAGTGCGATCCATCTCTACGATCGGGCGCTCAGCTACGACCACAATCTCTTCGCCGAGAATTGCCTCCTCACGCAGTACAAAATTAACAGTTGTTGTTTGGTCCTGAACTACGCGGACGTTCTGGGTAGTGACCGTTGCGAAACCTACGAAGGAGGCCCGGACGCTGTAGGTGCCAGGCGGAATATTGAGGATATAGTAGTACCCGTCAGCGTCGGTCACACCCCCAATCACGGTGCCCTCAAGAATAACATTGACGCCAGGAAGCCCTTGATTGGTGCCTGCTTCCAAGACCCTTCCAGCAATCTTACCAGTCGGACCGGAGGGGCGGGCAAATAAGTTACCCGTCCCTCCAGCACCGATCATCAGTAAAAGTATGAGCGACGCAGCAAAGCTGCGACGCAGCTGACCATGCATTATTTGATCAATTGCATGTACCGTGTCATTACTACGGACGTCCCAACTTCCAGTCTGTAAATATAGACGCCTGAGGCTAATCCAGCACCGTCAAAACTTACGGTATGCGTCCCTGCTGTCTGTGGCTTTTGATTCAGGAGGGTTGCGACTGGTCTTCCGAGTGTGTCAAAGACACGCAGCGTAACGGTTTCGGATTCAGGCAGTGCGAATTGAATTGATGTGCTTGGATTGAAGGGGTTGGGATAGTTCTGGTCCAAGGCGATCTCTTTTGGAAGCTCATTGACGTCTTCAAGACTTGTCTGGGTCACGTCGGTAACCGTCACCTCCAGGTTCATGGTCTTGCCATCGTAGTCCATGTCTGTACTAGACGCAGTGTGCACGAGTGTCACCATGTCATCGTCTCCATCTCCATCTATCGCCGCCGTCATCATGACCGCCTGTGCTGTGTCCCAGTTCTGCATCGTAAACGTCAGGCCCGAAAAATCTGTACTCGCATCCCCATCATTATCCAGCGTTAGATCCGTTCCGTCCTGCCCTGTAATGGCCACCATCACATCCGCCGATGGTTCTGAGGTGAGTTTCACGTAGTAGGTCTGACTCCCGGCCTCATCCACAGATATGGTGGTGATTGCTGCACCAGCCGCCATTTCGGAAAGCTCAATTTCCGCCCTCATCATACCACCTTGCGCTTCCCGGCCAGCCAAGGCTACAGCGGGCCATTGCGCCGGTGTATTCCACCACTGTCCGTCGGCATTGCCCTTAAGGGACCACTGGATCTGATTATCGCGATTTCCTCCGTCTCCATCATTCAGCACGAAGTTGAATGGGAAGTAGGAGACATCCGAGCCTGTGGGGAGAGGAGTAATGGCATCCATTTGATCAGTATTCTGGATCTGATCCAGCGGGATCACGGAGAGCAACTTATAGCCCGAGACCTGGCCACTAGCGTCCATTAGCTGATCATAAATTGCTCCCGCACCTTGTGGGACGGCATCTATGCTCCAGCCAACAAAGATGGCTCCGGCAGTACCCGCTTTGGTACCGTCGCCTTGACCCATAAGCCGGAATTGATAATCAGCAAAATCGCCACGCATAATATCCTGATGCGGGGTACCCGAGAAGATCCCACCGCCATCAACATCTCGCACATCGTAGTTTCCCCATCCAAATTCAATGCTGTCATGTTGCCAGCCGTCAGCTGGATTTCCACCTGCAGCCTGCAAGGTAATCTCATCGTCGGTCACCTCCACATAGAGGTACAGTTCAGGAGGGTCAGCACCATAACCTGCCCAGAGCTTGGCGCTCAGGTCCTCGTCTGGGGTTAACTGGCCACCATCTCCGGGCTTGGAGCGTGCCCGATTAAGCTCAAAAGGCATGTACCCATCAGGAAAGCCATCCTCCACTACATTGTCAAACATGTCACCGAAGAGCTGGTCAGTAAGGTGATTTATTTCGTCCTCAGTCAGTTCCGCAATATGAGCCTGAATGGGAAGGTTTTCATTCGCGACCTCCCCCTTGCTCATTGATATGTCAGTGTTTTCAACTCCGAACCCACTTAACGTTGTTACTGCGTAGTGTACCGTAAGTGGAGCCAATGATGCGTGTGGAACCTCAATTTTGTGGTGGACGGAGGTCACGCCGCCAGTAGCTCGTGCAGCCAAACTAACTCCACTCGCCTTAATGTCCGTTATGTCATTGACGCTGGAATAGACGTTGTATCCGTCCGCACCATCTACGGGCATCCACGATATCATATTACTGTCGGCTGTAGCCGTAACCGAAACCCCCGCGGCTGCACTTACGGGATCATTTGCCACAGAGAGATCCAGGTTTTCTGCTCCGATATAGACGTCGTCTACATAAATGGTACCTCCGCCTGTATTGTTGTCAAAGAAGACCCCAATGTTCTGGACGTTGGTCCATTCAAACTCTTCCCAAAGCTGAGGGTTGTCTACTGTATTAGGGCCAAGTTCATCACCAACGCCAACCCCAAATCCTCCACTGGACCAGGCGCCTACATATTTCCATAGGCTGTCCAAGCCGTCCAGAGTGCTGGCCGTCTTGGCGTCTTCGAGTTCGGTATAGGTGGCCGGGGGCAACGGAATTGAAACTTCATGCCACTGGCCATCCCGCATACTTTCAGGTATGCGCCAAGCTAGACGGAAGGGCAGGTCAGCAGAACCGTCATCAGCCGAGCTTCCGTCTGTCTTGTCTTCAAACATAAGCTGGACGTTTGGCATTCCGGCGTTTGCCGGATCAACCCAAATCCTGGCATGCAGCACATCACCGTCGGCACGGTTTTGTGATATATCGACGCCAACATCTGCGGGGAAGCGAAAGGCTTGGAAAGCCCAGTTCCCATACACATATTCGACGATCGCATTTGTCGGATCAGCCGGATCTTCTATGATATTGCCATCAAAGGAAGGGACCAATGTGTTGGTTCCATTAACAAAGAAAATGAAGTCATCCCCCAGTGGTGGACCAGCCTGTCCGCGGGCATCCGAGGCTGCAAAAAGCAGCAGGATGACGGTAAACAAGTAGATAGCAGTGTGCCTCATTGCTGTTGTCAGATTAGTGAATAGATGGTTCCAGTACGCCAAAATATACGCTAGAAAAGGTTTTCAGAGAGCAGAACACACAAACCCACTCCCGATTTTTGGTGGTACGACGGAAAGATAAGGAATTTCTCATTAAGTGTGTACACTCGTCTCTTATTTTCGGATTTCTTGGAGCGTTATTCAAAATTCTATTTACTCACCTGGTGATCCTGCTAATTTAGACATACAAATTTGGTTCAACTAAGTCAGATTACGAGAATTCGAGAGTGGGTTCACCGTGATCTGGTGATGAAGGTTCAAGCCACTGCAGAATAATAGGAATGCCTAGCCTCCTGCCACTCTGGATTTAGCGTTTCCTTGGATTTTAAGGATCCTTTTCGATGTAGAGGCTGAATCTACTTAGGTAAGGCCGCTATACACATGTCCTCCGAAACCGCAAGTTCAGGACGTGGCCAAGCAGGAGGACAACAGATCCGAGGGCTGTCAGGCTAGTTTCGGCGGATTCGCCCAGCACACCCTCGGTGAGGACAGCGACAATGAGCAAAGCGAGGCCACTTAATAGCAAGGTGGGCACGACGGCGTGGCGGTGTTGCTTGTAACTGGGTAAAGCTACGAGAAGGACGACGCCCGCAAGGACTATTGTTAAGCCAATGTGAATGACTTCGGAGGCAACCCACGCCAGCGCACCCGTAGCGATAAACGGTACGGCAAGGCAGTGCAGAAAGCACAGTGAAGAAAAGATGATGCCCGTCGCGTCAAGTGGAGGACGGGTAGTACTGGTCGTCATGAAGATATTTTGTTGAGGTTAAACGACAATTGGTCACGATGACGGTGTCAACTTTGCAGGATTTATTCCAGATTCTTTTAGCATGTAGTGAGCAACACACATAGCCCAGGCCCAATAATGGATGGAAAATATACAAAAATATGTTCACACGCGAGTCATTGCAGTTACCGTAGACAATCCTGTTCTAGAGCGTATTGGTGTAATGCTCAGGCTATTTCTCAATGTTGGAAAGCTGCAAATAGAACTCATCATTTGCAGCTGTTTTCGCGTCCTGCGGGTTTCGGTTTTGAGAAGTGTTCACTGTGCTTGAAGCTTACATTGAACACCTGGGGCCGGGGCTGACTGAACTGTGCAATTGATTTTCAGATGAATCATTAAGTGGACATCGCTGGAGGACAATATCATGGATGGGGTTACTGCCTAGCCAATCTTTGCACAGCTGGATGATCTGGATCAACGAGGACAGCCTTTTGCCAGGCTTCTCTTGCCAGTGCCGTACGGTTGGTCTTTACATAGATCTCTCCCAAGCTCAACCATGCGAGAACGTAGTTCGAGTCAGTAACCAAAATGTGCAGTAGTTCCTGCTCTGCCTCCTCGAGGCTACCCAGTGCCATTTTAGCATTCGCAATATGAAACTGCAGATTTATATTGTTCGGCCGGAGAGCACGCGCAATCAGGTATACTCTCAAAGCTTCTTCTGTGCGGCCGGAGTGGCGAAGCGCGGTCGCATAGTCAACTTGCGCCTGAAAGTTAGTAGGTTGACGGTTCGCAGTGTTGGCCAGGCGACCTGCTGTTTGCTCAATAGCTCGCAAAGAGTCCGCTTTGGTAAGAATTCTGGAGGATTGATCGGACTCCCCCAATTGCTGGAGTGCCTGTCCTAATACGTATTGAGGTTCTGCGGTCCGCGGATTCCTAATAACGATGTCTTGAAGAAGAGGCACAGCCTCTTCACTGCGACCAAGTCGCAAGAGAAGTCTTCCCTGTCGAACCTGATCTGCAAGGTGATTCGGCCGAATTCTCAGTGCCATTCTGGTATGAGCCAAGGATTCGGTGTAGCTTCCCTGTTGCTCCAGCCAATCGGCCAGGCTGGTATGTGCGGGGGCATAAAGGGAGTCCAGAACAATTGCCTGCCTGAATGCAGCAACTGCACTGTCGGGCTCGCTTAGAACATTATATACCGCCCCCGCAGCATGCCATGACATCGCAGCAGCGCTGTCGTTGATGGCTTGAATAAATTGATCAAGAGCTTGGCGGTTTTGCCGCTGCCCATAGTAGACGTTGCCAAGATTGTGTCTGACGCCGGGGTAATCTCGTTCTATTTTGATAACAGCCAGGTATGCCGCCTCTGCGTTATCCCACTGCTGAAGTTCGAAGTAGATGCGTCCACGCATGAAATACGCATCCGCCGATTGGTTATCAAGTGTAAGTGCGCTGTCAGCCAGATTCAGGGCCTCGTGGTAATCCCGGAGCTCTAATGCTTCCTGCGACGCTTGTATGAGTTTCGCCCGTCCGGGATTGCTATCTCGAGGGCTGCAGGCCGACAGCATCAGGATGATTATGAGTACGTGTATTCTCATTGACCCGACTCACGGAGGCGGAGGGTTTGATTTGCTGCAATATCGGTTTGCCGGGTTACCTGACCGCTGGGCCAACGTACGGTAACAGTGTCTGCATCTTTAAATGATCCCAGCCCAAATGTAGCTGTCTTTTCGGATTGGGAAGCATAGCTGTGTCCGGCACGCACGCGGCGGGATTGTTTCAGGGTTCCGGTCTGGACTTCGATCACAGCATCAATTGCCTGTCCATCCAGTTGTACACGTAACCAGTTATTTTCCGAGGGCAGATCATTGCGGAATAGGTAGAGTGGCCCATTGTTTTCTGTAATGAGGAAGTCAAGGTCACCGTCGAGATCAATGTCCGCCGTAGCAGCTCCCCGTCCCACCATTGGGAGTGTCAGCCCGAGGCTGGGGGCCTCATCCGTGAATACGCCATAACCGTCATTTACGAAGAGTTGTGCGAGCTGCCTGTAATGCGAAATATCGCTGAATTCGCTGGCTTGCGGGTTAATGTGACCGTTGGCTGCCAATAGATCTAAATCCCCGTCAAGTTCAGCGTCGAACAAGACTAATCCAAATGTCAGCGCCGGTATGCTTAGCGGACCAATACCACTCTTCGGGCCACGCTCTTCAAAAAAACCCAATGGTGTATATCTGTATACGCCGTTCATTTGGTCCTGAAAATGACCTATGAAAATTGTCGGCTCTCCGGTGGAGTCAACAACACCTACATCAATACCCATGCCGGCGCGCGCCCGTCCACGCATATCCAGGGCCATACCCCGGGCAAGCCCAATGTCTTCAAAGGTACCATCCTGAAGATTCAGGAAAAGCTGATCGGGGTCAGTGTCATTAGCCAGCACGATATCGGGCCAGCCGTCCCTGTTGATGTCCATAGTGACTGCTCCCAGAGTTTTTCCTGAGCCTGCGAGTCCGGATTCTTCCGTTTGCTCGATGAATGTACCATCTCCCCGATTCAAATAGAAGCGCCCTGGCGTGCCCGTGTAGAGTTCCGGTGTGCAGTATCGCTTTTGTGTACCGTCGCTAGTACAAACCAGATCGGTTTCTGGAGTCCAGTCGACGTACCCCGTTACATAAAGATCTAACCAGCCATCAAGATTGGCATCCAGAAACAATGCGGCTACATTCCATTCTGATGGAGCGCCTAAGCCGTAAGCATCTGTGACATCCTTAAACACATGGTCGTCATTAACGAGTAGCAGATTGCGCTCAAGGGAAGTAAAGTAGAGGTCGTCATCACCATCCAGGTCAATATCCCCTGCGATGAGTCCCATACCATAACCCGAGACTATTCCGAGATTGGTTTCCTGCGTAACATCAGTAAAATTTCCACTACCGTCACCCCGGTACATCCAGATTCCAGTGCTTGAGTTGTTGGTCCATGACAGTCCTCCCACAACCGCAAGATCAATTAAATCATCATTGTTATAGTCGAAAAAGACGGCCCCGGCTCCAAAAGTTTCAGGCATATACCAATTTCCCTCTGCACCATTGATGTGCCTGAAATTACCAAGCCCGGCTGCCTCCGTGATTTCAACAAATATCCACTCTGGTTCTGGGGAAGCACAGCCGGTATACAGAGTTACTAGTAGTCCAAGCAGGCAGGTCAATACATAGTTTTTGGGGAGCCACGGAGTAACACCCGGGCAAATGCGGGGCGACATCGTCACAGCACTACAGGTAAGGAACTCGCATTTCCCGAATCGAGGACTCCCGGGGGATGAGTTCCAATGGCATGACCGGGCAGTGAAGCTCATCGGCAGGTACTCCAGAGATTCGACGAATCAATATATCCACTGCTTTTGCGGCTAGCACGTCAATCGGGACGTTTACAGTGGTTAAGGAAGGCGTTGCAAAGTCTGCGCTCTTTGTTCCATCAAAACCGGTGACAGCTATCTCGTTTGGCACACTGATCCCATTTTCAAGCAGGGCGCGCAAGGCACCAAGAGCTCCCAAGTCGTTTGCTGCGACAATGGCAGTCGGTCGTGGTTGCATGCGCAGGATTTCCTGAGCGCTGTCATATCCGCTCTCAAAAGAAAAATCTCCTGGGTATTCAAGAATTTCCAATTCGCCTGGAGCAGCTTCAAGGAACCCTTGAAGTCTTTGCTGTGCATCGAAAGCATCATCAGGGCCGCGGATAAAAGCAATACGTGTATGTCCTAGGCTGGAGATATGACGCGCTACGTTGGCCATTCCTCCGTAGTTATCGAAATTAACGGTGTTTACATTCTGGTCTCGTGATTCGGTGTTCAAGAAAACGAAAGGGAAGACCGGGTTCACCACCGACAGAACTTGCTCAGCAGACAATTCGGGCACCATAATGACCATTCCGTCCACCCGCCGGTTCATGCTTTCGAAGACTGCGAGAAAATCAGTTTCGAGGCGGCGGGAGGAACTGACCATGAGCAGGTAGTCATGTTCTTTGGCAGTTGTATCCAAACCAGATAAAAGGTCTGCAAAAAATTCACCCGTGATAGAGGGCAATATCACGCCAATCGTGCGGGAAGCCAGACCCAAAAGCCTTCTCGCTGCTGGATTTGGAGAAAACTTGAGCGCCTTGATGGCAGCGATAACCCGCTCCCTCCTTTCAGGACTTACGGGGGCGGAATCATTAATCACGCGTGATACCGTGGAAATGGATACCTTGGCGTGATGTGCCACATCGTGAACAGTTGGAATCATACGAAGGAATTGGGATCAGTACTGGATAAACTCTGATGGACGACGGTGAAGTCTGTAAAAATAATTGCGATGACCTTTCTTTTTGAGATTGCAATATCGTTTCAGCTGTGCCGAACGTAATTTATTACTTGTATAATAAAAGATGCGAACGGTACTATTTAAAATAGCAGCTATAGCGTTACCCCTGGTGTTACTTGCAGCAGCAGAGGGTATCGTTCGCATCTTTGAGCATGAACCCTTTCTTATCGCGGTACCGGGAGAACTCGAGTATCAGACGGTAAACCCTGCGTACGCAGGGCGCTATTTTCGTGGGTTTATGCCTCAGGCGGCATTTAACCCGTTTCTTCGGCAGAAGCCGGATGAGGTTTTTCGGATAATTGCGCTTGGAGGATCATCCACTGCCGGGTATCCCTATTCATTCAACTCTGGATTCCCAGAGAGGGTAGCCGCCGGGCTCCGGGCCATCTACCCAACCCGAAAGGTGGAGGTTATCAATCTCGGCATGACTGCGCTGAGCAGCCATGTGATTCGAGACTTTGTACCACACGTATTGCGCATGAAACCTGATGCTGTTCTGATTTACGCGGGACACAATGAATACTATGGAGCATATGGAGCGGGTGGCGTAAATCGGAGCCGGGTGCTTACACGCACGGTTTTCTGGTTTAAGAGGAGCGTATTGTTCCGGAAGCTAGAGCGCTTGATAGCCCCACCTGTACAGTCTAATCGCACTATGATGGCACAATCCACAACGGATGTGTCTATTGCTTTTGGGGGGCCGGTATATCAGGCTGGCGTGCAGAACTTCGAAACAAACCTAACAGCAATTCTTGGACGATTTGAGAAGGCAGGTATCCCGACCTACATTGGAACATTGGTCTCGAACTTGCAATCCCAGCCCCCACTTGGAGTTGATTCTGTTGCCACTGCAGAATGGGTTAGTGCTCAAAGGCATTGGACAGCGGGAGATACAGCTGCTGCTATGGCGTCTTTTGTGCAGGCAAAGGAACACGACCCAATCAGGTTCAGGGCTCCTGAGGCAATGAACCAGATTCTCTTCCGTCTGTCGGAGCGTCACGCTGCAATCCTTGTCGAACTAGAGCCACAATTCGGGCCAGATGTGCGCGATTCATTATTTACGGATCATCTTCATCCCACTGGATTGGGGTATGATCGAATGGCGCGTGTTTTTGTCAGTGCGATCGTGGAGAATCCGTCAAATATCGCCCCGGATTTGGGCGCTCCGGATCCAGCACCACTAGATGCTGGACATGCCAGGTTGTTGATCGCAAGGCTACGTTTGGGCTTTCCGTTTACGATTGGTTTGTCGGAGGCGGAGGAATTGGGTCGATTCGGGAAAACTCTGCAAGTACATCGCGAATCAGGACGTTCGGCAGACTCGCTAGCTGCATTGGCAATTGCGGGTCAGCTCCCCATATACGAAGCACTGTTGAAAGCCAAGGACCATGATTTGGCGGCACAGGATACAGCGCAGGCTTTGGCGCATATGCGATCACTGTTGCACTGGCAACCGTTCAATGAGAACTTGCATCGGGAAGCTGCCGAGCTTGCGTCATATCAGTCAAGCAATCTGGCAGGAGAAGTAATGCAGCTGGTCGTAGCACGAGAGCCATCCGAGACCTATCTGAATACGCTGGCAGCCCTACGCATACGTCAGGGCGCTCTCGAGTCTGCTCGATCGCTCTTGCAGTCTATTGAAGCCAGCCATCCTGAATCTGCTGTGATGCTTTTCAATATGGCGCGTTACCTTGTGCAGGTCGGAGATACACTGAATGCAGAAGTTTATTTCCGCCGGTATCAACAAGTTGTAAGAAGAGATCCCCGACGATAACTATCTCGGTCATACGAGCAGTTTTGCTGGTCCCGGAGGAGACTCGGTTCTCTTGCATGTAGCGGGCATTGATGGCGATCAGAAGTAATCCAGGAATCTGGTGGCGTGTGGTTCCTCAGCAGTAGATTCGACTCCAAATGAAGGCTTGATATTATTCTCGCTAAGCAATCACCATCTAATCACCGTGCCAGGATGATTGCATCTTAACAGCGAGTTAGGCCGTATCCAATACCTGAATGCTAGGTTTAGTGGATTTGGATTGGTTAAGATGGCGCAAGTCTGGCACCTTTTATAGTTTCATGGCGTTCCATGGGGCTGTGATAAAATTGCTGGCAGGCCCAGTTATAAGTGACAACACAATAGTCAAGAGCTTACATGCAAGGTAACGGATTCAAGGTCGGAGCGGTTATTTTCTTTCTGGCACTCTCTGCTTGGTACCTGTTCCCGTCGTTCCGGGGGTTATCCCTGAACAATCGGCTGGAGGGTATGAGTCAGGAGGAAAGGGTTGATTATGAGCGTGACAATTTCTCCACGATCGAATCAATCAAGGAGAAATCACTCAACCTGGGGTTGGATCTCCAGGGTGGGATGCATATAACCATGGAGGTTGGTCTCAGGGAATTAATTTCCGAGTTGGCGGGCGAGCGCAGGGATGAGGCATTTGATGAGGTACTGGCGGCGGCAGATGCCCGCAGCGAGGCAGAAAATGTCTCTCTGATTGACGCGTTCGTTGACGAATTCGAAAATCGGGATCCCGACGCCAGCCTGTCACGCTATTTCCGCAGCGAAGAGATCACACGTCGTTCCAGCAATTCTGAAGTAACGCAGTATTTGCAGGTCCAGGGTGCAGACGCGATTGAGCGTGCCATGCAGGTGATCCGCAACCGTGTAGATAGATTTGGGGTTACCGAGCCCTCAATTCAAACTCAGGGCAGTCGGCGAATTGTTGTTGAGTTACCGGGTATAGATGATCCCGAACGCGTTCGCGCGTTGCTCAAGGGTACAGCAAGATTGGGCTTTCACCTTATGGCGGATCCCGGCGAACTGAATTCGTCTCTGCAGCGGATCATCAGTTACTATGAAGTCGATATAGCGTCTCCCGCAGACTCTTTAGATGTTGGTGAGGAAGAAATCAATGAGGAGGCGGAATCAGATACCTCCTTTGATGTGAGCCAGTTGCTAGCTGAAACCGAAGACCTTGATGACGTGGGAAATCCCCTATTGGATGTTCTGATTCCAGCGGGGCAGGGCACAGTTGTTTTCGGAGAGGTTGCAGCGCAGGATACGGCGGCCTTTGATGCACTAATGGCGGATCCTGAGGTTCAGGCGATGCTCCCGCGCGATATTGAGTTGCGGTATGATGCTAACCCCAGCAGCGGAAGTGGGCCGGAATACTTCCCGGTACTGGCAGTCAACATGAACATTGAGTTGAGTGGTGATGCGATTACGGATGCGCGGGCGGATTTTGATCCGCAGACGAATCAACCCCTTGTTGACATGGAGATGAACTCGGAAGGTGCGCGCATATGGTCACGTCTTACCGGTGCAAATGTGGGGAAGAACGTCGCCATCGTACTTGATGGCGTTGTGTACTCGTATCCAACAGTTATTGGTCAGATTAGCGGAGGCAGATCTCAGATCACAGGGCTGGCCTCACAGGAAGAGTCCGAGGATATCGTAACGGTGCTCAAGAGTGGTGCCTTACCGGCGCCGGTAGAGATCGTTGAAGAGCGGACAGTTGGCCCCAGCCTCGGTGTAGTTGCCCGCAAAGCTGGCTTTACGTCGCTCATGGTTGGACTGACTATTGTCGTCCTATTCATGATTGTCTATTATCGTGCAGGAGGGATGGTGGCCGATATGGCGCTGATCATCAACATTATCTTCATTATGGGGATTCTGGCGGGGTTCAATGCTACCCTGACACTGCCTGGTATTGCCGGAATCGTATTGACGATCGGCATGGCGGTGGATGCAAATGTGCTCATCTTTGAACGTATCCGGGAGGAGCAGTCCACTGGAAAGACATTGAAGGCCTCAATAGATGGTGGGTACAGTAAGGCGCTCAGCGCTATTATTGATGCCAATATCACGACCTTCTTTGTTGGTCTTATCCTTTATTCGTTCGGGGTTGGCCCAATTCAGGGCTTTGCAGTGACGCTGATGGCAGGCATACTGGCTTCGCTGTTCAGTGCAATTGTGTTTACCCGAATCATTTTTGATTACGCAGTGATTGGTCGTCGTTTGTCCGTCAACTTCGGTTGATCGGCAGCGATATAATCTGAATTCAGGCATTTTGCCATGCGCATTTTTGAGAACACTGATTTTAATTTGGTAGGCAGCCGAAGGAGTGGCTATATTCTTAGCGGAATTCTGATTCTGCTCAGCCTCGGCGCAATAGTTACGCGTGGGTTGGAGCTAGGGATTGACTTCAGGGGAGGTATGGAGTTTGTTGTTGAGAGCAGCCAGGTGCTGGATGCAACGGCCGTACGTACCGCCCTTACCTCGGTACTTGAAACCTCACCTGAGGTCAAGACCTACAGTGATGTAGGGGCAGGTGGACGGGACGCCCTGCTGATTCGAACTCCAACTGAAGGAGAGACTACCGAGATTCAGACCAGGGTGGTTCAAGGAATTTCGGATGCTTTTCCTGGCAGTGATCCGCAGGTGATCAAGACAGATGTCGTTGGGCCGAGGTTCGCGGAAGATTTAAAGCGCGGATCACTGTATGCCGTCCTCGGCTCGTTGCTGGTGATCTTTCTGTATGTGATGCTGCGTTTTGAATGGAGGTTTGGGCTGGGTGCAGTGGCGGCACTCTTTCATGACGTTTTGATTACGCTGGGGATATTCTCCCTGCTGCAGGGTTTTTTGCCGTTTTCGCTGCAGATTGATCAAGCGATCATTGCAGCTTTCCTGACGATTGTCGGCTATTCGCTCAATGATACGGTTGTAATTTTTGACCGAATCCGTGAGTACACGAACCTGTTCAAAACGGAGCCATATAAGATCGTGGTTAATCGTTCAGTGAATACAACACTCAGCCGCACAGTCATAACTTCTGGAACGACATTGTTAGTTGTAACTACACTGTTTATATTCGGAGGTGAGGTTCTGCGCGGCTTCACCTTTGCACTAATCATTGGCGTAATTATCGGGACTTATTCGTCTGTTTTCGTGGCCACCCCTGTGGTGGTTGAGTTACATAGCCGGTCTGGATCGGCCCGCAGGGCGGTCCGCCGTTAACATTTGGTAGTATGAATTTCACCGTCAAAGACACCTACAACGCAGTGGTCATCACATTCAAGGGCAATGTGATGGGTGGTCCGGCCACCGCTAAACTCCACGAATCACTGAACGAGCTCAAGGAGCAGGGCAAGCTGAATGTAATTGTAGATTTGGCTAAGGTAAAGTTCATGAATTCCAGTGGACTTGGCATGCTGATAAGTGCACTGACCACGATGCGGAATGCCGGTGGAGACTTACGCCTTGCGAATCCGGCTTCAAAAATCAGATCGTTACTTGTAGTGACCCGATTGGTCACTGTTTTTGAACATTACGATTCTGTTGAGGAAGCGGTTGACAGCTTCAAGGAAGGCTAGTAGAATTTGGTTACATATTCCTTACAGCAGGCTCCATCTGTGGCGTCGGCTTCGCGTGAGGTATGTCACGAAATGGCATCTCAATGGCGGTAACGGTAGTAGTTGGTAGTCAGTGGGGAGATGAGGGCAAGGGAAAGGTTGTAGACCTGCTTGCGCCTCAGTTCGACATTGTTGCACGGTACCAGGGGGGCGCCAATGCAGGGCATACCATCCGATGGGATGGCCAGACTCAAGTTCTTCATTTGCTACCAAGCGGAGTATTTACCCCAGGGGTTCAGTGTGTTATTGGCAACGGTGTAGTAATTGAGCCAAAGGCACTGGTCTCTGAAATCCAAAAGGTGCAGCAGTTGGGGTATGATCTGACTGGCCGGTTATGGATTTCCCGGAATGCTCACTGTATTCTTCCGTATCACAAGGCGATAGAAGAGGTTCTGTCTGCGGACAGGATTGGAACGACAAGGCGTGGGATTGGACCAGCGTATACCGACAAGGTGGCACGTGTAGGGATCCGGGCTGGTGAGTTGGTAGATCCTGATTTGTTCGCCCAGCGCTTACGGAGTGAGGTGGCCCGCCAGAATACGGTCCTTTGTGGTGCATACGGGCATCCCGGCCTGGATGCCGAAGAAATACTGGCGGACTATGTCGACCTTGGAATCAAGCTTTCTGGATACGTCACAGACACCACGGAATTGCTACATCAGGCGTTGGGAGCAGGTAAAAAAATTCTGGCCGAAGGTGCACAAGGAGCGCTGCTGGACATTGATTTTGGGACCTATCCCTACGTCACGTCCAGTAACCCGACAGCGGGTGGTGTTTGCACGGGTCTGGGGCTACCTCCAACGGCAATTAAGCGGGTGATCGGAATCACGAAGGCGTACTGCACAAGGGTAGGACATGGGCCATTTCCCACAGAGTTAACGGATGCAACGGGTGCTCATCTTCGTAAAGTTGGTGCCGAGTTCGGGGCAACGACAGGCCGACCCCGCAGATGTGGGTGGCTGGATCTGGTTGCACTCAAGTATAGTTGTAGACTTAACGGATTCACAGAACTGGTCGTAACAAAACTGGACGTTCTGTCTGGTCTGGATACCGTGAAGGTATGCACGGAATATGACCAGGGCGGTACGACCAAATCTCATTTCATCAATGATACCCGAGTGCTGGGCATGACGACACCCCGTTACGAAGTGCTAGAGGGTTGGACGCAGGATATAAGCAAATGCACTCAAGCGGACGAGCTGCCGCCTGCGGCTTTGGCCTTGATTGATCGCATTGGTTCATTCACGGGTGTGCAGGTTAAAACCATTTCTACGGGACCAAATCGCGCTCAAACCGTTGAGCTGAGTAGGTAACCAATGGTCCTCATTGCAGACTATTCAGTTTTATGCGAGCCTTTATTTCAACTCCCAAGCTAAAGCTTGTGCTCATCGTATTCGCTCTGTGCATTGCTTCGGCGTCTCTTTTGTATACCAGCAACCTTGTTCGTCATTTGCAGGAGCGAGAACGCACAAGCGTGACCATTTGGGCAGGTGCGATTGAGCAGGTGGCGGGCGCCACAGCCCAAAATCCCTATGAGCAGGATTTCCGTGCTATGGCAGAAAATCTGGATCCCGCGGATCCAAATACACAGCGGTATCGGGCGGCATTGGCCTGGGCTGGAAGGTTACCACAGGGGGATCATATTGATTTCATGTTTAGCATCATTCACGACCACCCACCTGAGGTTCCAGCGGCGATTGTTGATGATGAGGGAAACCCCATCATATGGCAATATCTGGGGGTGCCGGATTCCGTTGACCTGACACTACAGGATTCGCTACAAATCGCGCGGAGTATTGCCCGGATGGACCGGAGGTTTGATCCAATCTTGATTGAATTTCAATCAGATCCCCTTACCGCACCTTTGGTCCAAAGGGTACACTACGATGAGAGTGTTATCATTCGGGATCTACGCGTATATCCGTACCTGCAGCTTACCTTTGTCGCCCTGTTCATAGGGATTGGCTATCTGGGCTTTTCCTATGCTCGCCGGAGTGAGCAGAGCAACCTGTGGGTAGGCATGGCACGTGAAGCTGCGCATCAACTTGGGACTCCAATATCCAGTCTTATGGGTTGGCTTGAAGTGATGCGTACGAGTCCGAAGGCAGACCATGAGGTACTGAAAGAAGTCGACGAAGATGTACTGCGTTTGAGTCTGATTGCGAATCGGTTTAATGATATCGGTTCAATGCCTAAGTTGGAAGATCAGGCATTGTTTCCCGTTATAGAGGCGACCGCAGATTATATCCGCAGGCGTCTGCCACGCCGCGGCGCAGCTCTGACGGTGAGTGTGTCGAAGGAACTTGAAGCACCCATCAACGCAGAATTATTTGCCTGGGTGATAGAAAATTTACTCAAGAACGCTCTGGATGCCATAGAGAATAAGCAGGCCCATGTTGAGATAACTGCCGGGTCGGAACGCAATCGAGTGTATATCGATATCAGCGACAACGGCAAGGGTATAGATCGTCGCGAATGGTCCAACATTTTCAAGCCGGGGTACAGTACAAAGACTCGAGGTTGGGGGTTGGGCCTCAGTTTAGCCAAGCGTATCGTAGTAGACTATCACGGTGGATCGCTGACGTTGTTGAAATCTGTTGTTGGTCAGGGGTCAACATTCAGAATTGTTCTTCCTGGATCTTGAACTTGGAGCAACGCCCTCAAACCGGAAGTGGTGGCAATGAATAATCAAACCCATTCCTAGCGAGCGTAACTGCAATGGTTCCCCGTGTTTTCATTATATTGGTGTCGTAATAAACGCAACAACCAAGCATGATGTATTTGGTCAAAAGGAAATTGTCGATAACCGTGATTTCTATCCTCCTTTTGGGCGCAGGGATGGGATTATCCGACTCAACCGCACTTCAAGCACAAGTGCCGAAAGTTACCGCCGACGCCGTTATAGGTGCCGACGGAAAGGTAAACGAAGATTCTCTGAAAGCATTTGTCACCTGGGCAACGGCAGTGTCTGCAGAAATAACGAGTATCGAGGAAGGAAATAAGCTGCGAGCCGCAATTTATGATTCCACCGGTGATTATAGATCGGGCGATAATATCTTTCTCATGTACCTCACAGACTATCGGGGTACTATCCTCTTCCATCCTGGGAATCGGCACGTAGAGAGTATACCAGCAGATTCGGTTGTCGACGAGGAAGGCACTTATGTAGTTATGAAGATGTTGGCTGCGGGTACGGACGAGGCGGTAAGAGTGGAGTATTGTTGGAATGATCCGAATGACGATTCAGATAATGCTCCTGGTGCGACTTGCAAGCCCAGTTATGCCATGCGCTACTATGCGCCGACAATCCAAAGGGATCTTGTTGTCGTTGGTGGATATTATCAGGATTTGAGCGCTTTAGCGACACCGCTCCCCGATATTCCATTGCCAGACGTTACCGCTGCTGACGTGGTAGACCGGGAAACCCTAAAGCAGTTTGTAGAAGGTGCCGTGCAGTGGTCTGATTCGCTATTTAATGCATTGGGATTTTCGGCGGTCCTTCACTGGAAGATTGAATTCAGAAAGGATGTCAGTGATGGTGGGTTTTTCAAAGACGGTCTGACATTGCTCTACAGCATTACTCCTGACGGATATGTAGTCTTTCACGCACTGGACCCATGGCGTGAAGGTCGGATAGTCATCAACAATCCCGATGCCAGAGGTGATACTACTTTCGTGCGAAGGATCATCGATGAAGCTCAGTCCGGGGGAGGATTTGTGGACTATTACTGGGATAATCCTGATGATCCAAACGATGATCAGGATGGAACTCTCAGGACGACTTATGCAGTGTCTATGATGCCCGCTGGCATACAAGGAGAATATATTCTCGCAGGTTCTTTTTTTCCGAGTCTCGTCACCTCGGTAGAGGGTGCAGCCACAGAAATTCCGGAAGATTTCGCGCTTCACGGGAACTATCCGAACCCGTTCAATCCGTCAACACGGATCCAGTTTGATCTTCCTGAGAGGGCGCAGGTGACGCTGCAGGTATTGGATTTACTAGGCCGTAAAGTGGTCGAACTGCCCGTGATGGCGTTTGAAGCGGGTGCTAATCGTACGATTGAACTGAATGCGGTAAACCTTTCATCGGGGGCCTATATCTATCGGGTGATCGCGATAGGGTCGGAGCGCAGGTATGAGAAGTCTGGTTTCATGACACTAGTGAAGTAGCACATTTCAAGTGGCTCAGCTGCTTTGTGGCATCCTAGCGCTTTTGTATAGAAGGGGCTGAGTAGCCTTTCGTCTGCAGGTAGTGTGGTTGCCCTTATAACGGGTGCACATTCCCCGTGTGGATCGTGGTGTGTTGAAGTTCGTGCTTAACCGACTCGCAACAGTTCGAAGGTGCCCCGGGACGGCAATAAATATGGTCCTTCCAATAGATCCTAAGTGGAAATAACCGACCACGCTTCTAATTGGGACTGAGGCGTATCCTGATTCCTGGCAGTTGACTTCCAGCGCGGTATTTATTTGCGCATAGACGCGCCGTCTGGAAGATCTCCAAAGACTATATTGACCGGTGTTCCCCTTTGAATGTGAAGGAGATCTGCTGCGTTGCCTTGGTTTACGGCGATCTCGAGCAGGTCGCTGCTTCCGAAAAGCATCAAAGGCTCACTCACAGGTACATCGTTGTACGTCTTGTGAATTCCCCGAATAATTCCGCTACCCGCGTACCCTTTGGTTTTGCGTCCCATTTGACGCTTTTCGAATAGTGTACGAGAAATATTTGTAATGCAGTTACCGAAGTGATCAATGTACACGATCCAGCCGCGGATACCCTCCTCATCGTCAATCGGCAGCGCCCATTGCAGATGCTTTAATTTTGCAAAGGGCGTGCCCAGCTCTTCAATCGGGGTTCCGCTCGCCAGTCGCGCAGCGGCGGGGGCAAACAGATCTCTTCCGTGGAATGTAGCTGACACGGCGCAGTCGCTGGGGGCCTTTAGCTCAACCATTTGATCGGGGGTATCAGTCTCAAGTAGAAGGGTGAACAAGCCGTTATCCGGTCCCACGAAGTACTGTTCGTTATGTCTCAGGGCTACCGCCCGACGAGCAGATCCAACTCCTGGGTCAATGACAACCAGATGCACGGTTCCTGCACTGTAGTACTGAATGACCTGACGCAGTACAAATGCAGCCGCTGCGACATCAAATGCTTTTACTTCGTGGGTGATGTCAATGAGCAGCAGATCAGGATTAATGCCATGCATTATGCCCTTCATGGCCCCAACGTACCCATCTCTGTTTCCAAAATCCGTGGTCAGGGTTATTGTGGAGTTACAGGTTCCCATTTTTCCGCATTAACGCAGGCTGATTCCAATACCGGCCTGTATTGAACGTCCTTCAGCTGGTTCGAAGTATCGCCCTCCGAACGCATTTACTACCAATGAACGAACATATTGGCTGTCAAGAATATTCTGAAAACGTGCAAAGGGATGTAGGGAGAATCTGCGGAGATGCCATTTCGATCGCGCCAGATAAATATCCAATACTGTAAATCCTTCTGACTGAACAGAGTTTGTATTATTGGCCAACATTCCGGACGCGGACTCAAGAACAATTTGGGCTTGCCACCCACTACGGGCTGCACCGTGAAACGTTAGGTGGAGTTGGTGCGCAGGTACTCCCGGGATACGTAGACCGTCGCCGGGCTCATTCAGAAAGAGAAATGATCCATAGTTGTAGGCAATTCTAATGCCGATTAACGAACCTGTGGGCCAATCCACCGCGAGCTCAATACCATTATGGCGGTTTTTTCCTCCGTTATTATACCATGTGCGTCCGTCCTCTCCCTGCTGCGGAATAAGCCTGTCCCGGATATGTAGAGAGAAAACGGCAAGGTCCAACCCGAGGCGCATGCGGTCAAGTTGACCGCGTACACCAGCCTCTACACCGCGGGTTTGCTGTGGGCCAAGATCTGAGTTAAACCCACCCTCACCGGAGGGACTGTTGATCAGCTCAGTCGTAGTTGGCGTCTCGAAAGCAGTGCCGACATTCGTATACCAGGTCAGTGTGTTGGTATGATAGAAGGCTCCCAGTGATGGGCTCAGCGCGACAAAGTCCCGCCCGCCACTCTGATCGCCATTAGACAAAAGGTTATCGGTCATTTCGAATTGCAACCGATCAAGTCGTGCTCCGATAGATAGCCCAAAGCGCGATGAGAGTTGAGCATTCACACCCGCGAATACAGCAATGCTACCCACTCGTTCTTGCTGATCTAGGAGTACTCTCGTTCCTTTACTACCAGCAGCGTTGTTGAACCGGAAACGATCATCTCTCATTTGGCGCAGGTCAAGCCCCACGGCGAAGTCGACCGCTCCCATATCGGCCTGAAGCTGAGTATACACGCCGCCGGCTAAGCGATCCAGCTCAATCCAGGCAAAAGTTAAGGGGTTGTCAAGAGATCTACTAATCCCGTAGGCCGTGGCAGTCAAAAGACCCAGGCGGGTCTGTGTATGAAGGGTCAGTCCACCTTGCAAGTGAGCACTGGCTTTTCCAGCCGACAGGTTGACATACCTGGAATCTGCCTGATTGGGGTCCAGGGATAGTTGTTCAAGTGTGAGGGATCCAGGGGACAGGACGTCCTGGAAAGCCGTATTCAGCGTGAACAGTAGTGCAGTATTGGAGCTTGGCACGGTCCGTGCGCTGACACCTGCACGGATGAAGCTGCCATTACTGTGTGCCCGATGTCCTCGTTTGCTCACGCGGGAAGCATAAGCCCGAACTTTATGCGCTCCACGCTGAAAACCCGTGCTTGCCAGTGCTTGGCTCAGACCGTATCCTCCTCCGACGTACCGGATTCGCATAAGGGTAGAATCTTCCAGGCTACCAAGGTGCAGAACTCCTCCACTGGCATTTCCCCAAAAAAGCGAACTTGGCCCCCGGAGTAATTCCGAGCGTCCAATGAATGCCGGATCAACTACATCTAGCATACTTTGCCCGTCCGGCATCGTCAGCGGGATTCCGTCTAGGAAAGCTTGCAGGCCACGGACGCCAAATGCCGCGCGATAGCCCATTCCCCGAACAAGGATGCGCTCACCAAGGGCAAAGTGGCCGCGCTCACTGATCTGAAGTCCGGGTAACCCCCGAAGTACACGTTGTAGCGAGAGACCAGGTTCAGAGGCGATTACCTCGTGTTGCCGAATATACAGGCTGCGGGCAGCGGTGGCTTCGGTCTCTAGTTGTCGTGTGGACTGGATCGTCATGGTTGGCAGAGAAACCACTGACGTATCCTGTGCCATAGCGATGTGAGCCAGAAGTGCAAGGCCACAAATAAGAAAAATCGAACGATTATTCATGACTCAACGGGTGATCAGTGTAACGCACGAACATTCCAGGAATTCCAGTATTCCGTAATCTATTATTTTTGCCATCGTCTAAACAAGTAATTACCGATGAGTATTCCTCGTACCCGACACAAGATGCATTGGATTCCTCAGGTACCCGATCCAGATCAGGGAGAATTCTCACTGATGTCGGCAAGACATGCAGCAAGTAAGTTATATTGCATGTGAATGCACGGGTACGTGTCGGCTAAGCAGACCTGAATTTGATTGCTGGCGTATCGGACGTGTTGTCTTGGGTTTTTCGTGCCACGAGTGGCAAGCTTGATTCGTCTCAAAATTCGGCAACGGGAATGTTAGTGGCAATTGAAGGGATTGACGGTTCAGGGAAAGGAACGCAGGCGCAAATGCTCCTGGAGCGTGCTAGCGAAGTGGGGTATACTACTGCTCTGCTATCGTTTCCGCAGTACCAGATAACTAAAAGCTCAAAGTGGATAGCGGAATACCTGAAGGGTAAACTTGGAGAGCTTAGCGAAGTGCATCCGCTCTTCGCTGGGACGCTGTTTGCACTGGATCGTTTTGAAAGCAAAAACCAGATCATGCATTCATTGAATGGGCATGATCTCGTTATCATGGACCGATATGTCGCGTCGAATTTAGCCTACCAGGGTGCACGTGTTGCTAACGGTGACCGTACAAGATTCGTTGATCTTTTGCTGAAACTTGAATACGAGATATACGGGCTACCAAGGCCCGACCTCACATTGTTCCTGGACATGCCCGTTGCATTTTCAGAACGTCTGATTATAGGAAGGGGAACTCGTGCATATACAAAAGAGGATAGAATCCTCACGGAGATGGCAGAGCGATTTGGCATACCTCCTGAGAGATATGACATCCATGAGGAAAACACAGAATATCTCCATGCGGTCCATCAAATGTATTACCAGCTAGTCTGGTCTAATGATATGTACCCGCATGAAATGATTAACTGTCAGAAAAAAGACGGTGGGCTGCGGAGTAGGGAAGACATTGCTCGGGAGGTATGGAGTGCAGTTGAAGAGAAGCTCAAGGGGCCTCAGTGAATCCTGCGAAAAAAAATATCGTAAGGAGTAGCAGGCAGACGGTCTTCACCAACGGAAGGGACAATGAAAAATCACTTAACCAATCCAGCGCGGCCAAAGGTGTTAGCTGCAATCGTTTTCTTTTTTCTGTCCACAGGTTGTCAAGTCACACTTGAGGAGGAAGATTCGGTATCTGAAGATGCACAAGATGCAGTAGATGAGAATGACGCGCCAATGTATTCGGAAGATGACGATAGGAATGAAGATTTGTCGTTTGGAGATGAAGATGCGTTGATGGCGCAGGGTAATCTATTGATCGGTGAATTGGAAGAAGGAGCAAGGCGTTCACCGATAAATTGGAGGGAACTGGAGGAATTACTGCCCAACAGACTTGACGGGGTTCCCTTGAACTTAACGGAGGGGCAGACAATCGACTTTGGTACTGGACTCTCAAGTGTGAGTGGACAATACGAGGATGAAGAGCAAGAAGTAACGATTGTGATTGCTGATCTGGCATTCCTGAGTGGGATCGCGGCCCATGCCATGGCTGACTGGATAGGTGAAGAGATTGATAGAGAAAGTGATCGCGGCTTTGAGCGTACGAGTATTTTTCATAGTCGCAGGGGGGAGTACCCAAGCTATGAGAAATATCATCGCGATCAGGGGCACGAATCCTGTGAGCTACATTCATGGGTGGCAGATCGATTCCTTGTTGCGATCTCGGGAGACGGTGCCTCTATGTCGGTTTGCGAAGAGGCCCGTGACAGAATTTCATTCCGACGGCTCGAGCGTCTGGCAGAAGCAGACGATTAATCGACATATCCTGGTCACTAGCTGCTGATTTGGGAGCGTCATGTCTTAATTCGTGTGCGCTTGTGGTGGCGTATGTCCAGAACTCAGCCGATATTCAACTTCTCGGAAGGCATCAACCGGAAAGAAGCAGATCGTTCGGGCCATTGATTGTAACTTAGGGGTTCACTCAATCGGCTGTCCTATGCGGTTCTTGCTGTCTGCTCTTTTTATTCTGATTTTCCTATCCCAGGTATCACTCGCCCAGGTGCCGGAGATGCCATCGGCAATGGCTCCGACGCCTGCTGCCGAACGACTGAACAGTTTTTCTCTTCGCATCCAGGAGGCGCGACAATCACTGGTCTCTAACGTTGGGTTTGATAACGTTGGGCCGACAGTAATGAGCGGGCGCATCGTGGACATTGATGCCAATCCCCTTGATCCCGTGCACATGTACGTCGCTTATGCCTCTGGGGGACTATGGCGCAGCGAAACAAATGGGATTTCTTTTGAGCCCCTTTTTGACCAGGAGGCATCTATGACATTGGGGGACATTGCTGTTGATTGGGCACGCGACGAGGTCATTTGGGTAGGTACTGGAGAAAACAACTCCAGCCGATCGTCTTATGCCGGTACCGGAGTCTACAGATCCCGGGATCGCGGCGAATCCTGGGAGCACATGGGCCTAAGTGATACACACAGGATTGGGCGGATTATCTTACATCCGACCGACCCACAAACGCTTTGGGTTGCCGCGGTGGGTGCGCTCTATTCACCGAACCCGCACAGAGGCGTTTACAAGAGCAGTGATGGTGGAGAAACTTGGACCAAAACACTTTATATCTCGGATAAAGCCGGTGTGATTGACCTAGTCATTGATCCGACTAATCCAGACATACTGTATGCAGCTGGTTGGCATAGGGAGCGGCGGGCATGGAATTTTGTCGAGGGTGGAAGCGGATCGGGCATCTGGAAATCAACTGACGGAGGCGATTCCTGGGATCGGCTATCGGCGGAAGGACTGCCAAGTGGGGATACAGTTGGGCGTATTGGTTTGGATATTTTTCCGGGAAACCCAGAAATACTATATGCCCTTGTAGATAATCAGGCTCGACGCCCCGCAGAAGATGAAGAAGAAACCCCGGCGCTCACGCGCGAGGCGCTTCGCACCATGAGCGTGGATGAGTTTCTGGCGCTGGATGATGAAACCATAGCAGAGTACCTGGAGGACAATAACTTTGGACCACAATACAGTGCGGAAGTAATTCGGGGCATGGTTGAAGAAGGTACACTCGAGCCAGTGCATTTGGTATGGTATGTGGAGGATGCTAACCGGGAGCTGTTTGATACGCCCGTTATAGGAGCGGAAGTCTATCGATCAGATGACGGGGGTGCGTCGTGGACACGAACACATGAGAATTACCTGGATAGGATGTACAATTCGTATGGATACTACTTCGGAGAAATCCGCGTTGCTCCACATGATGTTGAGCGGATTTACATATTGGGCGTTCCTTTCCTGGCATCTAGCGATGGTGGAGCTACCTGGGAGTCCATCGGCGGACCAAGTGTACATGCAGACCACCAGGCACTATGGGTAAATCCGTCTCGTCCAGGTCATCTGATTGACGGCAATGATGGAGGGCTGAATATCACGTATGATGATGGCACATCCTGGTTCAAAGGAAATACACCATCCGTCGGGCAGTTCTATGCCATTGGTGTGGACGATCAAACGCCCTATCATGTTTATGGGGGGCTTCAGGATAACGGCGTATGGGGTGGACCACATAATTACACGGCGTCAACAGGTTGGCATGCGAGTGGCGCGTATCCGTACGATCGGTATCTGGGCGGTGATGGCATGCAGGTGGAAGTAGATACGCGCACGAACGATATAATATATACAGGCTCGCAGTTTGGATTCTATCAGCGCATAGAGACTTCCACAGGAAGCCGAAGTTCAATTCGTCCACGCCACACGCTGGGTGAACGCCCACTGCGTTTCAATTGGCAGACCCCCATTCATTTGTCCAGGCATAACCAGGATGTTCTTTATTATGGATCCAACAAGCTTCATCGCTCTTTTAACCGGGGGGATGACTGGGAAACCCTTTCGAGCGATTTAACGCGTGGGGGGCGGAGGGGTGATGTACCGTATGGTACATTGACTACCATTGATGAGTCGCCGCTGCGATTTGGACTGCTGTATGTTGGTTCAGATGACGGCCTTGTACATGTATCAAGAGATGGGGGCTATACATGGGAGAATATCACGGGGGAAGATTGGGGGGAGCTGTGGGTAAGTCGTGTGGAAGCCTCCAATCATGAGTTGGGGCGTGTGTATGTGACGCTCAACGGATACCGGTGGGATCATTTTGCGCCGTATGTCTATCGCTCGGACGATTATGGGCAGACATGGGAGGCGATACACGCAGGATTGCCCATGGAGCCAGTAAATGTTATTCTCGAAGATCCGGAAAATCCAGACCTGCTCTTTCTGGGCACGGATAATGGCTTGTACGTATCCATAGATGACGGGGCGTCCTTTATGTCCATGCAGAAAGGACTGCCACATGCGCCGGTTCACGATCTGAAGATCCAGGCACGCAGAAAGCACTTGCTGGCAGGTACGCATGGTCGATCAATTTACCGTGCAGATATTGCAGCGCTGCAGCGTCTGACTCCTGAAACCATTGCGAAGGCTTTGACGGTTCATACGCCACCAGAAATCACGCGAAGCTCCTTTTGGGGCAGTAGATTTGTTTGGTGGGCAGATTACAATGAGCCGGAGGTCATAATCACCTACTGGGCCGGATCAGCGGGGCAGATTACTGTACAGGTTGAAGGGGAAGAGGGTGAACGTCTTCGCACGATCACAGATGAGGCTGAGCATGGTCTGAACTTCCTCTCCTATGATCTCTCGGCAGACGAAGCTTCTGCGGATGCGTTGATGGGGGAAGATGATGAGACAATTGAACCCGGAGAAAATGGCGTCTATTACCTGGTTCCGGGGGAGTATAAATTGACTTTTCAACTTGGTGATGCTGAGGAGTCAGTAATGCTCTCAGTCACTAGGCCCCGCAATCGTTTCGGAGGTTAGTTGATCTTCGGGGGTGTTCGGTAATTGTTTCCATAGTTTGTCTCTGACCGCGAAGAATCTTGGCAGAATAGTGTCGGGCAGGGGTTCTGATTTCGGCATCTCCACTCTCATTGCATCAACCTGCTGGCCATTCTTCCAGAAGCGATAGCAGACATGGGGGTCTGTGGCCAGGCCTGTACTGCCGACATATCCAATTACATCACCTTGTTGAACACGCACTCCGGGGCGGATCCCGCTTTTTATACGGGACATGTGGAGATATCCCGTAGAGTAAACATCGTTATGTCGAATTTTGACGTAATTGCCGTTGCCGCCTGCGTACCCTGCGTTGGTCACTGTACCATTCGCGGTAGCAACTATAGGCGTTCCTGTTGGTGCGACGAAATCCGTACCGAGATGTGGCTTGTAGCGTCTTTGAATGGGATGGAACCGCCTTCGACTGTACTGAGACGATATCCGGCTGAACTCTACGGGTGCACGCAAGAACGGACGTTCTGATGGGCGCCCCTCCTCGTCGTAGAATCCGCTTATTCCGTCCTCAGGAAAATAGAATGCGAAGTGATCCTGGTCCGCGTGGCGGAAGCGGGCAGCCTTGATCTCTGTTCCGATGGATTGTCCATGAATGTTTTCACCCTCAAAAAGGATCGAGAATTCGTCTCCGGGGAGTAGATGAAAAAAACTAACCTGCCAAGCGAAAATCTCACTCAGGTTTAGGGCTAACTGTTGATTCAGGCCAGATTCCTGGATGGTCTGAAACAGGGAACTACCCTTTTCAATGGTACCAGATGCACGCCGTACAATCTTACGTGAGGTGAGAGATCCTTCGTGGACCCATACGGAATCCTTAAAGTCAAAGACAAGGAATTCTTTAATGCTGGGTTTATAGACTACAAACTCAGCCAAACCGCTTGAGTCGGTATAGGTATACAATGAATCGCCTCTGCCTATCTTCCGAAAGTCGATGAATGCCTCGGCCTGCTGAAAAGCTATATGCTGTTTTTCTCTGGGCACCTTCCAGTCACTCATGATTGATTCAAGGGACTGGTTGCGCTGAACTGTGGAGGCATGCCTATCAAGTCCAGATGTGGGAATGCCAAATGCGTCACGTTCAATAAGGGGGAGTGCAGCAGGTCTGTCCTTGATGCGAGCACTGTGCGGCAGTTGGATTACTAACAACGCGAGGAGACAAAGTGCGAGCCGTACAGCGGGTTTTCGCATCATTACGGGGAACTGTCGGGTTCTCTGGCTGCTATTGGTTTACGGAATCCATCTGACGTCCGGCAGTCCCACATCATGGTTTGCACGTCGGGCAAGTATGAATAGCAGATCGGATAATCGATTCAGGTACCCGAGAACGTAAGAATTATGCGAAATAGTATCAAGCGCCTCTACAAGTGAGCGTTCTGCACGACGGCATATTACGCGGGATAGATGTAACATAGCGGCCGCTTGGGTGCCTCCGGGCAGTATAAAGTACTTGAGGGGCTCAAGTTCCATCTCCCAGGAATCAATAGCTTCTTCCAGTGACTTGATGTGCTCAGCTTGAATACGCGGAACGCTAGCTCTTGATTCGGCAGGAGTTGCCAGGTCCGCACCGAGAACGAAGAGTTCGTGTTGGAGATGCAAAATCAGCGCACGCATGGGTTCTGCCTCGGCGGGCAGCATAGCGCGGGCGGCTCCGAGTGCTGCATTGGTTTCGTCCACCGCCCCCATGGCCTGTATACGTGGATGATTCTTGGGTACACGATTTCCACCGAATAAGCCGGTAGTTCCGTCGTCCCCTGTACGTGTATAGATTTTCATTTTGGAGTCAGCCTGGGATCCATGTTGTAGGCTAGATTTTACATTAACATAATTCTGTGAAGAGTCAGCGTGACAGAGCTTTCGTGTTTGTTCAGCATGAGACAGGGTCCACGGATGGATGTATCATTCACAGCACTGGGATGAATATTATTGAAGAGTGGTCATTACTTTACGGGACGCTCGTAGATGATTTCCCACTGTCCGTGCTCATACTGGGCGATCTTGGCATGCATGCCGAACACCTCTGACAGCAGTTCCTCTGTTAGAACACTTTTGGGGTAACCTTCTGCCACTAGTCGCCCCTCGTTTAAAACGAGTAGTTGGTCGGAAAATCTTGTTGCCAGGCCAAGATCGTGAAAGACAGCAAGAACAGTTTTTCCTTTGTGTGCCAATTCTTTAATCAGATTGAGGAAGTGGTGCTGATGACAAATATCTAGATGACTGGTAGGCTCATCAAGAAGTAGGAGTTCGGAGTCCTGCAGTATTGCCTGGGCCAGGTAGGCACGTTGGCGTTCGCCCCCGCTGAGAGAATGGAGTGATCTTTCGGAAAAACCGGAGAGCCCCACCTGTTCAAGTACAGTTTTCAGCGATGTACGGTCTTGGTCAGATACGCCCTCCAGCCATGCTTTTCGCGGCAACAGTCCGAGGAGAACGACTTCCTTAACCGTAAAATCGAAGGACAATGAGGGTGCCTGTCGAACGGAGGCAACCTCGCGGGCCAATTGTCGTCGCGACCAGTCAGTAAGACGTCGGTTTTTCAGGAGTATTGATCCTTGGTAGGGCAAATATCCGCAAATGGTTCGCAGTAATGTGGTTTTTCCGCAACCATTGGGTCCAATGAGTCCGGTGATGGTACCTGGATATAGCTTAAAATGGACATCACGGATAATGGTGTTTCTCTGGATCTGAACGGTTAGGTCACTCACTTTCACCAGTGGGGTGTTCCAATCTGATGGAATATTGCCGTTTGTTTGGATGCTGGCCACGAATCAGACTCTATTGGTGAAAACACGCCACATAGTACGGGCATTAACGATTATTCGGGGACTCTGTGCCTTGCAGCTCTGGAAGATCAGCCCAAGACTCACGAACCATCTGGAGTTTTACTAGCAGTTGGCGAAGACAACGATTCAACGGGGATGATTGGAATTGTTTTCTCACACTGGCCGTCCATTCATTTAGGAAAATTTATTACTGCTCCAAGCAGCGAGGATCGACTGAGGCACGTTAGATTTATGCGCATTGAGTATCCAAGAGCACGAAGCCACCATCTGACCGTCGTCGGACAATTCTCAATGCCGTCCTCGGATAAGGCCACCGTCAGCTTTGACAGCGAACGGCGGATCCTCAACAGGCCCCCATGGGATCGCCGTGATCTCCGGCTGGATCAGTTTAAGCAGTCGAGCAACCACAATGGATTTTTCAACTGGTATGCGCCCGCCACCAAGTCTCCGAATCCGATGTGTCTCCACGTTGCAGTAGATAGTTCAAGACGCCCCTTCCGAACGTTATTACAACTCAGTCCCAGGATTTTCGCAGGGCATCGGCCCCCGCCACGTCCCGCAAGAGGGAAGTCTGCCAGCGAACAAACGTTTCTGCTTCTCATTCAGCATACTCCAAAACAGAGCAAGTGCCGCGGAGATGAGTCGGTCCACACAGACTATAGGCCCCGCGCAATAGAGCGAGGCTAACCACGCTTCCAGATGCACTTTCTACCAGGAGATCTCCCATGCAATGACAATTGGCACCCCAGAATTTTCGTCAGTCTGACTCCCATAAGCACGGCCTCCGCGTACCGCCATCAAGCGCATGCCATCTGGAACTTGTGCGGTGGCCACCGTTTCGCCCAGGGCGTTCACTACGAGCCATGTGCTCGTCTGCTCATTTTCAGGCTTGCTCAGCCACATCCATATATGTCCTGCGTCATCCGACATTAGCCGTGCGTAGGCCGGTTTATGCTCCGGTATATTCGCAATTACATCCTTGCGAAGTTGTTCATGCTGGATGCGGCCAGCCCCAGATTCCCGCTCGGACGCGGAGACGGGAACAGGAGTGTGGGGGAGGGAGATTTTGTGCACATCTTCGCCTTCCAGTGTAGTTCCGGTTAATTGAATGGCATCGCTCATACCATAGTATAGAATCTGATCTGCACTTAGTACATAATTAGGTCTGGCAGAATAAGGCAAAAAGCGGACTCCAGAACCAGAAAAACCAGAAATCGAACTCGCATCAAAAACCACATAGTTAGCACTTGGAAGTTGGGCCATACGATCATCTGGGGCGTTGCGGTCCCAAGTTACGACTTTGGCGAAGTGGCCCATGTCATACTGCACTAGTGATCCAGGTATATAGGAGCCTGAAAACTCCATCAGATACCCTTGATTTACGGCTCCCAGAAATCTAAGGGGGCGGGGATCACGGGAGCCAGGATTCCCAATCGTATTGCTTGAAACAAGCGACTGGTTCTCAGGAGAGAATGTGGTGAGACGAAATTTATTTGTTTCCCATGCATACAGGGTATCGCCCGGGCCTATGTGCACGGTGGGTGTAAACTCAAATTCTCCCGGGCCGCCACCCTCCCGACCAATTTCGCGAATAGGCACACCATCTGGTGAAAACAATTGAATGCTCTTGTTTCCCATAAAATCCGTGAGATATAGCCGTCCCTGAGAGTCCACAGCCATAGAAACAACATTTCCGAATAAAATAGAGTCACCTGCCCCCTCATCTCCTATCCGATACGCTTCCGTGAATTCAACGATTCCTGTCTGTGCATTAACAGTTGAGGTACCGGCCAAGATCAGTACACAGATGCATCCTATTTCCAATATCTGACTAAGCATTGAGTGTGAGTTCATGTGATTGGGTATCGTGGGCAACGACTGAAGACAGTTGATTGTTCAATGGGTGGAGGAGGAACGCAAACAAGTTTGAGGATTCTTCGCTCAATGTTCTGCCAATCACTCCAAGTTATAAAGGCGAAAGTGAATTCGTCCGTTACTCATCTTCTATGGCCATGTTAAAGGCACCCGCTCCTTTGGAGTGATCCATCTTTCACTCCCCGTCAGTACAATCCGTTTGTAATGGGAATTATATTCCAAGCTGTAACTCATTATTTGGGTTTTCGCATAATTTCAGGCTTGGATTTCCCACGTAAAAGGATCTTTCGTGTAGCTTCGCGTATCGTTAATCCCCCGTACCGAGGGTTCGTACAAGGCTGATCCATCAATTCCTCTATACGGGATTTATCCTGTTTAGGAATAGGTCGTTGTTTATCAGGATGATCTGTATCGGTCATTTTGATTAGGCTGCTAATCGTAGATGGCTACGTAGTTTCATCATGTATTCCATGCCTCGATCTCCTTTAACTCGGTTACAATGGGAACATAGAAGCTGTAAATTATCGATATGATCCGTGCCTCCTTTTGACTTGGCAACGATATGATCTACTTCTAAATTCTGAATCGAGAACTCAACATTACACCAGTTGCATTTTCCTTCCTGGTCTCCGAATAGCTTTCTCTTGTTCTCAATGCAGTTGTATCGTGGTATCTTACCTAGATCAGTACGTTGCGGTATATCCTTACGGTGTTTGACTTCTTCGAGAAAAGAAGATTGTTTACTCCCGTCTTCATAGAACTGTGCTCCTTGACTTTTACGGAGCCGGACATTCACGAGTTCATATGCCTTCTCTGATATATCAATACCAATCCATTCACGTCCAAGTGCATCTGCGGCTACACAGGTAGTTGCACAGCCACAAAACGGATCAAAAACTACGTCCCCTCTGTTAGTGGAAGCCTCTATAATTCTATTCAGTAAAGCCAACGGCTTTTGAGTCGGATAACCTGTGCGCTCCTTTTTGGACATGTGCATAGCATCGGGAATGTCGAACCATGTATCACCCGCTAATTTATATTCAATTATTCCATGATCATCCTGATCTAGAAAGTATTTGATTCTGATATTGCCAGTCCTTGTCTCATAGATTCTTCCTTCCTTTCGAAGCCGCTCAATGGACTTATCCGTATAATCTCCCCTAGGACTTGTCTTAAACCATTTTCCGTTTTCGTCTTTTCTAAATCCCCGCTTACGAGCTTCTTCCACGGAATACCTGTACGGGATTCTCTGTTTATTAAATGTTTGATTGCTGTCGTTCACGGAATAGTACAAAATTACATCCTTGTTTCGAGCAAATTGCTTAGATATAGCTTTTGCACCCCTACCGCCATAATGCCAAGCAATTTCATTCCTGAAATTCTTCCTACCAAAGATCGCATCCATAACCAGTTTCAAGTAATGACTCATAGTAGGATCACAGTGTAAATAAATGCTGCCAGTTGATCTGAGAATACGCTTCATTTCCAACAAACGTATTGCCATATAGACCAGATAGGACTTGTCGCTGTCTGTCATAGCAGCATTGATAACCCGATGCAATGCTGGTTCTCGGAACTGGATTTTTCGTATCCATTCTAAATCAAGATCATCCAGTGACCATGTGTCTTTGAAGGCTGCGCCAGCAGCAGTGCTGCCAATCGGAGCAGCGTAGTTCGCCTTGCTGTTGAACGGTGGATCGAGATAAATGAGGTCGATAGTTTCGGAGTCGATCCCCCGCATAATATGCAGGTTGTCACCAGTCCATATAGTCTTTGATCTGAAATTCGGGGGGGGGCATATGCTTATCGTATGTGCTCATCTACGCGACCAAATCTTTGGAAATTATAACTCAAACTGTAACTTTTAACGAATTATGACGTACATTATACGAA
>VXLY01000043.1 GCA_009841335.1 Rhodothermaceae bacterium | reverse complement strand
AAGCTGATCCCAGACAGACTAGGGCCTTGATTGAGGAAGAACTCGCAGGCCGTGCCGCGTGATGCGACCTACATCGGCTCTCACACTAGCTACAAGTATCCCCTTCAAGCATAACCCCAAGCCTGTTATCGTCTGAATAATTCGGGGCTGACCAGATTCGATTCACTCATCTTGGCAGGGGGTAGTACCTCTGCCACCCGTCTCAGTCGGCTTAGATGCCCAACTGACGTTTCACGTCACCAAAAGCGGCGATGGCTTGGTCTAGTTCTTCACGGGTCAGGGCGGCTGACATCTGCGTGCGAATACGGGCCTTGCCGTTTGGAACTACGGGATAAGAAAAAGCAACCACATAGATGCCGCGTTTCAGCATCTCGTCAGCAAACTTGGCAGCCAAAGCTGCATCATAAAGCATGACGGGTACAATCGGGTGTACGCCCGGGAGCAGGTCGAAGCCAAGTGCTTCCATACCCTGCCGGAAATAGGCTGTATTTTCTGCAAGCTGTTCGCGCAAGTCACTAGATCGGGTCACAAGCTCAATGGCCTTGAGTGCACCTGCCACAACAGGCGGGGCAACAGTATTTGAGAAAAGGTAAGGCCGAGAACGCTGGCGTAGCAGTTCAATGATTTCCTTGCGGCCACTGGTGAAACCACCGCTTGCGCCGCCCAGCGCTTTGCCAAGCGTGCCGGTGATAATATCAACCCGGTCGATTACGCCGCAATGCTCATGCGTTCCCTTGCCGCTTGCACCGACAAAGCCGGTTGCATGGCAGTCATCAAAATGCACAAGTGCATTGTATTCTTCAGCAAGATCACAGACCTTATCGAGTTGAGCGAAATAACCGTCCATGGAGAAGACACCGTCGGTAGTGATCAGCTTATACCGTGCGTCAGCTTCCTTTAGCTTGGCTTCAAGGTCTTCCATATTGTTGTTCTTGTAGCGGTAGCGTTTTGCTTTTGAGAGTCGAATCCCGTCAATGATGCTAGCGTGATTGAGCTCATCCGAGAACACCGCGTCTTCCGGACCGAGAATGGTTTCATACAGGCCACCGTTGGCGTCAAAGCAGCTCGGGTAAAGAATGGTGTCTTCGGCCCCTAGGAAGTCACTCAACACGTCTTCAAGCTGCTTGTGCAGGGTTTGTGTCCCGCAGATGAAGCGTACGGAAGCCATGCCGTAACCCCACTCATTCAGGCCCTGCATTGCAGCAGCGCTGACTTCCTGATGCTGGGCGAGGCCCAGATAATTATTGGCACATAGGTTGATAACTTCACTGCCGTCAGAGATGCCGACCCTCGCACCCTGCGGTGTGGTGATCTGGCGTTCGTTTTTATAAAGGCCTGCTTCCCTGATACCGTTCAGCATGCCGGTCAGATGATCTTTAAAATCTCCATGCATTGCGTATCCTCACGCTTCCCAGTTTAAAACAACTTTGCTGGCTTCGCCCGCATTCATCAGATCAAACCCCTCCTGGAATTCCTGATACGGCAAACGGTGTGTGATCACCGGCGAAATATCCAGCCCATTTTCAACCATAACAGACATTTTATACCAAGTTGCATACATCTCACGGCCGTAAATGCCCTTGATCGTCAGCATATTGAAGATGACGGTCTCCCAGTTGATCTCAGCACCTTTGGTCTGAATTCCTAGAATGGAGACCTTACCACCATGACACATGTTCTCGATCAGATCGTTGAGGGCCGTGCTATTGCCGGACATCTCAAGCCCCACATCAAAACCCTCGATCATTCCGAGTTCAGCCTGCACATCTTTCAGGTTTTGATTACGAACATCAACCGTGCGGGTGGCACCAAGTTTTTTGGCGGTCTCCAGTCGTTCCGGAACCACATCAGTGATCACCACATGGCGTGCGCCGGCATGACGACAAACAGCGGCAGCCATCGAGCCAATTGGCCCGGCACCGGTGATCAGCACATCTTCACCGAGCAGGTCCCATTGAAGGGCAGTGTGGACGGCATTGCCCAATGGATCAAAAAGCGAGGCCACATCAAGGTCGATGCCAGGCCGGTGTTCCCACACGTTGGACATTGGCAGTGCCACATATTCTGCGAAGGCGCCTGGCCAGTTCACACCGATACCACTGGCATGTGCACACAGATGCCTGTGACCCGCCATACAGTTGCGGCAGCGACTGCAAACCACGTGACCTTCACCTGAGACGATCTGGCCGGGGTGAAAATCAATGACGTTAGAACCGACCTTGACAATCTCACCGACGAACTCGTGACCAACCACCATGGGAACGGGGATTGTGTTCTGGGCCCAGTCGTCCCAGTTGTAAATATGCATGTCGGTGCCGCAGATGGCAGCGCGTTTTACTTTGATCAGGACGTCACTGATGCCAAGCTCTGGCTCGGGCACGTCCTTCAACCACAAACCAACGTCGGCTTTTTCCTTGACGAGCGCTTTCATTAAGGAGTTTTTACAACAGTTGGAGAATGGTCCACGGACAATTCTACGATAATGAACGAAGTACCATCATAGCGAACTCGACATATCCGAAGTGAAGATATTATTCGGATATAATGGCGTCTATCAAACTTGGCGAGTTTTGTTGCGCGAAAGGGGTAAGCTTCTTGCAAATCCCGTGAATGTGGAGAATAATTGAATTTAGCAGGCCTCAATTTTGTGGTTAATGCAACCAAAGACGGGGAAGCAGGCACAAATAGTCTCAGAATTACCAATGGCGTACGTGGTCACAGGCACTCTTCCATCTTAGAATCAGGTTTTAAGGCTCGAAACCCATGCCCGTTAGGAATTGGACTTGCTTATAGCAAAATACGTATCCTGGCTTCACGCCTTCCAGAAATCAGGCGCCACCTTCTCCTCTGCGTCTCAACCAGTTTACTGTGAGCAGTAGAAGTACTGCAAATACAACGAGGAAAGTAGCGACCGCCAGAATCGCCGGGCTGATCTGCTCTCTAATCCCCGACCACATCTGACGCGGAATCGTACGTTGCTCAACCCCGGCCATGAACAATACCACAACAACCTCATCGAACGATACTGCAAAGGCAAAAAGAGCACCCGAGATCACCCCAGGAGAGATCAAGGGAAATTGTACGCGCCGGAAAATGGTCCACGGACCCGCCCCCAAGCTTGCCGCCGCATTATTTAAATTAGGATCGTAGCCGGCCAATGTCGCAGTGACCGTTACAACGACAAAGGGGACACCCAGCGCCGCATGAGCCAAGATGATACTCACATAAGTCTGTCCCAATCCAAGCCCCGAATAGAAGAAAAACATTCCGGCTGCAGCGATAATCACTGGAGTGACCATAGGCGAAATAATGACGCCCATGATCACCCGGCGTGCAGGTATAGCTGAACCTGCGAGTCCCAGTGCTGCCACGGTACCAAGAACCGTGGCCAGTACTGTCGCACTAGTACCAATGAACATGCTGTTAACTAAACTCCTTACCCAGGCCTCGCTTTGAATGATCTCGCGGTACCATCTCAGCGACCAAGCATCTGGATCAAGGCGTAACATTCCCTCAGTGAATGTGAAGTACGGCTCAGCATTGAAACTGAGGGGAACGATAACAATGATGGGAGCCACCAGGAATACAAATACGATTGTGCAAAATCCCAGGTAAGCAATTCGGCCTAGATTTAGTCGCGCGGCACCCATCATCCTCCCAATCCAATTTTCTCAACACCGAGAAGCCGTTCGTACACAGCATAGAGGACCAGTACGATCAATAACAGCACGCCTCCCAATGCAGCAGCCAGCCCCCAGTTGAGTGAGGTTTGCATGTGATAGGCAATCATATTAGAAATCAACTGCCCATCACTTCCCCCCACCAGTGCAGGGGTGATATAGTATCCGATCGCCAAGATGAAGACGAGAAGACCACCTGCCCCCACGCCAGGTAGTGACTGCGGCCAGTAGACGCGTAGAAATGCCTGCAACGGTGTCGCACCAAGCGAGGCTGCTGCGTCCATCTGGGTTGAGGGGATTGAGCTCATTACCGAATAGAGTGGTAAAACCATGAATGGAAGGAGTACATGGGTCATGGCTACGATAGTCCCCGTCATATTGTAGATCATGGCCAAACGTCCGCCATCGCTGATCAGACCAATCGTAACTAGAAATTCGTTCAGAACCCCCTGTGTCTGCAGCAACACAATCCATGCAGTCGTGCGTACCAGAAGTGAGGTCCAGAATGGGACCAGTACCAGGATCAGCAGTAAATTCGCACGACTGGGCGACGAGCACGCAATCAAATGGGCTATCGGATAGCCTAAAATCAGACTCAGCAGCGTAATGAGGCCGCTAATCATCAGAGTCCGCCAAAGCAGTCGTAGATAGATACGCCGATCCTCAGGCTGCCTGACCACCGAACCATCAGGCAGGCTTTGCAGATCCAGAGCATTCCAGTAATGACGCGCTGTGAAACGTTCTCCTGTTGTCTTGATTGCGTACCAGATTCCGGGATCAGCCCAGACGGAGTCAATGGCCGTCATTGACTCGCGCCAAGGCCCCTGCTCAATGTCTCGCAGTTCTCGCTCGGTGCGCGTTATCGCACTTCGAAGTCCCCCCTGCACCCGGTTGACTCTACTAGCTACCTGACCAAGCGTGCGCTCAGTTCCCGCCCGCTTAATCTCCCTGGCCGCCATGGCATATACAGCTTCTTGCGGTAGTTCCGATCCATCCCAATCATCAAGTAATTCCAGCGTTTCAGGAAATGCGTCGGCGACAACGGGATCGTAGACACTACGTACCAACATCGTCCCTAAAGGGGCAACGAAGGTTACTACAATGAAGATCAAAAGTGGAGCAACAAGACCAAGCGCTCGTAACTTCGCACGGTATCCTGGACCACCGGACAGCTTTATTGGGCCAGCCATGCACTAAACCGCTCGTTCAATTCGTCCTGATGATCAGCCCACCAAGACCAGTCATAGTGTACAGCATGCGCCGCATTGGCGGGGCTTGCTGGCATGTGTGGCTCCATTTCTATGCCGGTGGTCACATGAGTTGCCACTAGCGATGCTCCCGACCTACGCGCAGGTGAATATGAGATCCGGTTGGATACGCGCGACATAGCTTCAGGAGTGCTTGCAAACTTGAGATATTCCAAGGCCTCATCAAGTCGAGGAGTACCTGCAACGATCACCATTTGCCCAATGGAAAGAAGCTGTCCATGCCACACGATCACAAACGGCTGATCCTCAAGCACCTGTGCATTGAAAATGCGGCCGTTATATGCAGTGGACATGATCACCTCTCCGTCTGCCAGCATTTGAGGTGGCTGGGCACCCGCCTCCCACCAGATAACGTCCTCCTTGATCATGTCAAGCTTAGCAAAGGCACGATCAAGCCCATCGGGAGTACCCATGGTAGCATAGACCTGGTCCAGCGGCACCCCATCGGCAATCAACGCAAATTCAATATTCATTTGTGGGACGCGCCTCATTCCTCGACGACCAGGAAAGGTATTCAGGTCGAAAAAGTCAGCCATCGTGCTGGGCTTCGTCTCAGAAAGGATATTCTCCTCATTATAGGCATACACCATTGACCAGAAAAACGTGCCCATTCCACAATCGGTAAAGGTTCCTGCCAAAAAATCTTCGGCAGCTGGTATCCCATCGGGGCTGGGCGGTAGTTGGTTGATATCCAAGCGTTCCAGGAGTCCCTCGTCACATCCCCGCACTGCATGAGCTATCTCCAGATCCACCAAATCCCAGTGAATCTCCCCGATTTCTACTTGGGCACGTATCTGCGCAAGACCTCCGTTATAATCTTCGACTACAACGCCAATACCGCTCTCCTCAGCGAAGGGAATATTCACACCCTCATTGATGGCTCGTCCGTATGAACCTCCCCAAGAAACCGCCGTGACTGAACGCGACTCATCCGTTCCACACCCGGCAACAAACAGGAGGACGACAAACAAGAAAGCAAATGATTTCGTGCAATAATTCATGACTTTTCTTCTAATCAGAAAACTGCTCATGGTTGAGGGCACGGCAATCAACAGTCGTCCATCCAAGGCGAACAGAGTCTCCCGTGATCCACCCTCCATGTCCCACAATATTTGGAATTGTGGCAATGAAGTCCTCCCGACCGCATGTGGCCAGGCGTACGCGCAGTTGATTGCCCAGGAACGTTAGATCCTCCACAGTGGCATCCACTTCGTTCGTGTAACGACCTGCCTCTGGATTGATCTTGACTCGCTCAGGGCGAATTGAGAGCGTGACGTCGTCTCCCACGTTGCATGGTTCCACTTTTAGCGCATGAATCATCTCACCACCAGTTTCTACTTCGTAGACATTATCCTCCTCTGACATTCCCAGAATGCGTCCATGGAGTTGATTGCTCTCACCAATGAAACTGGCAACAAAACTGCTTGTGGGTTCTTCGTACAACCCTTCGGGCATTGCAATCTGTTCAACGATGCCTTTACGCAGCACTGCGATCCGGTCCGACATGACCATAGCCTCCTGCTGATCGTGCGTAACATAGACCACAGTTACTCCCAATGTACGATGGATGCGACGTATCTCATATTGCATCTCGTCGCGCAGACTGCGATCAAGTGCCCCCAGGGGCTCATCCATTAGCACTAAAGAGGGCTCAAAGACTAGGGCCCGGGCGATTGCAACCCGCTGCTGTTGACCACCGGAAAGCTGGCTTGGTTTGCGGTCGGCAAATCCTTCCAGCCGAACTAGGCGCAAAACCCGCTCAACCCGCTCGCTACGTTCCTCGGTACCCATGCGACGTACCTCCAACGGGAACGCCAGATTCGCACCAACAGTCATATGTGGGAACAGCGCATAGTTCTGGAACACCATCCCAATCCCACGCTTGCGCGCCGGCATGTTGTGAATGGGCTGCCCATCAAGTAATATTTCGCCCGCTGTGGGAGTCTGGAAACCGGCAAGCATCATCAGGATCGTCGTCTTGCCAGATCCTGACGGCCCCAGTAATGTCACAAACTCGCCTGTGCGTATGCTAAGGTCTAGATCCTTGACGACCACTGTGCGTCCGTCGTAGCTCTTGCTGACCCCCTTGAACTCAACATGGGTCTTATTATTAAGCTTGCTCATTGCGTCACTGAGCGTATCACCGTAAATCTGTCCACCTGCTTCGGTCAAAATCTGTCTTTTTAGTCGTTAGGTAGACGCAGTGGACACCGGCGCTATTAACATATGAAGGTGTCTGATCTAGTCATCCTATTCGTTTTTGGGCAAGAATTCACCGATCTTTGGCTATCTCGCTTGCGTTAACCTGGCAACTCACGAAAACAATCAACCCCCTATCCCTGTCGGTCGGTTTCTAGTCTTTACTCCGTCAGAATGTTCCTATACTCCGACTTGAATTATTTCAGCTCAATTCGACGGTTCTGCCAATATAACGGATGAGCAGCATGTTCCTTACCGATGTACGAAATAGGTAGATATCAGCAAGAATCTGTTGCGGTAGTGGACATCTGCAAAACGCTTATTCTTTTGATACAGCCCCTTCAGCGTAGCCCTTGGAAACTACCTCGTGGCCGGCATTTTGGAGCGCAACTCGTGCTGCAGTCTGGTCGCGTGTCAAAATGAAGTCGGTATCGTATGTGGCTACGGCAAGTAGCGGAATATTCGCCTTGGACAAAACAGCTGTAAGCTCGGCCAGAATGCCTACTGTATCAAAACTAAACGGGCCATCACAACCTAATAGATACCATCCGCGTTCGGCATGTTGGGTTGGTGGAACGGAATGTTCTGGACATATCACTGAGAGCTCTCCAGGCGCCCGGGTGATTGAGGTAAAACGACCACGGGTAGCCCAGAAAGGCATCTCGTCTTCAGGTGAAAGGCGGATGACAGCGTAGGTTTCGGGATATTCTATAAGCACCATCACCCAAGCTTCGTGACTGCATTCCGCAGTCGGCGCACGCATGTTCGCTGCCCAAGTACACGAAGAAGCGCAAATAATCCTGGACCGGCTGTTGTGCCGCTAACGGCAAGTCGAACCGGATGAATAATCCGCCCTGCCCCAACCTTGCGACTCGCAGCTAAATCTCGAAGTTCAAATTCCAGAGCGTCTTCGCTAAACGAAGTAAGTGCATCCAAACGAGTGGAATAGTCATTTACTAGACTGGCAGCGTCCGATTTCCATCGCTTCTTGACACCCTTTGGATCAAAAGTAACGGGATCTGCAAAGCAATAGGAGAAGTTGGTGGCCAAATCCTTGGCGTGCTGCAAGCGATCGTGGACCAGTAAACAGACCTTACGTATATAGGCATCCTGTACGGCTATTCCATGCTCTTCCAGAAATGGCCTAACCCGCTCCAGTAACACCTCAATATCCAGACGTCGAAGATGCTGGGCATTGAACCAGTTCAACTTATCCAGATCGAATTTTGCCGGTGCGGAGCCAACCCGCCCAAGCGAAAACGTCGACACTAGCTCTTCCAATGTAAATACTTCATCCTCGGTCCCGGGATTCCACCCCAGAAGGGCAAGGAAATTGATTACCGCTTGTGGCTCATATCCCTTTGACAGATAATCACTCACATTGATCGGGATACCCTGCCGCTGTGCGCTTCTCTTGGAAAGCTTCCCTCCCGTCGGACTCAGGATCAATGGCAGATGAGCCATTGCAGGCGGCTGCCAACCAAACGCCTGATAAAGCAGAATATGCTTAGGCGTAGAAGGAATCCACTCATCGCCCCGGATTACATGAGTGATAGCCATGTGATGGTCATCAACCACATTTGCCAGATGATAAGTTGGCATGCCGTCTGACTTGACCAGAACCTGATCGTCGATATTCGCAGAATCTACTTTAACTGCTCCCTTGATCAAGTCGTCAAACTGAATTGTTACGTCCTCGGGAACGCATAGCCTCACGACGTACTCCTCGCCCGACTCCAGTCGCATACTGACCACCTCTTTTGGATGGGTCAGGCTATTATCCATTTGTAATCGGGTACTTGCGTCGTAGGCTTTGTTTCTTTTTCGCAGTTCTGCAATCGAGTCTGACGAATCAAAGGCATAGTACGCGTGCCCCGAGTCCACCAGTGACTCCGCATGTTTGCGATATAAATTCTGACGCTCTGATTGGCGATAAGGAGCAAAGGGGCCTCCCAACATTGGACTTTCATCTACGTCCAATCCGCACCATGCCAGGTTTTGAACTATATCGTCCTCAGCGTCCTTGACAAATCGAGTACGATCGGTATCCTCAATACGCAAAACCAGTTTTCCACCTTGACTGCGAGCAAACAGATAGCAGTAAAGGGCAGTCCTAAGGCCACCTATATGCAAATAACCAGTAGGACTTGGAGCAAACCTTACGCGAATGACAGACATTCTCGGTATATACAATGAAATGAACCGCTAGAACCCACTAGAACCCATAATGGATTCATGGGGAACCGTTACGGTTAACCGTGGTGTAATCGACTTTTCTTCAAAATCCCTGAGTATACCTATGAAAACAGCACGCCGCATTGCATTGATTGCAGCAATGCTCTCAGCTCCAATTGCTTTTGCGCAGGACATCGTGGTGGCAGAAATTGATGGTGAAGCTTTTACCTTGGCAGATTTCGAGCGTGAATACGCCAAAACTGTCGGGAGCGCAGAGGTTGCAAGTCAAGATTCATTGCCGGAATACACTGATTTTTTGAGGCGTTACGTCAACTTCCTCATTAAACTCAAAGAGGCGGAGGGCGCTGGTTATTTTGAAGATCCAGGTATTCAGTCCGAAATCAACGAGTATCGTTCATCGTTCGCCAAACCGTACCTGATAGACAATGAGATCGTTACTCCCATTGTAGAGGATCTCTACGAAAAGCGTAAACATTTCGTTCACGCCAGCCACATAATGATCGTTTTACCCCAGGGGGCTTCACCTGCAGATACCCTCAGAGCATGGGACAGGATCACGGCATTGCGAGACTCACTGGCTCAGGGCGTGAATTTTGGTGACCTCGCGTACCGACAATCAGAGGATCGGACAGCTTCCAGCGAAAACTCGAAACGGGGTTTCAGGGGAGACCTCGGGCCATTCAGCGCTGGAGAGATGATCAAACCTTTTGAAGACGCCGCGTACGGCACTCCTGTCGGAGAGATATCGGATGTGGTCAGAAGCGCTTATGGTTATCACCTAATCAAGGTCCATGGCCGCGAGGACGCCAAGCCGGGTTATCATGTGTCACACATTATGCTCCGATTTCTCGAAGAGACTCCCTCTGATTCAGCAAAGGTTCGTGCAAGAATGGACAGCCTGAAGGCTTTGCTTGACGAAGGAGCGTCATTTGATGATCTGGCAAGGGCACATTCAGAGGATCGCGGCAGCGCCCGAAGTGGAGGATCCCTACAGCCGGCAATCTCATACCATGACCCTAATTGGGATAAAAGTTTCCATGATGCCGCATTTGCCTTGGAAGAGATTGGTCAGATGTCCGATGTGATTGAATCTCAATATGGACTGCACATCATTAGGCTAGACCAGGTTGATTCATTTAGAACACTAGATGAAATGTACGATGAGCTTGCAAATATGGCCCGAGCTCTCCCTCGTATGCGAGAAGCAGAGACGGCGTTAGCACGGTCATCAAGAGAGCTCTATACAATCTCCGTCGATACGCTGTTGCTGTCCAGGCTGCTTGGTGGAATTCAGAGAGACTCGGTACAACAATATCTGGGGGAATTGGCAGCAATTGACTCTGCAGAAGCCATGCCTCTGGTTACACTTGCAGATTCGTCATATACCCTCAAACAGTTTGCAAACTTTGCAGCCCAACAGACCAATACCGTTGGCTATGGTCCAACCGCATTTACGCAATCATTGATTTATGTGGATGCATTCCTTAACGATAAAGCACTCGCGTACCGCGCGTTTGAACTCGAGAAATCCGACACAGGGTTCAGAGAGATCATGCAGAACTTTGAGGAAGGGCTCACAATATTCAAAATCATGGAGGATTCGGTTTGGAATGCATCCTCGGCGGATACCCTGCGTCTGCTGAATCACTTTAACGCCAACATTGAACGCTATCAATGGCCGGAAAGATATCGTCTCTTGGAGATTTCAGGAGCTGCTGACTCGGTACTGATCGAAGCTGTTGACTGGCTGGATGAAGGCAGAACCTGGGCAGATTTGGTCGAAAAAATTGCCTCTGATTCAACTTGGAATCTGCAACTGGATACGGTGCTTGTCCCCGGGCTTACCAACAGTGTTTATGATCGGGCCTTAAACCTGTCCACCGGAGAACATACCAGCATAGTCTCAGCACACAATCGTCGACTTGTGCTGTTTATGGATGGAAGTGAACCTCCACGCCCCAAGACATTTGAGGAAGCCCGTACAGAGGTCATGGCCGATATTCAGATCGTGCTTGAGCAAAACCTTCACATGAGATTGCGCTCAAAATATCGTGTTAAAACATTCCCGGATCGTTTAGCTACGGCGTACCAGCGTTTATGAGAAACCGGCTTAGGGCCTGCGTCCTGCTTTTGTTTGCCACCGCTGCATGCCAACAATTGGATCCGCCCGATGACTTCGTTGCCAGGGTAGGTGACACTTACCTCTTACAAGCGGATATCGACGCCCGAATGGCCGGCCTGACCACTGGTTCGGACACCAGTAACACGCGTCACTTGATCATCGATCAATGGATCACTGACGAGCTTCTGTACCAGGAAGCATCACGACTACAGTTGTCTGCCCGAGAGGATATAGAAGCCCGCCTGAACGAAAGTGCCCGCGCCGTCCTCATTGAAGCACTCATCTCCGAATATCAGAACCAGGTCACCAATGAAGTTCCCCAGTCCGAAATAGTGGACTACTACGAGCGTAACAAGGAGTATTTGCGTCTACTTGAACCATTCGTGCATGTCCGCTATCTCGTCAATCCAAACTTGGACTCTCTTAGACTGGCCAGAAGCATTCTCTTGCAAACCCCGGATATAAGCGCTGATTCTGTCTTTACAGCGTTGATTGACCGGTTTGACATCTCATCAGCCGATCGGCATGCTCTGAACCAGAATTATTTTCCCGAAGCCAAACTCTTTAACAGTCAACCTGAGGTTCGAGCACTCCTGCAACGATTCTCAGAGGGCACACAGCCCCAGATAATCGGGGTTGATGATGAATATCATTTTCTGCAGGTGATAGATCGTGTACCGGCGGGCACGATTCCGGAATTACCGTGGGTCAAAGATATCGTTCAGCAGCAGTTGGTCATTCATATCAGGAAACAGAACTATGCGCGCAGCGTTCAGGCCCTGCGCGCACAGGCCGAGTCCAGTGAGGATATAGAAATCAGGTGATGGTGAGGATGCAATTCTTTATTCCGTGCCCGGCGGCGTTCACTAATTTTCGCATGCCATCCGTTATAGCAGTGTTCACTGTCCGCCTCCATTGCAGCTCCTCGCATGCCTCAAAATATTAGGTTCGCCCGACCAATCGCCCTAATCGTCTTGTTGACCTTGCCCTGTTATCAAGGTCTGGCACAGGGGACCGTTGTAGATGAAATCGTTGCCATTGTCGGAGAGAACAAGATCATCCTGAAATCGGAGATTGATGGCATTGTAACCAGCATTGTACAGCAACAGGAATTGGAATACAGTGACGATATTTGGTATCAAACCCTCCAGCAGCTGATAGATCAGTCTGTACTCGCCGAACATGCAAGACGGGATACAAACATTGTTGTTACCGAGGATCAGGTAGATCAGGCGCTGAATCAACGCATTAACGCCATGATCCAGCAGCTGGGTAGCCAAGTCAGGCTGGAAGATCTTTATGGCAAAAGCCTCGTTCAGATCCGGGCCGATCTACGGGATCAGATTCGAGATCAGATTCTCTCTGATCAGTTTCAAAGCACAAAAATGCGAGGCCTTCGGATTACGCCTACTGAGGTCAGAGAATGGTTCGCGCAGTTTCCGACTGATTCTCTGCCGGTGCTCCCCCCTATTGTGCGCGTCTCGCATGTGGTGAAGTATCCGGAAATTTTGCCCGAGGCGGAGCAGGAAGCACTCGAAATTATTGGAGTAATACGAGATTCAATCGTTACCGGCGTAAGTACACTTGAAAGCCTGGCACGGAAGTACTCGGAGGATATTGGATCTGCTCAGACTGGCGGGCGATACGAGAGTATGGCTTTGGGGGATCTGGTCCCCGAATTCGCTGCCATCGCCGCAAGAATTGATCCGGGAGAGCTTTCCCAACCATTCAAGAGCCCTTTTGGCTACCATATTCTTCGCGTCAATGAGCGGGTGGGCGATGTGGTTGATTTCAGTCATATTCTTATTAATATTGACCGATCAAGGTCAGATCCCACTAACGCTATCTCAGAGCTTACCGTGCTCCGCGATTCGATTCTAACATACAATATTCCGTTTGAGCTTATTGCAAGGCGGCATTCAGAGGAAGAGATATCTGCCGAGATTGGAGGACGTGTAATGGATCCCACTACAGGCGAAAGAGATCTTTTCGTAGATGTTCTTGGAGCTGACTGGAAAGCGACCACCGACACATTGGATCTTGGAGAGATCAGTCAACCAGCAGAAGTTACGCTGCTGGATGGAAATCAGGCCTGGCACATCGTACTTCTTCATCGCAAGGTTTCCACGCACCGCGTTGACATAGAGACCGATTATGCCCGTATAGAGAGCTTGGCATTGGAAACCAAGCGCGCGGAAGAAATGCGTCGCTGGTTAGATCTCCTGAGAGAGGAGGTGTTTGTTGAACTGCATGGCACTGCCTCCGACATGAGTTCAAAATTTGATAGCACTACAGCTAGTAACTAACAGTTCATGGCAAGAGCAGTCAGCATCGGAGATCCGCAACCGGAAGAAGCTTACCCTGCACTCGCAGAGGCCTTACCGACAGCGTGTAAGCGTCTGGAGAGAGAGATTTCGAAAGTCATTGTCGGACAGAAAGAGATCATACGAGACGTATTGGTATGCCTTTTGGCGCGAGGGCACGTTTTACTCATTGGTGTACCCGGCCTTGCAAAGACGCTTCTCATCCGCACACTTGCAAAAGCACTGAAGCTGGATTTTACAAGAATTCAATTCACCCCTGACTTGATGCCAGGTGACATAACAGGCACCGAGATCATTGAGGAAGATCGCCGGACCGGTAAGCGTGTATTCCGATTTGTTAAGGGTCCTATTTTTGCCAATGTTGTATTGGCAGACGAAGTGAACCGCACGCCCCCAAAAACCCAGGCCGCACTCCTGGAAGCCATGCAAGAACACCGCGTAACCGCTGGTGGAACCACCTTCTCGCTGGATGAACCGTTCTTTGTTTTGGCCACACAGAACCCCATTGAACAAGAAGGTACGTACCCGCTGCCCGAGGCTCAACTCGATCGGTTTATGCTGAATCTTTGGCTCGACTACCCCTCCTTTGACCAGGAAGTGGAAGTGGTTCGCTCAACAACAGCAGCCCAAGCTACGATTGTACAGCCAGCGATGTCCCAATCTGAGTTGCTGAACTACCAGGACCTTGTTCGCCAGCTTCCGGTTGCTAACAATGTGATTGAGTATGCTGTGCGTCTGGTCACAAATACTCGCCCCAATCGCGAAGATGCTCCTGACTTTGTTAACAATTACATCGCTTATGGAGCGGGGCCGAGAGCTTCGCAGTATCTGATTCTGGGGGCAAAAGCATTAGCTGCAATGGACGGCAGGCTGACTCCCCTAATTAGTGATGTCCAGGCATTGGCCATCGCAGTACTGCGTCATCGAGTCATAGCCAATTTTAACGCTGAGGCCGACGGCATTACGGTTACTGATCTTGTTGATCGTCTGCTCGCTACGATCACTGTGTGAGCATCTGAAAAGCTCCACACACCTCTCTCATGCGCTCGGACCACTCTGAACCACGGCGAACAACAATAGTGATAACGATGGCTAACCGGTCAAATGTGACTGCCCGCACACGAGAATTGACCCGTTTCGGGCGACCTGTGTGGAATACATCTTTATCGCTCCAGTATGCGATTCATGAAGGTGCCGGCTAGTCAGCGGGCCATCTGGATTCCGGTCGGGATCCGATACATGATAGTGGCCGTGTTCTTCTTCAGCCTCATGTCTTTGATGGCAAAGCTCGTTGCCCCGACCATACCAACGGGGCAGATCGTTCTTTTCAGGAGCGCAGTCGGAGCAATATTGGGCTACTGGTGGGTACGTATGGTCGGCATCCCTCTGTGGGGGGTCAACAAGAAGTTATTGATCTTTCGGGGCCTTACAGGATTTGGCGCATTGATGTGCTTCTTTTGGACGCTCATTACGCTCCCACTGGCAGAAGCAACGGTACTCTTCTACACGTCCCCCTGCATTGCGGCTGTAATTGCAGCGATCCTGCTTCGGGAGCCTCTGTCCGTACCTACAATTACCGGATTACTAGCCTGTATAATTGGCGTCATATGTGTGGTACAGCCCGAGTTTATTTTTAGTGGTGTTGCAAATGAGCAGCATCTACCCTCCGTTGCAGTGGGTCTCCTGGGGGCACTCCTGGCCGCACTTGCCTTTGTGAGCGTGCGTAAACTGCGTCGAACAGACCATGCCTCGGTAATTGTTTTCTATTTCTCCTTCGTATCCACCTTTGCCTGCATCCCGTTCGTAGTTGTTGACGTAGCCGCTCCTTCTCCTGTCGAGTTATTGATGTTAATCGGTATAGGCGTGGCCACACATATTGCCCAGATCTTTCTCACACGCAGCCTGCATCGGGCACAGACAGCAAAAGCAATGGGGATCAGCTATGTTCAGATTCTGTTCGCTGCAGGTTGGGGAATACTGATCTTTGGAGATTTCCCCAACGTGCTATCTGTGATTGGTATGATTCTGGTTGCCGCAGGCAGTATCATGGCAGCGGCACATCGTTACCCTCCTAAACATCTAGGTCCTCCGCCAAATACGCATTCTCCATGATGAAGCGATAGCGCACAGATGCGTCACGTCCCATTAGCCCGGAAATAGTGGTTTCCGCTCGTGTCTTTTCGGGTATTGTGATCTTCAATAGGCGGCGGCGGGTTGGATCCAGCGTCGTTTCCTTGAGGGTTTTCGGCATCATTTCGCCCAGCCCTTTGAACCGTTGCACATCAATCTTGATACGCGGATTTTTTCGTCGCAAGCGTTCCTCAATCTGATGTCGCTCCGTTTCGTCCAGAGCCCAATGAGTCTCTTTACCGGCATCCAATCGATACAGAGGAGGCTCTGCAACGAATACATGACCTTGGTCAATGAGTGGCTGCATGTACCGATAAAGGAACGTCAGTAACAACGTAGCTATGTGGTGCCCATCTGAATCCGCATCCATGAGCAGGATCACCTTATGATAGCGCAGTTTATCCAGCTCAAGTGTTTTCCCCAATCCGCAGCCTAGTGCCTGAACCACATTGGATAACTCTGCATTGTCAAGCAATTTTTTCGTTGTTGCCTGCTCTGCATTCAGCACTTTACCACGCAGCGGAAGCACGGCCTGAGTTTTTCGATCCCTGCCCTGTTTAGCCGAACCACCCGCTGAATCACCCTCAACAATAAAGAGCTCACCCTCAGCAGGATCCATGGAAGAGCAATCTGCCAGTTTTCCCGGAAGAGTCAGTCGTCGATTCCGACGCGCCTTTGAGCGTGCTGATCGCGCAGCTGCGCGGCTTGCCAGACGAGCCCGTGCTGACTGAAGTACACGAGTGCCAATCGCATCACTGGCAGTTGGATGGGTGTTTAAAAACTGTTCGAGCGCAATACGGACAGTACTAGCTACGAGCGAGCGTGCAGAAGGGTTATTAAGCTTATCCTTGGTCTGCCCCTGGAACTGGGGATCAGACATGAACATGTTAATAATGCCAAAAAGCCCCTCACGTATGTCATCAGGCGTAACATCCATTCCCCGGGGAATGGCATTGTGTGTATCCATCCAGGCCCGAACTGCCGTCCGAACTGCATCCTTGTATCCCTGCTCGTGCGTGCCACCATCACGTGTAGGAATACCATTCACATATGAGCGCAAACATTCACTTGTTGATTCGGTCCATTGAAGGGCCAGCTCCAATCGTATCCCGTTCTCCAGTGTGTCCTGAAATATGGAAAAGACATCGGAATGCACTGTCGGTATGTCTCCTGCTTTTACCAGGCTGGCCAGATACTCAGTGATCCCGCCTTCATGCATAAACTCAATCTCTTTGTCCGTGCTCTCATCACGAAAAACTATTCGCAGGCCCCGATTCAGATAGGTTTTAATCTCAAGCTGCTCGCATATGTGCGCCGCATCAAACTTAACCGAGTCAAAAATTCTTGGATCGGGAGCAAAATAGATGCTCGTTCCCGACCCGCGTACACGCTTCCCCAGATCCGTCAGCTTACTTGTTCGGCGTCCGCGCGCAAACCGCTGTTCGAATATCTTCCCTTCTCGTTTTACCCGAGCTACCAACTCTTTGGACAACGCATTGACGACGGAAGCCCCTACCCCGTGCAGTCCACCGGCCGTCACATACTGATCACCTTCAAACTTTCCCCCGGAATGCAAGGTCGTAAAGATGACTTCCACGGCAGGGAGTTTCTTCTTTGGATGTATATCTACGGGAATACCTCGTCCATTATCGGTAACGGTCACGCTCGCACCGTCCTCATGGAGCGTTACTTCAATACAGTCCGCGTACCCATTTACCGTTTCGTCTACGCTGTTATCAACAATTTCCCAGAGTAGATGATGTAGCCCAGGCTTTCCTGTGCCGCCGATATACATGCCCGGACGCTTGCGTACTGCTTCGAGGCCCTCCAGTACAACTATATCACTCCCCGAATAAGTACTCATGGTAAAGGGATCTCGACAGGTTCAGGAGGAACATCAACCAGCTCTCCGTGCAGGATGACTGGATAGCCTTTGCCGGCTCGGCGGACAGGTTTGTACTTGGTTCGACGAACAATATCTTCGCGGCCTCTTGACGTTTTTACAGCAAGTCCTTCTCGCATATTTACACTTAAGGTAGCCCCAACCAGGGTATCCTCGGGTTTCATACGCATGGCGATTACTCCCTTTCCCGCGCCTGCGATGGGAGGAATCTCTTCAACCGGAAATATTAATGCATGACCACTCCGGGAAGCTAAGCAAACAAATTCGTCTCCCGCGGCTGGCCACGCACCAATTACTTCGTCCTCTTCGTCCAACCGTACACATATTCGTCCCTTGCGTGTGGAGACCTCGGCCAGAGCCTCCAGGGAGCGTCGAATAGCCATCCCCTTCACGGTAAGGGCGACCATGTATCCGAGCGGCGCGGCTCCATTATCCTCTTCCAGGCTTGATGATCGTAGTACTCGTGGATCACAGGAAGTTGCCCCGATAATACACTCCTTATCTCTAAAATCAAACAGCTTCTGCAGCGGGATGCCGTGACCTGTAGTGCTTACAATGTCGTTAGCCCTTACCGTATAGGCCTTTCCAAAATTAGTCCAGAGCACTATACTGGCGCGGGTTTCTGTCCCCAGCGCCCATCCAACCTCATCGCCTTCCCGAACACGGATGGAATTGATATCAGTATACGAACGTTGCCGTTTAATCCAGCCTGCCCGGGAGATAATGACTACGGTGTCCTCGTTCACGATGAAATCTGCTTCGGAATATTCATACTCCCGCTCATCATCCGGGGCCAGAACTGTACGTCGCTCGGTGGCAAACTCTCGTCGTACCTGCTTCAATTCGCCGCGAACTATTTTCCAGCGGGCCAATTCATTCGCCAGTAGTTCGCGGATTTCCTGTGCTCTGGCCCGCTTGGTTTCAAGTTCCTCACGTACGGCATTTATTTCTAGCTGTGACAGTTTGTACAGGCGTGTTTCAAGGATAGCGTTTGCCTGAACCTCGCTGAGTGTAAAACGATGTCTCAGCCGTTGCGCGCCGTCGGCTTTGTTTCTTGATGCCCGAATGATCTTGATAGCCTCGTCCAGGTCATCAAAAACGATCTCAAATCCTTCAAGAATGTGTATCCGTTCCTCCAACTGCGTCAGCTCATGCCGCAGTCGGCGTGTCACCACGTCCATTCGGAAGAGCAGAAAGTGCTCTAGAGCTGTCTGCAGGTTAACTCGCTTTGGCTCACAAATCTGTGGATTCTTGGTCGGGAGCAGGCATGTCATATTGACATGGAAGCGGGATTGCATGGGTGTATACTTGAATAAGTATCCCATGGCCACTTTGGCATCGGCCCCACGCTTCAGATCCATTACAATCCGAATATCATCCGTGGACTCGTCGCGAATATCCGTGATTTGTGGAATGCGTTCGTCTGCAATATGACTCGCAATCTTCTCAACCAGATCCCCCTTATTGATCGCGTAGGGGATAGAGGTGATGACCACTTTCGATTTGCCTTCGACGCGGTAAGTCCCTCGAAGCACAATGGTCCCTTCCCCTTTCTTGTAGATATTGCGGATCTCCTCTCTGGAGTTCATCATGCTGCCCCCGGTCGGGAAATCAGGTCCCTGGATATATCGATCTAGCAGTCGATCCAATGTGTAGTCTGGCCAGGAATGATCCGAACGTCTGAGCAGGCTTTCAACCATGTATATCGCCCCGCTCAGAACCTCACCAAGATTGTGAGGTGGAATGTTGGTTGCCATTCCGACTGCTATGCCCGTTGCACCGTTGACCAGCAAATTGGGGATGCGTGCAGGCAGCACCACCGGTTCTAAAAGTGTACCGTCAAAATTTGGCCTGAAAGGAACGGTGTTTTGACGCAACTCTTCCAACAGGGTCATCGCCAATGGCAGCAGCTTCGCCTCCGTGTACCGCATGGCCGCCGGTTTATCACCATCAACTGAACCAAAATTGCCATGTCCATCTATCAGCGGATCGCGCAGCGCAAATGTCTGCGCCATTCGCGCCATTGCGTCGTAGATAGCGCTGTCACCATGAGGATGGTACTTACCCATGGTGTCCCCGACAATGGTGGCACTCTTCCTATAGCGGGCATTGGGATAGAGGCGGAGCCCGGTGAACATGGCATACAGAATACGCCTCTGAACCGGCTTCAGCCCGTCACGAATATCTGGCAATGCTCTACTGGTGATTACCGACAGAGCATAGTTCAGGTATCGCGTTTCGGTGACTTCATGCAGTGGTGCGGGAGATACGCTATCCATTATCCATTTGGAACTACTACAAAATCCACTTCTATCGTACTAATACAACTCTTCGTTTAAGCATACTACCAATTTCCCTTGTCTCCTCTAAACTTGTGTGACGATTCAAAAAAGAATGTCGACCTGCCTTAGTCCGTCTGGGTGGAATCATGGGTTCGGATGCCGCGGCTGCTCAGCGGCAGTCGCCCCCGTGCCTAGAACATCATTCATTTACTTTTCTCACAGCAATATCCGTTTTTAGCAACCGCTTGACAGAGCTAAATTTACGGGAAGTATACCAGATGGTTATGCTGACGGCAGTTGGTTGATTGAAATATCTGACATACCCCGGTTTGCACAAAATAGTACATTTACATTGGGATTTGAGGGGTGTGAATCGATGCCCATGGGGAGGAAATCGTAAATTCCATGTCGGACAATTGCATGATTGATTCGTCCAATATCCAGCTGTCCCCTACCGTTACAATTCTGTCCAAGGCCGCTCACCCATGGCTCACTGGATTGCCCAGCACCTTATCTTCCGAGTTCACAATCTTTAGGTTTGGAAATTGGAGGTTAGAGGATAATACTCTAAGGTTACGCCGTGAACGAATAGCGGTCTCGTCCCGTTGGATTGTTACCTTAATCTAGAGCAGTAATGATCTCGAATCTAGAGCAATAATGATCTCGTACCGAAGGATAAACGCTCCGCAGCCCGGTTCATGATTTGATGTGTCGTCCACTGATTCAGTTAAGGGCATTTTTGCTATTCGGCGTGTCCGTCTTTCTATTTACCAGTGCAACCTGCTCCTCTCCTCCACTACCGCCAAGTGCAGAAGAACGTGAAGCTGCTGATGCGATTCTCGAAATCCTCTCCACTACACAAACAAGCCTAATCTCAGACGCGTTTTCCAGGGCATCGGAGTGGCCTCATACCCGGCTCGATCGCACAGAAGGCCGCGGAGAGGATTCCTACAACTCTGTAACACAGCTGATACGCGTAGATTCATCCGGTACATTTGTTATCATTGCGGGCTCGGACTCTACTGACTCGGGAGATTTATCTGCTTTGGTGGACGGAATAATACCCGAGGAAGCCGCGTACTTGCTGGATCGGTTCGAGGATGATTATTTGTACCAGATACAAGAGGATGCCCAGTACTGGTTTCAGCCCGCACGTGTGATCACCATTACAGCCCGACCAGGTGCAAATCAAGCCATCCAATCTGCCTCTTATGTGCTTGACGATTCATCTGGACAGCTGGTCTCATTAAGTTTTCGTAATCATACCCAAACGATTCTGTTTGAAGAAACATCCCAATACCAACTCCAGCTTCGTCCTGGACCTGATGGTGCATGGGTGCCTTATCGATTGGCCGCCCGTGTTACCCTGCAACTCCCATCCAGGCAGCAGCGGTTATTTGCTCGTAATGTCACATTCTACGGATACATCGCTCGGCCAGAAGGTTAGCGCACTATTAACCACACGAAATCTTGGCCGACCTCTGCACTATGCGCATACCGTAACGTCAACGAACACGTTGGCTATGGAGGCGGTTCAGTTAAATGCATCACACGGCACCGCCTTCCTAACAGATTATCAGACGAATGGATATGGTCGACGTGGGCGTCTCTGGCAGGCTGCAAAAGGCCAGAATCTTACCTTCAGTATAATTCTGCGCCTGCCGATCTCCGATACGGTCACAGGGATGGTACCCCTCGCTGCCGCATTCGCTGTATCGGAAGCTGTGGCGAAGATAGTTTCACCGAACAACCCACAGCTTAAATGGCCAAACGACATTTTGCTGGAAGGACGAAAAATCTGTGGTATACTCCTTCAAAGCTTCGGTGCACCAGTGACTCCCATGGTACTGGGCATAGGTTTGAATGTAAATCAGAGCATATTCCCGCCTGAGCTGAGCGGTTCTGCAACCTCGCTGCTCCTCGCAACAGGACAACATGTTGATAGAGCATCTATGATGGCGAATGTTCTATTGCGTTTAGAGAAAATTCTTGAACTTTTGTCAACGGATCCCGCACTTATCCGAAAACGCTATACTGAGAACTTAATGGGAGTAGGAAAAAGCTGTCAGATCACCGGGGTGAATGAAAAAATAATCGGTACCCTCATAGGCATTGCAGAATCTGGCGCCTTAATCTTGGAGACTCGCCAGGGACTCCGAACAATCTACGCAGGCGATGTTTCGCTCTACATGGCTTACAATTGATATCGGCAACAGCAGCACCAAGATCGGTTTGTTTTCTGGAGATGATCTCTTGAAAGCAGCAAATAGGGACTCTGCCGAAGAGGTCTTGGAGATCATCTCTGTTTGGCAGGCAGAAACCTCGATTGCACGTATCGGCTTGTGCAGCGTAGTGCCTCGGCAATCAGATATCCTCCTCTCAAACATAAATCAACTTTCAGGGACACCAGTATTCCGTGTCAGCAGCGGTGTTAGTCTCCCTCTTCAAATTGATCATACCCCGGCCGAAACCCTAGGCCCTGACAGATTAGCTGCAGCATGTTATGCCGCACACAACAAAGCCGGGGCACACATCATCATTGATGCAGGCACAGCTTTTACCATTGACGCTGTAAATGAAAATAGAATCTTTCTCGGCGGGGTAATCATGCCCGGACCGGTAATTGCCAACCTCGCACTGACCAACTACACAGCACAACTACCCGAGATACCGCTTTCTTTGCCGGACGGAGCTCTGGGACATTCTACAGTTGAGGCACTTCAACATGGAATCGTCCATGGTACGGCCGATGCGGTCATGGGGGCTATCATTCGCATCAGGGAGGCCTTAGCGAGTACCCCCGCAATTACAATTACAGGCGGCTGGCATAGTCTACTTGCTGACAAGATACCGGAAGCCCAGATAGACCTCCACCTCGTGCTTCGCGGCATAAGGTTACTTATGCAGTTCAACCCGCAACCCGCCTGACACGCGTTACCTTGCCCAGTGAAGCCAGAAAATCGGGGGAACAGGCAAACACTGTAAAGGGGCCCCCTGCTGCCGCCCACACTTCTTCATACTGCAAGAGATCTTCATCCACGAAGGTACGGATCGGCTGAGGGTGCCCGACTGGAGCTACACCACCTATAGCATACCCCGTATACTGTCGCACAAAATCTGCTCGCGCTCGCTCAATCGGGGTTCCCACGAGGGCTGCAAGTCGTTCTTCGTCCACGAAATTTGCACCACTGGCCAACACCAATATGGGGCCCTCACCTGCACGAAAAACGAGAGATTTTACAATTTGCCCAACAGTACAGCCAACCGCAGATGCCGCCTCTGCCGCTGTTCTTGTCGATTCGGCAAGCTTGACCACATGTACATCCAACCCAAGTGCTCGAAGCGTACCCTGAACATGCTTCGCCTTTGCGGACAGTTTCATTCAGGGTTCATGGAACTCGTAGCCCGGTCAATCGACAATGCTACTTCATTCAATACCTCGGCTAACAGATTCACTTGAGTTTCCACTTCCTCCCATTCCCGCTGTTCGATCGCCTCGCGAACGCCAGGCATTGTCTTTACTCCGTATCCGGTGTAATAGCCAGGGGCATAGATGTAATGCCTAAACCACGGCCGTCCAGGCAGCCCCTCTTCACGGGTCATCGTTCGCTCAAGCTGGATTAGTTGCTGATTGATGCTTATGCGTTGCTCCTCAGACAAGCTCTCCAGTTGTGCTGCTAAGGTTTCGTCAAAGGCTTGAGCAGACGCGGCCAAGCGTGCAACCGAATTCCTGATCGGCGCAAAGTTGAGGTATGGAACGGGATCCTTCATCTTTGGAGCGACATACTGTTTGGTTGGGTCTGCTGCCAACACAAACGAATTCGTTTCTACCATATGGTTGTGACGCACTGTTTCCTGACGCATCGTCGCAGCCAGCCCAGCGACTTCATCGAGATATCCTTGTACGTTTTCCGCAAAATTCTGGAGTCGTACCGGCACAACTTCAGCATTAGCTACCCGCAGGGTTAGTCGTCCGGTTACCTTTGCTAAAGCTATACCATATTCAAATCCTGGATCCCCGAAGCGCAAATAGTACTCAAATGAATCAAAGGCGGAGTGATAGCTCCCCCCTCGATTCTCTCCACCGAATCCAATATTGAGACTCGCAATCCCCATATGTTGGAGAAAGGGCGTATAGTCTGACCCACTGCCTAATGGTGAGATTCGTAAATCCTCCCGCTTATCAACCTCGGAATCGCCCTGAACGCGCCGTCGCGCACGCATGCGTTGCCCGACAGAAACGCCAGTTTGCGGATCTTCAACACTGGCAGCGACTTCATTCACCAAGCGCTCGAGCGTATGTGATCCACCTGCCCCCAAGAATCCCCGTCCATTGCTGTCCGTATTGATGTAGATGACCGCCTTTTTGCGGAGTTCGTCTGCATGGTCTTCTACCCATTCGGTAGATCCTAATAACCCTGGTTCTTCCGCATCCCATCCAGCGTAAACGATTGTGCGCTTTGGCTGATGTCCTGCCAGTGCGAGTTCTCCTATAGCACGTGCCTCTTCCATCAAAGCCACCATGCCACTGGTGGGATCCTGAGCTCCAAAAACCCATGCATCACGATGGTTGCCCCGAATAACCCATTCGTCGGGGTAATCCGACCCCTCGAGTTTGGCAATCACATTGTAGGCAGGTACGAGCGACCAATCAAATGCAAGCTTAAGCCTCACACGAGCCGGTCCAGGACCGACCCGATATGTGATCGGCAACCCACCTCGCCAGCGCGCAGGGGCAACGGGGCCTTCCAGCGCCGCCAAAAATGGTTGTGCATCACTCCAGGATATTGGCATTACTGGAATCCGCATTAGTGTGGGGGCGTCCTCCAGTTCTAGTCGCTCTGCATCATCCGTTGCTCCAATAAATGGGGTGAGCGGATCTCCAGGGAATAAAGGCATATCTGCAACCGAGCCCAGTTGAACCCCTTGATCCATACGGAAAGAGCCTTCTGGATAAGGCTCCCCTTGGAAAAATCCATCGTCTCGGGGATCTGAATATAGAATACAGCCGATTGCCCCATGCTCTGCCGCCAGCTTTGGCTTGATACCACGCCAAGACCCTCCATACCTCGCGATTACAATCTTTCCCTCAACACTGATTCCCATACGGGCAAGATCCTCATAATCACCCGGAATGCCTTGGTTTACATAGACAAGTTCTCCGGTCACATCCCCGTCGGCACTATACGCATTGAACGGCGGTAGACGATTATCGCGAATTGAGCTGCTCGCATCTTCCGGAATCTCGGGTTCCCGTAATTTCGCTTTGAAGGGCGTTGGCGACAAGAGCTCCAATTCGCGTGTGATTGGAATCGGAAACAAAACTTGGTAGACCTCTGTTTGTGCCTCGTAGCCCCATGACTGAAACAGCTGCACCATAAACTCTGCATTGGCGCGGGACTGTGGAGATCCGACATGCTGTGGGGCAGCGGTCATTTGCTTCATCCATGTCCGCAAATTTTCTTTATTCAACTTTGTATCGAAGCTGGCCTCCAGATCCAGCTGTCGGGATGCCTGTTCCGATGAAAAACCAAGCAGCGGGTCATCATGTCCACCAAAACCCGATACGAGTAGTATCAATATCAGTGAAAATCGTAATTGCAGCATCAGTCTATGCATAGATCTTGGGGCTTTTTCCTTGTTTGACCGTTAAATTATAAATTAGCTTACACGTCGGCTTTTTGCTTATTGATCTATCAGAGATGATACATCACATCGCTCACCTGGATCTGCAACACTAAATATAATGAGTCAACTTTCTTTAGCTGTGGTCGCCAAGGGACTAGATGCCCTTTTGGATGAACAAATGACTGGTCAGGCCCGCATTGCCGCACATCTTGTTGCGGCTGCTGAGGACCAAGGTCTTTCACCCGAAGAGATCATCTCCATCTTTGATGCGATCGTGGAAAAAACGGTGCTGGATGAACTGTGGATTACTGATTCAGAGGGAGTCGTGTATCTCACTAGTGTTCGTGGCGATGACGGAACACCAATCAGATTTAGATTTACGGATGATCCTGATGAGCAGCCACAGGCCTCTGCTTTTTTTCCACTGCTTTCCGCCGGCATTGACAGCGACGCTGTTATCACCCAGGCAGCCCAAACTCGGGAAATTGACTGGAATATCTTCAAATATGTAGGTGTCAGCGGCATTGACAAACCTCGCATTGTGCAGGTAGGTAACGCATTGGCTTTTGAGGAACAAGGTCTATTAAACAATAGCTATGCTTCACCCGTCATGACCGCAGCTTTAGCTGCTTTCGGTGAAGCCGATCTGCTTTCCAGCCGGTACACATCACGAGTGGCCGAAATTCGTTCAGTCTTTGATGGGGTACTCTCAAAGCAAATGGTCGTCCAGGCTGGCCTTATTGATGCGTTTATCAGTACTACTGAGGCTGCAGGATGGTCTGTCGCAAAGACGAACTCTCATTTACAACGAATCGTCAAAACTACTCCGATCGCAGAGATTGAGATTGCAACTACCGGAGGCCAAGTCGTTCTATCAAGCTCTACCTCCCCCCGACAGTTGCGCTACCCTGAATCCTTGCAGGCTATTAATGTTGATGTCATGGATGTTGTGAACCATCCAACCATGGCACACGACGAAGATCGCCAAGCAGAAAAGACAACCACAGTTTATAGTCCTGGACTTGCGAGGATCGTGCAGATTACAACGTTCCTTGATGACAATTCACTGGTTTCACCACGGTTTAAGATTCCTAAAAACAACGAGTGATCAGTGGCTTGGAGATCCCTCTATCCCATGTTTGGGGCCATTTTCTTGGTGGCCAATGATCTCTGAGATTCACCGGATCCGTCGCAATTGACGCTGGGTCAATTCAGTTGTGTAATTTTCCCGTTTCCGAAGCAGAGTTGGCCTGATCCTGCTCCCTACTTTCTCACTCGGACACCCCTCGATTCCGCCATCTGGGGTTCATGGTTCCAATTCCTGCAGTGGTGCTGGCTGGTTAGGGACAAGGTGGCTAAACCGGTGGAGACGATTCCGCCCCCGCTACATTCTCCTCCACTATGCGCGTCCAGTCGGGGCTGTACCGTAGTCCCAGAATCTTGAGCAATTGATCTAATAACGAAGACGGATCCTGCTCTACCTTTACAACTGAACTTCCCCGCTTGCTCGACTTGCAACCCAAAGACTCAACCCTGAACTTCAGATTTATCTACTTGCCAGCTTGAGACTCCATAAATGCTTTTAAACCCGTGGCTACATCTCTGAACCCGCGGCGCATATAATTGCCAAAACAAAGGTAGACTACTGGTGCGAGCAGCCCATTTAAAATGTCAACGTTGTAGTAGCGACAGGTGGAATCACTAATTGGCTCTATGTGCTGCTCTCGCTTGGCGAATAGTAGCCAACGAGCGCCGAACTTCTTTTCCCATGCGATCAGGCGGGGTTTTTCGAAAGCACATAGAGTTTCGGTGATCCTGAACTTGGCAGGTCCCATCCTCACCAAAAGATGTACGGGAGATCCAATCTTAAAATCCGTTTGAATTTTCGATGTAAACAAATTCCACTCACAATATTCTTGCTTATTTGTTAGCACCCCCCAAACAAGCTCATCGGAGGCATTGACTTCAACCGGGTCGGTCCGAACAATATATTCTCCGAAACCCATGAATTGCACTCAGGTGACGCTCTGAAGCCAGGCTTCGGACTGTCCCCATAATGCTTTCGAGGCAGACGTCTGCCTAGACTGGTTGCTTGATTTTCTTACCCGGCAGCGCTCATAGTAACGCCCTCCTTGTAAGGTGGGGGTGCTGGCGCACATTATTAAAGTCTGAGCTCCATACTTGCGATGCAACAATACCAATGAAGTCATTGCGTAATTCACACGATTCAACACGTGCCCGATCCGACCATTGATTGATTGGGTTTGAGTAAGGTTTGTATGAACTGAACCGGGATGTAGCGCAGCAGATCGCAGATTGAATTTCTTCTCAAATCGTCGATTCATTTCAAATGAAAAATGAATGAGTGCAAGTTTTGAGGCTCCGTAGGCATTCCAAGAATGGTACGTCTTCGTAGGATTGATCAGTTCTTCGTTACTCACTCGGTCGTGCAGATGAGAAGCAACATTGATCACTCGAGCATCGCCGCTTTCCTGAGCACCACGTTTTAGACTGGGAAGTAACAGATTGGTCAAATGAAAAGGCCCTAAATAGTTGGTTCTCCAGTGAATTTCAAAGCCATCAGCCGAGAGGGGCGGCTTTTGTCGTGGACTGAAGATATTCTTGTGGATTCCGGCGTTGTTCAGCAAAACATGAAGTGTGCCCTCATATTCTTGGACAAACCATTCTGCGAAATTGGAAACACTGTTCGTATCGCAGAGGTCCAGAGGGCGAACCGAAATTGTCCCATCAGCACCAATTCTGCTCAGATCACTCTTGAGGCATGTTTCCGTCGTCTTAGCGTCATGTAGGCTGGTCGCGATGACATCTGCTCCCCAACTAGCAAGAGCCTTGGCGGTCTCGTACCCGATAGATTTGGGAGAGGCACCCGTCACAATCACAGTCCGGCCGGTCATATCAACACGCTCAGCCACGGGCTTGGGAGCGCAGAGGAGCCAAAGATGACGAACAGACTTAGCAAATTCGTGGGGCATCGGCTCGTGAGGTTATGCGGAGTCAATACTCCGCATCAGCTCAGCACTAGCTTTCCATAGTAGAGAGCCATTCTCTGGATTGGAAGCAGTCGGGGAGACAGATTTTCGCTGCATTAGGTGAAGATACATTCCGGTAGTAGCTCCTGCCTCTTTTGAACAGCAGAGATAAATTGCAGGATTTATCGCCTCTTCGGGAGATTGTAACAGATACCGCAGAAGCGGCTTAACCACCGGCTTTAATAGTACAGGTGTGTCTCTTGCAATATTTGAAGCGATACCACCTGGGCACATAGCGTGCACAGCTAATTCGACCCTTTCTTCTCGGTTTAGATGTCGAGATAGTTCGATGGCATACATACACTGCAGCAGTTTGGTAATTCCGTAATACTTGAGACTATCTTTCATTCGGTAATCTGTAAACTCCCCTAAACGATCAAAATCAATCATGTGGGAGGATCGGTGTGCTTCGGATGAAACAAATACAATTCGCGGTGTTTTTTCAGGATGTGCTGAGGGACGAACCACTCCATCCTCCAACCAGCGATCTATTATTATGCGAGAAGAAAGGAAGTGAACTGCAAACATGATCTCAAACCCCTGAGGCGATTTTCTTGCCTTGGGAGGCATCAGCCCAGCATTCAACAGAGCAATGTCAATCTGGATGTTACGGGATGCCAAAAGATCGCAGAGGTTCCGAACTGATTTTATGTCTGCAAGGTCAACTTCGACTAGTTCCACATTTGTGGAGCCTGAAAGATTGGCGATCTCCTGCGAAATTTCGCTGTGCCCTGGACGACACGCCAAAATCATATTTCCTCCACGCCTGGCAAGTTCAATAGCAGCAGCCTTTCCCAGGCCACTATTCGCGCCCGTTACAAAGCAGGTTTTGCCGTCAATTCGGGTACCTTCTGGAATTACGGCGACTTCGGAATGCTTTTGATTTCGGAGATCTCGGACCGCGGTAACCAGTGCATTGAAAGGCGTGCCGTCTCCTACTAGGGTCGGTTGCTTTTTCACGATCTATTCAATTCGGCTTGAGTTGCCCATTCGAATAAGCGAGATGAATTATTCGAATGGGATTTTGTATTTCTGGCGGTAGCCAGAAATACTTTTTTCGACATCCTCCTCGATTAACCCAAAATCCTCCAAGCAGTAAGAATGTCTTCCAAAACGGTTCTTCGGATTCGTCTTGATGTACTGTTCGGCGCATTTCACAGCCTGATCATCAAAATCCATCCCTACCCACTGATAGATCTTTTGAAGTTGTTCAATCGGGTCCGCAATCAAGCTGTAATAGGATACATCCAAAAACCGATCCGTCTGGCACTTGGACCGAACGGTTTCGGTGACTTGAATCATTCGGAGTACCTTCCGGTGCCAGTGACTTGCGATTTCTTCGGGATTCACATGGTCACTAAATATACCACGGCCATGCGCAACCATGCTGCAAAAAGATGGCAAAGTTTTTCTGGGATCGCGATGGATCTGTATGATATTGGCGTTTGGAAATGTTTTCAGGAATACGTCTAGGTACTCCATATGGTGAGGAGTTTTCAACACCCAATGTTTTCCCGCATGTTGCCATGACAGAATCTTAAGCATCGTTTTAAAATATTCGTAGGCATGGGTATGGTTCTGTTTTTCCAGCCATCGCGCATAGGTCGGAACGTTCATCGTCGCCTCATTCGATTGACTCATAAAGTAAAGATCCAGCAGTAACACATCTTCTTCCGGTTCACTTTTACTGATTGGGTGCACTACCCTGAAATCCGGAGATAGATAGGAAATCGCTCGATGGGCCATAGATGATCGAAACTTTCTGATCATCTTGGTGCCTCGGTTCAGATTTCTTGTGGGGACTGGTTCAAGAAGTTCATCACTGGACAAAGCACGGATGGCTGGATTGGAATTCAATAGGCGCTGAAGAAGTGTCGTTCCTGTACGCTGTAATCCAGTAATGAGCGTGATTCTACCGAGATCAATCTCATGGATTTCAGGGTGCTTCTTGAGTAGTTCCTCGATCCGAAGGCGATGGATCAGTGCACGATTGAATCGCGATTTTTGGATCAGCTTACCGAGGGGATTCAGACGGGCCTCATTGTTAATAGAGTTGAGCAGAACATCTAAGGATTGCAAGGCTGCTTCATCCCCCAAGTCTGCCAACCCCGTTTTTTTCTGTGCATTTATAATTAGTTCCTCAGGTTCCAGATTGCCCTGCAACTCGAAGATTCTACCCAACCGATTATATGCTCTAACGGGGAATGGGCGATACGGGCGAGAGTAATCCGTAGATGTCACTAACTCCTTCTTGCTATCCTGTGTCATAAGCTGGATCGAAGGCTACTCAGCTTGACCAATTGGGTAATGGGTTGTGGATGTTCGCGTGAACGAACCCATCGGAAGCACATCGTTCCAGAAGAGTGACCAGCCGTTTCTAACCAGTTGGGTAGACTAGGGTCTTCATGGGCAATGATCAGCCTGACAGAGCCATTATCCCTGTAATGTGCCAGGTATTTATTCGTATGAATCCGATGATGCCGGTAGTCTAGCGATTCCATCCAATAATTACTTAACTGGAAGTTCCAATACTCGCACTCTGGGGGAGTGACTTCAACTAAGAGAGCTTCATCCTTAGCAATTGCCCAGTGACTGTGATAATAAACGATACTTGGATCGCCGCCGGCAGCACGTGAAACTTCGGAATCGAACATCGGCAGTGTATTGGTGTGTTTCTGGAAATCTCTTGCCCATTTCGAAAACAGCAACGGTGCACCGGTCACTAGTTCTCCTACCTTTTTCAAGCCACCATCAAGCCTTTTAGGGGTTAACGGGTTAGGACGACGCTCATGATCTAAGCAGTTAATTCGCTCAATCCTCAGATCGGCTGGAATCTCGGTGGCGCGGTCAAGAAAAGTTTGGCGTACCACAAGAGTGCCCGTTTCGGCGGTCATCGGTAGCCAGTTTCTAGGTTGAGGGTTGGAGCTTAGGGTCAGTACAAACTTCCCGTCAGCGTCCATTTCAATCTCATCAGATTCAATATACCCAGTGGGTGGCAGGCCACGCCCCTCACCATAGTTGCCGGACTGAGTCCCAAAACTCAAATATGCAATGGTGTTTCGCCGTCCAAAGATCTTGTACTCATAGTTCCCGTCCAGAGCTGCTGTTTGATAGTAATTATCTGGATTGTCGGCACCAAGTTTCGTCACTTCATCAACAACGCGATGCAGCACAGGCGCACGAACATCAGCGTGTTCGACGAACGCCATTAGGCCTGCGCGCGCAATACGGCTGAGGTACCTGTAGCCTTCCGCTTGATTGAATGGATCCTGAGGCGCACTAGGAAACTGTAACCCAGCACCGGCAGCTTTCAGAGAATCACAGAATTCGTCCCATGCTTTGCCACTGACAATCCGGTGTGCAGCGATGTCCTCTTCAGTTCTTCCACTCAGCCTCCGAATTAGGAGAATTACTCGTCGAAACAGGCTCAATAGACCAATAACAAGCTTCCGCATAATTAATACTAGAGATGTTGAGTGAGCAATGACAGAGATGTTTTTGTCCCTGGCAGCTTCAAAGTTACCGCATTCAATTCAGATTGAAAGGCGTGGAATATGTGGATGATTCCACACCTTATTTTCATTTCCCGCTGCGGTGAGTGGACAATAGTTGACGTGCTGCAATGGGAGGACTACGGCAGCCTCCAATCTACCGCTACAGATGGAGCTTGGGACCACTGCCTCTGCCAGCGTAACCACTTCCAAGGGAGCGGCTTGGGCCGGATCAACCAATACTGGGCCAATAACGCTTACTCTTGAAGCAAATGGTTAGGTGCTTACGCTCTTGCCGGTGGTACGTATCGATCTATCGTGGACACAAGCCCTAGCCCAGTGTCTTGTCCGTTGGCCGAATCTCTAATTCCACCACTCGAATCACCGGCTGATACGTTCTATCTATCACGTAGAAGCGATCCTGTTCATCCTTCCACACTACCTTCAGAAACAGGTTTGCTATTCCCTGAGCCGTTAGCGGTATTTTTTCAATGACTCCATAACCGACTAGCTGTCCGTTTCCATCAAGTACTTCCACGCCGAAATAGCGCTGTCTTCCGAACTCGACCTTCGTAAAGTGGACAATCCGATCATCCTGAAGACGAAATAGACCGAGACTGGAATTATGCACTCGCGCACCCTTTTCTGTTCCTGCATAAAAAATCATAAAATCGGCATTCTGGTAAATGGCGGGCTTATCCACTTCCGTATAGGCCCTCTTTTTGACGAGGCCGTCTAGTGTGCTTGTCAGAGCCCACTGCCCTCCTGCCTCGGAAAACAAATAGAGTTTCCCTTCATACAGGGACGGTGCATACAACAGGCCCCCTTCCGTGAAGATAAAGGTACCTGTTCCCAGTTTGGATGTCTCAATCTTGTTATATGGGTCGGCGAACTGATCAGTGCTGCCAAACGCCACAGTTGGTTTGTCAAACCCGGACCCATAAACCCGGAACAGGCTGTCGATATCGCCAGGCTCGCTGGTCTGGTGGCTCAGGGAGAGATATCCGTCTCGAAATGGCCGGATAAAGGCCGACGCCCACCTCTGTCGCGGGTGCGTAGACAATAGCTGGCCTTCCGTAGAGAAGCGTGTTACCCGCCTATTTGTCCTGTCAAGAGCAATAAGTTCCTGCTCCTGGTTGATCGCAAGTCCATCAAAGCTCTGGAATTCCATAGGCCCCTGCCCACGCTTGCCCAGTGTACGGATGTAGCGGCCAGAATCGTCATATACACGGATATTCATGAATTCTTGGTCGGCCACGTAAATACTGCCTTGAGCGTCAGTAACGGCATAGCGAGGCCTCCCGAATAGGTATTCGGCCGAAGCAGATTCGTCTGCACCTAGAAGAAGAACCTCACGCAACTGCACATCCAATTCCTGAATGACTCGAGACCCTGTACTGGACTCATAGCTCGTGCACGCTGCCACGAGAGTACAAGTCAAGACGAGAGCCGGGCCGCATAGGCGTTTGGATTTGTCCGTCATTTGGAAACCTCCTTGAACTGTTGTACGGTGTGATAGCTGTTGCGACGCACGTTCAACATATGAGTTAGCACATCGTGTTTGTGCTACACTGCTATCGCAGCACTGAACAAAAGGAAACTATAAAGGATTCCCTGCTCATTGACATTGACAAAAGCAAGTTGGGGAAACCGCGTATTGCTCCCCCTTCTAGTCAGATTACGCCGGAGCTCTTCTTGAAGTCCATTGACCAAAGTACGCCGATGAATCCAATACCATCGCGACATGCTTAGAGGCTGTCCAACAGCCCAGTGTACTCAAGTATCTCTGTGAGGCATGGACTGCACAGGGACGTGCGCGTAAAAATGAGGCAGCCGCCTCCTCCTAGCCTACACAAGCATTAATTTCAGATAAAACCGCCACCAACTTCGGCACGGGAACCGGGTCGTCCGCATCGCTGGTGAGACCTATCCTTGATCCACCGCAACGTTTGAAACGGGATAATCCACGATCAATGGGGAGATAAGTCTCGAATTAAACTCTCCTTCCCGAATTTTGAGATGATCTCCAACGTCTCGTGTACCTCGTTCCAAGTCGTAGTGTAATTGATGACGCACATCCTGAGTGCTAACGCTCCACGAAGGCGTGTTGACGATATGAACGCATGGTCTTCCCAGAAGACTCGGGCGAGTACGTTCCTATTGATTGTTTCCAGCACATGATTGTCAAGGTCAGCATCCGCGGGATTTATCCGGAAGCATGCAATCCCCAATGCAGCAGGTGCCAACATCTCTAGGACCGCACTTTCTTCAACATACTCCTCAATTCGATGCGCGAGCGCCATCCCACTCGATTGGACTCTCCGGAATGCGGCCATACCGAAGGTTTGAACGGACATCCAGATCTTCAATGCCCTAACGGAACGGCTTAGTTGCAAACCTCTGTCCGAAAAATTTGGATGGTTGGCACCCCAAATCGTGTCCTGGAGAATATCGCACTTCCCGGCAAACGCACACTCAAGAGTGCGCAAATCCTTGACCATCAGGCCTCCTACTTCATAGGGTTGGAAGAACCACTTATGTGCGTCCAGTACAATTGAATCAGCACGCTCAATCCCACTCATGATTTCCCTACCTTCCTCAGTCACGAGCAAAAAGCCTCCATGAGCGGCATCAACGTGGAGCCATATATCCTGGGCCTCGCAATAGTCGGCCATCTCTTCCAGTGGGTCTACGGCTCCACAGTTGGACGTTCCAGCGTTCGCACATAGAGCCATGGGACTAAATCCGGCGGCTCTGTCTTTAGCCACGGTCTCAACTAACGCATCCATATCCATTCGGAAATACCTGTCCGTCGGAATCATACGAATGCGTTCTGGACCAATCCCCATGATCCTGGCCGCTTTGACGAGTGCACTGTGGCTCTGTTCGCTCATGTACAGAACTCCTCGTTCTGGATCAATCGCAGCCTCCCGCGCCGCAACAAGACCATCCAGGTTCGCTGCCGACCCCCCGCTCGTTAATACACCTCCCGCACCCTCTGGATAGCCAATCCAACGCCGGAACCAGTCAACGACTACAAGCTCTAGCTGGCTCGGACCACTAGAGATCAACCAAGAGCTCTGGTTGATATTAAAGCCGGCAACCATAAAGTCAGCCAGGACACTAGGCCAAGTGGGCTGGGAAGGGATAAATCCGAAACACCGCGGATGGTCTAAGCTCAGCGCGATTGGAAGAATCTCATTTGCGGCTTCTTCTATCACTTGCGAGGCCGAACGGCTCTCCTCCGGTGGAGGCTTCATCAATTGATCCTCAAGATCCCGCCGGAACTCTCCCGCCCAAGCACCTTCTCCGGGCATATTCTCAATGCGCCGCACTAGCAACTCTGCCGTTTGCTGCGCAAGTGCCAGCATTTGTTCTGGCAACATACGGAGGTCATTGCCGACTCCATCATTACCGGTCATTACCGTCCATTTTTTTGTCCATCAGATGTCTCCACGGATGTGAAAGTTAAGTACGCTGTATCAAGAAAACAAATCATTCGAGCGCAAACGAAAAACGCCATCAAGGAAGATTTTCCGTGTTTTCTGTGTGGAAGGTTACCTTCACAGCCCCGCATACACTTGTATCTTTCTCCTCATTAATATTACTACTTTTGTAGGCATCACAGCCCCTCGTACGACCATCTCAATGAGACTACATCAACTTCCCAGAATTCTCTGTTAGTGCCGTGTCCCACCGTCAGCAGAGTATTCACTGTCAGACAACTGATTTAGCACTATCTTGTGGAATCGACACGAAATATGTCTGCAGGAAAAACTTAATGAGCCCCACGATGAACCCATTCCACCTTGTTATTAACGGCAAGAAGGTCCCTACCGAACGAAGCTTTGAAGTGTTGAATCCCGCCAATGAAAAAGTAGCTGGACTTGCACCAATGGCGGGAAAGAAAGATCTGGACGATGCCGTGAAAGCCGCCCAGACAGCATTCAAAAAATGGCGCGAAGTACCCGAATCCCAAAGACAGACAGCTTGTCTGGAAATTGCATCAAAAATTGAGGAAAATGCTGAAGAGCTCGCCCATATTCTGACTGCGGAGCAGGGTAAGCCCCTAAACGGCCTCGGCTCACGCTGGGAAATCGGTGGCGCAATGGCCTGGACTCAATACACGGCCAGCCTTTCCCTTCCGATGGAGATTCTCCAGGACAACGATGATGGTAGGGTTGAACTTCACCGCAAACCAATTGGTGTTGTAGGCTCGATTACTCCCTGGAACTTCCCGGTAATGATTGCGATCTGGCATATCATCCCTGCTGTTCTCTCGGGCAATACGATAGTATCCAAGCCCTCTCCCTTTACGCCCTTGTCCACGCTACGCCTGGTTGAACTCATGAACGAAGTGTTGCCAAAGGGCGTGGTCAACTGCATTTCGGGCAAGGACGAATTGGGGGCCGCAATGACAGTGCACGAGGGGATCGGCAAAATTGTTTTCACCGGCTCCTGCGCGACTGGCCAGAAGATCATGGCGAACTCAGCGGAAACCATGAAGCGACTGACCCTTGAACTCGGTGGAAACGATGCCGGAATTGTTCTTCCAGATGTTGATCCAAAGCAGATTGCCGAAGGACTTTTCTGGGGCGCGTTCATTAATAGCGGCCAAACCTGCGCGGCATTGAAGCGTCTCTATGTTCATGATGATGTGTATGACAATGTTTGCGATGAATTGGTAGATCTTGCCCGACACATGAAGGTAGGAGAAGGTGTGAACGAGGATGTTGTTTTGGGGCCGATTCAGAACCGCAAGCAATACGATATTGTGGACGACCTGGTGCAAAGCGCCAAATCCAAAGGACGTGTGCTCTTGGGGGGAGACCCCCAAGAAATACAGCAGAAAATGGGCGGGAAGGGATATTTTTATCCGCTCACGATCATAGCTGACTTAGAAAACGGAGACCCTCTCGTGGATGAGGAACAGTTTGGACCTGTTCTGCCAATTATCCGCTATCATCGAATCGATGAAGCAATTGAGAAGGCAAACGATAACCCCAACGGTCTAGGAGGTTCGGTCTGGAGCCAGGACATAGGAGAGGCAAGAAAAATAGCAAACCAGATGGAATGCGGCTCGGTCTGGATTAACAAGCACGGAATGATCCAACCCAACGCTCCCTTTGGGGGAGTAAAGCGTTCTGGCGTCGGAGTTGAATTCGCGGAGGAAGGCCTGAAGGAGTATACGGATATCCAGGTTGTCTTCTCCTAAAAGTGTCTTAGCGCAGGTTTCCGCGATCCCGACTATGGTTTCACATTCGTGAGAGGCAAGTTAGGTTCACACCGCTCAATCTTGCACTGATCAAAATATGGTCAGTGGGGATGAGAATGTGTCTGGCACTAAACACAGGAAATCACCTTCTCATACGGAGTAACTCCTGACCTCCTATGTCTTTTTCGGTGCTTGACGCTCCATTAATGATGGGAATCGCTTGTACATCTCGGCCTGAATCAAGTAGGCAGCGTATTCTGCCTTAAATCCTGCAATCATCCCCGAGGCTACTCAACCCCCGACAGGCAACGTTCTCAGACTACAATAAACACTCAGACAGATCCACATCTTCGTGCGAACTGATGCGCCCAATCTGTGCTTTCTTCGAAGTTAGTACGCCTGTATTCATCCCCAGGAAGCGCATAGTTCCATCGTAGCGACCGTACTCCATCTTGATACACAGGTCCATAATTACATCAAGACCTCCCGCACCGGCGATCGTGGCTGCTTCCTCATTGAAAAGTCCAAGCTGCAGCCAGAACACTTTAGCATTAATATCCACGGCTTGCGCTGCGTAAATCGGACATTCGTGTGAAGGTCGAAATATATTCACCACATCTACTGGTTCAGGAATATCCTTCAGTGTTGGATAAACTTTTTCTCCCAGGATCCTGTCTGCCTTCGGATGCACAGGAATTATCTTTATGCCTCTACTCTTCAGGAAAGTCGCAACGAAATAGCTGGCTTTCTGCCGCTTCGTGGATAACCCCACGATGGCAACCGAACTGGCAAACCCGAGGGTTCGACGAACCAAGTCTGGGGCTTGGTATATTGCTTTCTGCTCAGCCGTAAGCAAAGAATGGCTGGTCAAATCGCACGCAGCGCCTGATCTAGATCCCATAGTAAATCCTCTTCAGTTTCGAGTCCAATTGAAAGACGAATCATGCCAGGATCAATGCCGCTGGCTACAAGCTCTTCATCAGAGAGCTGCTGGTGTGTCGTTGAGGCCGGATGAATCACTAAACTTCGCGCATCACCCACATTCGCCAAGTGAGAAAACAGATTAAGCGCTTCAATGAAGCGCCTACCGGCCCCACGCGGATCAGCTCCTCTGAGACCAAATGAAAACACAGCTCCCGGCCCACGTGGACAATATCTGAGGGCGAGTTCATGATATGGACTACTTTCCAATCCTGGGTAGGCCACATACTCAACATTCGGATCGTCCTCAAGGTATCTTGCAATCGCCATGGCATTCTTAACATGACGATCCATGCGGATTGAAAGCGTCTCAAGTCCCTGGATCAAAAGAAAAGCGTTGAATGGCGACAGGCACGAACCTGTATCTCTGACCGTCTCAACACGTGCCTTCATCAAAAAACCATGGAGGCCAAATGTATCGTAGAAACGCAGATTATGGTAGGAGGGTGAAGGATTTGCAATTGTCGGGTAGTGACTGTAGTCGAACCGCCCGGATTCGATAATTACCCCACCAATAGAGTTGCCATGGCCACCTACGAACTTCGTAGCTGAATGTAGAGAAATGTGTGCCCCGTGATTAAGCGGCTGACACAGGTAAGGCGTTGCAAACGTATTGTCAATTATCAGCGGACAATTGTTTGACTCGGCCAGCGCAGCCAAGCGGGAAATGTCCACTACACTGCCTTGAGGGTTGCCGATCGTCTCCGCGTAAAGTGCACGCGTTTTTGAGTTGATTGCTGCCTCCCATGCATCAAAATCGTCGGGATCCACAAAATGGGCAGTAACTCCCAACTTGCGAAAAGTGTGCACAAACTGTGTGCGTGTTCCACCATATAGGTGTTGCGAAGCCACGACCTCGTCCCCCGGCTCCAGTAGCGTCATCATTGTAACAAGCTGCGCAGCCATACCGCTTGAAGTCGCAACTGCACCCGCACCTTCCTCTAAAGAAGCTATGCGCTCCTCGAAGGCGGCGGTGGTCGGGTTATTGATTCGCGTGTAGATATTGCCATACTGCTTCAAATCAAATAGCTCTGCCGCGTATTGCGGGCTATCGAAGACATATGAAGTCGTCTGATAGATCGGAACAGCGCGCGAACCAGTCACCGCATCTGGAACATGACCGGCATGGAGCATTCTCGTTTCGAAGCCAAAATCACGCTTTTGATCAGGTTTACTCATTTGCCAAATAAAAAACAATGAAAAGAGAATTGGAGCAGCTACAATAGAATTTGCTAAAAAGCAACAAATAAACTTATTTTAGAAAATCACACCAAGTACTTGCAATTCTATGGAAACCCCGCAGAAAAACGGGCAACTGGGTAAAAAGTTCTACAGGACGGAACTGGCTAAACTACACGTAGAACTCGCGCGGCTTCAGCGCTATATTGAATCAAACAAGAAACGCATCGTCGTACTGTTTGAAGGCCGAGATGCGGCTGGTAAGGGGGGAACAATCAAGCGCATTACGGAACCGCTTAACCCAAGGGTCTGCCGCATAGTAGCGCTCTCCAAACCCACAGAGCGCGAAAAAACGCAGTGGTACTTCCAGAGGTATGCAAATCATCTGCCGGCCGCTGGAGAAATGATTCTCTTTGATCGAAGTTGGTACAACCGTGCTGGCGTGGAACGTGTGATGGGGTTCTGTTCCGAAGAGGAGTACTGGGAATTTCTGCGAGAATGTCCCATATTCGAACGTATGTTGATCCAGAACGGCATAACACTGATCAAGTACTGGTTCTCCGTAAGCGCTGAAGAGCAGGAACGCAGATTCCGACGCCGGATTGAGGACCCAACAAGAAAATGGAAAATCAGCCCCATGGACATAGAATCAAGAGCTCGCTGGACCGACTATTCGAGAGCAAAAGACCAAATGTTTCTGCACACTGACCTTCCGAATTCTCCTTGGTGGGTCATTGAGGCTGATGACAAACGCCGTGCAAGGCTGAACTGCATTGCCCACCTTCTTGATCAAATCCCCTACAGCAGAATTGAGATACCGGAAATCACGCTTCCCCCGCTACAGTCGGACCAAGGCTATGTTCGCCCTGCTATGGACACACAACGAATCGTGGGAAATCAGTTTTCTAAACCAGCGGATCCATAACCTTTTACCGTGCACCAACCAATAATGGATACTGCTCCGCATTATCCCTTGATCCTGTATCAAATTCTCGGCCGTTAAGTTTTGTGGCTAGACACGACCACTGAACATTTTTTGGTCAGTACTAATTCTGTCGTATCCCCATTGTCAGCATCAACGAACATCGGGCTGAGAAATTGGAAGCTAACAATTCTCACCTGATACAAACCACGCCTTCGGACAACGCCAAGAGCGCGTCCGTACGACGGAAAAACAGGCTTACTGCCTGCATTCGGCTCGGCCAGCGGGCCTTTGTCGGGCTATCGATCCCCAAAAATCTTCACTAGGCCGCTCCCGACCGCAACCCCCACTGCGCCAATTAACGGATTTAGCCAGCTCAACCACACAGGTTGAACGCTTTTCTCAGTTGCCTCGAAAACTGATGGTGCGAAGTCACGAACTTCGTCTCCACCACCACCTCCTATCATCATCATTATCGCAGAAACCACCCCCAGTACTAGAACCAGGGCAATCAGGTACTTGGTAGCGGTATGATTACGAGCAATCAAGTAACAGACCTTACCGGCTACCAAAGCAACACAGATGCCGACTATAATGCTCATGATTACCCAGCCCGAGGAAACATCCCAGGAGTCCGGCTGATACGCCCCTTCGGCCCCCATAACCATATAAGCCACACTAAAAATCACTCCGATTCCAATAGCCATTACGAGATAGCCGACAACTACGGCCAGCAGGTTCATCCAAAAATTGCGCATGATAGCTTCTTGTGTCAGTTGAGAGGTATGATACTAAGGGTTACTTCGGAAAAAAACCGTGGTATTGCGTGCGTGCCCCGGTGTTTTATATCCGACGCTGAAAATCTCGTCATTTTGTGGCAATCTTGTGTATCAAGCTCATCCATTTGTATAGGAGTGGCTCAGTGACTGCTCGGACCTTGCGACGTAGTGAGTATCTCGTCGGCAACAGACCGCAGTTAATCAGGTTCCATTCGTCTAACATCATACCTAATCCGGTTATCTTATGAGCCTCGATCCACATATACCTATGTCTGTGGAAACCAGCCAGGAAATCATCCAGGACTTGCCGGCCGCAAGCCCCGACAAAGATCCAATCGTGCAATTCCGGGAATGGTTTGACCTCGCTCAAGACGCTAATATTTATCTTCCTGAGGCGATGACACTCGCCACTGCCTCGCCAGATGGGGTTCCGAGTGGCAGAATTGTTCTACTCAAGAGCGTAGATCATCGTGGTTTCGTGTTCTTCACAAATTACCACAGCCGCAAAGGAAACGAGCTGAATTCTAATCCACGGGCAGCCCTGGTTGTTCACTGGTCAACGCTCCAGCGCCAGGTAAGAATAGAGGGAAACGTTGAGCGGATCACTAGGGATGAAAGTGAAACGTACTTTCAATCACGCCCCAGGGGTAGTCGTATTGGGGCTTGGGCCTCCCGCCAAAGTACGCTGCTAAACGAAAGGTCAGAATTGAAAATGCACGTGCAACGATTTAATCAGAAATACCCTGGAGAAAACATCCCCTGTCCCCCTCACTGGGGAGGATTTCGGGTGATTCCCGAGAGTATTGAGTTCTGGCAAGGGCGCAAGAATCGACTGCACGAGCGTCTAGTATTTAATCGACTGCCTTCTGGGGATTGGCAAACCAAACTGCTATATCCTTGACCACGACCGTGAAACACTGGTGAAGCAGATCAAGCTTACAGGAGACAGAAATCTGCAGCCAGGATGTCAAAAGAGTTCCCATGGATGTTGTTGCTCTTCCTCCACCCAGCCAGCACGAACACGAAGCAACTCTTCCTGGACCGCAAGCCTCTCGCCTGATCCATCCCGTCGGCTATATACACCGTCTACATCCAAGTATCTGGCTTTAACGGTGTCTCGGAGATAGGATTCAAGTACTACATCCCGGAGATAGCGAACGTACTCTTCATCCTGAATTGGAAATAATAGTTCTACCCGTCGATTGAGATTTCGGGGCATGAGGTCAGCACTCCCAAGGTAAATCTCCTCATTGCCTCCATTTGTGAAGTAGTAAATACGGCTGTGTTCCAAGAAGCGCCCGACAACGCTGATCACGTTGATATTCTCACTAACGCCGGATATCCCTGGTTTGAGGCAACATATACCACGAACTAACAAGTCTATTTTGACGCCGGCCTGTGATGCTTCATAGAGTAATCGAATGATTTTTCCATCCACGAGCGCATTGGTTTTTAGAATCAAATGTGACTCGCGACCTGCCTTGCAGTGATCAATTTCGCGACGAACCAATTCAGTGAACCGTTTTCTCAAATTAATAGGAGCAACTACCAACTTGCTATAGTTACGTTTTTCAGAATAACCCGTCAGGAAGTTGAACAAATCTGAGGCATCCTCGCCAATTTTCGGGTCAATCGTAAAGAACCCGAGATCCTCATAGATATGTGCTGTGACACTGTTGTAGTTACCGGTAGAAAGGTGCACATATCGCCGAATATGTCCTCCTTCATTCCGAATCACCAATGCTACCTTGGTGTGTGTCTTGAGCCCGATGACACCATAGATCACGTGAACACCTTCCCGCTCAAGCGCCCGGGCCCAACCAATATTGCTTGCTTCATCAAAGCGGGCTTTCACCTCAACAAGCACGGCGACCTGTTTGCCATTTTCCCTTGCTTTCATGAGCGCCCGTACAATTGGGGATCGACTTCCCACGCGATAGAGCGTCATTTTGATCGCGAGTACGCTAGGATCTGTCGAAGCGGCTTCCAAAAATTCTATTACAGGCGAAAACGAATCATAAGGATGATGGACCAAATGATTCTGTGCTCTCACGACTGTAAAAAAATCTCCATCGCGTGTCTCGGATTTCAGCCTCAATGAAGTAAACGGTACGAACGGTTGATACTTGAGGTCAAATCGATCAATCTCAGATATTGGCTCCATCAAACTCGCGAGCCCAAGTGGCCCATTAACTATCACAACATCATTCTCATCGGTAGCCATATTTTCGATCAGAATTGATCGCACCTGTTCGGGCATGTCCGGATTAACTGTAAGCCTCAGTACAGAACCGAGGCGACGCTGACGTACCCCCTGCTCCATTGTCTCCAGCAAATCATCTGCTTCCTGTTCCTGAATAGTCAGATCCGCATTGCGCGTGATCCGGAATGGGTGTACGGCCTCTATTTTCATCCCAGGAAAAAGCGACTGCAGGTTGGCCGCAATCACTTGTTCCACCCATACAAAGGAATAGACTCTTCGTGTAGATGAGTTTACCTTGATCTTCAAAGGCTCGGAGATGACCGGCATTAGACGAGATAGCGGTCTCGGCACTTTGACCCGCGCGAAACGCTCACCCCCCAACTCATCCCTTACCAGTACAGCCAGGTTGAGGCTCAGATTCGAAATGTGCGGAAAAGGATGCGACGGGTCAACCGCCAATGGCGTAAGCACCGGAAATATTGTCTGCTCGTACTTCCATGTAGCCTCCTCCTTCTGCCTTGCCGTTAATTCCGAGTAGTCCAGAATTCTGATGCCTGATGCCGCCAATTCGGGAATGAGGGTTGTAAAAAGATACTCATGTGCGGTCTGCATCAATCGCTGCGCCTCCGTCCTTACGGCCAAGAGCTGTTCGGCTGGCGTTCGGCCGTCAATCGAAAGATCCGTTACGCCACTCGCAACTTGTTTCTTGAGACCGCCCACACGCACCATATAAAACTCGTCCAGATTTGAGCCGACAATAGAGAGGAATTTTAGGCGCTCCAGTAATGGATTGTCCTCGTCTTGCGCTTCCTCAAACACACGGTACTGAAAATCCAGCAGGCTCAGCTCTCGGTTGTTGTAAAGGGAAAAATCTTCCAGGTCCAATGCCTGGGATTCACCATTATTGGAAGAAGCCAAAATGGTCTTCTTCTCAGCTGTTTCACGCATCATGAGACTCGAACTATAGCGGAATTACTTCCGTAACGAATCATTGGATTTGATGATTCAATCATGTGTTACAAAAATTTAACATCACGTTTGCATTTAGGTAACATCCTATTGCCCGCCTGTGAATTGAACTACTCTGACGAGCTATTCTCATAAGCCTCAAATTCTTCATGCCTCAGAATCGCGGCGTCGGTCTAATGGTGGTGCTTCCGATGCTACTGCTTCTACTCGCTCATCCGGCCAAAGCCCAAACCGGTACACTAGCGGGCATTGTTGTTGACGGCGAAAATGGTGAAACATTGATCGGAGCGACTGCCGTCATCGCCGGAACCACTACCGGAGATGCAACTGACCTAAACGGAAGGTACGAATTTGTAGCCGAGCCTGGAACATACACGTTGGTTTTTTCCTATGTAGGTTTCACCACTATTACGGTGGAGGATGTTGTTGTCTCCGCGGGGGAAATCACCCGGTTGGAAATTGAACTCTTCACTGAGGCCCTCTCATATGGCGAAGTGCACGTTACCGCTACTGTCCTAGAGGGCTCTGAGGTAGGCCTGCTGCGCGGGCGTGCCAGGGCGGTAGCTGTAAGCGATGCCATCAGTGCTGAATCAATCAGTCGCTCTGGATCAGGTGATGCGGCGGCGGCTATGACCAAGGTGACCGGAGCCTCCGTCGTTGGTGGCCGCTATGTGTATATCCGGGGCTTAGGCGATCGCTATGCGAGCACAACGCTGAATGGATCAACTTTGCCCAGCGCAGATCCAGACCGCAAAGCATTTCAGCTGGACCTTTTCCCAGCGGCACTCCTTGATAACATTGTAACGCTGAAAACCTTCACACCCGACAAACCAGGGGATTTCAGTGGTGGTTTGGTTGATGTTTCGACAAAGGCCTTCCCTGAATCATTTACCCTGCAGGTATCAGCGTCAATGACGTACGATGATCAGGCAAGCCGTATTGACAACTTCCTCTCCTACGCAGGCAGTGATACAGACTGGCTTGGATACGACAACGGTCTGCGTGCCTTACCAGATGTTCTCGACAGTAAGGATCCCACTGAACAATTGCCACGCGAGTCGGACCTACGTGACTTGCGACGTGGCACAACTAATCTGATTCGCACAGCTCGTGCCGACATTTTAAATGCCTTTTCGCGGGCATTTAACAATGTTATGTCGCCCTCCTTTGCCTCTACCCCCGTCAATCATAGCTTCTCCGCTGCTGCCGGTGGACGACTAATGCTCTTTGGTCAACCACTTGGCCTGACCGGTAGTCTCACCTATGGCAGAAGCTATAGCTACTATGACGATGGTGTATTTAGTCAATGGCGACTAATTGGTGGAGATGTTGCATCCATAGAGAACCTGTTCAGCACAACATATTTTGGCCCAGGTCCAGATTTAGATATCATCACAAAGGCAGACCCGAAAGAGGTCGCGTCATTCAAAAACATCCAAGGAAGTGACGAAGCCACCTGGGGCGGTTCCGGTTCAATAGCTTTCCAACCCAGTGATAATCACGAATTGGTATTCACTGTGCTCCGCACACAAAGTGGTGTCAGCCAGTCTACATTGTTAAGTGGTTTTCGTGACCAGACCGGAGGCGCAACATTTATTACACGAACACTGGACTACGAGGAGCGGGCCCTACAAAGTTTTCAATTCAGAGGAGAACATGGCTTTGCGCCCATCCAAATTGAATGGAAGGTATCTCTTGCACAGAATTCACAGGAAGAACCTGATCTTCGATTCTTCTCCTCTACCCAGAACATTAGGGAAGGTGCTTGCGGTATTGACACAACCTATTCGCTTGGAGGCGGCAACGCACCACCTCCACAACGTTACTTCCGTTATCTAAGCGAAAAAAGCCAAGGCGCTATTCTGGATTTTACCCTCCCCTTTCGACAATGGGGAGGATTGGGAGCACGAGTCAAATTTGGCGGACGCTACGACACCTCTGAGCGGGAGTTCAGGCAACGACGCTTTGAATATCATGAAGGACGGGAAGTTGACTACAGGGACTTTGACGGGAATTCAGAGCAATACTTCTCAACTGAAAATATTGGCGTGTTGGACACGCTCAATGTTGGCGATATCATTGCCTATAACGCCGGGCTCTATCTGCAGGAAAATTCACCAAGCCGTGCCAATTACGACGCTTCCCGTGATATTCTTGCCGGTTATTTGATGATTGAGCTGCCACTCACTCGTCAGTTGAAAATAGTCGGAGGTGCCAGAGTGGAAACAACCGAAATGCTCACGGAGAGCTTCGATCAAAACCTGCCAGATTCACTAAAAACGGGCCTATTGGACAATTCAGACTGGCTTCCGTCCATCAATGTTATTTATGCGATTACCGAGGGTATGAACCTTCGATTCGCAGCCACGCGAACACTGGCTCGCCCAACCTTCCGCGAGCTTGCACCCTTTCAGAGCTTCAATTTTGTTGGCGGAGATATTCAGGAGGGAAACCCACTTCTTAATCGCACACTCATAACAAACTTTGATGTGCGCTGGGAAATGTTTGCTCGCGCCGGTCAAATCCTTGCTGTAAGTGGGTTCTACAAGCTATTTGACGACCCCATTGAAAGGGTCCTGCGCAACGTAGGGGAAGGACGCTTTGTGTCCTTCCAGAACGTAGATCATGCCCGCGTCTTTGGATTTGAACTTGAAGCCCGCAAACGGCTGGATACCTGGACCACCATACCGGTTATCAAGAACCTTTCACTTGCTGGTAACTTCTCGCTCGTTCGCTCGGAAGTGGATATCCCCGAGGAAGAGATGATCATTATCCGGGCCTCAGATCCAAACGCCAGCACCACCCGCTCGCTGGAAGGACAGTCTCCGTTCCTGCTCAACCTCAACGCAAGCTACGAAAATTACACTCTGGGAACGGTGATTGGCGTCTACTATACCGTCTTCGGTGATCGACTCTTGTCCGTCACGGAAGGCGCAACCCCGGATGTATTCGAAAAATCCAGGAGCGATCTGGATGTAACTATTTCGCAAGATTTGCCCGCAAACCTGCGCCTCAAGCTCACCGCTAAGAATTTGCTAGGCGCAGATGTGCGTCAGATCCAGACCTTCAAAGGTCGCATTTATGACTACAGTTCGTATTCCCGGTCCAGGATGATTGGACTCGGAATCACCTATATCATTGATTGATCCTCTAACCGTGAACCACCTTCAAGCTCTTCCCCCCTCAGACCTCGTACTTGCCGAAGTACATGTGCCTTCTGATTACCGGGTTTGGGAAAAGCCTCCCCCGGTTGTTCCTTGCAGGGAATAACTCTCAATCCCATAAGCACGGGTTGAACAACTTATGCGAACGATTATTGCTGCTCTACTTGCTGTATTCATTACTCTTGCCCCTTCGCGAGAAGCTGCAGCCCAACTTGATGATGTTGAGTCTCGCCCAGAAGTCACGGTAACAGATCATGACATCGAAGCAGGTGACACAGTTCGATGGACCGCCGATAATGTTTATATCCTGGACGGCCTTGTTATCGTAGAAGAAGGTGCGACGTTACACATTGACGCCGGGACTGTTATAAAAGCTGAGGAGGGAACGGGGCCAGATGCTTCCGCGCTCGTGATCGCTCGGGGAGGCAAGATTTTTGCCGATGGGACGCTAACTCAACCCATTATTTTTACCGCGTTCCAGGATAACATCTCCAGCCCCGATTTGCTTACCAATGAAGACCCGGACCGCGGCCTCTGGGGAGGTATCGTTATCCTGGGACAAGCGGGAACGAACAACCCAGGTGATGCCGCAGGTGACTATAAGGAGGTTGAGGGGGTTAATGAACTCCTGCCCGATGGGGATACACGTGCAGAATATGGCGGTAGCGTGGATGATGATGACTCTGGTGTTATGCGCTACGTCTCTATCCGTCATACCGGCATTAATATTGGTGAGTCGGACGGCAACGAGATCCAGGGCTTGACACTGGGAGGTGTGGGTGCTGGTACAGTTCTCGAGCACATTGAGGTCTTTGCCAGTGGTGACGATGGTGTGGAATTCTTCGGAGGCACCGTCAATCTGAAGTACTTCGTGAGCGCCTTTAATTCCGACGATGCGATTGATTGGGATCAGGGCTGGCGCGGTAAAGGACAGTTCTGGTTTGTACTTCAGGGTACAGATAAAGCCGGGGCCGCTGCTGAGCAGGATGGTGCAGGAGGCGACGAACACTTCCAGCCCTTTGCTATCCCGAAAATCTATAACGTCACGTACGTTGGACCCGGATCCGATGCTTCTCCTGAATCAGATCGCGGCGAAATGCTCATGTTCCGCGATAATTCCGGTGGATTCTATCATAACTCAATCTTCACACAGTTTAATACGGACAAGGGAGGACATGCCATCCAAATTGAAGACATTGACAATACAGGATCCAAGACTGAGGACAGTCGCCAACGATTTGAGACCGGAGACCTTGGTCTGACTCACAACATCTGGTGGGATTTCGGTTCCGGAACCTCCCCCCAAGACTGGATTGCAGGCAGTGATCCCGCTTTTGTGACTGCTGTACTTACCTACCTACAGGCCAACGGAAATGCTATCGAAGATCCAAAGTTACGAGGAATTGATCGCGGCCCGACGGGGACAGGATTGCTTGATCCAAGACCCCACGGTAATAGCCCCGCTTTTACGCTCCCTAGGGCAGACTACCCTGACGGCGATCAATTCTTCTCCGAAACCGATTATATCGGCGCCTTTGGCCGCGAGAATTGGCTGTTTGGATGGACTGCACTTGATCAACTGGGGTACTCTGTCCCGACGTCTATTGAACAGGTTTCTGTAGCGGAAATACCTTCTGAAATTTCACTCACTCAGAATTACCCGAACCCCTTCAACCCTGTTACCACTGTCGAATTCGACCTTGACCGTGCGCAGAACGTCACCCTTTCAGTATTGGACGTGACGGGACGACAGGTAGCAGTTCTTGTTGACGACCAGAAGTCTGCAGGCACTTTCCGTGTGCAGTTCGATGCGAGCTACCTGCCAAGCGGCCTCTACCTATACCGTCTCAATACGCAGACTGAAAGCCTAACCCGCAAAATGACGCTCCTTAAATAAAATTTCTACACCGTTGTATTGAAGTAACGCCGGGCTCCCCGCGTAAGGAACCAGGCGTTTTTCTACTCTATTGCCATGACAGAATCGGACCGAAATAACCTGTCGAGAATCCAACGTCTCTCGCCATTGCTCCCGCTACTTGGGTTGCTCGCTATACTGTTTTGCTTTTTCGTCAGTCTAGAGCTTATGGGCACATCAATGAAGCTACTAGGGGAGGGGTTTGCTGAACAACTGATCCAGACTACAAGCAATCCCTTCATAGCCCTCTTCATCGGTATCCTTGCAACCTCTCTAGTACAAAGCTCCTCCACAGTAACCTCATTGGCGGTATCCGCCGTAGCCGGCGGAGGGCTTACTGTCGCGGGTGCCATTCCGATAGTGCTTGGAGCTAACGTAGGTACTAGCGTGACGAATACCATTGTTTCGTTGGGCCATATCGGGAGAAAGGACGAATTCGGCAGGGCCATGGGGGCTGCCACAGTGCATGATTTTTTCAATCTACTGGCAGTCGCGATCTTTTTTCCCCTGGAGTTATTCTTTGGTTTTCTGTCTAAATCGTCTGCTGCGCTTGCCACCGGGGTTACGGGTGTGGGCGGAACTGAGTTGTTTGATTTTGTAGATGTGATGACTGGGCCCGTGGTGAGTGGCCTGGTCGCTTTGATGCTAGACTCCGGTGTGCTGGTCCTGATACTCGGTGTTCTACTCCTGTTTTTTTCTTTGCGCTATCTGGTGGTACTCCTGCGCAAGCTGTTCCTAGGCCGTTCAGAGCGACTCATCAATAAATACCTATTTGGTCCTGCACCGATTGCGCTCGTCTTTGGTACGCTCGTGACCATAATGGTGCAAAGCTCATCGATTACAACATCAATCACGGTGCCCTTGGTTGGGGCAGGAATTGTAACCGTATCACAAATCTTCCCATTTGTACTGGGTGCAAACATTGGCACGACGGTCACGGCACTATTAGCTTCACTGGTTTTGGCAAGTGGTGGCAGTGTATTGGGAGCCGCTGCCCTGCAGGTAGCGCTTGCTCATCTCATATTTAATTGTTGTGGCGTAATCACCTTCCTTCCCTTGCGAATGATTCGAAGAATTCCCGTGAGTATGTCGGAGTTATTAGGGGTACTTGTTGTGAAGAACCGCGCTTGGGCATTTGGATATGTTGCTTGTATATTCTTTCTTGTTCCCCTAGTAATAATTCTGTTAACACGTAGCCTGGGTTTCTGACGGTAATATTCGATAATGCCCGCCAGAAAACAGCACTTGCGATCCGCTGCTTGTTACCGAATCCTCGGGTACAATTCAAATGAGCTGCGGCCAATGCCCGTATTCGAAGGATCATTCCTGAGCCTGCACGTCTCTTTATGAGCCTTGTGAGACAATTCTTCCAGCAGGCTAATCCCAGTCAGTTTCTGTGCCAGGCTGTCAATGTCTCACGAATACAAGCGAATTCAAGAAACACTCTACACGCACCACGATCTACCACCAATCTTCCCGATCACGCAGACCCGTGATATGTGCTATGTGGTGTTGACCATGCCATGCATAAATCGTCAGAAAGTTCTCACAGGTCCGCAGGCCGTCCTCTGGATGCATAACCTCACGCTGCCAGTCACCTGTGCTCATCGCCCGCATGAGTCTACACCAGCGAGGATGCAGTGCATCCAGAAGTGCAAGCGATTCTTCAACGGGACCGTGACGCGCATCGGAGAGATCTGCCCATGCATCTTGATCATAGGCCTTGATCCGTGGAAAATCCTCTGTAAGAGCCCATCTAAAACGAATGTATGCATTCAGGTGGCTGTCAGGGATGTGATGTACAACTTGGCGTACAGTCCAGCCATCAGGGCGATAAGGGGTATCTAATTGACTGTCCGTCAGTCCGGCTACCGCCTGACGAAGCAGCATCGGTGCAGACTCAATTTGACTAATGAGTTCACTACGCTCTGGAATAGACAAACTTTCCCCCACCCTGGGAGCGCCTATTGGAAAACGTAATGGATCTGGCAGCTTCATGCGAATGTTGTTTTCTGGATGTTGTATTCTAAATATGCGAATTAAAACTCAAATTGCAACTCGTATCAGAATCTCCGCTTCCCTAACCCTCTACATCTTCAC
>VXLY01000018.1 GCA_009841335.1 Rhodothermaceae bacterium | reverse complement strand
TACCTGGAGCACGGAAAGCCTATGCTTTTTGCGAATGGCAAACAAGGTGTCAGGCTGGATGGATTCAAGACAAGTGTTTTCGATATAGAAGGAGGCGACTTCTCGGTAAACGATGCCATTGTTTACGACGAAACATCCTTGGAGCTTGCGGGGATCGTGAGCAGGATGTCGCAAAGACCGGATATGCCCAGACCGTTCGGGGTATTTTACTGTGAAGAACGCCCAACTTACGAACAGTTACTGTGGGAGCAGATTGCGGCAATCACGGAGAGACAGGGTCAGGGAGATCTAGATGCGCTGTTGTACGCGGCTGATACCTGGACCATCCAGTAGTCTCCTGGTGTGCTGTGAAACAGTCCAGATTTAAACTGGGGACATCTTCCCTGACTGTAGCTGCTTTCGTAGGCCCCGGTACGGTGTTGACCTGTGCCACTGCGGGCATTGACTTCGGCTATGCGTTGGGTTGGGTACTATTGTTCTCTGTTGGAGCCACGTTTGTGCTACAATCATTCACGGCCGGAGCGGGGATTTGGTCCAGGCTCGGCATGGGGGAAGCTCTGCGCGTGTACACCGAGCGGTCGCCGACCCGGTGGATTGTGAGCGCTTTGGTAATTCTGGGACTTTGGGCAGGTACTGCGGCATTCGAAGCGGGTAACATTGCCGGTGCTGTGGCTGGAGTCAGCAGTCTCACTAGCGGCTTGCTTCCGCGAAGCGTACTAGTTTTGCTCATCGGTCTGTTTGCGGCGGCTGCACTCTCTTTGCAGCTGCAAAGAGTAATAAAGCTGCTGGCTGGGCTAGTTGCACTTATGAGTACAGTATTTCTGGTCACGGTGATTCTTGCACCGGTAGATTGGCAGGCCGCAATTCAGGGGCTGATGATCCCTCGAATTCCTGACGGTAGTTTGGTGCGTACAATTGCGCTGGTAGGTACTACCGTTGTAACCTATAATCTATTCTTACACGGAAGTGCAGCCAAGAAGTATTGGGCCCACGAGGATCCCCAGTTTGCATGGCGGCGTGAGCTTACCGGTATGGCCATTTTTTTGCCGCTTGGGGGGATAATCTCTATTGCAATACTTCTTGCCGGTGCAACTCTGGAGGTTGAGGCAGTCGAATCGGTGGCTGCGATTGCCCCGGTGATTCGTCCAGCTGCAGGACCTTTTGCGGAGATACTTTTTGGGGTGGGGCTGTTTGCGGCCGGAATTACCTCAGCAGTAACCGCCCCTTTGGCAGCCGCTTGGGGCGTACGGGAAATATTTGGATGGCCAGATGATACAAAGCATCTAGGGTTTCGGGTTGTCTGGATATCTGTCCTGCTTACTGGAATGGTGTTTGCACTGTTTGGGCGGAACCCTTTGGAGATTATTATTGCTGCCCAGGCGGCGAATGGATTACTTTTGCCGTTTATAGCCGTGTTTGTGCTGTTCCTAGCCGTGCGGCAAAAGACCATAACGCTACCGCACTGGTACTTAGGGCTTGGAATCCTGGTGACACTTATATGCGCCGGGCTTGGTGGTCGAACGCTTATTTGGGTTTGGGGGCAGCTGAGTTAAGGTGCATCCCCAAAAGCTTTATTCAGCTCACGAATTCGATTACGCTCCACCCAGGTAGCCACGTGTATTGAGCCTTCGTAAAGCAGGTACAACGGTATGGCGGCTGCGAACATGGAGAAAGGGTCGGCAGGAGTAACGAGGGCGCCAAGCACGAAAACTGCTAGAAACGCATACTTGCGAAAGGCACGTAGTCGCTCTGGTGTAGCAAGCCCCAGCTTTGCAAGAAAATAGATTATAACTGGGAGTTCAAAGAGTATTCCGGCGCCAAAGGCCCACCAGGTCACACTGCTGAAATAACGCGTGATGTCAAAGTCGTTCCGGATAGTGTCGGAAATACTGAAGTTGTTGAAAAAATTCAATGCTAATGGCGTGATCACTAAGTAGCCGAACAAGACGCCGATAATAAAAAAGATAGTCGCAAAGGCCGCTATGAATCGCATGCCGGCTTTTTCTTTTGGATAGAGACCAGGCTCAATAAATTTCCAGATGGAGTAAATGAGGAAGGGGGAGCCGGCTACAAGTCCCACGGCCATAACAATACCCATGAGCGCGAAGAACTGGCCAGGCACCGTACGGTTTTGCAGATTTAGATCCTCAAAGTCGAATCCCAGGAGTTGGTATGTGATGAAGTCCGATTTTGCGGGGCCCATGAGGATTACATCAACCACCCAATTATGGAATATTGCCGCGACGATAGTCATGATGACTACGCCACTGATTCCCCTTATAATTGTCCAGCGTAGATCCTCTAGATGGTCAAGGAAGGACATTTCGCCGCCTTCCGGCAACGTTTCCTCGCGTGGCTCGGCAAGTGTTTGCGTACTTGCTGCCTGAACCTCAACGGCCGTTTCTGATTTGAGAATACGCCTAAAAGTTTTTCGCCAATCGAAAGCCATTCTCTTTAGGCATGTGAAGCCGAATCGGAATTGCCCGCATTTTCCTGACCTAAGGTTAATTCCATCAACGCATCAACCCACAACCCTTCCTGCTCAAGCGCCGTTCGGCCTTCCCCCCATGCGAATTCGAAGATGGTCAGGTATCCCTCAACCGTAAATCCCTCTCTTCTGAGCTCTTTGAGGACACGCTTGGCAGTTCCTCCGCTGTTGAGGAGATCGTCAAGAATTACTACCGGAATCGTGGGATCCAGTGGCCCTTCAATCAGGCGGCGGCGTCCGTAGGGTTTGGGCTGAATTCTGACCAGTCCTCCCCGCAGGGGTGGTGAGCCGGATGCATTAATTGTTGCGCAGACCATGGCGCTGGCACCAATGCCGGAACCGGCGACTTGTCTGATTCCAGCCATGCGTAATCGGTTGGCAACCAGTTTGCCAATCTCACGGGACATTTTGCCATCCAGGAGAGGGAGCCGCATATCCAGGAGCCACTCAACAAGTCTTCCTTCCGGGTCAAGAAGTGTTTCGCGACTACCCGACACCAAGGCCTTGTCATAAATCTTTTGGGACAGACCAGATTGGTGCAGATAGGGCCAATAATCTACCTTTTCTTGTGTCATCTGTCAGATCCGCCTAAAACACGCCCAGAGTATACCAAGCGTAAGATGCTCGGTTCAGGTACGAAATCGCATGGATGCGTCAAGTCTGAACTGCTCAAAGGGCGGATTTTACACCTCTTGGCAACGAAGACCGTGCTTGTAGTCATCTGAGATAAGTCATGAATAATTGCGGGGTTATGTAGAGCTAACCGCTGCTCCCGCGCACCTTAGTTCTGTCATCTTTAAGGAATGTACACGCCGGTCATCTAGGCGATCACGAAATCATACAGGGGGTGAGCAGTGCATAGCGAATGAACCTCCTTCCTTACTGCATGACGAACCGATTCGTCATTCGGTGCGCCCAACGCATGGTCAATCAGCGCAACCGTGTGTTCTATGTCTGCTTCTTGAAAACCTCTCGTAGTGACCGCGGCGGTTCCGAGACGAATCCCACTGGTAACGAAGGGGCTTTTATCGTCAAAGGGGACCATGTTTTTATTGACCGTGATGTGTGCAGCCTGCAAGACGCGCTCTGCTTCCTTGCCCGTAGTATTCTTGCTTCGAAGGTCAACTAGAACAAGATGGTTGTCCGTTCCGCCGCTTACGACATCGTAGCCACGCGACAAAAAGGAGTTTGCCATTGCAACTGCATTGCGTTGGACCTGCCGCGAGTATGCTTCAAATTCGGGTTGAAGCGCTTCCTCAAAGGCGACGGCTTTGGCTGCTATCACATGCACGAGCGGTCCCCCCTGCATACCGGGGAACACAGCTGAGTCCAGCAGTTCGCTCATGTTGCGGACACGGCCGCTTTTCCGTGCGACTTTCCCAAATGGATTTTCAAAGTCACGTCCGACTAGGATCATTCCACCTCGTGGTCCGCGAAGCGTTTTATGGGTTGTCGTGGTAACGATGTGAGCGTATGGCAGCGGGTCGTTAAGCAGTCCCGCAGCAATCAGTCCGGCAGGGTGGGCCATATCCATCCACAGGAGTGCCCCCACTTCATCAGCAATATCACGAAAGGCCTCATAGTCGAAGTCACGCGAGTACGCGCTAGCCCCAATTGAGATGAGCTTTGGGCGCGTAGCTTTTGCTTTTTCCCGGACGCGGTTCATGTCAATGTGACCATCCTGTTCGACACCATAATAGGTTGCCTTGAACCATATTCCCGAAAAATTTACAGGACTTCCGTGGGTCAGATGACCGCCATGAGCAAGATCCAGGCCGAGAAATGTGTCCCCGGGATTCAAGCAACTCAGGTACACCGCTGCGTTAGCGGATGCGCCGGAGTGTGGCTGAACGTTGACCCAGTCGCACTTAAAGAGCCGTTTGGCACGTTCGCGAGCCAAATCTTCCGCCGTATCTGCGAAATCGCAGCCTCCGTAGTAACGTCGTCCGGGTAATCCTTCTGCATACTTATTGGTGAACACAGAGCCCATAGCCTGCATGACGCTACGGGATACAAAGTTTTCTGAGGCAATCAGCTCCAGTCCGTTGTTCTGCCGACTTACTTCACGTTCAATGGCGGCAAAGATTTTGGGATCCTGCGACGCTAGATGATTCATGTTAGTATTCAGATATTTAGACTGGTACCGGTGAGAGCGTACACCAGGATATTCGTTCCCATCTTCAGGGCAGGTTCCCGGACGTCCAGCGGGAGATCGTGCACCGATTCCGGTTCCCAGCCATCTCCCAAATCACTCTCGTAACTGTAGAAAACACACAGACGTCCGTGCCGGTCAAACAGTCCAAATCCCTGAGGCGGTTTTCCATCATGTTCATGAATTTTTGGGAGACCGTTAGGGAATGAGAAGTGCGCATGGTAAATGGGGTGATCAAACGGAAGTTCTACGAATTCCTGATCCGGGAATACGCGAGCCATTTCACGGCGGATGGGAAGGTCTAGTCCATAGTTGTCGTCTATGTGCAGGAATCCTCCGTGCTCCAGGTATTGTCGAAGCCGAATGATTTCCTGTTCCGTGAACACAGCGTTTCCGTGTCCTGTCAGGTACAGATAGGGGAAGGTAAATAGCCGATCAGTCGAGAGCTCGACGATATCCGGTCTGGGGTTCACATTTACCAGCGTTTCGTTTCGGACGTAGGAAAGCAGTTCAGGTAGCGACTGTTCGTCGCTGTACCAATCTCCTCCCCCGCTATATTTTACACGTGCGATTGATAGGGCATACTCCTGCGCCATGCACGGAGTCGAAAGCATCAGACAGATAAAGAGCAGTGATCTCGTCACAGCGGATACGATCGTTTATCAGGTGCGGGTTGTACGATGTACGAAAGAACTTGATTGTCCTGTATGGGATCACATCTGTCCATCGTCACTTACTTTTTTCGCTAGCGACATTAAATGTTTCGCCGGAAGGGGCAAGGTTGATCTCACTGCAACGGGGTGGATCACATACAGCAGGATCCGTAAATAATTAGGTGAAGAATTGAACCGGAACTGCACTAGCGGTGGAGTGGATGCGAGAACGATCTGAAGTCCCTTCGAAGAGTAGCAACTTGTATCATCGCTGCTTTACCGCATATTTAACCAGGCGCCTTTCGGCACCAGTCAGGACACAGCTCGCTGAATCTATCGATATCGAGATTACTTCTGACGGGACGCTACGCCACACTAAAACTCACCTGCAAACCTTGGCTGATTTAGTATTGTCGGCGATGCGGGGGAGTCCTATAACCGGGTAAAGGGGGTTCACACCGGTCTAGCAGTCTTATTGGGCAGACTTGTCCGTACCTGATACAGGTAAAGCCTCATCCAATGCACTCTCAGCACTGTATTTGGA
>VXLY01000008.1 GCA_009841335.1 Rhodothermaceae bacterium | reverse complement strand
TTTGCGAACTCCTCTGCACGAAGCAAGGCAATATCCTGCTGCGATTAATGCTCTCTTGGCTGCGGGTGCCGACCTGGAGGCTCGAGACCGCCGAGGCGAGACACCGCTCCATGCTGCTGCGTCTACTCATGGCAAAGAATCTGTCGCCGCGCTCTTGGCCGCCGGTGCGGGTGTGAACTCTCGGGACGACTCGGGCAGACCTCCTCTTCATAAACTGCTCATGTCCTACCATCCTCCCAAACGCTCCTTTGTTTCTATGTTTTTGGCGGCAGGAGCGGAAATAAATGTTCGCGAGCGAGATAGTAGAACCATACTGCATATAAATCATCACCCGACCCATGTTGCTGCATTGGTGGCTGCTGGTGCAGACGTGAATGCACGCGACGGAAGAGGAAAGACTCCCTTGCATGCGGCGGTTGGCCGCCGCTCTTCTGCCCACCGCTCTTCTGCCCGCGTTGCTGCCTTGCTAGCCGCAGGGGCAAACTCGAATGCACGGGACCACGACAACAGGACTCCGTTACACGAAGCGGCAGAATGGGGGGATGATCCTGATACTATTGTGCTCTTGGCCGAAGCCGGGACCGATGTGCGCGCGCGGGCGCGGGATGGACGGACCGCACTCCACGAAGCGGCTGAAAAAGGTAATGAATCCATGGTGGCTGCACTGGTGGCGGCGGGGGCTGATGTGAATGCGCGCGACGATGCCGGTAACACGCCTCTGCATGCTGTCTGGGAGAGACGTTTTCGGTCGACTCCGCGCCGCGACGTGGTGCAGAAGCTGCTGGATCTAGGGGCAGATCCCCTAGCGCTGAATGATGCCGGCGTCGTGGCTGATCCCACCGTTTGCGAAAACTGGGGCACCGAAGGATTCCTGAGAACGGCCAACCCCGAACAAATGGCTGCGTGCTTAGCAGCCGGGCACGACATAAACGCACGCTACCAATACGGCATGACACCCCTGCATTTTGCGGTTCGTGTCGCAGATTCGTCTGCTGTGGCCTTCCTGCTGGAGGCGGGTGCAGACCCCAACGCGGGTGACCAATGGGGCAAGACTCCGCTACATGTTCAGCGTGCGTTTGGTCGTCCAGCGATACTCGCCATGCTTCTGGAGGCGGGCGCGGACGTAAATACTCGAAGCCACAACAGCGAGACCCCATTGCACATCGCCTCTGATACCGCGGCAGTAGCCGCGCTTTTGGAAGTCGGTGCAGATGTCAATGCTCGGGACTGGAAGGGCGCGACGCCGCTTTTCGGGGCTTGGAATGAAGGAGTGATTATTGCACTTCTGGCAGCCGGTGCCGACGTGAATCTGACGGATCCATGGGGTCGAACGCCCTTGCATCTATACTCGGCGCACCGTACTGATGCGCTTGAGATCTTTCTGGCGGCCGGCGCAGATGTGAATGCTCGAGATTTGAGGGGACGCACGCCCTTGCACGAGGCGGCTGAATACGAAAATGCATCCCTGATAGCGGCACTGGTGGCGGCCGGAGCCAATGTGGAGGCCACAGATCACATGGGCAACACTCCCCTGCATATCGCATGGCATAACTACAATTCCGTGGTCTCGAGGTTGTTGGAGCTGGGCGCTGATCCGATGGCACGCAATAACCGCGGCAAGTCCGCCGAGCCTCACAATTGTGAGAATTGATATTCTCGGCTGTTCCGGGAATACATTGACTTTGAAGGGCTGCGTGAATGCATAGCGTCCGGCTTGGATGTCAATGCTCCCAATACCGATGGCCTGTTTCTTGTGGATCTGGTACTTGGGGGCGGGCGGCGGGAGCCGCACCACGGCGCACTGGCCCTGCTGTTGGACGCGGGCGCGAATCCGAACGTAAGGAATGATCGTAAGATGACGCCGCTGCATCGAGTGGCTGAAAGGGAAGATATCACGGCTGCGATTTTGTTGCTGAAGGCGGGCGCGGACACAGAAGCCAAGGACGAGTATGACGCTACTCCGCTGCACCGGGCAACAACGAATGATGGGCACGATTTTGCCCGCGTGCTTCTGGAAGCCGGAGCGGATTTGGATGCGCGGGACAGAGACGGCAACACACCGTTGCACTGGGCAGTCCGAGGTGGGCGTGGTCTCACCGCCGAGTTACTCTTGGAAGCCGGCGCGGACGTGAATGCGCTCAACGTGTCGAACCAGACGCCGCTGCACGCTGCAATGCGATCGAGAGTCGAGGAACCCGTTACCCGGTTGCTGGAACGGGGGGCGGATCCCAACGCGCAAGACGTGAATGGATGGAGCCCACTGCACACCGCTGCTCAGTACTGGTTCGCGGCCACAGGCTCTATGATGGAAGCGCTGATTGAGGCGGGTGCAGACGTAAATGTGCGCGCGGCAAGTGGACAAACTCCGCTCCACCTGTTGGCCGGCCAAGTTGACGACCTCGAGCACATTCGCGCCCTCCTGGCCGGTGGTGCGGAGATCAACGCTCCAGACACCATGGGCACTACTCCCTTACATCTTGCATCCGCTGAGATAAACCTAACCACCGTTCGTGCACTACTGGACGCAGGTGCGGATGTCAATGCACGGGCCGAAGGCGGTGACACGCCCTTGCATCGAGTGGGTACGAGTACGAGATCAAGGCGATCAATGGGGTGGCCGCGTACCTTCAACACACCCCCGAAGCTTGGAACGGGGGGGCGTTCCGAGGGTTTTGCTGTGTCCGAACGTGACACAGCGACTGTCGCCATGCTCGTTCGAGCGGGAGCAGACATAAACGCGCGTAACGATCAAGGCGAGACAGCGCTCCAGAGCGCCGCAAGACGCAGAAGTATCCAGCTTGTGAACAAGCTTCTGGAATTGGGAGCGCTTCCTGAACCGGGAGTTGCAGCGATGGCACAGCCAACTTTTCCGGTTTGCGATTGGGGAAATTATGATCTGTTCGCGGTCGCGCCGGTTGGCCGACTCATAGAGTGCCGGACGGCCAGAATGTGGTTCAATTCCAAGACCAGTAGGGGGGAGACGTTGTTGCGTACCCTGGTGAGTCAAGGGGACTGGAACCACCATTTTCTCCCGGACGCTATAGCAGTGCTGCTCGGAGCCGGAGCTGATGCCAACGTACGTGATTGGCGAGAATCGACGCCTCTGCATGACGTCGCGGAAGGTACAAGCGGATCGCGTGTGTTGCCGGATGCCGCGACGGTCTTGCTGGAGGGTGGCGCTGAAGTGAACGTGCGTGACCGAGTAGGCATCACGCCACTGCATGTTGCCGCGGGGGTACGCTTTGACAACCGCGCCACGGCCAGGGTACTTGTGGACGCGGGTGCCGACGTAAACGTGCGCCAGGATGCGGGTGGTACGCCGCTGCATTCGGCGTCAGGACGCTCAGGGGATCCTGCCATGATTCGGTTTCTGGTACGTGCTGGGGCTGACGTAAACGCACGCGACACCAGTGGTGAGACACCTCTGCACATAGCGGTACGGGCGCAAAATCCGGCTGCTGCGGCTCAGTTGCTGGAATTGGAGGCAGATCCGACGCTGGTGGACAGTTCGGGAACAATGGCCAATCCGGCGAGCTGCGAAAAATGGCCAAGCCCGATGTTCTTTCTCCACGCAACGGCCGAAATCGTAGCCCGTTGCATTGAGTCCGGTGCGGAGGTTGAGGCAAAGGTTCAATATGATCAAGTCAGAAACCACTCGGGGATGCTGGTACCGTACGAGTCCGATTCGACTCCACTTCATGTGGCAGCAGCATGGACTAGGGATCCCAAAGTAATTACGCTGCTCGTAGATGCCGGCTTAGACGTGAACGAACGGAACCTGGGCCACTACACGCCTCTGCACTACGCCGCCCGCGACAACACCGAACCCTCCGTGATTGCTGAATTGGTAGTGGCCGGAGGCGACGTGGAGGCTTGGGCAACCGGATCGGTTCTGCGGCGCGGCCGTACTGCCAAAGTGGATGTCACCCCGTTGCACGAGGCCGCGCGCAATGAATATCCTGCAATCGTCCTCGCACTGCTGGACGCCGGAGCCAATGTGAATGCTGTTGCTGCGGGTGGGCGAATGCCACTCCACGATGCAGCTGCACACAATCCAAATTCGGCGGTTATCACAGCGCTTGTGAGCCGAGGCGGGGAGGTGAATACTCCGCTGCCAGGTGGCAGAACCCCGCTGCACGAAGCGGCCGCCAAAAACAGGAATTCCGAAATCGTAACGGCACTCCTGGCGGCCGGGGCGGAAGTGAACGCATGGGGAGCCAATGACGAAGTTTGGTCGGATCGCGAGAGCATGGTGGCGGCCTTGCGAGCGGTTCGTGGCGCCACCCCTTGGGGAGGGGCCATTACATTGACGGAGAACACGGGAATTCGGACGCCCTTGCACGAGGCCGTCATGGAACGCGGCGACGCTGCGGTAGTCGCCGCACTCATCGCAGGCGGTGCTGATGTCAACGCTCGCGGTGATTTGGACTACACCTACGGACCCGGCGCAACCCCGCTCTACTGGGCCGTATACGGAAGCCCTGATCCAGCCGTCTTGGAACTGCTCGTGCGGGCCGGAGCGGATGTAAATGCACGTGCCAGATCCGGGTGGACTCCGCTTCATCTGGCCGCCCTGCGGAACCCGGTCCTGTTTCCGACTCTGTTGGACTTGGGTGCCGATCCAGACGCGCTTGACCGGTACGACAAGACGCCTATGGACTATGCAGCCGACAACGTATGGCTTGAGGGGTGGGAGTTCTTCTAACAGAAGTTTCTCTTTTCTTCAGTTCAAGTGCCGTGGCCCGGCAGGTGCATTCACGAACGGGACATGACGTAAGGTCCAACGACAGACACGGATCGGTGGGGTAGCGTGCATTTTTGGTCTGGCTCACTGTAAAGTCACAACGGTGGGCCCGTGCATTGTCTTCATTGGGTCCTCCATCGTGTGGCCCAACGCCACTACAAGTTGGTGTAACCTCCGCCGGCAATTTCGGATTGATTCGGTACGGGGTTCGAATGATCGGGCAAAAACCTAGCCACAAACTGAGATCGCACCAATCCAGGAAATTCGATAGCTTTGTGTAACAGTCTCAGTACGCGAATTTCGTATAATTACGAACGGGGAAGGACAACGGGATTTTGTGCAATAGAGGCCATGTAACCTTGGCGGATACTCTCCATGAACCTGACTCCAAGCGACAAGGCAGATTTGCACGGTGAACGCGGCAAGGCTAGGCAGATGGCCATGCGAATCCTTGTGCGTATGCTTCCGGCCTTTGGCGGTCGGGAATTCTTGGACATTACTGCCGCACACATCGACAGCTCACTCTTTCAGGGTGATGCGACACTTGAGTACGCTGAGCGTCTATCGAACTGGGAGGCCCGTGTGGTTGTGCCAACGACGCTCAATGTTAGTGGTGTAGACGAGCATGGCTGGAGGCAGTGGGCTGTACCTGCCGACTGGGCAGAAAAATCTATACGGCAGATGGCAGCCTATAAGTCCATGGGGTGTAAGCCCACATGGACTTGTGCTCCGTACCAGGAGAGTGTGCGGCCGGTAATAGGGCAGCAGGTGGCCTGGGGCGAGTCCAGTGCAGTCATATTTATTAACTCAGTATTGGGTGCGAGGACGGCGCGCTATCCTGATCTATTGGATATATGTGCGGCAATAACTGGACGGGCCCCTGCGGCGGGTTTGCATCTGGCAGAGAATCGCCGAGGACAGCTGCTTTACAGCCTGAAGAACGTACCGGTTGGTCTTCAGGAGGACGACAGCTTCTACGGAGTTTTGGGGCACCTTATTGGTGCTGATGCCGGCATGCAGGTGCCAGTGATTGAAGGGTTTGAAGTGCATCTTGGCGAGGATAACCTGAAAGCACTAGGAGCGGCAATGGCCTCTTCCGGAGCGACAGCCCTCTACCACGTCATTGGAGTTACCCCCGAAGCCCCTACAATGGACGCGGCATTTGATGGCATTCTACCCGTGCGCAAAGTAGAGATAACGATGGATAAGCTAAGGGCCGCGCGCAAGGAGCTAACCACGGCAGACGGGGATTTACTGGATATGGTGGCACTAGGCAGCCCACATTTTTCGTTGGGGGAATTTGCTGCATTGTCCAGCCTCGTGGAGGGAAAGCGCAAGTGTGATCGGGTGCAATTCTTGGTAACGGCAAGCCGGATCGTACGTGCACTTGCGGAGAAGGCGGGCTACCTGGAGCCGATAACTCAATTTGGTGGCACGGTTACCGTAGACACATGTATTCTGACGAGTCCAATGTTGCCCGACTCAATCAATACATTGATGACCAACTCCGCTAAGTATGCCTACTATGCACCTGGCCTGCTGGGGACGCGTGTTGTCTATGGTTCGCTCGAGGATTGTGTTCGCTCAGCGATATCGGGGCGTATAGAGATAGATGCTTCACTATGGGACGCGTGATACACGGCAAGGTTCTGATGAAAGGCGTGGCCTCAGGCCCCCTCTTGGTCGGCAATGTGCCGCTTAGCTTTTGGGGAGGATATAGCCAGTTTACTGGCGAGATTATTGACCGCAGGCATCCGTTGTCAGGAATGGTTGCGGCCGGGTGTATCTTGGCAATTCCGGCTTCACGAGGTTCAAGCACTACCACTGCGGTATTGCTCGAAGCGGTCCGCAGGGGTACTGCGCCTGCGGCGCTCATTACCAGCGAGACAGATACCTTCCTGGTGCTTGCCTCCGTGGTGGCGGACGAGCTATATCAAAAGCCCATTCCCGTATTGTCCATCCAGGCAGAGGAGTTCGAGATACTCGAGCACGGTCAGCACGCCGAATTGACCATGGATGGATCTCTCAGGATTACCGATCCGGCCTGAATCCTGCAGTTTAGTGCTTCCAGGCCGCAAGCACGTGCCGTTTGCCAGGCGGGCCAGGGCGGCGAACAACGGAGAACCCGCTTGAGGTGAGTGCGCGTCGGACATGCCCGGCTACCGAGTAGGTTGCAAGGCAGCCGCCATCACGGAGCGCTCTGTGTAATTGACTGAAGATTTCGGGAACCCAAAGTTCCGGATTAGCTCCTGGATCGAAAGCGTCAAAGTATATACTGTCGTAGGATTGATCGGGAAAACTTGCCTCAGTCGCTTCACCAATGCACAGTTGGAGTGTGCCGTCGTGTTCATGTGGCAGGTTATAGGTACCGTAGGGTACGTCGCTTCTAAAGGATTTCCGCCATTCTTCGATTGTGTTGGCCAGGGCGGGGGCTCCGATAAGTTCGCCATAACCTAACTGGGACAATAATTCAGCACTCGGGATCTGCTTATCCAACGCGGTATACGAGAGACGCGTACCATGTCGATGAGCGGCGGAGGCGGTTATCAGCCAATTGAGGCCGGCACCGAATCCAATCTCCAAGACACGTACTTCCTGTTGTGATTTAAGGAGTTCTTCTGTTCCCGAACCCTCAAGAAAAACATGGCGGGCCTCCGTCAAGGCCCCATGCACCGAATGGAAGGATCGTTGGTACTGCCCGCTATACAATGTCCGGCTGCAATCTCGGGTAGTTATGACTTCGAGGAGATTGTCCATATAAGGCACGATTGGTGAGGACAAGAGTGCTTATGCCCCACGGCTTGGATGTTCCACACTAGTTTGAAGATTAGTAGGACCAGTGAACGTGGTAACGTCGACAGACACAGGCCCGACTGCCAACGACAGTATACTCTTGCTAATTCAAAAATATTTTGTAAAATCATGTGTCTATTATATGATTAATCATGCGTGATCCAGGTAACGACAGCACGCGAATGCCGTATCTCAACAGTGGCAGATCAATAGAGTTGAATTTATGGCGACGGTTCTTGGAGGAATCTTTACAGACCTTCTCCACAGAGGACCGTATTGATCCCCTTCCTCGGGTAAGTGATCCTGGAATTGAAGGGTCTTTTGGGATTTACAAGCAGGACCTTGAGAAAGTATTTGCGGATCGGTCTCAAAAGGAATCGCTCAGACGTAAGAACTCCAATAATGCCGTCTTGCACGAGTTGATGTTCTGCTGTGACAGTCCGGCACAAGGGCAATTGATGTTCTAAATGAATCACTAGACATATAATTCAATCGATGCAAGACGATGGCTAGTTCAATTGAGTGGACCGAAACTACGTGGAATCCCGTAACGGGCTGCACGAAAGTAAGTCTCGGCTGCAGGAACTGCTATGCGGAACGAATGGCTCACAGACTTCAGGCTATGGGTCTGGAGAAATACAGGAACGGTTTTTCTGTGACCACACACCCATCCGTCCTGGACCATCCACTGAAATGGAGGAAACCCCGCCTAGTCTTCGTGAACTCAATGTCTGACCTTTTTCATGAACAAGTAGAGGCGGACTTTATCAAGCGTGTGTTTGACACGATGAACCGTGCGCATCATCATACCTTTCAGATTCTCACAAAACGACCGGAGCGTGTGGTTGAATTGGACAAATGCCTTGCCTGGACTCCGAATATCTGGATGGGTGTGAGTATTGAGAATGCAAGGTGGCAGTGCCGACTTGATGTTCTGAAGCAAACGGGGGCCCTGGTGAAATTCTTGTCGCTTGAGCCACTTCTTGGGCCTCTGACCGGAATTCAACTAGATGGAATTGATTGGGTCATCGTTGGGGGTGAATCTGGACCGGGCGCTCGGGCGATGGACTCGGATTGGGTTAGGGAAATCCGTGACAACTGTCTGGAAAGCGAAGTCAACTTCTTCTTCAAGCAATGGGGAGGAACCTTCAAGAAACGAACAGGCAGGAATCTCGATGGACGGACATGGGATGAGATGCCGAGCATGATGCCGGTGGAAGTACCACATCCTGGAAAGCACCAGGATTCGTGATCCAAGGGGACGGGATCGTATTTGGAACTTGTATACCGATGCCTGAATGGATGGAATCCGATCGCAGAGTAGGGTGTCCAGTCTCCGAAAACAGCCCCTAACAAAGCCGGTGCTTTCCTCGGATTCCAAGCTGCATACATTTCAAACCTGAGAGGCTGCGCGAGTTGTCTAATGTGAAGTATCTGAGCACGGCGCGGTGCGGGGAGCGCAGCACTGCGAGTGCTTTGCCGGCGGTGCTCAGGATTGACGGAGCCTCATGGTGAGAAGAATTGACGCCGGTCAGTTCTATAATCCGTGAGTTGGATGTTTTGCCGGCTATACTGGAACAAAAAATCCCTGTTATATCTGATTGTTTAGTTGGATACGAACCGAACCCTATCATTACAGTATTCGCTCGGCGCGGGTTGCAGCCTGTCGGTATCGATGAGATTCCTTTGGTGCAGGGGAATGAGTTGTTCCGCTTAAACTCGCTCAATTCCGCAACACATGTAAGTTGATCCTTAGTGGATGCTTTTCATTGTGTTCTTGCGTTGGAGCAATTGATTTGGCTAGGTGCCTTATGGAAGAAGTCGGTCAACCCAACAGCCAGGAGAGCCCTGCTTCATCTGTATCTCTGGAGCCGCAACCCACCGAGACCTGGTGGAATGTCTTTGTTCACGCCGTGAGGGGTACCGGGGGTGATCCAACCAAAGGGCCGATTCAACGTGCAGTCATTCTCCTAGCCATTCCAATGGTGCTGGAAATGGCTATGGAGTCGCTTTTCGCAGTCGTCGACATCTATTTCGTTTCGAAGCTCGGAGATGCGGCAATGGCGGGAGTTGCACTTACCGAATCGGTGTTGTCGTTGATCTATACGGTAGCGTTGGGGCTCAGTATTGGGGTTACGGCTATGGTAGCGCGTCGGATCGGTGAGGACGATCCGGAAGGGGCTGCTCGTGCAGCAGGCCAAGCTATCCTGCTAGGATTACTGTTGGCCATTGGATTCGCAATTCCAAGTGTTATTTATGCGCCTGAGATTCTACGGATCATGGGGGCGGATGAGACTGTCATTGACATTGGGCTTCCTTACACTCGGATACTGCTCGGAGGTAATGTGGTCATTCTATTGCTTTTTCTGCAGAACGCTGCTTTTCGCGGGGCGGGCGATGCAGCGATTGCTATGCGCGTACTCTGGATAGCCAATGGGCTCAATATCATTCTTGATCCGTTGCTCATCTTTGGGGTTGGGCCCTTTCCAGATTTGGGGGTGCAGGGAGCAGCGATCGCAACGACCATTGGTCGGGGAACGGCTGTCCTTATCCAAGTCTATGTACTGTTTCGCCGAAGTGAATTAATACGGATCCGCCTTGCGGATTTGAAGATCCAGTTCGGGGTCATGGTTCGACTGGTACGTCTTTCGGCTACCGGTATGCTACAGATATTCATTGCCTCTGCGAGCTGGATCGGACTGATTCGGGTCGCGGCAATGTCGGGAGCAGAGGCGCTGGCGGGCTACGTGATCGCGATTCGGATCATACTTTTTGCAATACTGCCTGCCTGGGGACTCTCTAACGCAGCAGCTACCATGGTGGGGCAGAGCCTGGGTGCGGGGGATCCTGCACGCGCTGAACGCTCTGCATGGATCTCCTGCAAACTCAATTTCATCTTTCTTGGGGTGATCAGCGTATTTTTCATAGCCTTTGCACCCATGATCGTCGGCTTGTTCGGGGGAACCAGCACTGCGTCGGAAGTGGCAATTACAGGATTGCGGATCGTGTCAATTGGCTTCGTATTCTATGGTTACGGAATGGTCTTGACTGCCGCGTTCAATGGCGCGGGTGCTGTATGGACGCCGACTATTCTGAATTTTTTCTGCTTTTGGGCTTGGGAGATTCCACTGGCGTGGGGACTCTCGGTCATAGGCGGGCTTGGGTCGACGGGGGTCTTTATTGCTATGACCGTATCGTTTTCTACGCTTGCAGTCGTGAGCGTAGTATTATTCAGGCGGGGTTCGTGGAAGCTGGCCACAGTATAGGATTGTGGTTTGATGCCAGAGTCACATAGTTTATACGCGGAATAACAAAACGTCCAAAATTCAAGGCGTGCGTGTCGGAGACCCAGAGCAGCACCAATTCCGGTCCGACAAGGTATCGGACACTATGTATGCCTTCGATAGCCCAATTGAATCCTCACAAATATAGTTTCTCACCATTGCCTATACTATTGATTATATTCGTGCCGCAAACCAAGGCGGTCTACCATCATTGAGGAGTATCTACTTTTAATCTGATCGGTGCGTCTGTTGCAAACCCCTTGAAATTGGCGTTTTTTAAAGTTTGGTGTAGGACGCAGGTATACAATTACATGTTACTGTTACATTGCACTGATGCTTAGTCCAGCTGTTCAGGATTATTTGAAAGCAATCTTCACACTGCAGGAAGAGTCTTCCGTGGTTGCCACGACTGATATTGCACGCGCAATGAAAGTATCCGCGGCGTCTGTTACGGGCATGATTAAGCGGCTGGATCGCATGCGACTGGTTGTACATGAATCTTACAAAGGAGTAAGGCTTACCGCGGCAGGCGAAAAGATAGCGCTGGAAATCATTCGCCATCATCGCCTTTTAGAGACTTACCTGAAAGAAGTCATGGGCTACTCATGGCAACAAATGCACGAAGAGGCAGAGCACCTGGAGCATCATATCTCTGAGGATTTTGAACAGCGGATTGATGCCCTGTTGGGGTATCCCACACACGATCCGCATGGGCATCCAATTCCTACGCAGGACCTGAGGCTGGTCCGTGCGGAAACCATTACACTTTCGGAAGCTCCTGTTGATGAAGCCTTGGTAGTTCACCATGTTTCAGATGAAGATACAGCGCTTCTGCACCTGCTGGAGCGTATCGGCTTAATGCCAGGATGCAGGGTGCGAATTGTGGTGCGCGGCAAGGATGGCATGAAAATACAGATTGGCGGCCGAGAAGAATTTGTAGAAAAGGCAGTGACCCGCGGCGTGCATGTGATGGCCTAAATGCAGTGGTTTGATGCGAGGACATACTGAGTCCAAACGTGTTGATGTTGCGCGGTTGAAATGAAAACCAAGCCACGACAATTTCTACCGGGTTAAAGTGCAAAGAAACAGGGGATGCAAATTAATGAGTTGATGGGGGATGCAACCATGAATTAGGCATGTATCCATCACAACGCGATTCATTACTGCACGTGATTTCCGTGTACGACGTTTACTCCCCCTACGCCTTCGACCGTAGGGTGCAGGGCCTCTTCGGAGGCCCTTGCTTTTTATAGGAAAATCATGAAAACTGCAATCTATCTAGATGGGCTAAATCTCTGCGGATCCCTCAAGGGTGCATCGTTGAAGTGGCTTGACACGCGGCACTGGCTTCGAACAATATGGAAGCCCTGTCACCAGATCCTGCATGTCAAATATTTTTCGGCAAATTATCAGCCGTACCAGATGATCCACAAGGGCCTCATCGTTAAGAGATATATCTACGCGCCTTGAGAGTGTGCCAATCGAATGTAGAGGTTCATAGTATGGTTTTGCCCATCAGAGAGGTCAAAAGTCCGGCAGCCAATTGAGCAGTCCGGTTGTGCTCGTCAATGATTGGGTTGATTTCTACAACTTCGGCTGAGGCCAGTCGGCCATCCTCGGCTATGAGTTCCATTAACAGATGCGCTTCACGTGGATTGAGGCCACCCTCTACAGGCGTCCCGACACCTGGTGCAAAATGCGGATCAATGCTGTCTACATCAAAGCTCACATGCAATCTGTTATGGTTTCCCAGTTGGTTGAGTGCTTCCCTGGTAACTTCTCCGATCCCACGTTCATCAATATCCCGCATGGTATAAATACCCAATTTGGATTCACGCAGAACACGACGCTCTTCTGCATCAATATCCCGCAGCGCAATGATGGCTACGTCTTCTAAGCGGAGCTTTGGGCCAGGGTGGCCAACGTTGACTAACCGGTCATCTCCTGATCCACAAAGGACTGCGAGGGACATGCCATGAATATTTCCGCTGGGGGAGGAGGTCGGGGTGTTTAAATCTGCGTGGGCATCAATCCAGATTACACCCGTTGGCGCATCGCGCGTTGTCCCTCCGATACTGCCGATAGCAATTGAATGATCTCCTCCCATCACTAACGGAAAGTAGCCTTCGGCAACGGCGCGGGAAACTTCGGTGTAAAGCAGGTCGCAGGCATCCCGGATAGCGTCTGTATAGTCCTCATTTACCGAGAACGAGGTTTGCAGTGCGGTTGGAATATTGCCACAGTCTTCAACTTGGTGTCCTAACCGGCGCAGGCGTTCCGCGAGCCCTGTATAGCGAAGGGCACTGGGACCTACATCAACTCCACGCAGGTCCTGTCCCAAATCCATCGGGACTCCAATCAGGCGGACATTTTTCAGTTTTGTATTCATGGGTGAGTTCGGTGATCTTCGTATATATTTTGGGTTACGTGTATGTTTGATTTACGGATCCGAGATTGCTGAATTTCGTTTGCCGCTGCTCAGGATATAAATAAAAATGCACTCGCTCGCCCGGTTGAACCACTATTTTATACGCTACTGGCGTCTGTTCGTACCGGGCCTACTGTTTACGATGATCTCGGCAATCTTCGCGATTGCTGTACCCGTTGTGGTTCGACAGGCGGTAGACAGTATTCCTCGTTTTGAAGTGCTGTATCGACAATTCCAGGGGACAGTATTACAGCATTCGTTGTATTGGGAGATTTTTTGGACTCTGTTGATCTTTGGGTTGATCATCATCGGCCTAAGCTTGGTGAGTGGCTTGTTTTCGTTTTTGATGCGGCAAACGGTGATCGTAGCCTCGCGCCATATTGAGTTTGATATGCGCAATACACTGTACGATCATTTACAGAAGCTTTCAGCCAGTTTCTATAATCGCACGAAGACCGGCGATGTTATAACGCGCTCCACGAGTGATATTGAGCAAGTGCGCCGCTATATCGGTCCGGCTATCATGTATTCCACGCGGGCGCTGGTAATCGTGATTGTAGCAGTCGTTACGATGCTTATTATCTCGCCGACGCTGACGCTCTACGCACTCATGCCGTTGTCAATTCTTGGTGTGGCAATCTTTCTTGTTGCCCACTATGTACACAAGCGGAGTGAAGCACTCCAGCGCCAGTACGCACAACTCACCAGTCGCGTTCAGGAGACACTCGCCGGTATTCGGCTTGTCAAAGCCTACGCACGGGAGAAAACTGAAACTGAAGCCTTTGAGGAAGAAAGTACTCTCTACAAATCGCGAATGCTTGGACTTGCACGTGTAGAGGCGGCATGGCGGCCAATCTTTGTTGTTGTCGTTGGTCTATCACAAGTCATGGTGGTCTGGGTGGGCGGACGCCTAGTTACTGAGGGCGTGATAACGATTGGCAATATTGCGGAATACATTATCTACGTAGGGCTCATGACTTGGCCAATTGCGGCGTTTGGCCTTGTGATTTCCATGATGCAGCGTGCCAGTGCTTCCTCTGAACGCATTTACGAAGTCCTTGACGAAGAGCCGGATATTTCCGATGGTTCCCGAACGGACTATTCAGTTACCAAGCTTCGTGGGCATGTGAAGTTTGAGAACGTGTCGTTCAGATATGCAGAGGGGTTGCCCTATGCTCTCCGAAATGTATCCTTTGAATTGCATCCAGGAGGCAGCCTGGCTGTAGTTGGAAGAACCGGGGCGGGAAAGACCACGCTGATTGAGTTGATTGTTCGCCTGGTTGAACCAACCGAGGGGCGTATCCTGATTGATGGTAAAGATTTACGTGATCTGCCGCTTAGTGTAGTCAGAGAAAGTGTTGGCTATGTTGCTCAGGATTTGTTTCTTTTCAGTGACTCAATAGGCAATAATATTGCATTTGGTACAGTCGGAGCATCAGAGGAAGAAATCCGACAGGCGGCATTTGAGGCAGAGTTGCTGGAGACAGTTCTGGAATTTTCCGAAGGGCTGAACAGTGGAGTAGGGGAGCGAGGGGTTTCGCTTTCCGGCGGACAAGCCCAGCGGACCACAATCGCGCGTGCTCTTATTCGAGAACCGAAAATACTGATCATGGATGACGCCTTGAGCAGCGTAGATGCAAATACAGAGACTCGGATTCTTGAACATTTGCGTCGCAGGCAGGGACAGCATTCGATGATCCTGGTAAGTCATCGAATATCCAGCATACAGGACCTGGATCAGATTCTTGTTTTGGATGAGGGTTCCTTGGTTGAGCATGGAACGCATGAATCCTTGGTAGAGCACGATGGGCTTTATGCACAGATGCACCGGCGGCAACTCCTCGAAGCCAGGCTTGAAGCAATTCAGTAGGTACATGGAACTGATACCTTTGGGGACATCTTCTGCAACGCTCGTCAAGGAGCGTGGCCTATCCGCACATGTATTGCGAAGCGATGGAAGTGTATTGCTGTTTGATTGCGGGGATGGAACCCAATTTCGGCTGAAGAATGCCGGAATACGCCATAGTCGGATCAAAGCAATATTGATTTCGCATTTGCATGGAGATCATCTTATGGGTCTTTTTGGACTCTTATTCTCTATGTCGTTGGCACGTCGAGACACTTCACTTACCATTGTGGGGCCAGAAGAACTCGCCAGCATCGTGAGTGCTATTCCGGGGCTTAGTCCGTCGGAACTCAGTTTTCGGATCAATTACGTGAAGCTCAAAGAGGGCTTTGAGCATGAGGAGGTATACAGAGAAGACCAACTGTGTGTGAACGCTCGACCACTTGATCATGGCGCATTCTGCATTGGTTATCGCGTTACTAAATATGGGCCGAAGAAAAAAATTGACGTTGAACGGGCACGAATGCTTGGTGTCAATAACAGTGAGCAGTTTCGTTCGCTAGCCATGGGAAAATCAGTCCTGACAACAGGAGGTCAGTTGATAACTCCGAAGGAAGTGGAGGATACATCACGGTTGCAGGCAGTTTTCGCGTATGTGACAGATACCCGCCCGTGTGCGGGAGCACTTGAGTTGGCGAAGAATGCCAACCTACTTTTACACGAAGCCACGTTCAGCCAGGAACACGAAGCACTCGGCTGGTCTACTGGTCATACTACCGCCGCCGGAGCGGCAGCAGTGGCCGCAGATGCAGGTGTGAATAAATTGCTGCTCACCCATTTCAGCTCCCGGTATTCAGATTTATCGGTTCTTGAGGAGGAAGCACGGACGATTTTCCCAAATACAGCAATTGCGCGCGAATACAACGTGTACGACATTATGTCCGCGGACGCAAAGCAAGAAGCCGGTATGGCCAGATGAACACGGAAAAGGGCTTGGATCGCCGGCTACTCGGACGTATCATTGGATACCTGATGCCCTATAAGCATTGGGTGATCCTAGCATTTTGCCTAGTGCTGCTCGTGTCGTTCCTGGGGCCACTTCGCCCATGGTTAATCCAAATTGCCATAGACAATCACATCGTACCCGGTGAACTGGATGGCTTAGTCATTTTGATGATCGCCTTGATAGGGGTCCTTGCGCTAGAGGGGGCACTGAGCTACGTAAATGCGTACTTCACACAGTGGATTGGGCAGCAGGCTATTTACGATGTGCGTGTACGCGTATTTCGGCACGTACAGCAGCAATCTTTGTCATTCTTTGACCGGACGCCGATTGGGCGCTTAATTACGCGCACGACCTCAGATGTCGAAGCACTTGCAGATGTCTTGTCTGCGGGAGTTGTAGTAATCATGGGCGATATGTTCAAACTGTTATTCATAGCAGCTTTTATGTTCAGTTTGAACTGGGTACTGGCGCTTGTAACGTTATGTGTGATGCCCTTTATGTTACTGGTAACCTTATGGTTCAAGCGCAATGTACGTGGGCAGTACAGGGAAACCCGGAAGCAGGTAGCGCGCCTGAATTCTTTCATGCAGGAGCATGTTACGGGGATGCAGATTGTGCAGCTTTTTGGGCGGGAACAGGTGGAGATGAATCGTTTTGAGAAAATAAATGATCAACATCAGATTGCTCAGTTAAAAACGGTATTCTTTCATTCACTCTTCTGGCCTGCAGTAGACATTATTGCTTCAACAGCGATTGGATTTGTGCTTTGGACGGGAGGGGTAAGCGCGCTGAGCGGTGCAATCACCGTTGGGATTCTCATTGCATTCGTGCAGTACTGTCGACAATTCTTCGAACCTATTCGCAACCTGTCCGAGCAGTTCAATACACTTCAGGGAGCTATGGCGGGGGCCGAGCGCATCTTTGACATCCTGGATAATGATCAGTCGTTACCACAGGTAGAGAAGCAGATTCCACAGGATCGCCTTGAGGGCGAGATAGTTTTCGACAATGTCTGGTTTGCTTACAAGAACCATGATGATGGTACACCGGACTGGGTGCTCCGAGGAGTTTCGTTCAAGATCAGGCGCGGGCAGGATGTGGCAATTGTAGGAGCAACTGGCAGTGGTAAAACAACGATCATCAGTCTACTGATGCGATTCTACGATATCCAGAAAGGTCGCATTCTGCTGGATGGCCAGGACATTCGTACATTCCGGCTCAGGTATCTCCGCTGGCGTATAGGGTTGGTTCAGCAGGATGTATTTCTCTTTTCTGGATCAATAGCTCGCAACATTGCGCTGGATAGTCCTGGTATTACACTTGATAATGTCAAGCAGGCAGCAAAAGCGGTAGGCGCCGATAAATTTATTGGACAGCTACCCAATGGGTACGATCAGGATGTACGTGAACGCGGATCGTCGCTCTCACAAGGTCAGAGACAGCTGCTGTCGTTTGCACGCGTTCTGGCACATGATCCGAACATTCTGGTGCTTGACGAGGCAACATCAAGCATTGACACAGAAACGGAACAGATGATCCAGCGTGCACTCGAGAGAACCCTTGAGGGCCGGACCTCTCTGGTGGTCGCACATCGGCTGTCTACCATTCGTTACGCGGATACGATTCTCGTTCTGCATAAGGGTCTTTTGCGTGAGCAGGGCACACACGATGAACTCGTTGCTGCCGGTGGACTCTATCAAACGCTTTATGAGCTGCAGTACCGTGAGCAGGAGCAGCTGGGAGCTAGCGCGTTGGTTACAGAGGGATGACCCTCCTGTGGCTCCGTGAATTCATCCATTGTACGAACACGAGGGGTCCAACTTGGTAGCATATGACAGTCAAACTCGACGATTATTCCGATGTCCCAGCTTAGTGAATCATGCTGCACGGTGAAGGAGACAGTACAAGAAAAGTACGATGCAATTGCACGAGGGCGGAGAGATTCGTGCTACTGTTTGGTAGAACCTGGCGATTATCAGGATAAGACTGGATACCAGGCAGATGCCGACTTAGGTCTAGGCTGCGGCACACCAGTGGATCACGCAGATCTGCAGCCTGGCGAAATTGTACTTGATCTGGGGAGCGGTGCAGGTCTGGATGCCATGATAGCCGCGCCATTAGTGGGGTCAAGGGGGAAAATTGTCGGGGTGGACCTCACACCCTCCATGGTCGCGCGGGCAAAGAAAAATGCTTCTGTCGCCGGAGTAGATAATGCGGTTTTTCTCGAGGGAGACATTGAGCAATTGCCGATCGAAGACTCCTCAGTTGATGTAGTAATCAGCAATTGCACGATCAACCTGGTCCCCAACAAAGCGCGTGCCTATGCAGAAATTGCCCGGGTACTTCGTCCAGGTGGTCGATTTACAATTTCAGATGTTGTAACGGTGGGCAGTCCAGACCCTGAACTTTTGCATAGGGCTGAAGAAGCAGCTGGCTGTGTTGCTGGAGCAGAAGAAATGGAATCCTATATGCAGTTGATTGCTGCCGCGGGTCTCAATGAACTTGAAGTGGTGCAGTTTCGATCTCTTGAAGTCATTAGCGAGCAGGATGGGATTGCAAGTATAACCGTACGTGGTCGGCGACCATAACGATTATGATCTCTCTTTCCGATGCATCGTGGGATCATCTATTCTCGCTTAACTATGTAATCCCTTAATCATGGATCACTACTATCATCGCTCACATCTACCTCGGTTTAAAGAAATCGCAGAGGGCAGCAAAGAATTGGCAGATGCTTTTTTCAAGTACTATGACAGCGTATTTACAGAGGGAGCATTAACGGTGCGGGAAAAGGCACTCATTGCTTTGGCAGTTGCCAGTACGGTTCAGTGCCCATACTGCATAGACGCATACACAACAGCCTGCTTGGAATCCGGGTCAGACTTGGAGCAGATGACCGAGGCTGTACATGTAGCCACGGCAATCAGAGGGGGAGCATCGCTGGTACATGGTGTACAAATGCTCGACCAGGTCAAACGTGTAACGATGTAATTTGGGTGGAGTGGAGTATAGCAAAATGATATCGCTGGAAACGATAGAATCTTCGCAACTGGTTGCCCCGGGTCCGCGTGCTACGTCCTCGCTGAAGTCCAGGGCTGTCCCGTTGGTGCATCCCGAGGAGCAGCTAAGAGTTCTTGATTCGGCAGACGTTACCGGAGGACCGACCAACAGTGGCCGATTTGGGCTTGACCTTGCTGCCTCTGGATGGCCCCGTTTGAAGCCGGATCGTCTGGAGATTGTGCAGATCAATCTTGGCAAACTCTGCAACATGACCTGCATGCACTGCCATGTTGATTCAGGCCCGGATCGAACTGAGGAGAACATGGATCGGGCAACTGTTGATGCCTGTTTACAAGCCATTGATCGTTCAGGGGCCCAAGTTGTGGATCTCACGGGCGGAGCGCCAGAACTTAATCCGAATTTCGAATACCTGGTTGAGGAGTGTGTTAGCAGAGGTCTTCGGGTTCTCGATCGATGTAATCTTACTGTGCTGCTTACGCGGCGTTGTGAGCATCTACCGAAATGGTTTGCTGAGTGTGGTGTGGAGATTATCTGCTCCCTGCCGCACCATCGCAAGATCGGCACCGATGCTCAGCGCGGAGATGGAACCTATAAAAAGTCAATCAAAGCATTGAGGCGATTGAATGAGGTTGGATACGGGTACGGGGATCCGGATCGACAGCTCACGCTGGTGACGAACCCAGTCGGGGCGTTTTTGGCGGGCAATCAGGCCTCCTTGGAGAGGGAATGGAAAACTTCTCTTACACATAACCACGATGTCAGTTTTGACAGGTTGCTGACACTCAACAACTTGCCAATGTCGAGGTATCTGGAGTGGCTGATGGATACCAATCAAGTAGACACCTATCTCAGCAAATTATTGCAGGCATTCAATCCGGCCACGATTGCAGGGCTTATGTGTCGAAACACACTGTCCATAGGGTGGGATGGCCATCTGTATGATTGCGATTTTAACCAACAACTTGAGATGCAGATGGATGTCCCTCACCCACATGTAGCCGATTTCGATCTTGGCGTGTGGCAGTCGCACTCGATACGGACGGCTCGCCATTGCTACGGCTGTACTGCTGGGGCAGGTAGTAGTTGTGGAGGTGCAATTACGTAGACGATGCTTGCGGCCGCTTAAGTGCCATATGATTCACTGGATTGTACCAAGCTTATGCGAGACCGCATCCATGGTGATTGAAGTGTGCTTCAAGTCCGACTAACTGGGTTATCTCCCAGCTCTCCAAGTACCCGATATTGCTATGAGATCGCGATATAATGGGCCGCGCAGAGGGGGTATCCGGCAGTCGGTCTCGCTGGAACAAGCGCGTAAGCACTAGTTAAAGTCCGCCCCCAACCGGTTGTGCATGCCAAGCTTGAATTACAATTTCGCGTTACGCGTTGGCTACCCACAATCAAAACAGTTGTTGACCGTGCTTCAAATTATTCTGTTATTACAGGCTTTTACAGGTACGACGGATGGTTTGAATCAAAAAAGGTCAGACTACGATCCCACCACAGACTCTCTCCGTTTTGAGGGCGAAGTTCACTTGCGCAATATTCGCCAGTTAACTTTCGGAGGAAATAATGCTGAGGCTTACTGGTCGTTTGATGATCAGCAACTCATCTTTCAGAGTGACTGGGCGGAGATCAACAGCCAGGGGTGCGATCAACAGTTTGTGATGGATCCTGATGTGCCAGGCGAATATACGCTTGTATCAACTGGGCAGGGGCGTACGACCTGCGGTTATTTTCTGCCGGATGGGAGGGTCCTGTATGCATCTACACATGCTACCTCACTGGAATGTCCTGCACCACCTGAAGCCGGGGATCGGTACGTATGGGCGATCTATGACTCGTTTGATATTTATGTAGCCGAATCTGATTATAGTAACCCGGAGCTCCTCATTGGTGGTCCAGGCTACGACGCGGAGGCTACGGTATCGCCGGATGGCCGCTTCATCGTATTCACATCTACACGGTCCGGGGATCTGGATTTATGGCGTTACGAAATCGCTACCGGGGAAACCATACAGCTGACCAATACACTCGGGTATGATGGCGGAGCATTCTTTTCCAGAGACTCCAAGAGAATCGTATGGCGTGCGGGGCGTCCGGTAGGTGAAGATGCACACAACTATCGGAAACTGTTAGATCAGGGTTTGATTGAGCCCGGGGAACTGAATGTTTTTGTTGCTGACATTGATGGAGGAAATGTACGGCAGGTTACGGATGCGCCGGGTGCAAACTGGTCGCCATTTTTTCATCCCGATGGAGAGCATGTGATCTATGCTTCAAATTACGAGAGCGTAGGTAGAGGGCGGCCCGTATTTGCCATTTACATGGTGGAGATTGCGACTGGCGTGACCACGAAAGTGACACACTCAAACACATTTGATGCGTTCCCTATGTTCTCTTTTGACGGAAAGAGACTTTTATTCTCCTCAAACCGCAACGTTACCCGAACACCGTCTCGGGACACAAACGTGTTTGTTGCTGACTGGGTTGCTGAGCCGGAAGCGGTCGACTATGAGTTTAAGTCGGTGGTAGAGGGGAAATAAATGAGATCGCCTCTCTCCACGCAAAAGTAACCACGATACTTGCCCCTCAAGTTGCAGGTCATCCTATTGGTTCGGAGATTCCCGAAAGCCCTATAGGTAGGGAGAAGTAATTTCAAGAACTACGCTTCTCCGTCCCGGGCTTATCCACTGGAAGCTATAACCGGGATGGGCCAGATCACTCAAGGTCGGTTCTTTCGCCTATGCAAAGGATATCCGTAGGCTGACTATAGACCGAAATTGCGGAAGCGGTAGCTCAGATTAAGCAGGATGTAGCGTCCAAGTACCTGGGTCTGACTGTCCTCGACATAGGCTTCCGTGATATTTCGGTTGATTCCGGTTTCCTGATTGAAAATATCGCCAAAGAGCAGCTTTACTTCTGCCGCATCCGCCTGCATAAATTTGTAGCCCAATCCGGCGTTAACAATAAATGTTGTCGGATAGAGCGTCTCATCCAGACCGATGTAGTTATTGTAGGTCAGACTGTGTTCGATTACCAGTCCACCGATGGGGAGCCATACAAAGCGGAAACCTGTGTCATGTCGAAAGAAATTCTCGTCAAGTGGAGAATAATAGGAGTTGTTGGCAATCGTATAGGCTGCGTTGTACGTAAGTGTAAAGTCCAGGCGCTCACTGATATTGCTTCCGAGTGTCAGGCCGCCATTAAAGCTGTACTGTGTCCCCATATTATCTACGCCATTGATGACACTGGGACTTTTTGAGTATCTGACACCGCCCCTGAAATTTAAGTTGCTTTGGAGCAAAGAGACGGGGGTACCCAACCCGACGAATGAGCGGATTGTAGTACTGGGATTGTCAAGGTTAAGCGGGGCAGAGTACTGTGCGCCTTGGGGAAGAAGGATTCGCCCGCCCGCGATGACTGTATCCCGAGATGCCAGGAAGGAGGCGGTCCCAATTGAATTCATTTCTCGGGTCCAGCTCACGTATGCGAACATCATACGTCCGGCCCGCCGATCCCCACGGCGGCCACGGATGCTGATTGTATGTGAATAGCTGGGTTCGAGGTCAGGATTACCACTTGAGAGAAACAGAGGGTTGGTATTGTCAACTACATCCTGCAGCTGGCTGACTGAAGGAGTATTGGTTCGTGTACGATAGTCAATGTCCAGATCCAGCGCCTCTCCAAACTCAAATTCTATTTCAGCCTCGGGCAGAAAACTCAAGAACGAGCGATCCAATCGAAAATCTACAGGGTAGGTCTGGTCACCAATGAGTCGTTCGTTCTGGACTTCGAGGCCCAACTGGATGGAGTAACGGTCATCTATTCTCCGTTGGACGGATATCCCACCACGTTGCTGAACCACATCATTATCGAACAGGCTCGAGAACGTGGGATCCAGGATTGTGTGCAGTCCCGTCCGCAAGTCAAGTACATACGCGGAGCGATCAGATACATTGCGATTGTAGGAGGGTCTATAAGTGAGCTGAAGCTGTCCAACTTCGCCCAGGGGTTCAGTGTAGGCAAACCGAATTGCGTATGACTGTCCAGCAGATGAGTTATCAACTTCCTGATCATAGGTTGAATCGCTGGCCGCTCCGCGGTTCTGTCGACCGATCTGCATGAATTCGGTAATGGAAACCTGATCGGCGTCCCCTGCACGGCTGTTGAAGCCGAGTCTAGCATCTGCGGAGATGGTTCTGCCTGGTTTACTGAATCGGTGTCGATACAGAACGCTGGAGCTTGATGTAAATCCTCGGTTATCGGTTATGTAGTTATTGTATACCGAATTCAGGAGTGCCCCTGTGGCCAGTGAGTTGATGCCCGACTGGAGACTGGAAGAGGTGTTGTTCTGGAAACTGAGGCTTGGTCGAATGGTCAATGAATTGTTTTCGTTGATTGTGTAGTCAATCCGTGCGTTCAGCCTGTGGTTGAAGTTTTTACCACTTGACTGCGTGTTTTCATTATAGAATTGAGATTGATCGTTGGCCAGAAACAGTTCTCTATCAAGGATCGCATCGTTTTCATTCGAAACCCGATTAAAGAAGTAGCTCGCACTGAGACGTAAACTGCTACCGATCTCGTCGCTGTAGTTGACCCCTGCCGAGGTGGTGTGATTAAGGCCACTTTGGGCTCCCACGAGGAAATTTCGAGGGTTAAATCCTCCGCCACCTCTACCTCTGCCTCCACCACCACCTCGTGGAGGACCATCGCCTCCTCCCCGACCACGAAACCGACTGCCCCCACTACCCATCAAGCCCAGTAAGTCCTGGAAAGCGAAGTTCTGCTGATTAACGTTATTGGAGAGACCAATAATGGAAATACGTCGATCACCATCAAATATGTTTGTGTTGCCTCCGGTGATATATCTCTGATCGTCGCCGTACCCACCGTAAACTTGACCGAACTGGCCGTTACTCATGCCACGTCGCGTAGTGATGTTTATCGTTCTCTCCGAATTACCATCATCAAATCCTGTGAATTGAGCCTGGTCGCTGTCCCTATCAAATACCTCTACGTTCTGGATCACATCTGCTGGGAGATTTCGGAGGGCAGCTGTGGGATCCTGGCCAAAAAACTCTCGTCCATCAACAGTTACCCGCTGAACTTGCTCGCCTTGGGCCTCAACTTGTCCGTCCTGAACGACAATACCAGGAAGCTTTGCCACCAGGTCCTCTGCGGTGGCATCCGGGTTTACCTTATAGGCATCCGCATTAAAAATTGTCGTATCTCCACGGATCACCATACGCTCTTGCAGCTCTTCTACAACTATCTCATCCAATTGCATTACGTCAGGCTGCATTGAGATCGTGCCGAGGCTTTTGTATGGTCCGTCTATCGTTACCAATTGCTCGTGGGTGACGAATCCAACAAAGGTGAGGCGCAGCCGATACTCTCCACGCTCGCGTACTTCAATGGCGAAGTAACCATCTGCGTTGGAGGTGGAGCCGCCAACTAGGATCGAGTCTGTGACCGTTTCAATCACGGCAGTCACGCCAGGTAGCGGGGCACTCTCAGCCTCCTCATCAACGGCGCGTCCGGAGACAATATTGATGGCATTTTGCTGCGCCAAGGCCGGAAGTGCGGTTGCAATTAGTGCAACGGCGGTTACGAGGATTCGCATTTAATGTTGTTGGGAAAATTAGTTGTGCAGAGACAGCACATATTCATAGTGACCTCGGGAGGATAGACGTAGGCCGGCTCGGTTTTATTCCGTCAAAAAACCACAGTGTAGGTGGAATGGAGTACGATGTGGTCGATTGCCTCCGAATTGGGGTGAGTGTGTAGTCGACATTGCAGTCTTTCAATTGCAAGGAATTACTTTGTTGAGTCGACCAAATATTCTCTTATACCCTAAGCTTTCGGACAACACTTTTCATGGCGGTGGCCCGTCCATTAGGAGACTAAGGACCCTCAGTTGATCGACTCTTGCTGTGACTCCTGCTGTGACTCCTGCTGTGACTCCTGCTGTGACTCTTGCTGTTACTCTTGCCTCGACTCTTGCCTCGACTCTTGCCTCGACTCTTGCCTCGACTCTACTTTACGATACTCTAACAATGGAGATTGATGCATCAGTGAATCACGCTAGCTCGGACTTCGAAACCGTCAGCGTCAGCAAGATTCGACCATTCACTTTAATCAAACGGAACTGGTGCATTTGCCCATAATTTGTTGCAATATTAGAAGTGTGGAAATAGGTCCGCCCGCTTGAAGCAAGTGCAGGGATTAATCTTCCTTTGAGCCCAGGGGTACAACTAACCTCCTTGGGAAAGATGAACGCACCACCATGGCTCAATGACTTAAGTTGCAGTTCAAGCTCAGCTGTAAACCATTCCAGCAAGTCTAAAGCAGACATGAAAAATAGTGAACCCATGCTGTGGCTATATTTGGCAGTTGACGCTGGCTTTGTCGTCCAGCTGTCGCTAGACATCCACAGCCCGTCGCGCGCAATCCAGCAAAGATGTCCTCTCGGGGGCCTGAGAAAGATGAGTCAATAGCAATAGCCATTGATCCGTAGTATTAGCACAGTGCCGACCTCTTGGTTCTTCGCGTTACTTGGAAACCATACGTTCGGATATACTTGCTACGATCTAGGCAAAGTCTGACCGCCACAAATGCACAGCCCTCCTCGCAAGTTGTTGCTGTCGTTTGTTCACGAGTGCGGGCGTCCACTCCTCTGGTGCGATCTCGGGGATTTCTTTGGTGAGTGCATACGTGCTTTTTTTGTACGCCTCACATTTTTCGTCAAACGTTGTGTTGCTGATTTTTTTGTTTGCGGATGACTCGAGAAGAGTCAGGTTACCGAGACGATACATTGAGGTTTCTTGAAGTCCCGGTGGAAATGTTTCATCCCATGATTCCGCCGGATTTTCCGGCAGAATATGTTCAACTGTTCCGGGGTCTGTTTCAAAATCACAAGAACGTCTTCCGGCATCCTCTTCAAGACGTGATAGAATGTATTTCACCAATTTTTTCTTCCGACCGCGGGGGTTGACTGCAAAGAGTGAAAAGTCTTGACGCATTTTTTCGTCATCTACGTAAACTGACTTAATGAGTTGGAATACCTCCGCCGGAGATTTTGCTTCTCCAGCCATTACAGCTCTTGCCGCATTGGGGTATACACGCTCAAGCACGTTGGTATTAAGACCGCTGACCACGTTATAGCGAAACGAAATGATGCTCAAGAGTTTTAGTACTCGTACAAAATCCTCGTTTGAAAAAAACTCCCACGCGGCGAACACAAGCGGCAATATTTGACGTACTCGAAATAGGCTAAGTTCTCGGATATACGGTTTTGCATCGGGTAAGTCCATCCAATAACTATGGTGCGGGTCTGATACCGCCGCGAATAGTTCTGCTCTGTTCTCTAGTTCGTCAAGAAGCGTAAAAACGTCCTCTGGTGACCTTGTACTGCCCCGTACCAGCTTGAAAAGTCGCTGGCTTCGCACCTTGCTATGTTCGCAAAGCAGGTGGAAGCGTAGAAATTCCGCAAACCGCCTATGGTCAACGGTTGTAATTAGCCTTGCCCACCGGCGTTGAAGAGCTTCCAGGTCGGTTTGGACTTTTACCAGTGAAAACAGATAATTCTTGAGCAGATCCGATGTTGTAAGTTCAAGTCCTCGAGCGTTGAGCGTCTCAAAGACAGTATATGCATTCAGTTCGTCATCCACCGTTATTAGAATAAACAGCAGTTGGCGCGCTGTGGTCTCGGAGAGGATGCCTGCCACAGCTTCCCCATCAGTTTCCAGATCCTCCAGTTTGTCCAGTTGTTGTGTAAAGTAGAGGAAGCATTTCCAGAGCAGATTATTCGACTTTGGGAGACTTCTTGGGTTAAGAGGTTTCTTCAGCTGAACCAAATAGTCTTGGTAAAAGTCGTTGTCTGTATTGTTAAGCAGGAGGCGGGTACTTTCGGTAAGCGATGCGGGATCTGTTTCTCCAATGAAGCGGTTGCGAAGCTGTTGCGCGCGCTCTTGGTTGGAGTTAGGATCGATTCCCCGATTGGCCATAGTGTTCAACTTGCTTATTACGGCAAGCGCAAAAAGGCTTAACGTAGCTAGACGCTGCTGACCATCAATGACCAAGAATTTTCGGTCGCTTTTTTCCTGAATTACAAGGGCCCCCATGTAGTGATGTTCTTTTGGATCAGGCATTAGTCCAACGATATCATTCCACAGATCTTCCCACTGTTCTTCTGACCAGGAGTAATCTCGTTGATATGGCGGTACGCCGTGTGACTTACCGTTGCCAATCAACTCCATATAGTTAATCGTGCGAGTATTCAGCATGTTTGTTCTTGAGGGGGTTCAGCAAATATAGTGCATCCCGTATTAGATTCGTGAGCCCTAAGTACGCTCCAAGATGCGAGCGGCGCCTAGCAGCTTTCGACCGAGGAAATGAGGCGGGAAACATATTCACCCAAAGAGGGTCCCTGATCAGGTTACAGCTAAGTGTATAGTTCCCTTCATAATAGTCCGAATACCGAAATCCACCCTTGACGTCAATCCAAGTCAGCATCCACATTTCATATACAAAGCGCAACCTTCACTGAAACAAATTCTACGATAAGTAGGCCGAAGTACGGATTCAACCTACGTTTGAGCCCTACGAAACTACGCCGCCTTAAACCTCTTTGCCCCAGAAAATCGGATACGGACACTAGTGGTCTGAATTCAGCCTAATGGTAGTCACGCACTGCTCTTTCAAACGGAGGCAGTGTTCGTTCCTCAGGATGAGCCCCTACGGTTCTTCTCCTCGCCAGGTACGGCAAGCGCCAAGATCACGTACAACGCTACTGCCGCCATTCCTCCGAACCCTACAAGCGGGGTAACTACGGCAGTTGCTAAGAAAAGCAGTCGCAATATCCCCACGGGCATCCCGAAGCGCTCCGCCAATCCACGACAGACGCCAAATAACCAACGTTTCTTGCGTGGTCGAACGAGGTGTCTGGAGGAAACGGTACGTACGCGGCGTGTCCGCTTCGTGCGCAGGGCGCTGGTTGCCGCAATGCCCATGAAAAAGATCGCCGCAAAGGGAATTATGCGGCCTAACCCATCTACGAACCCACTCCCAAGTATACCGATCTCCGAAAGTACATAGAGAAAAATTCCGATCAGGAGTGTACCACCCCCAACAAGGTGCCAGTTGATCTTGGACGCCGAGCGAGACTCTGACTCGAAGAACATTTCTTCGAGTGCATCACTGGACTGGGTGCTCAGCTCCAGTTCCGATAAGTGGGATCTAGTCGTCACTACTCTGTTGGCATGAGAAACATCGCTACAATATAGCAAACAACAACTGTACCGAATGTGACAAAACTTGCTAACACAACCCCAATGCGAAGCCATGTAAGGTCTAGGCCATAGTGTCTTGCAAGGCCGGATAAGACTCCTCCGACCATTTTATTAGATTGCGAGCGAATTAGGCGTCCACGGTTGTAACTCATCGTCTTTTGTGGGCTGTCGAAAGGGCGTACAGCAACAGTTTTGTTTGAAGGCATCCAAATTGCGTTACGACATAAGCAATATTTTGGTTGCAACTATTGGCTTCTGTGTCCTCAGATCGGATATTCGGCGGCACATCTGTTTTACTTAGGTCAGGCCGTAGTAGCAGCTGATTTGCTCACGCTCACGGGATCAACCGATACACTGATTGACATTTGTCATGTATACTAGATTGTGCGCGTGGGCGACAATTTGCTCAAAGTTGGTGGAAGTCACATACCGCGCGAGAAATGAATGAGAGAATCGAGTCATATCTATGACCCAGTGCTTGTTGTTTCATCATCATCCGGCGGGGGCATTAGTATTGCCAAGGCGATGTATGCTATTGTAGCGATGGTACCTCCAGTAATGAGGAAGCTCAGGACAAAAATCAGCCGTAGTGTACCAACATCCGCATTTGTATATGGGGCAAGCCCTGAACATACGCCAGCGATCACTCTGTCGCGCGATTTAGCCGGAAGCCACGACTTTGCTGTATCCGATTGTGGCGGGATGCCGGTCTTCACGTTCCCTTCTGTACTGCGCTTTTCTTTTCCCTCTTCGGAACGCTTTTGTTGTTCCCGTAGAGAATCTAGTTTTTGCTTCACCGCGCGACCCCATCGTTTTCGGCGTCTTTTCCGTTTTCCGGGCATCAGACCGAATAGCAGGACCAACAGAATCCCGAAAAGCGGAAACACTATGAAGGCCTCCTGAAGCCCACTTCCCGGCAGAAGCCCAATTTGTTGCAGAATATTCAGAAAAACCACGCCGATCAGACCGATACCGGCTATGATTGGCAGGTTAATGGAGCCGCCAGTTTTTGGAGCAGTTTCTTCAAAAAATAATTCCTCGAGTTCCGACTCAGTCAGGCTTCCATACCCGGACTTTTCTTCAAGGTCTTGGAGATCAAATTTCTTTTTTGTCTTCGTTCGCATTTATTGCTGGTCGAGCTTAAGTGTCCTCGAGCCAGTAACTATACAGTTTACGGGAACATCGTGTGGATCAGCCGGGAGATGATCCAATAAACAGTCGTCAATTACCATGCCAAGCTTAAACGAATCAACGTGCTCAAACAGTGTATCATAGAATCCTCCACCATAACCAATCCGGTGTCCAGAGAGATCAAACCCGAGGCCCGGAACAACGACCAGATTAATTTCTTCTGGGGGAATATTTGAGCGGCTTACCGGCTCATATATATCCCAGCGGTTTGCTACAAAGCTGCGTTCATGATCGAAGCTACCCCATTGCATACGAGGGTGCTTCGAGTTGGGTTCAACGATGGGTAACAGTACTGTATATCCTCGTGCGCGCAGCCAGCAATTGAGAGGGCGGATATCGATTTCACGCGCTTCAATCTTTGGCCAGTACGACAGTATAGTTCGTGCTTCCAGTAACTGGGGTAGAGATGCTGCTCGTGCGACAATCTGCCGGCATTCAGACTGGTATTCTTCCTCTGTCAGGCTTTGTCTAGCAGCGCGACAGCGGCTACGCAGTGCGGATTTACTGGGTACCATCAATTAATTGATGCTGATCAAGGGAAAATATGAGGAAAGCAAGCATATAAGTGGGCTTATAATGATCATGTGCGCGATAAAGTCGTTTACATGCGCTGTTTTCCGCAGATTTGCGGCGCAATCCAGTTTTCAGTGCTAGAAAACGTTCATGTTTGAGAATCTCTCCCAACGGTTAGAAGGGGTTATTAAGGATCTTACCGGCAGAGGTCGTATTACCGAGGCCAATGTCGCTGAGTCTATGCGTGGCATACGCCGTGCTCTTCTGGAAGCGGACGTGAACTACCAGATTGCCCGCACCTTTGCCAACAGCGTCCAGGAGAAGGCACTCGGTGAACGGGTTCTACGCTCGGTGGAACCCGGGCAGATGATCGTCAAGATTGTCTATGACGAGCTTGTCCAGCTTCTGGGAGGAGATGCCGCTGAAATTGACCTGGGAAGCAATCCTCCGGCAGTTATACTGATTGCAGGTCTCCAAGGATCAGGTAAGACGACATTCAGCGCAAAACTTGCCCTGCACCTCAAGTCCAAGGGACGTGTACCGATGCTGGCGGCAGCTGATGTATATAGACCGGCAGCTGTGGATCAACTGAATCGGCTTGGAGAAGAGGCTGATGTACCAGTATACAGCATTAAAGAGGATGATGGTACTGTGGTCCAGGACGCTCCACGCGTAGCACAGGAAGCTGTTGCGTACGCCAGAAAGCAGGCGCGCGATACCGTGATCATTGATACGGCGGGTCGTATGCATGTGGATGCCCGCATGATGGCTGAAGTAGAAGAAATTAAACGCCTTTCCCAGCCCACTGAGATCCTGTTTGTTGTGGACAGTATGACAGGGCAGGATGCTGTCAATACTGCGAAGGAATTCAATAATCGCCTAAATTTTGACGGCGTCGTTCTGACCAAGCTGGATGGTGATGCCCGTGGGGGTGCGGCATTGTCTGTACGGTCAGTCGTTAATAAGCCCATAAAGTTTGCTTCAACCGGGGAGAAGCTTGATCAGTTACTTCCCTTCTTCCCCGACAGGATGGCACGGCGCATCCTCGGGATGGGTGATGTGGTAACACTCGTTGAAAAGGCGCAGGAGCAATACGATGTGGTCCAGGCCGAGACGCTGCGTCGGAAAATACGGAAAGCGACCTTCGACTTGGAAGACTATTATCAGCAGCTCCAGAAAATCAGATCCATGGGATCGCTGTCGGAGGTCGCGGGGATGATTCCCGGTATGGGGAAGCAATCAATGAATGTGGAAGCGGAGGAGCGGGAGATCATGAAAGTAGAAGCGGCGATTAAGAGTATGACACCCTGGGAACGTAGGCATCCTGACGCGATAGACAGTAGTCGCAGGCGCCGTATTGCCCAGGGGAGTGGCTTGACAGTCAGGGATGTTAATCAACTCCTGCGCCAGTTCAGGCAGTTAAGAAAGCTCATGAAGCGCATGCAGCGAACGGTGGGCAAAAAAGGTAAAAAAGTAGACTTATCCGCGTTGCTGCAGACGGCAATGCGTTAACAATCAATAAACCAGAACCAAGAGCGTGGCAGTTAAAATCAGATTGCGCCGTATGGGGCGCAAGAAAAAACCAATTTGGGCCTTAGTGGCCGCCGACTCGCGTGCACCGCGAGATGGCAAATTCATAGAGGACCTGGGACGATACTATCCTCAGGAGGAGCCCTCACGCGTTGAGCTAAGAGAAGATCGTATAAAGTACTGGCTTGAGGTCGGTGCCCAACCGACCGATACCGTCCGTAATCTTCTGAGTCGGCGGGGAGTGCTGTTGGGATTACATCTGGAACGCAAGGGAATCGAACCGGAAGTAATCACCGAAGCCGTTGATGCGCATCGGCAGCACCGGGAGGACAGGTTGGTCGCCACGGCAAAAACGACTCCGGCTGACCGGCGTCAGAAGGCACTTGTCGTAGAAACTGAGGCCGCGGCGAAGAAGGAGGAAGAATTGATTAAAAAGCGAAAAAAAGCTGCAGCCGAGAAAGCTGCCGCAAAAGAAAAAGCTCGCCAGGAAGAGGAAGCCCGGCAAGCTGCTCAAGAGACGGAAGAAGCCGAAGAGGCCTAGTCAGGTGGTACTGACGACCGTTTGATGGATTCGTCCTCGTGGGAAAACTTGTTGACAGTCGGACAAATCGTCAAGGCTCACGGGCTTAAGGGTGAGTGTAAGGTTGTACCTGAATCTGATGACCCAAATCGGTTACTTAATCTTAAGCGATTATGGATTGGCCTAACACCGCAGACGGCACGTCCGTACAAGGTGGAGAGCGCCCGGTTACAAACATCCAAGCGTGGCATAACAGCCCTGATGCGATTTTCAGGAATAAATACAGTGAACGATTTGCAGGCCCTCGGGAAGCTTCCGGTGTTTGCACAACTGGATGACTTGCCGCCTTTGCAGCCGGGAGAGTTTTTCCTGCATGATCTTGTTGGTGCAGCAGTTGTAACGGACGATGGTACACCAGTCGGAAGGCTGAAAGATATATTGGATACGCCGAGCTATGATATATATGTAGTTGAGCGTTCCGGGAAACAGGATGCACTTATTCCGGCTGTGCCGGAGTTTGTGATGTCTACGGATGTCAAAATTGGGCGAATCGTCATTCGGCCGATAAACGGTTTACTGGATTGAGGTGAGTAGGCATGCGCTTTGATATTCTAACAGCATTGCCAGAACAGGTCGAAAGAGCAGTGGATTTAACTGTTCTTCGTCGGGCGAAAGATAAGATCGCATTGCATGTGCACGACCTAGGGACATATGCAGAGGGACATCACAAACAGATTGATGACTATCCCTATGGAGGTGGAGCGGGTATGGTACTCAAACCCGAGCCGATTTTCGCCTGCATTGAAGCACTCGGTGGTTCGCCCGACGAAGTCATCTATCTGAGCCCGGACGGTGAACCTCTTACGCAAGCGTTGGCCAATACTTTATCATTGAAGAAGCATATCGTACTACTTGCCGGGCACTACAAGGGGATAGATCACCGTGTACGTGAAGTGTTGGTGACACGTGAGGTGTCAGTCGGTGATTATGTACTCAGTGGCGGCGAGCTACCTGCACTTCTGGTGGCCGATGCTGTAGCCCGGTTGATTCCAGGTGTACTTGGAGACACCCAGTCCGCGCTTGAAGATTCGTTTCAGGATGGATTGCTTGGTGCTCCGACTTATACACGTCCGGCGTCATTTCGTGGACTTGAGGTTCCGGAGGTTCTTTGCAGCGGGAATCACAGCAGCATTGCTGAGTGGCGTGAGGAGGTTCGACAACAGCGTACCCGGGAGCGGCGCCCGGATCTCTGGCAGCAATACGTCGCGCGAGAAAAAACGTGAAGGTTACACCCTTAGAACAATGGCTAAAAATTTATTGAAAATTGTGGAAGCCACCCAGTTACGCGAAACTCCGCTACCGGACTTCGAACCGGGGGATACAATAGCTGTACACTTGCGTGTGATTGAAGGTGAGAAGGAGCGCATACAGATTTTTCAGGGTACGGTAATTTCCATTCGCGGGGGAGGTGCCAACAGGACGTTTACCGTCAGGAAAATTTCCGGTGGTATAGGGGTCGAGCGCATATTCCCGTTCCACTCTCCGCGGATTGCGCGCGTAGAAGTCAAGCGGCGCGGAAAAGTGCGTCGTGCGAAACTGTACTATCTGCGCACATTGCGTGGCAAGGCTGCTCGTATCAAGGAGCGCATGCGCGACTCCTGAGTTCTGCTGATGCAGTTGGCGTTCTGGGATTTTCCACCGACTGAGTGTCTCGAGCTTGCGGCCAGAACACTCTCCATTGAGGCCGAACGACAGACCGTATCGGGTTGTGTGGAGTTGTTGCATCAGCAGCAGGTTGATGTTGCTCTACTGCCTGTGACGGTCGCACTTGCTGCCGATGGGCTGGACATCGTACCTGGCGGGGCGGTATCCTCATGGGGGTATCCATTTGCGCGGATGCGGGTACGTCGGGATTTACAGCAGGCGGGAACACTCGAATGTACTTCTGAACAGGGCCTGGAGGCTTTCATGTCAAGAGTGATACTTAAGGAGCATTACGGACGCGAAGTTACGCTGACATCAAACGGCACAGCAGACATCAAGTTATTAACCGGAGCGGCTGCGCTGGATCAGGCAGATGATCCAACTACGCTGGATCTGGGGCAGGAGTGGTACGAACTTTCGCAGTACCCAATGATTTGGGGATTGTACGTTTGTCTGAAAGAAACTGCAACTGACGCCATGGTTGAAATGTTGACCACACTTACCAAAGAGGCTGAAATTATTGCGCAAGAATGGGGAACTCGTTCATCGTCGCACGCAGATCAATTCTTTGGCGGAAGCCTGCGGTTACGATTGGATGATGTTACCATAGCTGGACTGACTGCAATCCGGGAGTACATGTATTATTACGGTATCACTGAGGATCTTGTACCACTGACAATGTTTGAGCCGAGTGATGTTGCGGGATATCAGGATATTCCATTGTGGGGACAGGATACAAGACAGCTCGACCTATAAGGGGATGTGCGATGGGAAAAGCGACCTCGACGCTAGCAAGCAATCGTCGGGCCCGGCGATCGTACCATATTCTGGACACTCTTGAAGCTGGGCTTGTGCTACTCGGTACTGAGGTAAAATCTATTCGGGCCGGTCGTGTGAGTTTAGCGGAGGCATGGTGCCGGATTGATAATGGAGAGGCGTTCCTGGTTGATGCGCATATTTCTCATTACAGCCACGGAAATTTGAACAATCACGAACCTGTTCGCCCCCGTAAACTTCTTTTGCACCGTAGAGAAATTGCCCGATTGCAAAAGGCAGTTGAGCAAAAAGGAAATACCCTAATTCCACTCAGTCTCTATCTGAAAAACGGCAGGATTAAAGCTGAGATTGGTATAGCACGAGGTAAGCAGCTCTTTGATAAGCGGGCTGATATGGCTGAACGAGCCACAAAACGTCAATTGGAGCGCAGGTTAAAGCAATATTGAATACTAGTATGGACTTTTTGCCGGTAGAGGACCAACTTTTGCACTTGAAGCGTGGTGTGGAGGAGATCATTCCAGAAGAAGAATTGCGAACAAAACTGCTGCGCGCAGCACGCACAGGGAAACCACTGGTTGTAAAACTTGGCTGTGATCCCAGCCGACCGGACCTGCATCTAGGACATTCTGTAGTACTGCGTAAATTGCGACAATTCCAGGACCTGGGACACGAAGTAGTTCTTATCGTTGGTGATTTTACCGGGATGATCGGGGATGCAAGCGGTCGCTCGAAAATGCGCCCGGCACTCTCTTTGGAAGAGACACGTCGAAATGGCCAAACCTATTTTGAGCAGGCCTCTCGTATACTGGACTCCGAGCGTATTCGCATTGTATACAACTCTGAATGGCTGGGTAAGCTTTCTTTTGGGGATGTTGTTCGTCTGGCCGGTAAATCGACTGTAGCCCGGATGCTAGAGCGGGATGATTTTTCTGGACGCTATACTAAGGGGGACCCTATTGGAATACATGAATTTTTATATCCATTGGCCCAGGCCCAGGATTCTGTCGAAATAGAAGCAGACGTAGAATTGGGAGGCACGGATCAGAAATTCAATTTACTGATGGGGCGTACCGTGCAAAAAAGCGTCGGCCAGGAGCCCCAGGTTTGTATCACACTTCCAATCCTGGAGGGATTGGACGGTGCTGAAAAAATGTCCAAGTCACTGGACAACTATGTGGGACTTGCAGAGCCGGCAGAAACCATGTACGGTAAAATTCTCTCAATCCCAGATACGTTGATCTATCGCTACTTTGAACTCGCGAGTGACGAAGAAACAGATGCCCTGCCGGAGTTGCACAAACTTTGTGCAAAGAATCCCAGGGATGCAAAGCATCGGCTAGCATTGTCGATCACTCGCTTTTATCACGGGATTGAGGCAGCAGAAAAGGCTCGTGAGCACTTTGAGCGCACGGTTATCCGTAAGGAAGTACCAAAAGAGGTGGCTTCATTCAAGCCAGAGGGGGATGGCCAGATTGGGCTTCTAAACCTTTTAACCTCATCCGGCTTGACCCCATCCAACGGTGCAGCTCGCAGACTCGTTCAGCAGGGAGCTGTGAGTATAGACGGACAGCGAGTCACTGACAATCGACTCGTAATAGATGTAACCAAACGTGCGCCATTTTTGGTTAAAGTTGGCAAGCGCAGGTTTGTCAGAATTGTCTGGTAATTACTCGGCATAATCCTTGCGGAGAATATTTTATGGATCCTGAGGATTATCTATTCGTAATCAACTTTATCGTCTAAAATTGTTTTCCATGACCATGAAACAGTTGATAGTGCTTCTCGCAATTTGTCTGCTGGGTTTGGAAGCGCAGCAGGTATTTGCACAGTCTGATCCGCTTGAGCCTGGTCGACAGGCGTTTAGAGAGGGGCGATACAAGGATGCTGCAGAGGTCTTTGGGCAAGTTGCTCAGGAGAATCCGCAGCTGGCTGAAGCGCTTTTCCTGCTTTCCCGCGTTTATTTTGAAACTCCCCTGTACGACGAAGGTCGTGCAAGACGTACGCTGGAGCAGGCGCTGGAGATTGAACCGGAGAATGTAGAATTTCTAGTCGCTCGTTTGGAACAGTATAGAGTACCGTCGTGGGGGCTTCTTGGAGACCGTATGCGGGAGGCGCGTCGGTTGGACACGGCCCGCAGGATACTCAAGATAGATCCGTCCAATGCGCACGCACATGAGGAATTGGGGAGAGTGTATATCCGGGATTTTTGGCGATACCGCAATGCGATTATGATGCCCTCAGTGAGTTACGGTTATGCAGGAAGTGGGCGGGAGTCAGATGACCCGAACTATGACGATCTAGGGCAGGAGACCTTTGATGATTACCTTGACGGCACGGCTGCCAGCAATCCGAACAATTTCGCCGTTATCAATCCAAATGAAGTTTTTCTGGGTGACCAGTTTGATTTAGGGACCTTAAGAGCCCAAGGAGTAGATGTATTGGATCTAAGCAGGCGGGCCGAAAGGGCATATCAGCGTGCAGTTGGACACCTGGAAAAAGCCCTTGAAGTTGATCCCCGGAGGCGCTCCGTGTACGACGAAATGATGCAGATATATGTACTCAAGGGAGAGTATGAGGATGCCATGAGCACGCTGGACGTGATGTACAGGTTCTATCCGGAAGATCCTGATCTTTGGCGTTATCTGGGAGTAGCGAACTATCAGTTGGGCAATATGGACGCAGCCAACCGCTCGTTTGAGACGGCCTTTGAGTTTATGGAAAGAGATGAAAGGCGCGCATACGAGGATTTGGGACTATTCCTGACGCGGGATGAGAAAAGGCAGGAAGCAGCTGATTCGGTAGCCTACCGGGCACGATATTGGGCCAGTCAGGATCCAAGATTCCTGACTTCCTACAACGAACGTAAACTGGAGCATTATTTTCGGTTGACGTATGCAGATCTGCTTTACAGCTCCAAGGGACTTGATCTGCGTGGCTGGGAAACGGAGCGTGGTCAGATCCTGATCCGATACGGGCGGCCAATTTCGGATATTGTTCTGCATCCTCAGGAAGACGGCGTCTTTTCGGCCCGTCAGGCGGTTGTGGGGGCCATGGTCAACTCGGTGACTTCTGCTGCCGATGATTCAGCCGGTACAATGCCGATCACAATAGACGGTAGCCAGTCATTCGGCAATGTTTATTCGACTGTCCGCGAGGCATTTGAAGAAATGAATTCCTATAACATTTGGGAATATGGGGATTTTCGTTTCGTGTTTGAAGATCCGTTCCGAAACGGTGAATATCGCATGTACTCACCTTCGGCTGAGGATATGGCGACGCGTGTAAACAGTTTTGAGAACGACTACATTCGTATCACGAAAGAAATCATTCGCGAAACTCCTCAGAGGTATGAATATGAAGCACCAGGCCGCCAGATTGAGCTGCCATTCTTGATTAGCTCATTCAAGGGAGACGGACAGCAAACAGAGCTGTTTGTGAACTATGGTATTCCGCTGGAATCCGCCTATGATCCGTCGGCCGAAATGATAGAGGTAAATGCGAGTGCGGGGACATTTCTCATAAATGATCAAAGGGAGGTTCTGGTAGAGCGTACGCGAAATATTTATGGTTTGCCCACCAATCAGGTGATGTCGTTTGCGGAGCAGCATCTATGGGTTGATACGCAGGAGATGCGGGTTCCGTCAGGCACACATGAGCTCTCGGTCGAATTTGAGACTGCCAGCGGACAGACGGTCGCTGTGCAGCGTCGGGAGATTTCGGTACCAGACTACAATCAGCCTGGCGTCATTTTGAGTGACATCATGCTTGCCTATTCGGTCGAACAGGCAGAAAACGGTGCTCCTGGGGGTGCCGCCGAGGTCGTCCGCAAAGATCTGTCAATCCTACCTGCACCATGGAGTGTGTACTCGACTGAATGGCCCATTTATTTGTACTTCGAGATCTACGGACTAGACCTAAACGCTCAGGGTAGCACAGACTATGATGTAGAAATCACGCTGGAACCCAAGAACACTGACCGTGGAGTTCGGCGTGTGGTGCGGGGCATCTTCGGGCGGGACAGAGAGGGGGTATCTGTAAGCTACACGGGGAGTGGTTCACAAACGGAAGAATACCTGTACCAAATACTGGACGCCAGTGATCAGGAAACAGGACTATACACGCTAACCTTGGTCGTTCGGGATAACGCTACAGGTAAAAAGTCCGAACGGACACAGGACCTGTTTCTCGAGTAGTAGGGGCTACCAAATCGCAAGTGAGCGGGCGGCCGTCAGGATATCCTCATCTTGCGGGAGGACTTCCTGCTCCAGCGGGCTTGCGAAGGGCACAAAGGAGAACTTTCCAGCAACTCGCCGGATTGGCGCGTCCAAACAATCGAACGCCATATCACCTATCTGGGCGCAGATCTCTGCGCCGTAACCAAGGAATTCATGGTCCTCGTGCACTACCAACAAGCGGTGCGTCTTGCGGACGGAGGCTAGGACGGTTTCAATGTCAAGGGGTACTAATGTACGAAGATCAATTACCTCGACAGACAACTGGTTTTCTCGTGAGAGCTGTCTCGCAACCATCAGAGACTTGTACACCATAAGACCGTAGGTAACGATTGTCAAGTCTGTTCCTTCGCGAACTGTACGTGCCTTGCCCAGCGGGATCAGGTAGTCTTTGTCTGGCTCGGGGCTTCTGGCGCTGGCCGCCCGATACAAAGCTTTATGCTCGAGGAATATGACTGGGTCCTCACTTCGGATGGCAGTCTTGAGCAGTCCTTTGGCATCTGTGGCCGAGGAAGGCATTACAATGCAATATCCCGGCATATGACCGAAGATACTCTCGATATTCTGCGAATGACATGGTCCGCCGTGGATATAACCCCCACACGGTACACGGATAACCATTGGACAGGACCATGCATTATTGGAGCGGTGACGCAGTGTGGGCACCTGATTGCGCAGGTGCTGCATTGCAGGCCATACATAATCGGCGAACTGGATTTCCACTACGGGTTTGAATCCAGCGGCACTTAGACCAACAGCGGTGCCGATGATAGAGGCTTCTGCAAGGGGGGAGTTAAAGCACCGCTCTTCTCCAAATTGTTCGGTTAGTCCACGCGTAGCAGTGAAGACTCCGCCTTTGCCACCTGCCACATCTTCCCCATATACAAGCATAGACTCATCTCGGGTCATTTCCTCATGAAGTGCATGGTTGATAGCATCAACCATGACAACAGGGGGACCCGAGGGTTCACTCGCGTAGTAGTCAAGATCCAGTTTTCCCTCGAACAGGACGTGCTTTGTTGCGCTTGCTGGTTCAGGATCTTTTTTCTGTTCGACAGCCTGGGCCGTTTCATCAACTTCCTTTTTGATCTCCGCGCGCATAGTCTCTGCCTGCGAAGCGGTTAATATCTCCCTTTCCATCAAAAAGTGCTCAAGTCTGGAAACGGGATCAATTAGACGATCCTCGAGGAGTTCTTCTTCTGTGCGGTACTTGAGGTGGTTATCCGAGGAGGAATGCGGAAGTAGGCGAACAACATCGGTTACTAGGCAGACAGGTCCTCTTCCCGCACGCAAGTGGGCAATTGCTGCCTTGGCGGCAGCATAGACTTCAAAGAAATCTGTACCATCCACTCTGTACCTGGCTAAGCCTTCGTAGCCTGCGGCCAGTTTGTAGGGCGTACCTCCTGCAGTCTGTTCGGATATCGGTACGCTAATCGCATACTTATTATCCTGCACAAGGAACAGGAGTGGTGCTTTACTACGGGCTGCCCAGTTTAGAGCCTCGTGAAAATCCCCTTGGGAAGTGGCCCCATCTCCTCCGGAGCAGAGCGCGAACGCGTCTGTCCCTTGTTTTACAGAGGCCATAGCAAATCCTAATGCCGGCAGGTACTGGGATGCGACCGAGGAACAGACTGTGAAGATATTCTTGTCCCTTGCACCATAATGTGCGGGCATTTGGCGCCCGCCAGAATTAACGCTGTCTGCTTTTGCCAAGTGGTCAAGGAGGGTTTCCTCAACCGTTTGTCCCAGGGTGAGTGCCAGTGCAAGGTCACGATAGTATGGGCAGAACCAGTCATGTCCAGGCTTACTCAACAAGCCAATAGCTGTTTGAGTGGCTTCATGTCCACTGCATCCAATATGAAAAAACCCCTTCCCTTGTTTAAGGAGCGAGAGCATCTTTCCATCCAGTCTACGCGCCGTGAGCATAATGCGAAAAGCGCGCAGCAGGAAATTCGCGTCGAAGTCCTCAGGACTAATGGGTTCAACCTCAAGCCCCTCTCCGTAACCGGTTCTGCCTGTAAGCGTAGTGGATTCCGAATTTGTCGAGGGGCTTTGACCGTTTGTACTTGTCTGTGCTACCGGTTTGACTAAGCCGGTAGGTTTTATAGTAAGATCAAGCGGTAGGTCAGCCATTATTTGGATATAAATTATCTCAACGTACGCTCACGTCATAATCATAGTTGTGCTCGCAGCACGCAAATTTGTGCTAACAGGATCGAGCACTGAGCGATGCAACGGTGAATACCATCCAGTGGTCTCCTGGTTCCTTATGTCGCTAGCCCTCTGGATGCCAGAGACAGCTAATACCAACGCGCAACTGCACCAGAACCAGGAAAAATCACCCAATTCATCGCCCGGTTACCGGTAAACTAATAACGAGTGACCAGATTAGCAAGAATATTCAAACCGTCAGCGAAGCTGCCAAAGACACACAAAAGGGAGCGCCCCATGCGAGATACAACTACTCTCCGGGCAGATATTTTTTGGGCAAAGGTAAGCTATCTGACTCTGACTGCCAGAAAATTGTCACAATCCACCAGCGATTGTCCATGCGCAAGAGCTGGATACTGTTTATTCCCCGGGAGAATGGCTCGAGTCCCAAAGCCCGATAGGATTCATAGGTGCTAAATCGGTGAACCAAGTTGCCGAACCGTTCTGAGGTATGACTAACTTCCACCTCGTAGAATGGGTTTTCCAGAAAGTAAGGCCCTACCTGACTTATGTATTCTTCATAGGTCCAGGTGAAGTAGCTGTTTCTTCCCGATTCATTGGAGCTTATAGCAATTAGTCGGGCTTCGGGAATGAACAGGGTACGCCACCGGTCCCAATCCGGGGCTTCACCGGCGGGAGTTGAGATGATATCGTAAAGGGTTTGCACAATGACATCAGGGCTGCTTACATCCTCGGGGTTTGCTTCTTGGGCAAAGGTCGCAGGTGCGTATAGCAGGATCAGTAAGAAGGGGAAGGCGCGGTACATGGGTTAACCAGTTTCTGTTTGTAGAAAGTGTACGACTTCGTCAAGGTTGCCATCATTTTCTGCAGGTTCAATATCAAGAACAGCGCACAGGAGTTCATAGACGTGGATTAATGAAAATCCATGTGATTTCAGGCCCTGCTTGAACTGTGGACCATACGCAATGAAGACGGTATGCATTGATTGATGCCATGGTTCATATCCGTGGTTTCCGCCCGAGTAAAAATCTGGGTTACTTTCAAATCGCGACTTGGTAGCCATTTGCCATCCATCGTCCGCAATGCCAACGAGATCCGAAATACGTGTGCTACCACTATAGCGCAACTCTGCGGGCAAGTGACCCCGCTTGAACCAGCGCGCATGCGGCATCTTATTGAGGTCGGCCAGCAAGCTTTCTACTCGTGTAGAATCTTTTACATTAAAAAGTCCTATCGGACCAAGGTCCGTGATGTAAACTTCCTCGAGATCAATATAGTCATCTACCAGCACAACCTCTTCGCTTGATGTAGCTGCCATTCCATGATCTCCGACCACTACGATATTAACTTCGTTTTCCAACCCTTCTTCACGGAGCCGAGCAATCAGATTGCCCACTTGTCCATCAATTTCTCGCAGAGCTTCGCGAGTTTCGGTAGCATCAGGTCCGAACTCATGTCCCCGAGAATCAACTGCGCTGAAATAAATTGTGACCAATGCAGGGCGAGGAGATCGAGTAATAGCTACCATAGCCGAGTCTATACGTGCGCCATATGGCAATGAAGAATCGTACTCCATCCAATAAGTTGGTCGCATTCCCTGGATAGGTGCTTCAGAGCCAGGCCAAAAATAGGTGGCGCTGGTACGGTTTTGCTTCTGTACAGTAATCCAAAGCGGTTCTCCTTTCCACCATCTATGGTCCGAGACAGCTTCTCTGTCGCTGAGCCGAAATGAAAGACCAAGATCCGGATCGTACATAGAATTGTTAACGATACCGTGGTTAGCCGGATACAAGCCTGTTATAAGGCTGTAGTGATTGGGAAAGGTCTTGGTTGGGAAAACCGGCTCCATATAATCCGGATGTACTCCGTTGGCGGCAATTTCGAGGAGGTTTGGTGTGTGGAGAGTGTCAAGGTAATCTGGGTGCAAGCCATCAATTGAGACGAGAATTACTGCACGCGGAGTCTCTTCGTTGTAACAGCCCTGCAGTAAAAAGGCCATCAGCACAATCGAGAGAGAAGGAATTGTCTTCTGCAAGGGTCTCCTAATCATTTCGGCTGATGTGATCTGCAGAAAGAATATTTGTTGTCAATTATATCCTCGCGTGTAGGTTGCAGTTAGGTTGAAGCATCTGTCGCCCGTGGACATTGGTTGGCGGGCCACTTTGCCAAGCCATGGGGGCAATGCTAACACGTGACTGAATGCCTTGGCATTGCCATAGCAGGACTTCAAAATGCTGATCAATTTTTTCATCAAGAAAGGTTACAGAAAACATTGGTAAAGTGCACATGACTATATCCAGTTGCAAGAGTATATACGAAAATTAGTGATCTGGTGCTGTCGGTGAGTGAGTATGCCCTCAGAATATGGACCTTGTATTTGTCACATTGAATCGCTGTCCGGTATTCTCATTTATAATCAGTCTATAACATATGTATTCACACAGTCCGCTAACAACTCGGTGAGGGACCAAGACAGTGAGCTATAAAGGTTCCGGTCTGCCTTGTGTGAGAGAGTATCAGGAGTTTATAAGAGACACGGCCAACCCTGAGCGGTGTCTGATTCTTCAGTCTATTGTCCCTGATTTTGGGACCGGGTGAGTCTGAGTTCGCAAGGCTAAGAACGATCTGCAAATACGTAGTAAGCAATCAATCCGAGGAACGGGGCCAGAACAATGAAGATTATCCAGATGAATTTGGCCATCGCATCACGTGAACTTCCGGCAATCTCAACGATGGCGATAATATCCAGTATCAGTATGATCAAACCACAGCATCCGAGGAATTCCCAGCCAATCGCCATCTCTACAAGATTCTCCCCGCATCCTGTCAGGAACATTGCACATAGAACGAACAAGGCAGACGGTATGACTCGGTGACTCATTTTTAAACTTTGTGATGTTAATAATTGCTACGTGCAAAATCCGTTTAGGATGCGCCGATCAGGTTTTACTTTGAGGGACTATTTCTTTGGTTCCACTCGAAGTTTCTTACATATATAGTCAGGGGCAGGAAATTTCAGCAAAACAATCTACCACCAAGGTGAATTTGACGAATTTCGCCCCATGATCCGTGTGTATTTAGCAAAATAATCTCAATACTCTGTTTTCCGGGGGGCTTATAGGTTGTAGTCATGTGCGGGATGCTTCGGCTAGTTGACCATGTGTAGCAATCAAACCATGGTGAGCGCACGGATACCGAACTTCAAGTGATCTATCATCTTAACCCTAGGAAACAACACGTGCGCAGTAATTGCAATAATCGCGTTTTGCTCACCGGGATATGAGTGTCGTTACCTTTTATGGGATCGTTGTTTCGCAGGGGCGAGGAACTTGAGACTCCAGCCCCTTGTTTACGCCTCTGTGGGAGGAAAGACTATATGCCTTAAAGTGGCAATTTAAACTCCGAGCAATCCATATCGGTCTCCTGACATATCACCGAGAACGACGGCCCCAGAGTATTGATTTCTCAAAAATTCTTTGACTCAGGGGTTTTATAAGATTCATTGATCCATACAAAAAAGAAGTCTCTCCATGACGAGCATTAATTCCTCTCCTATTCAGGATGCCGAATTGGAGGCCAATGCTGTTTCAGTAACAAAATGGTTTTGGATCGGGTTCCTGTTCGGCCTCATTGGAGTAATGATTGTATACCTGCGTTCCCCCAAGGTCTCTGTTGGCTTGTCTGCGAAATATGAGGAAGGTGAGCGTTCGATGTTCGAAAGAAGTTACACCGAAACTTTGAAGAACAGAGAAGTAAAGAACACCTGGCTTGGGTTTGCAGTGGCTGTTCCACTCCAATTTGCGCTAATATCACTGATGTTGTGGAGATAGGTATTTACAGCATCAACACATTTACCCGAAAAGGGATTATGGATCTGGCCAAGATCAGGAGATCCCTCCATGGGTGATCTAAATGAAGGGATGACTTCGTAGAAACCAGAGTGGAATTCGGGGATCCTTTATAAATGTCATGTTCGACCGCGCATAAGGCGTGGAGAGTCACACATTGAGATCCTCAAAGTGCCGTGTTGAAGCAACACAAACGCATTGGAGTCAGTTGATTTAGGCACGCAAAGTAGCCCGGCACACTATATTTTAGTAAATATTCTTACCAAATCGATCAGTTGTCTCACTCAGTCTGATCAAACAACACGGTCATAACTCCAACCTCTGATGCTCATTGGTTCGATTGAACTTGGTGAACGTCCACTGCTACTGGCGCCCATGGAGGATGTCTCTGATCCGCCATTCAGAGCGTTGTGCAAGCGCTATGGTGCCGATGTTGTCTATACGGAGTTCATCTCGTCAGGGGGCTTGGTATATGAGGCCAGAGATTCAGTCATGAAACTGGATATCCGCGAGGACGAACGCCCGGTGGGTATCCAGATATTTGGTGGTGATGTAGACCAGGTCAGGTCTGCTACAGCCATTGTAGATCGTGTAGGACCAGACATCATTGATATAAATTTTGGATGTCCGGTACGCAAAGTAGTCTGTAAGGAAGCCGGCGCAGGTATCCTGCGCAACCTGCCGAAGATGGAAAAGATTACTCGTACGGTAGTAGGGGCAACCAAACGGCCTGTTACAGTCAAGACCCGGCTCGGCTGGGATGACAGTAGTATTGACATCGTAAATGTTGCACGTATGCTGGAAAACTGCGGGATTCAGGCGTTGGCTGTGCACGCCAGAACTCGAAAACAGATGTATACTGGATCCGCACGCTGGCAATACCTGCGGGCTATTCGCGAAAACGGATTGCAAAACATCCCGCTCATTGGCAATGGTGACGCCTTAGGGCCCGAATCAATTCTTCAAATGTTTGAAGAAACGGGAGTAGATGCCGTAATGATAGGACGCGGTGCGATCGGAAATCCATGGATATTCAAGCGAGCAAAAGCTCTCATTCAAGAGGGGGTAGTATTGCCAGGACCTTCGTGGGCTGAGCGTATAAGTGTTGTGGAGGAGCACCTGACCCTCAAGTGTGACTGGCTTGGAGAGCATAAGGGAGTAAAGGAGATGCGGCGTATGTACGGTGGTTACTTCAAGGGATTCAAAAACGCAAGCAAGCTCCGAGCACACTTGATGAAAGCAAACACTATGGAGGAAGTTCTCTCTGTACTGGAAGGCACCATGGAGGTGGAACCCAACGTGATCCACCAGAAACCCTTAGGCCATGCTACGATGCTTAATTACCCGGCTAACAAGGTGGTCCACCGCCACAATGAGGCCGACGATAATCGCCAGAGTCGGCAACGCGAGCCATTGGTCAAAAATTACCAGGCCACCTACAGCCCCAAGCGCACCACCAAGGTACTTGAGGTAGATTAGCTGGTCATTTGAGGTACTTTTGATTAGATCCTCCAGCTGTCGCTCATCGTAGCGAAGCAGGTTCTTGGAAACCATATCGTAGATGTCAAGCGAATTGACGAACGCCATAATGGCCTTGGTTAGCCACTGTTCGATATCGTCCGATTTCTGTGAAATTTTCTCCGGCAGTGTCTCGAACAGGTGATCCAGTTCATCTACAACAAGGTCTGCAGATTCGGGCAGGTCATCAATAGCTTTTTCTATTTGCCGTTGGAATCCGTCACGATTCAGCATTTGATACATCTTGACGGCCATGCCTGCAATCCCACGGTTGATGGATGAATCAATTTTTTCCATAACCAGGGCCACGAGTTTCTGCTTTAAAGCGGGATCCTGTAATTTTTCCCTGAGATAGCGATTGGCCAATACCTTGATATCCTGCTGGAATTCTTCGTCTGACAGCAGGTTCTGGGTCACCTGCAGGGCCATATCGCGGTATTTGGGGACGACTCCACTCAGTCTAATGCGTTCCTGGATAACCTCTTCGCTGATCAGATCTCTGCTGATTGCAAGGGCAATCAGATCGGCGATGCGCTCACGATAGGCCGGAATGATTCCCTGGCCCAGGAGTGGACGATTCCTACGCGGATGAAAGAGCATTGTAATGGCCAACCAGTTTGTAAAAAAACCAATCAAACCGGCAGCCGAGATTGTCACAATAAGCCCCTCCAGATCAAGCATTCGACTGAACGCTGGAAAGCCAAGCCCGGAATAGCTGTTCAAGACAGAGATCGGCGCGTCCGATGAATACAGATAAATCCCTGAATCATCCAGCAGGAGACTCAAGCCGTCAAAGTCCCAAATAAACGAAGTAACAAAAAGGGCCAGCAAAAGCCAGGGGATCACTCGCAGGAGTCGCAGTGTGAGTCCGGACTTAGTTGCTCTGGTTCTGGGAGTAATCGTTCTGGGTCCTGATTTTTCCCCGGGCCAGTAATTCTCAAGATGGCGCTCGAGGATCTCCCTGAGATCACTGTCAGCTAAGCGGTCCGGCTTTGTCATGTAGTGTTAACTGCTAGCCGCCAGTTCCAGCCTGTCAGCATGTTTGCACATTCCGCTGATAACATTGGCGATATGCTGAGGCAGTTCAATTCCTAATTCTTCTGCACCGAGTTGAATATCTTCTCGGCTCACCGCTGCTGCGAAGGCTTTGTCCTTCAATTTTTTGCGAACGCTCTTGACCTTCATGCCCTCAAGGCGGGTAGGGCGAACGTATGCAACCGCGGTTATGAATCCCGCCAGCTCATCTACGGCAAAAAGTGTTTTGGCCAGAAGGGTTTCTCGTGGTGTTCCTGTGTGCGGTGCATGACCGAGGATTGCCTCAACGATTGATTCAGGGTATTTCAGCTCACGGAGCAGTTTTGCGCCCACATAAGGATGCTCGTCTAATGTGGGGTGCTGCTCGTAGTCCATGTCATGCAGGAGGCCAGTGATTCGCCAAAGTGTCACATCCTCGCCGAAGAGGGTGGCATAGCCCTCCATTGCTGCTTCAACAGCATAAGCGTGCCTCCGAAGGCGATCTGACTTCGTCCATTCATGGAATAGTGCAAGTGCGTCGTCGTAAGTGGGCATCGGGTTAGAAGAAGTCAATGAGTTTCAAGTGACGCAGGTATTGGTTAGGATTCTCCTCAAAATTTTCTAGAATGCGTCTCAATGCTGCAGACGCAGCATGAGCTTCCACATAGAGAGAGTCATCAGTAACGAGTTTGCCCAGTGTTCCCTGACCACTATTGATGGAAGCGAGGAGTGTATTGAGCTCTACGGTCGTGGTTTCCAGCAGATCAAGGTTCATGGATAGTCGGACTAAAACCTCTTTCAGAGCAGTTGCCGCACCTCCAAGAGAATCCCCGGCGAAAGATTCCAGTGTAATTGCGAGTTGCTCAATATCTTTCAGTACGGCCTGCATACTGCCTTGCTCAGCAAGAAGGACGGCCTCGAAAGCGCCCGCCGAATTACGGATGGAGGCTAGGGTTTGCTGCATTTGGCTTTCAGGTCCGGTCAGAAGATATCTGGCCGCACTAATTGCTTGGCTGGACCCTGTTAGAACTGTGTCAATGCGTCCCAGAACTGCAGGCGCACGGTCGGTTAGATCGGCCAGTACATCAGACTGGTTTGAAGCAGGAATAATGGACCCGGGTTCGTACACAGGAGCGTCAGGCGGACCAAGTGTGAGGTTGAGCTGTACACTGCTGACAAATCCGAAGCCCCCCGCAGATGCAGTTGTCCCTTCGGTTAAAGCAACATCCTCTTCAACCGAAAAGGTGATATAAGCTCCAGTGAGTATGAGGCGCACTTCGGTAATGCTGCCGACACCCACTCCATTGACAACCACGGCATTACCAGCTGCAAGACCGTTGGAATTGACCAATTCAGTGTGATATACGGTAGCCTGCCCAAATAGGGGAAGGTCCCTCAAAAATCGGATGCCGAGATAAAATACGACCCCCGCGAGGACGACCGCCAAGCCAATCTTTAGTTCATTATTGATTTTCACTTGCTCATGGGCTGTTGGTTAGTGTTGGGCTCCGATCACATATTCGTTGGCCTTAACGAAGGAACGAAGAACGGTATCGGTACTTTGGTGTAATTCTTCTGTTGTTCCCGTCCAATGCATACGTGTATTGTGAATAAAAGCTACATGGTCGGCTATTTGCAACACTGAATGCATATCATGGGTCACGACAATACTTGTGATTTCAAGGTGATGCGCCAGATTTTTTATCAGCTCATTGATGGTGTTGGATGTTTCTGGGTCAAGTCCACTGGTTGGCTCGTCATAAATGATGTAGCGGGGGCGCAAGGCAATGGCGCGCGCGAGTGCTACGCGTTTGCGCATACCTCCGGACAACGCAGACGTGCTCTTTGATCCAACGTTGGAGAGTTGGACCAGGTCTAGGCATGTTTGCACCTCCTGCCGTATTTCTTGATCAGTTTTCGTGGTAAAGGTTCGAAGTGGAAAAGCAACATTCTCGAATGAATCCATTGAATCGAAGAGCGCGCCTCCTTGGAAGAGAACCCCGAATTGCCTCCGAATTTTCCGGAGTTCGCCATAGCTGATTTTACCGATATCTGTGTGATTCACCAATACGCGTCCCTGGTCGGGCTGTAATAGCCCGATGATATGCTTCATGAGCACACTCTTACCTGAACCGCTTCGCCCAATGATTGCCTGTGTACTGCTCTCGTGGATTGTCAGTGAAACATCCTGGAGCACAGGACGACCGGCGAATGATTTATAAACGTTCTCTACCCGGATCATATGGTTGAACGGCGGTCGTTCAGGAGAAATAAGGTATTCCTGGAGGCAGAATGATTACAACAGCAAAATAGCGAGCACCAGATCAGCTATTAGAATAAGCACACAACTCATGACAGCGGCCCTAGTCGTACTGCGACCGACTCCATCGGCGCCACCCTCAGTAAAGTAACCGATATGACAAGATACCGCTGTTATGAGGAAGCCAAAAACGAAGGACTTGATCAGTCCAAAGTAGGGACCGAAAATGTCAAAGTGTTCTCGCGCCCCCAGAATAAACTCGGGACTTGATACAGCACCGGTCAATTCGGCAGCCGCTACTCCACCCAGGACTCCAATCACGCATGCTGCCACATACAGGACCGGTACCATTAGGATGCCTGCCAAAACACGAGGAACGATCAGGTATCCAATTGAATTCAGTCCCATGGCTTCCAGGGCATCAATCTGCTCTGTTACACGCATGGTACCAAGCTCGGCTGCAATGCGCGCACCAACGCGGCCAGATAGAATAAAGCCTGTTACGACGGCTCCAAGTTCCATTGTCAGTGATGGTACCACGACCGCTCCGATTATTTTAGGGGGAATTAGGGGGGAGACCAACTGATAGGCCGTTTGAACTGTTGTCACTGCCCCAGAAAATGCAGCCGCCAAAGCAACGATGGGGATTGATTCAATGCCAATACGTACCATCTGTATTTGCGTGTTTTGCCGATAAGTTTTCAGCTCACGCAAAGACATGAATGCCGACGACATCAGGATTGTGAAGCGGCCAATATTCATAAATGGCTTTGCAACACGTAAAACAACCTGGGGCATCACTATTGTCGGGATGATGGGGCGGTTAATCAATTATTACGGTTGTTGTTTCTAGCCGACTCAGTCCGGGGAACTATATTGCATGATTATCGGGAAATTTCCATGGCAAAGACGAAAACACGGTATCGCTGTCAGGAGTGTGGTTATTCATCACCCAAGTGGTTGGGCAGATGTCCGGGATGCGACTTTTGGGACACAATGATAGAAGAAAAGGGAACTGGACGAAGCCATGCGTCCATCCCTGTGGCGGTTCCAAAGCCCATCAGTGAGGTTGAGATCGGCGAGATGCCGCGCATCGTGACCGGTGAGCAGGAGCTGGATCGTCTTATGGGAGGGGGAATTATGCGTGGATCAATCGTTCTGGTGGCGGGGGATCCAGGTATCGGGAAATCTACGCTCATGACCGAACTGGGGCGTTATCTGGACCCGCTAACAATTCTGTATGTGTCCGGTGAGGAATCGGCGCGACAGGTAAAACTTCGGGCCGAGCGCCTCGGTGCTGCCACGGATAACGTACTTCTTTTGGCTGAAACCAATGCACCCGCAATACTAGATGCAATTGAAGACTCACTGCCGGATGTGGTTGTGATTGATTCTATTCAGACTCTTTACGATCCAGATGTGTCCAGTGCACCGGGGAGCGTGTCCCAGATTCGAGAGAATGCGGCGGCTCTAATGCAGCTCACGAAGAGAATGAATGCGGCCACTTTTCTGGTCGGACATGTAACTAGGTCCGGGTCGATAGCAGGTCCACGGGTTCTGGAACACCTGGTGGATACCGTATTGTATTTCGAGGGTGATCGCAACCACGGCTACCGCATATTGCGGGCGGTGAAGAATCGGTTTGGATCCACTAATGAGATCGGTGTTTTCGAGATGACCAGCGCGGGGCTACAGCAGGTCTTGAACCCAAGTGAGATATTCCTGTCTGAACGGCAGAGTGGCATTGCCGGGTCCTGCGTGGTCTGTGCAGTTGAGGGGAGCCGCCCATTGTTGGTAGAGGTTCAGGCCTTGGTGTCGAAAACATCCTATGGTGTGCCCCAGCGGACATCAGCAGGCTTTGATCCAAAGCGGTTGCAACTGCTCTTGGCGGTGCTGGAAAAGCGGGAAGGCCTGGCCATGGGCGGACACGATGTTTTCCTGAACATTGCAGGTGGAGTGCGAATAGAGGAGCCTGCTGCGGATTTAGGCATTGCGGCCGCGATTGCTTCCTCGCTCTATGACGTACCGGCGGACAAGTATGGGGTTCTAATCGGAGAGGTTGGATTAGGCGGAGAGATTCGAGGGGTCAGTCGACTTGAAACACGCCTGAAAGAGTGCGCCAAGCTCGGATTTGAGCGGGTGATCGTGCCTTCAAAGAGTCTACAGGGATTTGTGCTTCCAAGCAATATTGAGATTATCGGGGTACAAACCGTCAGCGAAGTACTTGAGCTGCTTCTGGCTTAATTGTGTGCAATAACCACGAGGCGGTGTACGTTATCTAGGGCGGACCGCTCACTCGGATATGAATACATCACTTTCTGATGACGAACTGTTGACCGCTTATGCGGAACGGGGTGATCAGTTGGCTTTTCGGCAACTGGTTGATCGTCACAAGGATCGTGTCTACAGTTTTATTCTGGGCATGGTCCATGATGCGGAATTGGCGAGCGATTTGTTTCAGGACACATTTCTGCGGGTGATTGATGTGATGCAGCGGCGCCGAGGGAGCTACAAGCCCCAGGGTCGATTTCTTGGGTGGGTATTGATGATCGCACGCAATGTCGTGTATGACCACAAGCGAAGCCGAAAAAAGTGGAAGGATGTTTCCGACGGAGATGACGGGTTCTGGGATCGTCTTCCCGATGATGCAGAGTCTGCTGACGAAGCACTTCATCTCAGAGAAAGGAGTCAGTGGCTATCGGCTTGTATCAACAAATTGCCGCCAGCCCAGCGGGAAGTGGTTTTATTGAGGCAGGATGCGGAATTAACATTCAGGGAAATCGCCGAAATCACCGATGTATCCATTAATACTGCATTGGGACGGATGCGGTATGCACTTATCAACCTCCAGAAGATGATTGAACAGCAATCAAGTTCTTATGCCCCTCAGTCTACTCGTCCGCAGAACATGCAGTTAACTGCGGTACCACATGTCTAGTGCTAGCAACAATATGGATAAAAAGTTACTTCTTATTCAGCATCTTTACGGTGAAAGAGAGGATGCAGAGGAGCTGAAAGAGCTTCTCAATGATCCCGCGTGCCGTGCGGAGTATGGGGTGTTGCGGGATGTCAAGCGAAAATTGG
>VXLY01000006.1 GCA_009841335.1 Rhodothermaceae bacterium | reverse complement strand
GTCCTCGACCGTCCAGAACAAACCCCACGCATCATAGCCAAGATGTGTTGCGTGCTGGCTCGCATCAAGCCAATGACCCCCGAGCTACGGCACAAACTGGCCAACTTCATCCAAATGTTCCTTCAAAGTCTTCAACTGCTCCTGCATGATCTTCATGTACTCCTCCTGTGTTACTGTAATGCCTACTGGTGGAGAGATCGGTTCTCAAGGCTTTCTGTGAGGCTTTTGGCAACCAGGCTCGCTTTCATGGACATACCATACGACATTGTCGCGTCAATCGATAATGGGAGGCCCGGAAGGTAGCCAAATCCGGCCGGTCCGGCTGTTGTTGCAATACCGGGGGCATACCATGCTACGACCTCGAGAGTATCCGAAATAAACTCTGCTTTCTTGACTGCGTGATCCAGAATAGTGCTGTCAACATCAACAAGCACCCAGTCAAGCTTTTGAACTTCCAACGACACCACGTAGGGTACGCTCACACCCATACTGGTCAGTTGGGTTAAGCTCGTCTGTTCTTGAAAATCAACAAATATGGTCATCCCCATATTGCTGTCAAAACTTCCAAATGGGCTGACGTTGGGCGTGGGGCTGGGCAGGTCAGGCATCACCACCTCCAAAATGGCTTGTGCACCGCTGTAACGCAAAAGCACTGGAACGGTATACTGTTGGTCCTGCAAATTCTCCATTGATTGCGCCATCCGTGCGACCATTGCCGAATCCAACTCCATACCTTCTGGCAGATTGTCTGTGATCGTTTTGAAATCCATATTCATTTCAGATTTCATGGAATACTCAATGGTCCCTTCACTCTGTGCGAGAAGTGTAGTGGGGCTAAGAAAAGCGAAAAACAGAATTAGGTATCGCATTAACTTGAATAACGATTGTCCCCTCGCAAAACCATTTTCAGAGGTTGGAGTCAATAAGCTTACTTGTATGACTCCGGTTGATAAACTTGGAGATCCGGGCCCGCCGACACCAAGTTGCCATTGTTTCCTTCAATCATATTAAATCTCCTCATGCAGGCTTTCCATCATGGATTCTGCCCGCCAGACTCACCCTTGAGTTGCCAGAAAACCCGCTTCGCTGTCATACGCTCTTTGCAACGCAATAGACCCCACGCGTCACAGCTAAAAATATGTTGAGCGGCGACTCACATCAAGTTCAAGATCGCCAAAAGCTACGGCACAAACTGGTCACCTTCACTAAATTTCTCCATCATGATCTTCATGTACTCCTCCTGTGTCACTACGATGCCTACTGGCGGAGTAACCGGTTTCTCGGCGACTTCTTTGAGACTTTTAGCAACAAAGCTAATCTTCGCTGAAATGACGTGCGACATCACGGCGTCTATCGATAATGGGAGGCCCGGGAGGTTGCCAAACTGGTGTGGTCCGGCAGTTGATGCAATACCGGGTGCATACCATACTACGGCCTGGAGAGAATCCGAAATAAACTCCGCTTTCTTAACTGCGTGACCAAGAATAGTGCTGTCAACATCAACAAGCATCCAGTCAATAAAGTCAATCGCTTGGAACTCGTGCGACACCACGTAGGGTACGCTCTCACCTGTATCGGGCATTTTCATGATGATCACCCGTTCTTCAAAATCATAGAACTGGGTCATTCCCGTATTGCTGTCAAAACTTCCAAAGGGACTGACGTTGGGGACGGGGTTGCGCCGGTCAGGCATCGCCGTCTCCACAAGAGCTTTTGCACCACTGTAATGCAACAGCATTGTAGCGGTAACCTGCTCGTTCTGCATACTCTCAAATACTTGTGCCGCCTGTGCAGCCATTGCCGAATCTAATTGCATACCTTCTGGCAGATTGGCCATGACCGTATCGAATTCCATTTTCATTTGAGATGTCGTCACGGAGAACTCAATTGTCCCTTCACTCTGTGCGAGAAGAGTGATGGGGCTTAGGAAAGCGAAAAACAGAATCAGATAGCGCATTGGTTTGAATAATAGATGGTGCTTCGTGATAAACTTTTAGGTATCCTATGAAGATCCGTGCGCTGTGTCGGTCAAACATGTACGCAGTCTTCAACTCTTCCTATACCGGCGTCGTTACACCCGCATCAGCACCAAGAGAAGGTGCGTGCTTTGGCGAATGAAAGCATCTGGACGCAACCGTCGGGCAAGTTGCCTTGGACACTGCAGGGGGATTCAACAATCACTATTGTGGTCAGTCAGCTGAGGCGAAGGGCCGTGGCAGGTTTCAGTGTAATGTCCCTCTTGAGCGCTCGGTACTAACCCCACGCGTGTCACGGCTAAAGATGTGTTGCGCGACGACCCACGGCAAGTTTAAGATCACCTGAGGCTACGGCACAAACTGGACATCTCTGCCAATTTTCTCCATCATGATCTTCATATATTCCTCCTGTGTTACTACGATGCCTATTGGCGGGGTGATCGGTGCCTCAATGCCAACTTTGAGATTTATTGCAACAACGCTCCTTTTCATGGAGATAAAGTGCGACACTGTATAGTCTATTGATAATGGAAGGCCCGGGAGGTTGCCAAGCCCCTCTGGGCCGGCAGTTGATGCAATACCGGGTGCATACCACGCTACGACCTCGAGAGAATCCGAAGTAAACTCCGCTTTTTTCACTACGTGACCAAGAATAGTGCTGTCAACATCAACCAGCACCCAGTCGAGCTTTTGCATTTCCGCCGACAACACATAGGGCACGGTCTCACCGCTACTGGGCATTTTGGTTAAGATTGTCTGCTCTTCAAAATCAAAAAAAGTTTCCCTCTCCGTATTATTCTCAAAACGTCCAAAGGGACTGAGATTCGGTAAGGGGTTGCGCCGGCCGGGTCTCACCCTCTCCGTAAGAGCTTGCGCACCACTGAAATGCATCAGTTTTGTAACGGTACGCGGCTCGTTCGGCATATCCTCCAATGTCTGCGCAACCCCTGCGACCATTGCCGAATCTAACTGCATACCTTCTGGAAGACTGGCCATGGCCGTTTCAAAATCCATGGTCATCTCAGATGTCGTCACGGAGTATTCAACCGTCCCTTCACTCTGTGCGAGAAGTGTAATGGGGCTTAGAAAAGCGAATAACAGAATCAAATAGCGCATTGGTTTGATTAGTAATAATACTCTTGAAAAACCATTTTCAGAGGTTGGAGTCAAGTGGTTTGCTCGTATGATTTCGGTATTAGACCTGGAGTTCCAGGCCCGGTAACACCAATGTTGCCTTAGTTTTCTTTAAATATGCCTGACCTCCTCTCTTCGTAAACTCTTTCCATAATGGGCTTTGGCCCGAATCCGCAGGATATAAGCGTGCCCCCAACAATCAGATAACAGGTCGCTTGCACGAGCAAACGCAAGTCTTCTGTCCCCCCAAACTCACCCCTGAGCCGCCCGAAAACCCGCTTCGCCGTCAAACGCTCTTTGTGACGCAATAGACCCCATACATCACAGCTAAAGATGTGCTGCTCGCCGACTCACATCAAGTCCAAGATCGCCTCAAGCTACGGCACAAATTGGATATCACCCATTTTCTCCATTATGATCTTCATATACTCCTCCTCTGTTACTGATATGCCTATCGGGGGGGTGATCGGTTTCGCAAGGCCTTCTGTGATGCTTTTGGCAACATAGTTCATTTTCGTGTACATATTTTGCGACATTGCGGCGTCTACCGATAATGGGAGGCCCGCAAGGTTGCCAAACTGCTCTGGCCCAGCAGGTGACGCAATACCGGGTGCATACCATACTACGGCCTCGAGAGAATCCGAAATGAACTCCGCTTTCTTCACGGCGTGACCAAGAATAGTGCTGTCAACATCGACATACACCCAGTAAACCGCGTCAATCGCATTTAATTCTCTCGACACCACATAGGGCACGCTCTCACCTGTATTAGGCATTTTGGTTAGGCTTATCCCTTCATCAAAATCAATGTATGAGGTCACCCCCATACTGTTGTCAAAACTTCCAAAGGGGCTGACGTTAGGCATCGGGTTGGGCAGGTCAGGCATGACCATCTCCACAAGAGCTTGTGCACCACTGAAATGCAACAGCATTGTAACGGTAGTCTGCTGATTCCCCATACTCTCAAATGTTTGCGCCATCTGTGCGACCATCGCCGAATCCAACTCCATACCTTCTGGCATATTGGCCATGATCGTTTCCATATCCATTTTCATTTCAGCTGTCACTGAGTACTCGACGGTACCTTCACTCTGTGCGAAGAGTGTAATGGGGCTTAGGAAAGCAAAAAACGGAATCAGATAGCGCATTGGTAAGAATGATAGATGGTGCGCGTGATAAACTATTGGTGTCCTACTTGGATCCAGCCACGGTGTCAGTCATAGCAGTTGCTGATTCTATGACAGCTCCTTGCTCTAGAGGAAGGAGCTGCCACACGGATATTCCACATTCCAAGTAAGCCCAAAGGGACGGACTATGGCACAAGGAATAAGGGCATGGTTTGCATTCCAGGAGTGCGGATCCAATAGGTCCCGACAGGGAGTCCAGACAAGGAAAGGATAATATCTCTTCGGCATAAGGTTGTCTGTGTCCGTACGCGTTGTCCCAACTGGTTATAGACTTCAATAATCCCACATGCTGGATTGACTAATTGAATATTCACCGAACTCTTACCAATTCGCGCGGGATTGGGGAATAGACTCAACTGAGAGGGGGCTGGGCGAGCGTCAGATGATGTAGGAATACCTGCTCCCAGGGTGCTTGCGCCGGGAAGCACCTCACCATCGAAATTGAATAACGCAAGGTTTTCCCAGTGGGAGCCGAAGCTGGGTGCAGCAATGTATTCAGGGGCCCAGTAGCAAATGCCCGAAGATACATGGTCCCATAGTTTTCTGATGAAGGCGGCTTGCCCATCAGGTGTTGCAGGATAGCCCGGTAACACATGTTCAGGCAGACCGACTGGGTTGTGTGTGTTATCCTTCCAGGCAAGTGTCCATGGGTACGCTGTTTCGATAAGCATTACAGGTTTGGCGTAACGGCTCTCGAGTTGCCGGACAACCTCGGAAAACTGGTCAAATGGGCCATGCCAGAACGGATAGTACGAGATACCGATTAGATCATAGTCAAGTGCATAAGGTGCGAGGTTATCAAAAAACCAATTCGCTCCGCCAGGGTCGCCTCCCCGATCAATATGGAGCATGATCAGGGCGGAGCTGGCATCCCGTACGGCCTTTGCTGCCGCACGTAGTAGCCCGGCCAGTCTATCCCATTGGGCCGGAACATTATATGAGCCCCCAACGCGTCCAGTGTTCCATAGCATGCCGGTGGTGATTTCGTTGCCGGTCTGAACGATTATAGGGGGTGTGCCTTGTTCTGTCAGGGCTTGGATAGCCTGATAAGTATGCTCGTAGACGCTGTCACGCAGTGCAGGCTCCGGCAGGCTGGACCATGCAGAGGGTTTTTGCTGTACACTTGGATCGGCCCATGTATCCGAGTAATGCAGATTGAGAATGATCTTCAGATTGAGATCATGCCCCCTGCGCGCAAGTTCCAGCATATGTGGCAGTCCGTCGCGTCGCTCAGTTGGCGTATGGAAAAGCCTTAACCGAATACTGTTCAGGCCGTTTTTCTGCAGAATTTGGAGGGCGTCTCCTACAAGATTTTGGGATGTGTACACGGCACCGGCCCGCTCCAGTTCATCCAGCATAGAAACATCAGCACAGCGAAGCGGCAGGGGCTGGGAATCTGCGAAAGGTGCTATCAAAAAACTCCCCAATATGCAGATCAATACGCTGTAATTGAATTGCATCTAACTTAGATGGTCGTAGTTGGCCCCGTCAGAGTGTAGGTTGAAAGTTCACATTAGTGATCATGAATGGACAAGTGGCCTGCCTGTTGACTGAGCATACGGTAATTTCGTCCAATGCCGGCGAGCCGGTGTAATCCTGCGTGTGCATGGAAGATCAAACAGTCTGGTGCGGCGATGCCCCCCGTAGGTACCTCTTCAAATTATTTTATGTGGCCTGCGTGCCCCGGTTTTTTCTTCCGATGTTCCTGATAAATATAATT
>VXLY01000042.1 GCA_009841335.1 Rhodothermaceae bacterium | reverse complement strand
CTAATCCACTCACAAATCATGGGAAGACTTATGAAAACGTTTTCTGTTGCAGCAGCGTTGTTATGTGCGTTGCTTTTGCCGGGGCTGGTGAGCGCACAGAGTGTAATCTCTGGTACAGTTACCGATGAAACGGGTGAGCCGCTCATCGGGGCAAATGTGCTCATTCGGTCGCTGACCATAGGTGCATCAACCGACATAGATGGAAACTACACCTTCCAAGTGCCTGCCGCAAATCTCGGACAAACATTGGAGTTGAGCGCGGTCTACATTGGTTATACAGATGAGGTTCGAACCATCACAATCGGCGAGGGCATCATGACTCAAGATTTCGTCCTGGCCGCTGATCTGTTGCAACTGGACGAATTTGTAGTTACCGGTGTTGCCGAAGCTACACCCAGGAAGAAACTGGCCTTCACCGTGAGCCAGGTGGGCTCTGAGGAGATTACTTTGGCACCGGCGTCAAACCCCGTTGCTTCAATCCAGGGTAAGGTCGCCGGGGTGGCCGTTCAGGCACGCAGTGGCACGCCGGGGGATGCGATTTCCGTGCGCCTGCGGGGAGCCACGAGCATTACCGGGAGTAATCAGCCGCTGTACATTGTTGACGGAGTAGTTCTCGGAGCTAACCAGGTCGACATTGATGCGCTTGATATTGAAAATGTAGAGATCGTAAAGGGGGCAGCAGCGTCTTCACTATATGGATCACGTGCCCAGAATGGTGTAATCAATATAACAACCCAGCGGGGAGGAGCCATTCCGCTGAACCAGACCCGTGTGACGGTTCGCAACGAATATGGAGTGAGTGGTGTGGCCAAGTCATTCCAGGCCAATACTTCTCATGATTTGCGGGTAGACGGATCGGGCAATTTCCTAGATGATTCAGGAGCAAAAAACGAGTGCTCTACCTGTTTGAGCAATGGATATGGCCCGGGCACGCTCCAGGATACAAATCCACATGGTGCCGCCTTCTATGACAACCCGTATCAAGGCACGCTCTATAACGCGTTTGACCAGTTTTTTAATCCCGGGAACACGTGGACCAACTATGTCGGCGTAAGCCAGAATAGCTCCAAGACAAATTTCCTGGCTTCGTTCACGAATGTTGTTGAGCAGGGGGCTATTCAGGGTCTGTCAGGCCTCCAGCGCAGGAACGTCCGGGTTAACTTGGATCACCGAATTCGGCCTACCCTTACCCTTTCAACCTCGGGATTCTATTCTCAGTCGAAGAATGATGCAGTAACTTCATCCTTGGCTTCAAATTCAAACATCAATCCGTTCTTTGGTTTGATGTTCACAAACCCACTGGTCAACCTGTCAGCAGAGGATGAAGCTGGTGGGCTCAAGGTTCAGGCAGACCCGCTGGCAGTAGAGGAAAACCCGCTGTACGTGATTGAGAATGCTGATATGAATCAGGACCGATCGCGGATCCTTGGGAATTTCCGGGCTCGCTGGAGTCCACTTGACTGGATGGATCTGGAAAGTAATTTCAGCTACGACCGTTCCGACAGGGACGAGTTGGAGTTTTACGATATCGGATTTGAAACTATTGATCCCTCTTCGCTAAATGATGGTCGCATTGAACGGCGTAATTCGGTCAGCGAGGCGATCAACTATGATGTTACAGCTTCTTTCCGTAAGCGGTTTGGATCTTTCACCACGCGTGCGCAGCTCAAAGCACAGGTGGAGGATTTTGATTCATTCTCAGAATTTGTATTGGGGACCGATATTGTGACCCTGGGTATCTCGGACCTCTCCAATGTGGAGACAGAGGGTGAAAAAGTATTTGGCAATGGCTCCTCGACGGTCCGGTCTGAAGGCTACTACGCAACGGCCGGGATGGATTACGCGGACAAATATATTATGGATGTATTCTTCCGTAGAGATGGTAGTTCATTGTTCGGTGCAGAAGAGCGCTGGCAGTCATACTACCGAGGCAGTGCTGCGTGGCGTGTCTCTGAAGAAGACTTCTGGCCAGCCAACAGTCCGGTAACCGAGTTGAAGCTGCGTGCGTCAATCGGAACAGCCGGCGGTCGCCCTAGCTTCCAGGCACAATATGAGACACTCTCACTCAGTAATGGTCAGCTGTCAAAGTCGACCTTGGGGAATGCGTTTCTGAAGCCGGAATTGCAGACGGAAACGGAAATTGGATTGGACATGGGAGTCCTGGATCGCATTTTTATTGAGTTGGTGTATGCGGATACCGAAGTGGAAGATCTGCTTCTGCGAGTTCCACTCGCGGGATACTACGGATTCAGTACACAGTGGCGCAATGCAGGTAATCTGGCATCAAATACGGTAGAGGCCAGTGTGAACGCGAATGTCTACAATTCTCGCGATATGGATTTCGAGGTCGGCGTCATCTTTGACCGGACGCGTCAGGAGATCACCGAATTTCACTCTAATCCATATCTGGGTGGACCACAGAGCCTGTTCTTCTATAGGGAAGGCGAAATCCTGGGTTCAATGTACGGCAACAAGTTCATCACAGAACTCTCGGAGCTGCCCCGCGGTGCGGACGCGAGCTACTTTGACGTGAACGACGATGGCTACGTTGTAGCAGTTGGTCAGGGAAACAGCTATACCAGTGGTCCGGGTGCAGATGGTGTCTTGGGTGGGGAGGATGATCTATGGGGTACGGCAGTTGCTGTAGGCGAGAACAGTTATCGCTGGGGAATCCCAATCAAGTACTACGATGCAACCGATGAGACGGACCGGGTCCAGATCGCTGATGCTCTTCCAGATTTCAGCATTGGATTGAACTCTACGTTCCGGTACAAGGGATTGACTTTGTATATGCTGTGGGGCGCTCAAATTGGCGGTGATGTTTATAATTTCACAAAGCAGTGGAGCTATCGCGATGGTCGCAATGCCGACCAGGACCAGGGGAGTAAGCAAGAAGACATGAAGAAGTCCACCACGTATTACGAAGTGCTCTACGATGCTACCGCGAAGAACAGTCACTTTGTAGAAGATGCCACTTACATCAAATTGCGCGAGCTTTCGGTGGGGTACACCCTGAACCGTAGGCAACTCTCACGCATCTTTGGCAATGTACTGCATTCCGTTTCAGCTAGCATCATCGGCCGCAACCTACTGACATTCTCCGATTACTCGGGGTTTGATCCCGAAGTAGGTTCCGGGTCGGATGCGACGTTATACCGTGTGGACAGCTTCAATTATCCACCCTTTCGCACGATTCGGGCGAAGCTGGAATTCCAGTTTTAGTTTGGTGAGTGAACATGAAACTTCAAAACATAGATCAAATGAAGCGAATCGCTTTTTATACACTGGTCGGCATCCTGTCGTTTAGTGCTGCCGGCTGCCAGGATTTGGCCGTTGAAAACAATAACGCTCCTGACCGGACGATCGCTTTTGCGCAGCCCGGGGATGTTGTGAACCTGGTCAAAGGTACGTTTGCCGATTACTGGCTCAGCATCCAGAATTGCGGCAATGGTGCACTGTTCTTTTCGACATTGGCAGATGAGAACTCCTCATCTTGGGCCAACTGGGGAATGAGAGACATGTCAAGTGAGCCTCGCATAGCCTGGGATAACAGTTCAACCTATAGTCGCGCTTCTTCCACGAGGGAACCATGGTTTGACACCTACCGGGGTATCTCAAATGCAAACGACGCCCTGCAGGCTATCGCGCGTGCTGAAGAAGAAGAAAGCGTAGATAACAACATTTTCACGCGCGAGGGTCATGACACAGCACGCCTGAAGGCATTTGCGAAAATGAACCAGGGCCTCATGCATGGAACACTCTCCATGATCTTTGATCAGGCTTTCATAGTCGATGAGACGGTGGACCTGGAAAATGATGCACTGGAATTGCGTCCGTACGTGGAAGTGAACCAGGCGGCTATAGAGATGCTTGAAGGGGCGCGTGCGATTGCGCAGGCAGGCTCATTCTCGTTTACGGCGTCGGAAGACTGGATCTGGGGCTTGGATGTAACTTCAGGCGATATGGTTAAACTGATTAACTCGTTTATTGCGCGGTTGACTGTTCAGGTTGCTCGCGATGAGTCTGAACGTGCCGCGGTAAACTGGAGTGAAGTAATCAGTCGCGTAGATGCAGGGATTACTGAAGATTTCTCGCCCATTGGTGATGACGATGGCAATACGGAATGGGATTGCCTTAAGTTCTACGGACAAAACGGAACCACCTGGAGCAGGGCTGATTACCGCACGATTGGGCCGGCGGATGAGTCTGGCGGTTACACTGCATGGCTAGCAAAACCCCTCGGAGAACGCCTGGTCTTCGACATTTCTACAGCGGATCGCAGGATCGTTGGAGACGCCGCCGACCTAACCGTCGATGGCTCCGATTTCCAATACCAGGGAAACAATGGGCCATTCCCGGCTGCACGCGGTGTTTATCACTATTCATCGCATAATCATAAGCGTTATCAGTACTACAATTCGGGGAATGCCAATGGTGCAATGCCCCACATGATTATGGCAGAGATGGATATGTACAAGGCCGAGGCCCTTTTGCGTACAAATGGCAGCACATCCGTGGTTGCTGATCTGATTAACAAAACCCGCGTGAGTCGGGGAATGCTAAATCCGGCCGCTGCTACGGATTCCCCCGGTTCGTCTACAGATGCGCAGAGTCACATGGATTCGGCCAGTTTGTGGGCGAAGCTGAAGCATGAACGGCGAATAGAGACGTTCCAGACCTGGGCCGGCTTGGCATATTATGACGACAGAGGACTGGGCGACCTAGTTACAGGTACCCCCATCCATTTCCCGGTGCCAGGCAGAGAACTGGAGACGCTGGGATTACAAAGCTATACGTTTGGCGGTGTTGGTGGTACCGGAGGTGCTCCGGTGGCCTATCTGCGGGACGATTATCTGAAGGATTCCGACAATGCCCGCCCCCGCTAAGCATATTTGATAATGAGCAAGGTCAGGGAGGTCAGTGCGTATGAAGCGCTGACCTCCCTGTGTGTATATTTGGATAATCATGACTAAATACGGGTAGATTTGATGTATCGTGTATCGATTTTGGCTTTGGGCATTGCATTATTCCTGGGGGCCTGCTCCGGTCCCGGTTCTGAGGGTGACCGTGCCCCCAGTAGTACGCTACGGTTCAACCTAGGGACCTCAGCGCGGAATCATATCGTCACAACCGCTGCACGGTACGGATATCGATTAGATCGACGCGTAGATACGGCTGAGGACGTACGCCTCGAGACATCGTGGAAAGAAGTTAACGCACTTGAAGAAGAGCAACTGGCCGGGTTTTCGCAAGTGAGGGTGCGCGTTTCGGTCAACGCACGTCCGCGCAGCCGCGCAGGAGGTACAGGCAGTACATTTGCCGCACGTATGGTAGCCGAGTGTGAAAGACAGCTTGCAGTGGGTGGTAATTGGGTAGAAGTACCAATCATGTCCGGACGGGAAGCATACTTTGAAGAAATTGCCGAGTACCTTGAGAACGAGTTCAAGGGTGGCGTGATGTAGGCGGGGCGTTCTGGATGTTCAGATGGCCTGTGGATAGTACCCTGTGCTTCGTACTGGTTGGTGCGCTGGTCTTGGTCGGATGCGGTCGGGACCCTGAACGTATGTGGACGCCTTTCGATGGATATGAAGTACGTCCCCTGGTTTCCCCGATCGGGCAAGGTACAGGGTTCACGGAAGTATCCAGTTCCATTGCATTCAGCAACGCAATCAGTACCTCGGCTTTCGTAACCAACCGGCATGTTGTAAATGGATCGGGTGTGGCTACCGGCGATGTTGATGGAGACGGTCTGCCCGATGTTTTTCTGCCAGGTATGGAACATGGGAGTGCGCTCTATCGCAACCACGGGGATTGGCAATTTGAGGATGTCACCCTTTTGGCTAATCTGGGTTTGGTGAACCCGCGTGCAACCGGAGCGGCGTTCGTTGATGTTGATGCTGACGGTGATCTTGATCTGTTTGTAACATCGCTCGGAAGCGGTGTACAATTATTCCTGAACGACGGAGCAGGTCAATTTTCGGATTATACCGCGCAGGCAAACCTTCCGCAGTCTGGAGGCGCAACCTCGGTTGCGCTTGCAGACATGGATCAGGATGGTGATCTGGATCTATATGCAGGCTTTTACAAGGAGGCTACGGTCAAAGATATCTGGCCGCCCAATGAAATCGCGTTCGAGCGTGTCGTGAAACAGGTCGCCGACTCGTTTGTGGTAAACGACTACTGGGCCGACGATTACAAACTCATACGTCAGGGCGATCGCCTGATGCGCGTAGAATTGGCAGAGCCGGATCGCGTATTCTTCAACGACGGGACAGGACGCTTTACCGAAGTATCCTTCACGGAAGGACTTTTTCTGGACGAAGAAGGTCGTCCGCTGACAGAAACCCCGCGGGACTGGACGCTGGCGGTCCGCTTCCAGGACTTTAATGGAGATGGGTACCATGATCTTTATGTATGCAATGATTTCGAGAGCCCTGACCATTTTTGGCTTGGCAGTTCGGTAGGTACATTCAGAGCTATCTCTACACTGGCCCTGAGGAAAACCAGTCAGTCGACGATGTCCGTTGTCGCCACAGATATAGATGCGGATGGTGACGTGGATATATTTCTGGCGGACATGCTGAGTCTGGATTATGTGCGTCGGCAAAAACAGCATTTTGTAATACCTCCTGAAGTCATCATGATGGGAGACATTCATGCACGTCCGCAGGAGATGCAGAACATGCTGCTGCTGAATCGTGCCGACACGACCTTTTCCGAGGTAGCACGCATGAGTGGCGTTGCCGCGACGGGCTGGACATGGAGCAGTGCATTTATTGATGTAGACCTGGATGGTCTGCAGGATTTGCTCCTCACTACGGGTCATGCATACGATGCAATGGATGCAGACGCACAAATCGCCGCTGGCTCTTCCCGACGCCCCTGGCGAGAGGTTTTGTTGGATTTTCCAGATCTGGATCTACCAAATATTGCGTTTCGCAATCTCGGTGATGCCCGGTTTGAGTGGGTTGAGGACGGTTGGGGGCTCGGAGTGGTCGCTGATGTGGCACATGGGATGGCCTTCGCAGATCTCGACGAAGACGGAGATCAGGATGTGATCATAAACCGCCTGGACGCTCCCGTGGGGGTATTTCGTAATGACGCAGAAGGCGAACGAATTCTCGTTCGTCTTCAGGGGAATGCGCCGAACCCGCAGGGAGTTGGCGCAGTAGTGAAGGTTATTAGCGACAGCATGCCTACTCAGCGACAAGAAATTCTTGCGGGCGGACATTACCTCTCTTCAAGTGACGCTTCGCTCACGTTTGCCTACACTCCGGGCGCACGGATTGAAGTGCACTGGCCAACTGGAGGTCGCAGTACTATAGAGGAGGTCCTGCCTAGTAACGAGTACAGGATCTTCCAGCCTCAAATAGAAGCAAGCGAACCGTCTGTGGTGCAGGCCACAGAGACGATGTTCACAGCGTCAAGCATAGGGTTGGAGCACCAGGAAACCAGCTATCCAGACTTCAACAGACAACCGCTTCTGCCACATAAACTTAGCCAGAGAGGCCCTTCACTAGCAGTCACGGACATGGGTGGTGGCAACTTTGAGCATCTGATTATGGGGGGAGGCAAGGGCGAGCCGCTTAGGCTCTTGTCTAATATCGACGGGCGCTTTGAGGTCATTCGGAGCTTCAGCGAGCCTTCTTCGGGAGATCACGGGGGTATAGTAGTTTCCCCGGGCAGCTATTTGGTGTTAGCAGGAATGAGCAACTATGAACGCACGCCGGAGGATCCCGCAGAAGATTCGAAGATCACTCGGGTCTCAATGCAGGACGGCGGCGATGTCTCATATACTTTCGGACCAGAGAGCCCCGGGCCACTCACATTGGGAGATTTCACCGGTGATGGTAGGCTTGAGCTCTTTGTAGGTGGTCATTTCATGCCTGGACAGTATCCGGTGAATGTGAGCAGTGCCATTTATCGGTACGAAGGCGGAACGCTTGTACGAGATGACGCGCTTAGTGCACCGTTCGAAAAACTGGGACTCGTTTCCGGCGCTACTGCCGCTGATCTCAATGGTGATGGTACTACCGATTTAGCACTCGCGACGATGTGGGGGCCCGTTCATGTATTTCACAACCGGGGGGAAGGACAGCTAGTGCGGATGACTCGTGCCTTGGGATTAGAAGAGTATTCGGGGTGGTGGAATGGTGTTGCACCCGCAGATTTTGACGGGGATGGGAAAATGGATTTGGTCGCAACCAACTGGGGACAGAATCATCCATATGCCCAAGATGTACCGCTCCGTGCGTATTACGGAGACCTAGATAACAATGGCAGTCTGGATATTCTGGAAGTACAGCAAATCCCGGAATTAGATGCGTTTGGCTTGGTACGGGATTTTCGCACACTCACGCATGCTTTGCCGACGCTGCGGCAGCATATTCGGACCTACGAGGAATTTGCGACACGCTCGGCGATGGATATCTTTGGCCCTGTATTGAGCGAAGCCAATTATCACGAGGTAACAGAATGGCAGACAATGGTCTTCCTGAATCGGGAATCTCACTACGAGGCGGTGCCGCTCGCCGATGAAGCCCAATGGTCGCCCGCTTTTGCACCGGTACCGGGGGATTTTAATGGTGACGGGCGCACAGACCTGTTTCTGAGTCAAAACTTTTTTGCAGTGCCCTCAGGTAGCCCACGTTTGGACAGTGGTCTGGGACTGCTATTACTGGCGGATGAATCTCATCAGCTTGTCCCCCAACCGGCGCAGGTATCAGGTATTTACATTTATGGTTCTCAGCGCGCAGCGGTAAGAGCGGATTTCGATCGTGACGGTCGACTGGATCTTGCAGTTACCCAGAATGCAGGACCGGTTGTGCACCTCCGGAATAGGACTGCCAAGAAGGGGCTTCGTGTTGAATTGCGTATGTTTGGCGCGAATCGGGCTGGAGTTGGGGGGAATGTACGCGCGGAATATCGCGATGGAAGCCTGGGCCCTCAGTGCCTATAGTTGTAGGGAGCGGATATTGGTCACAGAGCAGTGCTGAACCTATTCTGGCTCCGCGCGACGAGATTGTGAAAATACATGTCAACTGGCCGGATGGTACGGCTACCGTTACGGCCGTACCGGCTGGTGCACCGTCAATGCTAATCACACGGGAATAGTGTGATGTATGCTGGTTATCGAATATGGGCAATCGTGACCGTTATCACGATCGCAGGCTGTACTCATCCGACGACTAACTGGACGCAGGGGGATGGTTATCGTTATCGGGAGTTGAGTGTGCAGGGTCGTTCGCGTACGGGTTTCACGGAGGTTGATTCACAGCGGTCCGGGATCGTGGCGGTCAATGCAGTGTCACAGGACGCGATTATAGCCAACCGGCACATGATGCATGGGTCCGGTATTGCAATTGGGGATGTGACGGGGTATGGACTCCCGGATGTATTTGTAGCCCGGTTGTCAGGACCAGACGTACTCTACCAGAATCTTGGTGATTGGAGGTTTGAGAATATTTCTGTCCACGCGGGGCTGGACAGCGCGACCCGTGCCACTGCCGGCGTGGTCATGGCTGATCTGGATGGTGATCAAGATTTGGATCTGCTCCTCACTATGCCGCTTGGTCCAGGGGCAGTATACCGCAATCTGGGAGGGGGCAGGTTTGAGCTCGTCCCCAATGCGTCTGGACTGAATTCTTCGTACGCCAGCACAACTGCGGCCTTGGCTGATGTTGATCGTGACGGAGATTTGGATGCATATATTGCCCGCTACAAACGCATTGCCTTGGCCGACAGCCTACCCCCTGCGGCCATTACCTGGGAAGCGGTCCTTTCGGAGGGGGAACAGGTTCCGAAAAAGGAATTCCAGGCACATTACAGGTTTACACAAGTCGGAACCAAAGTCATACGCAGCGAACTTGCAGAGCCGGACGGGCTTTATCTCAATGATGGGTCGGGGCATTTTGCTCCTGTCCCGTGGACCGAGGGGGCTTTTCTGGATACGGCAGGAAAGCCAATAACATCAACTCCACAGGATTGGGCCCTTACGGCCAAATTCTATGATGTGACGGGGGATGGGATAGCAGATCTGTATGTATGTAACGATTTTGACAGCCCCGATGCACTCTGGATTGGGATTGGAAATGGTGCTTTTCGACATGCGCCCGATCATGCGTTACGCAAGACGAGTAACGCTACGATGTCAGTAGATTTTTCAGATGTAAACCGTGACGGTATTGTTGATTTATTCATGACTGACATGTTAAGTCGCGATTATTCCCGGCGGCTTCGTCAACGGAACACGCGTATTCCATTGGAAGGTCCACCAGGTGATCTGTCGTTCCGTCCGCAGGAAATGCAAAATGCACTCATGGTTGGTCGCGGAGACACCACCTTTACAGAACTAGCCTGGTATGCGCAGGTGGCTGCATCTGACTGGTCCTGGGCTACGAGTTTCATAGATGTCGATCTAGATGGCTGGGAAGACATTTTGATCACGACGGGGCATGTATATGATGTACAGGATCTGGATGCACAAGTGATAGAGCAGCGCCGCATGGCATCCGCTCCCTCCTGGCAGGCAGCCAGAAGACTACTCCTGCATTTTCCTCCCCTTGCACTCGAAAATGTAGCGTTTCGTAACCGTGGAGATTTAACGTTTGAGGATATGCCTGGGGGATGGGGGTTCGGTGAAAGCGCCGATGTTGCGCATGGAATGGCATTGGGAGATCTGGATGGAGATGGAGATCTGGACATTGTTACAAACAGACTCAATGCGCCCCCAGGTGTTTATCGCAATTCCGGGAAGGAGGATCGGTTGGCAGTTATGCTGGAAGGTGAGCCCCCCAATACGGGTGGGGTTGGGGCGGACATTCGTGTACATTGTGCGGGTTTACCGGAGCAGTCCAAGCAAATGTCCTTGGGCGGAGGTTATCTGTCATCCAATCAACTGATTGCGGTTTTTGCAATGAGATCTGCGCCATGCCGGATTGAAGTTTCATGGCCGATGGGGAAACACTCGAGTGTTAACGTGGATACGGCAAACCGATTGTATGTGATTGAAGAATCGGGGGCAACGCATCCAACAGAGTTACAGTCGGATTCCCCCATGGCACCTTTGTATACACTACATTCGCAGTCCGAGCCGCGGCCAGAGCAGGAGTTTGATGATTTTCAACTCCAGCCGTTACTGCCCTGGCGCCTCAGCCGGCGGGGACCAGCACTCGCCGCGGTAGATGTTGATGGAGATGGTCGTTTCGAATTACTGGAAGGTGCGGGGCGGAGCCAGACCTTCAGGCTACAGGGACGCTCCATCCTAGATCCACTTTCAGGTGATGCAACGGGCATGATTGCTCTTCCCATCAGCCCAGGCCGTATACGCCTAATGGTGGGGGAGTCCGGCTACGAGCGTTTTCCAGACTCGTCCTGGGTTCACATTTACGATATTGCACCGAATGGCAGAGAATTGCAGCATCAAAGGATTCCCTTTGGTCTAGGTGTTCCCGGACCGCTCTCGGTGGCGGATATCGATTTGGATGGGGACCTCGATCTTTTTGTAGGGGGGCATTTCATTCCCGGAGCATATCCGAGAGCCGCAAACAGTCACATCTATTTAAACGAAAGAGGAGCTTACAGACTTGGAGAATCATTGAGTGGATTAGGGGCTGTAAGCGGCAGTGTGTTCGGAGATATGAACGGAGACGGACGCGTGGATATGGTGCTCGCCACGGAATGGGGGCCGATTCGCATACTGATAAACGGAGAGGAGGGTTTTTCAGATCAGACTGAATTATACGGTCTACAATCCTTCCAAGGCTTGTGGCGTGGTGTGTCAATCGGTGATTTTGACGGTGATCGCAGACTCGATATTGTTGCTTCAAATGCCGGGTGGAACAGCCGTTATGATCGCAGCACAAAGGTGCGGCTGCACTACGGCGATTTTGACGCTAACGGTACGACTGACATCTTAGAATCCTTTCTGGATCCGGACATGAACAGTTATCGGCCATCACGTATGCTTGCTGATCTGATATCGGCAATCCCTCCAATACAGATGCGTGTCACTTCGCACCAGGACTTCAGCACCACGGGGGTTGCGCAGCTTATGCCATCAACAATGGAGAATGCTGGGATCGTCGAAACGGATATCTATGCATCGAGCATCTTGCTTAACAGAGGAGATCATTTTGAGCACCGTCCATTGCCTGCCGAAGCGCAATACAGCGCAGGGATCAGCCCTGTCGTAGTGGATGCGAATCTTGATGGGAACGAAGACGTCATTTTGTCTCAGAACTGGTTCGCGTACCCTTTGTCAACACCGAGGCAGGATGCCGGTCGAGGGCTCTTGCTTTTAGGTCAAGGTGATGGCACATTCACCCCGGCGCTTCAATCCGGTTTTGAAGTCTATGGAGAAGGGCGGGCAGTCTCCGTTGGAGATTTTGATGGAGACGGACAGGATGAAGTCGCATTTTCACAACATAGTGGCGCGACACTTGTGTACCGTAAAACGTCGTATAAGAAGGGCATTTCTGTCGAATTTGCTTCTCCCACGGACGCTATTGGGGCGATTCTTTGTGTAGTTTACTCAGATGGGAGCAGAGGACCGGCCCGCTTAGTAACTGGAGGAACGGGGTATTCGTCGCAGAATGCGACAACGACTACCCTTGGGTTCAGCGGCACTCCTGTTGGCGTTGAAGTGATCTGGCCCGATGGAAGGCAACCGGCTACGGTGAAATTGGAGGCGGACAGTAAGGTGTTGCTGACAATGCAGTAGATTCATGTTGCGTCTTTTGACACTGGCCTTTTTGTTATTTGCTGCGTGCAGCTCAACCGAGCCCGAGGGCACGGCACAGATGGTCGCAGAGCTTGAAGCAATTGCCGCGGAAACCGACCAGAACCCCCGCCGGAATGCTCATGCAAATGTGGCACGCGCAGCCGCATTGGGCATGCAGACCCCTCCAACAGCGCTTCCCGATCGTATACAGTACAGCGCCTTACTCGGAACCGAGTTGCTTCGCGCAGGGGATAGCGAAGCAGCAGTTGGGGTGTTTGAAGAGATTCTGCAATTGCTGGGGGCCTCCCCGGATGAATTTGCTCCGTCGTGGCGTTTGGCTGCTATGGATCATCTAGCGCTCAGTCATCTGCGGATTGGAGAACAAGAAAACTGCCTGGTGGATCACAGTTCCACCAGATGCCTGTTCCCGATCGGCTCCGCAGGCGTTCATACGCTGCCACGTGGGTCAGAAATGGCTATACCGTGGTATGAAGAAATTCTTGAAGAGGATCCAAAGGATTTGAATGCTTTGTGGTTGCCGAACCTGGCTCACATGACGCTGGGTACGCATCCAGATAGTGTTGACGCCAGGTGGAGGATCCCAGTTGATAGGCTCCAGGATGGGGCATCAATTTCAAGATTTGTGGATGTGGCTCCGCTCCTGGGTGTGAATGTTATGGGGCTGTCCGGAGGCGTCGTACTGGAAGATTTGTCCGGCGACGGGTGGCTTGATCTCATGATATCCTCTTGGGGGCTGCGCGATCAGATTCGGTACTTTGAGAATAACGGAAACGGCAATTTTGAGGAGCGTACAAATGCAGCCGGGTTGACCGGTTTGACAGGGGGGCTAAACTTGGTGCACGCTGACTACGATAATGATGGTGATCAGGATGTGTTTGTGCTCCGTGGAGCTTGGCTGAGCGAGGGTCATCCCAATTCGCTCCTGCGCAATAACGGTCAGGGTAAATTTGAAGACGTTACCATAGAATCTGGAGTGTATTCCCGTCATCCTACCCAGACAGCTGCTTGGAGTGATTTTGATCGCGATGGGGATCTGGATCTGTTCATTGGAAATGAGTCCAATCCACAAGCAGGGCGGCATCCTACCGAGTTATTTGTTAATCAGGGGAATGGGACTTTTGTGGAGTCCGCGCGCGAATATGGAGTCGCGCTTATGGGCTATGTGAAGGCCGTGGTCTGGGGAGATTATGACAATGACGGATGGCCAGATCTGTTTGTGAGCAGGTATCTCGAATCAAACCTGCTTCTGCGTAATGAGAATGGAAAGGTGTTCACGGATGTAAGCAGTATTGCAGGTGTACAGGAACCAATAGACAGCTTCCCGGCGTGGTTCTGGGACTTTGATCAGGATGGCTGGCTGGACCTGTTTGTTTCTGGTTGGCGTGCCACAGCCGGTGATATAGCGGCCGAGTATCTTGGATTGCCTGGTGGAGATGAGCGCCCCCGATTGTATAGGAATCGGCAGGATGGTACTTTTGAAGACGTCACCGAAACGGCAGGACTGAATAAAGTTATGTACACTATGGGGTGTAACTATGGAGATCTGGATGGAGACGGATGGCTGGATTTTTATGTGGGAACTGGTGATCCAGACCTAAGGGCGCTCATGCCTAACAGGATGTTCCGGAATGTTGGGGGCTCTCACTTTCAAGAAGTCACGGCCGCAGGAGGTTTTGGCCATCTGCAGAAAGGACATGGTGTAGCGTTCGGAGACATAAATCATGACGGAGCGCAGGATGTGTATCAAGTAATGGGGGGAGCCTTTGAGGGAGACCTCGCGCGCAATGTGCTCTTTGAGAATCCGGGGCATTCAAATGCATGGGTTGTGCTTTCTCTTGAGGGAACAAGATCCAATCGAAGTGCCATTGGAGCACGTATATCAATCGTTACAGACGCGGACACCCTTTTTCGCACGGTCGGAACGGGTGCCAGTTTCGGGTCGTCACCACTTCGCTTGGAAATTGGTCTCGGCAAGGCTACGGCAATTGAGTTAGTAACGATCGAATGGCCGGCTACCGGCATAGTACAGGAGCTTGAGAACGTGCCGATGCGGCAACTGATTGGCATACGCGAAGAAACATCTACAATTGAGAAGGTACCCTTTAGGTCCGTACAACTGGGAGCCCCTGACACTTAGGCGAGGACTATGGTTATTGAGAGGTCTTCGGGACTGCACTTGGTACTCTGTTTAGCCGCTTGTCTGGTGACTATACGGGCTGCTCATGCGCAGTCGACAGATCTGGAGGCCATAGCCGAGTCCGTAGCGCGATACGAGACTGTTCTGGCAGCCGACCCCTTAGTGGATGATGGTTCCCAGATTATTGAGGTACAGCGGCTTCTTCCATTACTTCCTGAAACCGTTGCCCAGTTGGTATTGGTATCGGATTCTGTCCATTTAACTACAGATACCCGAGATGCCATTCTAGGTTGGTGGAGAACGCAGGATCCGCTACCCGCCTCTGAGGTCAATGAACGGATGATGGAGCACGTTCGGCGTGTAGAGTATGCGCTGAAGCACTACGTGTGTATTACGTGTCCGGTGGGTTACGATGCACGTGGAGAAATTTATGTTCGTTACGGCGCACCGGAGCGCATTACGCGGATTGTTTTTGATGATCCATTGCTTATTGACGCAATTTATCAACCAGGGGTTGCCGTGAGTCCCGGAGATTTTCCAGAAAATGAATTCTGGAGATATTTGAATATTGACCGCGATGCCTATTTCCTCTTTGTTCAAGATGGCAAGCCGTACCGACTCGGTGACACCTACGACCTATTGCCGATAGCACTTCGGTCTGGTCTGGGGCAGGGAGGGCGCGGACTGGTCAAATCCAGGATGGTACTTGCTGCTATGCGGTCCATATACAGGCAGCTAGCCTTAGAGCACTATCATTTTGGGTCTAGATTCAACGAAGTTGATAGATGGTTGGCCGCGCACGAGGGGCCAGGGCGCCTGCAGAGCCGCGACGTAACGGAAAACGCGAAGATAATTGCAGGGGCTAATTTGTTGACCCAGGGTGAGCGTCCCGAAGCCATGGAGTTCGACCAGGACTTGGGCCAGCCTGCTCATATTTTTGCCCAAGGTATGATCACGAATGCACGAATTGAAGATGACCAGGCCGCCTACCAAAAGGAAATATTGCTGCCTCCGAGTACCTCAGATGTTCTGTCACCCTTGCGCACACTGCCCTTAGGCATACGTTACGCAAGATTTCTTGAACCCGATGGCACGACGACAACGGAGATCTATTGGCACCCTGAACCCGGTGGATTGATTGCTCCGGGGCATGGATCAGAGCCGGTATATTTCGTACAAATCTACGCGGCGCAGGAGAGGGCTGATCACACATTGCGGCACAGCAGTTCTGATGCGATACGTATTCAAATTCCATCTTTTGATGAGCCGACAACGATTCCCGTACAGACAATTAGGGTGACCGGAGATACCGGACTATATCACTTGGCACTTCAATGGGATCAGTATGGGATCAACGCTGAGGAATTGGGTCCTCGCTTGCAGGTTACGTCCAGACGAATAGACTCACTTCGTTCGCTGGATGCGAGTGGCTTTGCTTTGGAGATGAGTGATCTAAAGCCCATCGTCTACACCGAAAGTGGAGCTCCGATGCCGTGGCCTCATAACTGGGTAACTCCAGATATGAGGTTCGGTCTAGACTTCGAAATATATCATCTTACCTACGGTGCTCAAGATGCAACCTCATACACCGTGACCTACGAAGTTGCACCCGAGCGCCGACGCACTTCATCGACCAGTGTGGAGTATGAGGGGCAGAGCCGGATGGAAGGAATTGAGGTCGCTGTCGATATCGGCAGAAGGACAGGAAAGATTCAAATAAGGGTCAGGGTCAGAGATGAAGTATCAGGCCTGGAAGTATCCAGGCTGCTTAATGTGGAGATGCGTTGATGATTATAAGTCGAGTGGATTTTTTTCAGCAGGTCTGGGATACGGTTGCCATCATTCCAGTTTCAAAGGTGACCACGTATGGGCATATTGCCGAATACTTGGGAAGCAGGAGTGCAGCGCGCACAGTTGGGTGGGCGCTCAAGGCAGCGAAGGGGTCGCACTTGCCATGTCACCGGGTTGTGAACCGTTATGGTGCGTTGACGGGAGCGAAGCAGTTTGGAGGGGTTGAAATTATGGAACACCTGCTTCGGAGGGAGGGGGTAACGTTTGACGAAGATGGTTGTGTGAATCTCTCACGCCACCTCTGGATTCCTGGTAGCAAGTAAATTCGTTTGTGTGACTGCGTTAATTCGGTGTACTGGTCAGAGAATAGCTCCTCGCTACAGAAGCTTAGATACCAAAAGGCGCGGGATCCTCGCGAAAAAGTCCACTACAATGACAACGGTGCGCAAAATCAGCCGTTAGCGCTCGATGTGTGACTGCAGGACGGGTGCCAAAATCTCCCAGACATTATCAGCGAGTATTCGTTGTCCGGCAGCAGTGGGGTGAATTCCGTCTGGTTGATTGAGCTTGGCAATGCCCCCAATCCCTTCCAGCAGGAAGGGGATAAGTGCGGCACCGGTCTCTTCTGCCACTGCCGGAAAGACTGCTCTGAATTCTTCCTGGAATTGTGCCCCTAGGTTCGGGGGCATCTGCATTCCCGCTACAATGATGGTGGCTTCGGAATTCGCTGCCTTGGTCTGGTTGACGATTTGTATCAGGTTGGATTTTGTAAGTGCAGGTAAAATTCCCCGGAGACCGTCATTTCCCCCCAAAGCAACAATCAGAACATCGGGTGGCATACGCAGCTGCCAGCCCAGTCTTCGGAGACCTCCCGAAGAAGTATCACCGCTCACGCCGGCGTTTACCATGACCACGGGCCACCCCAGCGAATCTACTCGTGTCTGCAAGAGCGCAGGGTAGGCTTCCTTTATGGACAGTCCGTAGCCTGAAGTAAGACTGTTACCCAAAAAGACCACACGTACAGGGCTGACTGAATCCTGTGCGACTGCCACTCGTACATACGACAGAACACAGAGTAGGCAAGCCGTGTATAGGAGCCGGGTTGGGAAAAAGTCAGTCACGACCATGGGGTTATAATGCTCGAAATTACAGGGCTTACCAAGACGTATCAAAGTGGGTCCCGGTTGTTGACGGTCTTAGATAATGTCACCTTTGCCATTGATGCAGGAGATACATGTGCAGTGGTAGGGCCGTCCGGCAGTGGAAAGACAACATTACTTGGATTGTGTGCAGGCCTGGATTCGCCTTCTTCGGGCACCGTAAAGCTTGCGGGGCAAGATTTAAGCCGATGTTCCGAGGATGAGCGTGCAGAAATTAGACGTAATGCGGTCGGATTCGTTTTTCAGACGTTCAGGTTGATCCCGACGCTAACTGCGCTGCAGAATGTCATGGTTCCCCTGGAACTCAGTGGTCAGGGCAGCGTCCGCAAGCGTGCTCAGGAATTGCTCCATGAGGTTGGGTTAAAAGGACGCGAGCATCACTATCCCGTGCAAATGAGCGGAGGAGAGCAACAGCGTGTCGGACTCGCCCGGGCATTCATTAACCGTCCAGCTATCCTCTTTGCTGACGAACCTACGGGCAATCTTGATACAACTACAGGTATAAGGATCGAAGAACTGCTGCTTGATTTGAATCGTACGGCCGGGACAGCATTGGTTGTTGTAACACACGATCTAAGATTAGCGCATTTGTGCCATCGGATCTTGGAGCTTGAGGCAGGTCGGATTGTTCGGGACTATAACGGTGAGGTTGAAGTACCTGTTTTGACATGATCGGTACTTGGACTTTGCGAATGGCCTGGAGGGAAAGTCGGGGCAGTCGTCGTCGGCTATTGGTATTCCTGTCCTCAATGGTGGTCGGTGTTGCGCTTCTGGTGGCCCTGTCCTCCACATCAGATAGCCTGCAGTACAGTGTAGATGAACAGGCACGAGCGCTTCTTGGCGCAGATATGCGGTTCTCACTCAGTCGGCCGTTTTCTGATGTCACCAAGGCAGCCATTGACACAATAGGCATTGAACAGGCAGAGCGAATCTCGATACTGTCAGTAGCCTATTTTCCGGCGCAGGGCCAGGCGCGTTTGTCAGGCATACACGCTGCTGAAGGGAAGTATCCGTTTTACGGGTCACTCAAGACTGATCCAGTAGAGGCAGCCAGTCAGTTCCGAAATGGGTCGGGTGCCCTGGTTGATCAGGGGCTGATGCGAATGTTGGGGATTGCGGTAGGAGACACCGTCCAGGTAGGCAGACACAAGTATGCTATAACTGGTTCGCTTGTGGGTGCACCGGGCGAGTCCGAAATCAGCATGATCGTCATGCCCTCAATTTATGTTCCACTGGAATCGCTGGACACTTCGTTGGTCGGGATTGGGGCAATGGCAAACTATGAAGTCTATGTAAAGCTTGCCCCTGACGAGGATTCCGAAGAGATACGTGATTCCTTGGAGCAAGCCATGGCTGAAGCAAATAAGATCATCATTGAAATCCCTTATGATGATTCCAAGGACGTGCGTGCTTCCGTAAGCAGTTCTTCTTCCGAGTTTGTAGTAAATATCGATACAGCGGCAGAGGAGCGGGAGAACTGGGAAGAGGCACTGGATTTTTTCAGCAAATTCCTGGGTTTGGCAGGGTTTGGCGCGCTGATACTTGGAGGACTCGGTGTGGGAGGAGCAATCAGGGCGCATGTTCGACGCTGTTTTAACAACATTGCGGTGCTGCAATGCTTGGGCGCGGGCAGTGGAGGAGTTTTTGCTGTTTATTTCGTCCAGGCATTTATGCTCGGGTGCATTGCCGGTGTGCTTGGATGCATTGGCGGCGCACTTTCACAAATGCTGATTCCGTATGCACTGAGTTCCTTCCTGCCGTTTGAGATTGCATTTCGGATATCCTGGTCAAGTATGGCGATGGGATTCGGTGTGGGGCTGACGGTGACATTGATTTTCGCAATTCTTCCTCTCCTGGATGTACGCGGTGTTTCACCCCTTCGAGCACTTCGTTCCAGTATTGAGCCGCTCACTCCCGCGCGCATACGATTCCTTGCGTATTTGGCGATCGTGGGTGGCTTAATTGTAATGGCTGCATTGCAGTCTGGTAGCTGGGTGGCCAGTGCCTATTATACATTGGCGATTACAGTTGCTCTGGGTGCACTTTTATTGGTTGCTAAACTGTTAATGCTGCTCGCAAAAAGTATTACAAACCGTATACCGTTCTATCCACTTCGTCAGGGACTAGCCAACCTGCATCGACCGGGCAATCAAACTGTTTTGGTGATGATCGCATTAGGTCTGGGCACATTTATTGTCATGGTTTTGCTTATCAGCGAAAGCATAATTACCGGTCAGATTGATAGGGTCGGCGGTGAAGGTCGGCCAGATATGATATTCTTTGATATCCAGGAAGACCAGTTAGCGGGAGTCACCGAGTTGATTGAGGAGCATAGCTGGTCAATTGTTGACAGTTCTCCGATAGTGAACATGCGCCTGCATACGGTTGGTGATCGGACCGTGGAAGAAATTGTGCAGGACTCCAGCCGTGATATAACGTGGCCGCTAGTTCGTGAGTACAGGTCTACATATCGCGCACAGCTCACGGACGCCGAGGAACTTGTCAGCGGTACGTTTACGGGAGTACATAATCCAGATTCAGCTTTTGTCCAGATCTCAATAGAAGAAGATTTTGCGCGTAACGAATTACTGGCAGAGATTGGAGATACGCTTATCTTTGATGTCCAGGGAATGCAGGTGCCCACCAGGGTTGCCAGTTTCCGAGAGGTGGATTGGGAGCAGATGCGGTCGAATTTTTTTGTTGTTTTTCCAACCAACGTTTTGGAAGAAGCACCGCAAACACACATAATCTCAAGTCGCAGGGGGGAAGGTACGACACCTGACTCGTTGCAGGTTGCCGTAGCAGCCTCTTTTCCTAGTGTCACTGCGCTTAGTTTGGAGACTATCGTGAGGATTATTCGGGAAGTGCTTGATCGAATTGGTTTTGCAATTCAGTTTATGGCTTATTTTTGTTTTGCTGCCGGAATATTGGTGTTGATAGGTGCGCTTTTGATTGGACGTCTGCAACGAATTGAAGAGAGTGTACTACTCAAGACTCTGGGGGGCAGCAGAAGGCAATTGTTAATCATTGCACTCACGGAGTACTCTGTACTGGGCCTTCTGTCAAGTGCCACCGGTCTCATATTGTCTTTGGCAGCCGGATGGGTTCTGTCTGTGACAGCATTTGATATCCCATTGCGTATTTCAGGTCAGTCTATTTTGTTGGTTACTACTGTGGTCATTGCTTTGACCGTAACGGTTGGTTTCTTGAGCAGTAGGAGCATTTATGAGCAACCGACGCTCTCCGTATTGCGTGCAGAAGGTTGATTGGCAGTCAAGGTTGGCAATATGCATCAGATATCCGAAAGGCACAGTCAGGTTCAAGAACGTATTGCCAGGGCCTGTCATCACGCCGGGCGCGATGTTGGAGAGATAACGCTCATTGCTGTTACCAAGACCTGGCCTCCTGAAATTGTAGAAGCAGCATTGGAGGCTGGGCTGACGGATTTTGGAGAAAACAAAGTACAGGAACTGATTGCCAAGGCACCGCTTTTTCCAACAGCCAACTGGCACATGATTGGGCACCTGCAGCGCAACAAGGCACGTCAGGTTGTGGCGCATGCACGGGAGTTTCATGCACTGGACAGTTTGCGCCTGGCCAATGCACTAAACCGTCACTCCGAACTGGCGGAACGCGTACTGCCCTGTTTCGTGCAGGTAAATGTATCAGGAGAGGATTCCAAGTTCGGTCTGCGCCCGCCATTGGTTGACGACTTCATGGCGCAGTTGCGCGATCTCGAACATTTGCGACTGATTGGATTGATGACTTTGGCTTCCCCGAATGTACGCAGGGTACGAGAGGAATTTCGTCTGCTGCGGAGTATACGGTCTAGATATGTACATTTGGGCTGTCAGTACCTGTCGATGGGTATGAGTGGAGATTTTGAAATCGCAATAGAGGAAGGGGCTACACATGTGCGGGTTGGTTCTGCGCTGTTCGGCCCCCGGCGATAGTTAGTATTCAATTCATTGGATTAGATGGAGGCAAATATTCCAGATTCAGAAACACAGGTAGCCCGGGTAGATGCCGCAATAGCTGCTGTGCGCGCGGTCACGGACTCTAAGTTCAAGATTGGCTTGATACTGGGTACTGGTCTGGGCAAATTGGCTGAAAGAATTGACGTTCAGCATACCATATCGTATGATTCGATTCCGCATTTTCCGGTCTCTACGGTCGAGTCTCACCAAGGTCGTCTGCTTATCGGCACCCTGGAGGGGGTTTCTGTTATTTGTATGCAGGGACGGATGCATGTGTACGAAGGGTACAGTGCCAGAGAGGCCACTTTCCCCATCCGTGTGGTGGCAGGCTTAGGCATTGAATGCCTGCTTATAACCACTGCTTGTGGTGGTATGAATCCAGCATATCGCCGCGGCGATCTGATGCTACTTTCGGATCACATCAATTTGCAGGGAGTCAATCCGCTTGTTGGACCAAATGTGGATGCGTGGGGACCACGATTCCCAGATATGAGTGAACCATACGATGTAGCGCTGCGGGCTCGTGCGAAGCAGATTGCGGATGAGCACGCCATCAAGCTGCATGAGGGGGTATATGTGTCTGTATTAGGTCCCAACCTGGAAACAAAGGCGGAATACAGGTTTTTGCGTGCGATAGGTGCGGATGTGGTAGGTATGTCTACAACGCCGGAAGTGACCGTTGCAAGACACATGGATTTGCGCGTGATGGCCATTGGTGTCATTACTGACGAATGCTTCCCGGATACGCTTCAGCCCGTTACGCTTGAAGAAGTATTGGAAGCTGCAGGAATCGCAGAGCCAAAGCTTACCACAATCATGTCAGAAGTAGTTGTGTCTCTCGATGAAGATCAGTCGCGGTAAGTAGGAAGGATTAACCGTATCTCTCAGTCACGCACCGCTCGCACTCTCAGGATTCGCGGGAGGCAGTAATTGCTCCATTGCTGCAAAAAATCAAACAAGTGCAGATAGAGCAACTGCTGGCGCAACTCTCTGGCGCCAGTGATTTCCATCGCAGGCATCCAACAAAAAGGCGGTCTGGAATAGGGCAGGCACGCAGTCCGGCGGTCGAACAAGAACGTCAAAGATTCGTTCAGCGTGCTTGCTTTTAAGCTCTAGGGGCATGCAGCGTTTTGGGGAAATTCGGCGTATTGACGCCCAGGTTATTGAGCGGCAGATCCGTGATTGGTGGAAGTCTGCGCGTATCTTCGAGAAAAGTGTCCAGGCGCGCAAGGGAGCACCAACGTATACCTTTTATGAAGGACCACCCACTGCAAATGGACATCCTGGTATACACCATGTGATGGCACGGACCATCAAGGATGTGTTCTGCAGGTACCATACAATGAAAGGATGCCTCGTTGAGCGTAAGGCGGGTTGGGATACGCATGGATTACCGGTTGAGATTGAAGTCGAGAAAGCGCTCAATCTTGATGGACGCGAAGATGTTCTGAGCTACGGTTTGGCAAAGTTCAATCAGAAGTGCCGTGAGAGTGTACTAATCTATAAGGAGGAGTGGGACGAACTGACACGTCAAATGGGTTATTGGGTGGACCTGGATAATCCCTACGTGACGTTCGAAACGAAATATATTGAAACCGAATGGTGGTTGATCAAGAAAATTTTCGAGAAGGGGCTCCTCTACAAAGGACACAAGATTCACTGGTACAGTCCCGGATCAGGCACGATTTTGAGCTCACATGAGGTGAGCTTGGGCTATAAAGAGATTCAAGATCCCAGTGTGACTGTCCGATTCAAATCGCTTGACCGGCCGGGAACGTACTTACTTGCCTGGACAACGACCCCTTGGACGCTCATCTCTAATACGGCTCTGGCAGTTGGGTCGGACATAGAGTATGTCTCAGTTCGCTGCACTTCTCTTCCCGAGACAGAGTTCATCTTGGCCCGGGCTCGACTTGAGATGTTACGCGATGATTATGAGATAACCGGAACGTTGAGCGGGGATGAACTCGTGGGGGAGCGATACGAGCCGCTCTTCAATTTCTTCAAAGATCAGAGCCAAGACGCTTGGCGGATAGTCGCGGCCGATTTTGTGTCAACAGAAGATGGCACGGGAATCGTACATATAGCTCCAGCTTTTGGTGCAGACGACTACGCAGTCGGAAAACTTCATGGATTTCCAGTATTGAACCCCATTGATTTACGGGGGCATTTTCTTCCGGATATGCCTCTTGTGGGCGGGCTTTGGTTCAAGGAGGCCGATATACATATCATCCGGGATCTGCGAGGGCGTGGGCTCCTCCACCGTCACGACAGTTATGTGCATAACTATCCGCATGATTGGCGCAAGGGCACTCCGCTTATGAGTTACCCGGTGGAAAGTTGGTTCATCCGCACAACGGCAATTCGTGATCGGTTGGTGGAACTCAACGAGACTATCAGCTGGCAACCCAAGTCTATTGGACAGGGGCGATTCGGAGAGTGGTTGTCCAACAATGTAGATTGGGCGCTCAGTCGTCAGCGTTTTTGGGGTACTCCACTTCCTGTATGGGTATCTGACCGTGATCCAGATGTCATTGAGGTGATAGGTTCTATTCAGGAGCTACGTGAACGGTGCGGGGATCAACTGCCGGCGAGGGATGAGGATATTGACTTGCATCGACCGTTTGTTGATGAGCTCACATGGATCGGTTCAGACGGAGGGACGATGCGTCGGGTACCTGAGACCATTGATGTGTGGTTTGATTCGGGGGCCATGCCATTCGCTCAATGGCATTACCCGTTTGAAAACAAAGCGGCGTTCGAGAGAAGTTTTCCTGCTGATTTCATTGCTGAGGGTGTAGACCAGACGAGAGGCTGGTTTTATACACTACATGCTATAGCTGCCCTGGTTATGGATAATGTTTCATTCCGCAATTGTGTAGTGAATGGGTTGCTGTTGGATGCCAACGGTGAGAAAATGTCCAAGACCCGGGGCAATGCACCGGATCCTTTTGAAGTGATAAAAGAGCATGGGGCAGACCGGGTAAGATGGTATATGATGAGCAATTCACCGCCCTGGGAGGATCTCAAGTTCAGTCTCAATGGGGTTAGGGAGGTCGAGCGGAAACTATTCGGCACTCTGACCAATGTCTACAGTTTTTTTGCCACTTACGCCAACATTGATGGTTATACGAGTACAGAAGTAGCTCCTCCGATATTCGAACGACCAGAACTGGACCGGTGGATATTGAGTCGGCTACAGTCAACAGTTGGATTTGTGGACAGGGCACTAACAGATTATCATCCCACGAGAGCAGCGCGCGCTGTTGAAGACTTTGTAGAGGATCTGTCCAATTGGTATATCCGCAGGTCTAGAAGACGATTCTGGAGTGCAAAAGCTAAATCCCCTTCTGATTCAGATACCGACAAATGGGCAGCGTATCATACAGTACTCACCTGTCTTGAGACGCTCACGCGTCTCATGGCTCCGATTGCTCCACATTACAGTGAATGGTTGTATCGGCAGCTTATCATTAGTATTGAGGGGGCAGTCGAGTCGGTTCATCTGGCAATGTTTCCTGAAAAGGATGAGAATCTGGTAGATTCTTCATTGGAGACGCGAATGAAGCTGGCCCAGGTGGTTTCGTCAATCGTATTGGGATTGCGCAACCAGGCGAAGCTGAATATTCGTCAACCGGTGGGTCGAGTATTGGTGGTCGTGGACAACAAGTGTTCGGAAGACATGGTTACTCCGGTTGCGCCAATAATTCTGGACGAGGTGAATGCCAGAACCATAGAATATGTTGATGCCTCCAATAACATTGTACGGCGGAAAGCGCGTCCAAATTTTCGCCAGTTGGGCCGTAGAGCTGGACGTCACATGCCCAAAGTAAAAAAAGCAATTTTAGCTTTGGAGGCAGAGGAGCTCGAGAAATATGCAGCAGAAGAATCATTAACGATCTCTGGAGATGGATTCGAACTTGACATACAGCCGGGGGATATAGAGATTGTGACCGAGGGAATCCAAGGTTGGCTAGTGGGTCAGGAGGGGGGATATACCGTTGCAATGGATACGGTGATCACTGAGGAGTTGCTGCATGAAGGGTTGGTGCGTGAAAGTATCAACAGGCTCCAGAACCTCAGAAAATCCGCAAAATTTAATGTTACAGACCGGATACATGTCGAGTACAATGCTACTGACGATTTGTCCAGGGCGATAGAACGATTTGCAGAGCATGTAAGAAACGAAACATTGGCAGTTACGTTGGAGTCGGTTCAGTCTCCCACGGGAGAGCGTGTCGAACGATTCAGCATAGGTGAGGAGTTATTCACCGTCGGCGTGAGTCGTCTGATGGGAGGAGACCCCGTACAAAAGTAGAATGTTTTTACTATGAGTGTTCAAAAAGCAGCAAAATCAACATCGGAGAACGAAGACGGTAGCCGCCCAAAGACTCCCTTTGATGACAGTTTGTTGGCCCATTTCCGTGCGTTGCTCCTCGACAAGCGTTCAAATGCGATTGAGGAAGTCAAACGAATGCAGGCCCAGATAAAAGACTCTCGCGAGCAATCGGAGAGTGATTCAGCCTACAGTTTTCATATGGCGGATGCCGGAACCGATGCAATGGAGCGCGAAAAGTTGTACCTGATGCTGGCTCGTCAGCAGAAGTACATCGGTTACCTGGACCGTGCCCTTGAACGTATTGAGAACCGAACATACGGGGTATGCAGGGTGACGGGTAAACCCATATCGAAAGAGCGACTGGAGGCGGTCCCCCATACGGAGATCTCTATTGAGGCCAAACTAAAGCAAAATCGCTAGTCTGTCGCATGCGATTGTTTTGGATTGTCGCCGGAGTTATGGTGCTGGATCAGGCGACAAAGCTGATGGTGCGACTCAATATGGATATTGGTCACCTTGGGGCGATCGATCTTCTGGGTGACTGGCTCAAGTTTACATACACCGAAAATCCTGGAATGGCTTTCGGGATTACTTTCGGCCCGGCGGGACTGATCACAATTTTTTCGCTCCTGGCCGCCGCCATGATAACAGTCTATACGTTCCGCGTACGGACTGGTTATCTACCGTACACGGTCAGTCTCGCATGCATACTCGGCGGTGCTTTGGGGAATATCATTGACCGACTCTTCTACGGCATAGTGTTTGACTACGCGCCATTTTTTCAGGGGCGGGTGGTTGATTTTATTCATTTTGATATTTGGCATGGTCGATTACCTTCTTCTTTGCCCTTGATCGGGGATGTGAATTTGTCGCTTTTTCCCATCTTTAACGTAGCAGATATTGGAATTGTAGGGGGAGTAATTGGTATTCTGGTTTTCCAGAAAAAATTTCTAGCCGGGGTGGCTGCTGAGCAGCCTTCGGAGGAAACCGTTAATCCTGAGACTTTGAGCTCACCTATTCAGGAATCCCGTCCTGTAACGGAGTGAGTGTGTAGGCTTGCTCGACTGGGTATTTACCTGGGCAGGTTTAAGAAAAAGCCGCATTCCTACTGGTGTTCTAATCTGATTGTTTTGGGGATCCGCAAGTGGCAACCCCAGAGAAGTGATTGTGGGTTGGGAGTCGCTTGGTCGGTTTTTCAAGAAAGCAACAGAGGTTCTAACCTAGACACTTAGATAGAACCGTTAGGGTTGATTACAACATCACCAATACTTATTCTTCAAGCACTTTGTTGAGCTTGGCTTCGGCAATGTGAAACAGTTTCATGCGATAGTCTCGCAGCATTATTTCCATGTCGGCATCAACGTCTCTTAGGCCAGCTGTAATTTCAGCGTGCGCCTGTTCAAGTTTTTCTGACGGTATTGATGTTCCAGTGACATGCTCATGTTTCTGGATTATGTATTCAGCTATATCACTGAACTTGTCATGAATAAGTTTGATGTTGAAGGATTCATTTGAGCCTTCACGATCATCTGCGGTATCTTTGCCCCCAGATGACTGGCTTGGTTTACCGGTCGCGGCATCGTAGGAGTCAAAGATTTGAATAATCCTGAAGAGCCCACTAATCTCCATCAATTCCTGTATTGGATCGGGAAGTTCGCATAAGCCAAATTGTCTTCCTGACAGTTCGTACTCGCGTGCTATAAGAAGCAGTCTGTGTAATCCGGCACTGGATATGAAGGAGACTCCAGAAAAATCCAAGATTAGACTCGGTTCATCAGGTCTAGACCAAGTCTTGATCAGACCATCAAAGATGGAAGCGTTGTTGGTGTCAATTCTGCCTCTAACGCTTCCGACAAGAGCACTATCCGTTCTATTCCAAGAGATTGATACTGACATGTGTAACTGAGAAGGTTGAGACTAATGGTGTTGAGCACTAAAACATGCGTTGTTCAGAGACGTTTCTACGAAGTATTGCTGAAAGGCCTATTCGTGCATTAATGCGCAGTCAATAATACACCTGGTATAGCGAATAGTCTCCGAAAGCGCGGGAAGTGTTTCAGAGTTATCGCAGTGGGACAGCCTGATGAAGTAGTGGCTTGCAGCATCGTCTAGGTCAGGTAGAAGTACATCGCTCAAGGTAACAATAGTTCATGATCCAGGTCAACTACCCTTGTCTCTGCCAGTGAGCCGTCGTTTGTGTGCAATGATGCCAAGAATCACCGTTGCAACGCAGGCCCCCATCAAGACGAGCGCAATGGGGCGTTCAAAGAAGCTGAGTGGATTCCAATTGGATTTGATGGCACTCACCATGAAATGCTGCTCAAGGATCGGTCCCAAAACCATACCCAAGACCACTTGGGCTAGCGGAAATCCACCCCTGCGCAGCATCAGAGCCACCGCACCCATCAATATCATAATGCCCACGTCCAAGGGGTTGTGGTTTATTGCGTAGGCGCCAGTAACACATGCGGCAGCGATTATAGGTAAAAGCAGGTTAAAAGGTAGGCGCAGCGCCGTGCCTGCTATGCGGGCCGTTAGGAGCCCAACGGTGGGCAACAATAAGAGGTTAGCAATCAGAAAGGTGCCAAAGAGTATCCAGATCAGGGGCATCTGTTCTTGAAACAGGAGTGGGCCAGGTGTCACTCCTTTCATCATAAAGACACCCAGAACCATGGCAGTGACAGTGTCTCCGGGGAGCCCCAGCGAAAGTGCCGGAATCCAGGCGCTTGCAACCGCGGCGTTGTTGCTGCTCACGCCAGCCAGAACGACGCGTTCCTCATTTTTCTTACGTTTTGCAGTCAATTTTTCAAGACTGCAAGCAACCCAGGAACCAATATCCGCGCCTGCGCCCGGTAGGAATCCTACAAAAATTCCAAATAATGAGGATCGTATCACGAGTTTGCGGGTCTTGCGTATTAATTTCAGCGGGCCTGCGTAAAAATTACTGAGTGCTTTGCGATGGATAGAAGCATGTGCCGCCGGGGCAGATTTTGTACCAGCTCCCATGTGGTACAATACTTCAGAGAATCCGAACAACCCGATCATTACGGCTATGTAGTCCAGTCCCCCGAGAAAAGCCGGGTTTCCAAAATGAAATCTTGGATAACCCAGCGTGGGATCGACCCCTACGGTTGAGAGCAGGAGGCCAATGAGGAGGCTGGCAAATCCCTTTAGCAGGTGACGTCCTGAAGCAAAGATGCCGGCACTCAGACCCAAGACAGCAATCCAGAAGTACTCAAACGACGAAAACATGGCGGCCAAAGTGGCCAGAGCCAAGGCTCCACCGGCAAGAACCAGCGTGCCGAGTATGCCACCGACTGACGACCCCAATGCACTGATTCCGAGTCCGTATAGCACGCCTCGCGATCGGCTAAGGTTGTGAAGTTCGTCGGCATACGCCGCACTGGCTGGTGTGCCCGGAATTCGTGCAATCGCTGAACCTACATCGCCGGCGTATATGGCTACGGAAGAAATAGCAATAATCGCCGGAAGTGCAATGGTCGCGTCGAGAAAGAATGCCACCGGGATAAAAAGCGCAACAGCGAGTGTAGCGGTCAATCCGGGCACTGCTCCGAAGAGTGCGCCATATAGCGCGCCGACAATCAGTGCAAGGACGCTTTCCCAGCTCACGAATGTCATTATAGGGCCAGCAGTCCAGAAAAGAGCAAGTGTATCACGATCCCGGTGGCAGCAGAAGTAATCAGGACCGCTCTGATTCGAGCTCGCATGGCCACGCCACATACTAGGCAGGTTACACCAGCAGCAGCACCAATACTGGTCCAGGGGTTGATCAGCAGGAAGAGGAGTGCACCTGAGAGCCCGCCCAAGATGCGTGTGATACCTGTTCCACGCAGCCGTTGTGTGGTGGTGTCAACTTCAGCAGATGGACGCCAAAACAGGCCGATTCCGGCCAGCGCCAGCAAGAATGCTAGCACATTTGGAAAAAGCTCCGGCCCAGGATAGCCCTCCGGGAGGGAGGGAAAACTACGGGTGCCTAACCATATGGCGGCAGCGAGGATCAGAAATACTATCCCCGGTATTCGCAAGTAAACACTGTTATAAGGCAAGTCCTGCCTCGTTCAAGAGTATACCATTACGATCATCTTCTTCCCGGAGGAATGATTGAAGAGCGTCTCCGGTGAGATGCTGCAACCTGAATCCTGCACGTTCGAGGGGTACACTGAATTCAGGTTGTCGGGATGCATTCCATACGGCTACGCGCAGCAGCTCCAAGCGTGCGTTCGGCAGATTAGCTGGGGCGGCAAGCACCATCCAGCCACCTTCGGACGCATAGTCAATCCCGAGTTCTTTAAGCGTGGGGACATCTGGGGCCACGGACAGTCGTTCATTCGCCATCAGAGCAAGTGTCCGAACTCGGCCAGCCCTGCGCAGCGCATCGGCTTCAGCGAGAGCGGACGTTACAACATCCACTCCGCCTGCGAGCAACTCCTGCAGGGCAGGTGCTGCCCCCTGACTGGGTACCCACGGCATGGCAGACTGATCAAGGCCCACGGCTTCTAGAAATCCGATCCGGCACAAATCCCATATACCGCCCAGTGATGTACCGCTTGCCGTTAGGGTTCCTGGGTTTTCCCTGAGCGCAGCGATGAGATCATGTACATTGTCCCAGGGTGCATCACTGCGCACCGTAATTGCACTGGGATTGACCGTAACCAGCGCTATCGGGGAGTAGTCTGTGTAGTCAAGAGGTGTTAGGCCAGTCCAGTGCATCATCGTAATTTCAACGGTGATAGCACCCAACGTATAGCCATCCGGCTGGGCTTGACTAAGGGCATAATGCCCAACAATTCCGCCACCACCGGTTCGATTGACCACATTCACAGGTTGCCCCAACTCATCCTGAAGCACAGCCGCCAAGGCGCGGGTAGCGGTATCAGTACCTCCACCTGCTTTCCATGGCACGATAACGGTCAGCGGACGGGAAGGGTAGGCCCGTTCAACGTTAGTCTGACAGGCAGACAGCGTGACCAGTAACAGGCCAATGATCCAGACGATTCCTCGATCAACCACCACTCCAAGGCGGAGCAACACCATTTGAGCGCGCATAGGCGATCATCTGTCCCAGATGCTCATGGGTATGCCCGCCAATGATTGCCAAGGCTCCGTAAACGTTCAACTGCATCCCAAAGAGTTGAATAGATTCTCCCAAGTCCGCGTCTCCCATTGTTTCCAGGAGTCCACGGACATGATTTTGGGAAGCCATCAAACGCTCAAGGGCGGCTTCTTTCGTTTCGGATTTATTGGATCCGTAGTCCGATGCATGGCCTAGTGCTGCGGCAATGCCAAAGTTGGCATCTGATACGTGATCCAGCACTTCTAGTACTGAACGGATTCCTTCCGCAGGGCGCCAGTCAAAAAGGTCTTCGGGGATGGCTTCTCCCAGAGAATGCAGTTTTTCAGATGCACCATCAAAATCGCCGGAAAAAGCAGTGAGATAAGCGCTATTATCATGCTCCTGTGCACTGGCTGGCAGTGCCACCACGGTTGCAATCAGGAAAAGGGCAAATGCTTGTTTCATCAGGTAAGTTAGGTTTTAAAACTCGAGAACGTATGCTACGGATAAAGGTCTATTCCGGTTCCGTACTTCGCTGTTCCTCAACCATATTGGCAACATCCTCCAAGAGGGCCTTGGCATCATAGAGGATACCGTCCTTGATAGTATACTTGACGCCTCCTACATACTCAACCTCGCCGGTTTCATCGTTGAGCTTCATGGCGCCTGTTCCGTAAAGAACCTTAAGGTTCGCCAATGGATTTTCGTCTACAATAAGTAGATCTGCGCGCATGCCGGCACGAATGATTCCAAAGTCGATGGGCTTCTGGAGGGGTTTATATATCTCCATGGCTCCATGCATGGTAGCAGCGCGAACTACTTCTAATGGATGGAATCCAGCTTCTTGCAGCATTTCAAGCTCTAGGATCGTTCCAAACCCAAAGAGTTGATAGATATACCCGCTGTCACTGCCGACTGTAACCTTGCCTCCAAGATTTTTGTATTCATTCAGGAACTGCATCCATACCTGATAAAACCTCTTCCACGCCACCTCGTCATGGGTAGTCCAGTTGAAGAAATATGATCCATGATCAGTGCGGCTTGGCGTAAAGAATTCCCAAAGACTGCCAAGTGTATATTTTTCGTGCCAGTCCGCATTTTTTGCTCTCATTACATCCCGTCCGGCCGAATAAATGTTCAGTGTGGGGTTGATATAGTAGTCCAGTTCCAGGAATTCATTCATGACAGCGTGCCATTGATCGCTGTTTGGGGTCACCAGCGACCACTGACGTGCAACCTGTCCGAAGCGCAACTGCTCGTCGTTATAGTCCATATCTACAGGCCAGGGTTGCACATCATGTGCGTCGTACAACGCCTCAAAGAGTCCGTAGAAGTGAGTCATGCTTCCTAGTCCAAGCCGGGCCGCGTCCAGCGCGTTCATTTGAGCCACGCCCATCTGTCCCAGGTGGGCTGTCGATCCGAGGTTGTGCTTGGCAGCTTCATCCAACAAGGCAGACATGATGTCTGGCGGGTAGGAGCCAAGCTTAATGCCGTCTACCCCAGATTCGGATGCAAACCGTACCCAGGCGCGCGCAGCTTCCGGGGTAGTGACAGGGCCTTGATCCCAGCCGCTGCCTGGCCTATGATAGCTTACCATGTGGGGGGCAGCAATTAAGTTTTTTGCACTTCGCTCTTTTTCATTCAGTGACCACTCAAAGCCTCCAAAAGAAACTCCTCGCACTGTTGTGATTCCATGAGCGAGCCACAGCTTGTAGATGTATTCCGCCTCAGGGGTCTTGGGGATTCCACCGGTATGGGCATGCAAGTCTACAATCCCGGGCATCACGTATTTCCCGTGCGCATCAATCTCAAATGTTGCCTCGCCGGGTCGGCGATTCTCATTGATGTCCACACGAGGGGCACCAACGCTGGTCACGCGCACGATGCGGTTTCCTTCAATCACTATGTCCATGGGGCTGCGAGGGGGTGAGCCTGTCCCGTCAATCACGGTAGCTCCCCGGATGATGAGGCGCTCAAAGGGCCCCTCGCCCTCATCAGGACCGCGATCTGGCGCTGGCGCAACCTGCGCGTAAGTGAGCAAGGGGAGTGATAAGGCCGCAAACAGCAGGATCACAATAATTTGTAGGTTCTTCATGTCAAATCTGTGAAAATGGAAGGGGACGAAGAATGAAATCCGTAATATTTGAAACGGTGTCAGCATAAGTGGGATCATCGCGCAGTGCGATCCATTCTGGATCAACAATGAACCTTGCCCATGCCGCATCTCGGTCAGACATACTTTCGAAACCCAGCATATAGGTCAAATTTGGCATTAAAGGTCCATAGAGTGTCTCGCCGAAGAATACTGGATCAAGCCCAGTCTTGTGGAAAATGGCAATCTCCCCACCTTCGTTGAACATGTCAATTTTTTTCTGTCCTGCGATAGTGCTGTGGCTCTCATAGATTCGCAGTTCGAATAGTCTATCCGGTCCGCTGGCGGGTTTTGCTATCTGCGGCATATCCACGAAAGCACGCATGAGTTGATGCTCCCGTCGTACATAGGCTGGACTGTCAAGTGTGGCATTCAAGAAATCTGTCCCCAAGCGCTGGAATTCTACATCATCCATGAGCAATGTACTGCTTCGCATGGCAGAGTCCATGCTTTGATGGGGGAGTATAACGTAGAGAGATGGCTGGTTGGGTCCATACATAGGTGTAAATACACCTATTGGTCCGATGCCCAGTCTTCCGTAAGCAGGTAATGCGACATCCCGATAAAAATCGGCAACACGCGATTTACTGGCTCCAACATTCGTGTGATACGTTATCAGTTCAAAATACTGTTGTTGTTTCCCGGGAATATCTGAGGGTACTAATGGTAGTGCGGCAGCCAATGGGACGGCTGACATAAAAGAACGGCGATGCATAGGAGTAAATGATGAATGAGCCTCAAAATAGCGATTTGTGGGCCTCAGAGTTTGGTTTCGTGGCAAAGAGAATATTCGATGCTGCGGTAGACAGCGTAAGTGCTCATGGAATATTTGAGCAGGCGACTGATTTGCCCATTTTCGGTTCGTGTCGTGTTGCCGGTGCGGGCAAAGCAGCTATGACTATGGCAGCAGCGCTCGAGCAGTGCTTTCCGAAAGCTTCTTTCGAAGGCGAGGTGGTTGTACCGCACGGATATATAGATTCCTTTCCAGATCAATTAGCCCGTCCCAAGGCCATCAACGTATCCGAAGGTGGACACCCCATTCCCAATATTGATAGTCAGTGCGCGGCGGAGCGTGCTCTGAGTGTCGCAAAGAATTGCAGGCGGAATGAAACACTCATCGTATTACTCAGCGGTGGGGCTTCGGCGTTGTGGAGTGCCCCGATCAAGGGCTTATCTATGCAGGATATCCGTGCGGTAAACCAGATGCTTTTACAGAGCGGCGCGGACATTCATCAATTGAATACGATCCGCAAGCATCTATCTGCCATAAAGGGCGGGCGCCTTGCAGAAGCTGCGTGGCCAGGGCATGTGGTCACGTTGGCCGTCTCGGATGTTATCGGTGATGATAGTTCGGTAATTGGGAGTGGGCCCACGGTGGGTGATCCAACCACTTGGCAGGACGCTACAGATATAATCCAGAGACTGGATTTGCAACTACCAACGGAGGTGCGCCAGTATCTGCAGCTTGGAGTTGAAGGTAGTTTGCCAGATACACCGAAGCCAAATGCGAAGCTTTTGAAGCAGTCTGTTTTTCGGCTATTGGCCTCTAATACTGACGCGTTAAAGGCGGCTGAAGCCGCCGCTCAGAATATGGGATACGAGGTTGTATCGGTATATCATGATGTATGTGGCGAAGCACGAAACGTGGGAACAGCCATGGCGCGACGTGTTTTGCGTCTAAAACCGAGTCAATGCATAATTTGGGGTGGTGAAACCACAGTTACCGTACGGGGTAGTGGAAAGGGTGGACGCAACCAGGAATTAGCGCTGGCTGCAGCATGCGTGCTTGAGGGGGCATCTTTGGATGCTGTTCTGCTTTCTGGTGGTACGGATGGGATTGACGGCCCTACAGATGCCGCGGGGGGATGGGTTACCCCGGATACGGTTACTATGGCATTAGCGGCCGGAGTAGATCCGTATGTGGCCCTCGAAGCAAATGATGCATATAACTGTCTCAGCGCCACGAATCAACTTCTAATCACTGGCCCGACACATACAAACGTGATGGATGTAGGCATAGGTCTTGTAGCATCATGAGCAACCGATTGGCTTCCGAAAAGAGCCCATATCTTCTCCAGCACAAGGATAATCCGGTTGACTGGTGGCCCTGGGGGGATGCGGCTTTCGCAGCTGCACGGGCAACTGATCGACCAATATTTCTCTCTATTGGGTATGCTACCTGTCATTGGTGCCATGTTATGGAGCACGAGTCGTTTGAGGATGCAGAAGTGGCCCAGTTGCTGAACGACACATTCATTAACATCAAGGTCGACCGTGAAGAGCGCCCAGACGTGGATAGCATCTATATGAGTGCCTGTCAGGTTGCCACCGGTCATGGCGGGTGGCCGCTCTCCATAATGATGACGCAGGATATGCGTCCATTTTTTGTAGCCACGTACATCCCCAGGACCGGACGCTATGGACGCGATGGTATGATGCAGATAATCCCACATGTAGCGGAAATGTGGCAGAACAATCGGTCTGCACTGGAGAATATTGCGGACAACTTTCTGGGTGCGTTGAGGAATGCTTCTACACTTGATCTTGCGGAAGCGGAACTATCAGCACAGGTACTTGATGCAGCATTCGGATACCATGAACAACAATATGACTCAATCAATGGTGGATTTGGTCATGCCCCCAAATTTCCGTCGCCGGAACGTCTGAGATTCTTGCTGCGCTATTGGCATCGAACAGGAAATACTCGTGCACTTCAGATGGTTGAGCATACGCTCCAGCAGATGCGTCGAGGAGGGATGTTTGATCAATTGGGTGGGGGTTTCCATCGCTACAGTACGGATTCGATGTGGCTCCTGCCCCACTTCGAAAAGATGCTGTATGATCAGGCACTCCTGGCACTGGTCTATCTTGAGGCATTTCAGGCGACTGGACGTCAGGAGTATGAGCAGACAGTTCGGAGTATACTGGAGTACGTTTGCCGTGAATTACAGAATACCGAAGGCGCCTATTGTACTGGAGAGGATGCCGATTCTGAAGGAGTCGAAGGTAAGTATTATGTCTGGAGTATAGATGAGGTGCGTAGCGTGCTGGATCCAGCGATCGCAAGGCTTGTCATAGCTGCATTCAACTTAACGGGAACGGGTAATTACATTGATGAAGCTACCCGAGATCGGACAGGAAACAACATCCCTCATCGTTCCCCGGGGGATGATCTTTTGGATAGTTCACGTTTACGAGTGGCCAGTAGGCAGTTGTTCGATCTGCGCGCGCGGCGTGTACGTCCGCTCCTTGATGATAAGGTGCTAACAGACTGGAATGGATTGATGATTGCCGCACTGGCGCGGTGTGGTACGGTATTGAACGACGATGATTTAATTGGCCGCGCGGTAAAATGCGCACAGTTCATTGAAGCACACATGGTACCAGAGCCAGGCAGGCTGCTGCATAGGTGGCGTGAAGGAGAAGCTGCAATCGCCGGCATGCTGGACGATTATGCTTATATGATCATGGGACTCTTGGCACTTCATGAAGCTACTGGCGAAAAGAACTACTGTTCATGGGCGATGAGTCTCACACAAACAGTACTTGCTGAATTCAGAGATGAAAAAGGGGGCTTTTATCTGACTGCACAGGACAGCGAGGAACTATTGATGCGCCCCAGGCAATCATTTGACAGCGCGCTTCCGGCAGGTGGTGCCGTAATGATGATGAACCTGCTACGTTTGGGACGCATAACCGGTAAGACCGAACTGGAAGCCGCCGGGCATGACGCGATTGCTGCGCATTCGGCAGGACTGAGGCAGTACCCTGATGGCTTTAATGCAGCGTTGTCTGCCTTGGACTATGCGTTGGGTCCCAGCACTGAGGTGATTGTTTCGGGGAACCGCAGTATCGCTGAAACACAGGAGATGTTGTCGGCCCTAAGAGGAATGTATGCTCCCAATGCCGTAATTCTTTCACGCCCGGTCTTCGGGGGCAGTAATCAACCGGCGATACATGTATGTCACGGAAGAACATGTGATCTGCCGACCCAGGACACCGAAGCAGTAATTGCCCGATTACAAAGCGCTATGGATTAAACGCAGACCAAGATGAATGATGTATTTATTCTGAGTGCCAAACGCTCTCCAATTGGTCGGTTTGGAGGGGCGTTCCGCTCGCTGAGTCCGGCGGAAATTGCAGCACCGGTTTTTCGGTCAGCACTGGATAAGTCCTCAGTTCCGGACCCGTTACCGGATTTGATTTTGATGGGCCATGTCCTGGGAGGCGGTCATGGACAGCTTGTTCCCCGACAGGCCGCAAAACTTGCGGGCATCCCTCACTCCGTTGATGCTGTTGGGATTGATATGGTATGTTCGTCTGGCATGATGAGCCTGATTGCAGGGGCAGCGTTTATTCGGTCGGGTGCTTCGAATCTAATCCTGGCGGGAGGTGTGGAATCAATGTCGGATACAAGGTTTGCGCTCTCCGGCAAGGCCAGGTGGGGGTACAAATACCTACCAGGACAGGGGGAAGCAGTGGTAGATCTATTGTACAGGGATGGGTTATCAGATCCCACAAGCGGTGAAGCTATGGGAGTACAGGCGGAGCGTTTGGCACAGATGCTAAGCATAAGCCGCCGGGAGCTGGATGCAGTGGCGGCGGAATCTCATTCCCGTGCACACAGGGCGACATTAAATGGTGAATTCAATGCTGAAATTACTCCAATCCCTACAAGGAAGGGCAGCCTGGAGCAGGATGAGGGGATTCGCCCGGGCACAACTGTGGAAACACTTACCGATCTGCGTCCCGTTTTTGTACAGGACGGATTGTTGACCGCAGGCAACAGCAGCCAAATAAGCGATGGCGCCGCAGCGCTTCTGCTTGCAAGCGGAAAGTTTGTGAGAGATTACGGTCTGCGGCCGATTGCCCGTATACACGGTAGTGCATGGGCTGCCGGAACATGGGATAGGTTTATAGAGGTTCCTGCCGAGGCAGCCCGACGCGCCATCGACGTGACGGGAATGCGCATGGAGGATATGGATTTATTTGAAAACAACGAAGCATTCGCTTTAAGTACGCTTCTTTTTGTTCGTGATCTTGGAATTGATCCTGGGATACTAAACGTGAATGGTGGTGCCATTGCCTTGGGGCACCCAATCGGATGTTCAGGGGCCAGGGTTGTCGTGACGCTCCTGCACGCACTCAGGACCCAAGAAAAATCACTGGGTCTAGCAGCTCTCTGTCACGGTACGGGTGGAGGAACAGCAGTAGTGGTAGAATGCCTATAGCATACATTTCTCTATACGCTCACAGATATGTCCATTATGGTAAATGGTGTGGCGTGACATTGAGGACGTTCAACAATAGCTAATAGTGGGACGTACAGGCATTTTAATCTGGGAGGTTCCTACCGCAAGGTTGTGAATTGTATGGTAGATTCTGCAGTTGGGCCATGACATTCCAGTGTTGAACAAAACCTTCAATCACGTGCTGTCTCAACCTGCTCCTTCTGTTTCTCGGGCCCAATACTTTATGGCTCTTTGCTATTATGAGTAGGTAACCCGTATTATAGGGCGGCAGGTTCGTTTCGGGTGGTCCCTTATCAAGCCACTTCCGGTGTCTGATAAATCAGGGTAGCCAATTCGGACTCAATTTTTAAACTTTTCCCAAGAATGGATGAGAACGGAAAAAATTAATTGGAATCTACCTGGAGTAGGGGTTCTCTATCTCCCCATCCAAAAAGATGAGGGAAGGGGGTAAACCATGCCATGGAAGCTATCGAAAAGACTCAAGGATGCGTACCGGGGATCCAATGTCGCCCGTCGTGTGCAAGACTTTGAGGGTTGGATAGAGCGAGCGACGCCCGAAGCCGTTGATTCGGGAGATTACGACCATGCCCTACTGGTCAAAGACTACTACGATCTCTACAACGAGATTATGGTGTGGAGCTGGGGCGAATCCCTGCACTTCGCACCCCTCGCGTCGCACGAGACCTTGGAGGACTCTAAGATTCGCCATCAGCGGTTGATGATTGATAAGCTGGATATCAAGCCGGGCATGGCGGTGGTTGATATTGGCTGTGGAATCGGCGGCCCGATGCGCCGTGTCGTTCGTGAGTCCGGCGCTCGCGTGGTAGGAATTAACATCAACAAAATCCAGCTGGAAAAGGCGAAAAAGTTGAATGCCGAGGCTGGACTCGATCACATGGTCGATTACTTGGCGTGCAGCTTCATGGATATGAGTGTCATTGAAGACAATACTTTCGACCGGGGATATGCCATCGAGTCAACGTGCCATGCCCCGGATAAGCAAAGTGCGTTTGAAGAGATATTTCGTGTACTGAAACCAGGAGCTCTGTTCTGGGGGCAGGAGATGTGTCTGACGGACAAGTTCGATCCCAATGACAGCCGGCACAAGGACATTAAGCGTAACCTCAAGCGCGGCATTGCACTGAAGGATATCGCCACGTTTGGGGAAGTGAATCAGGCGCTTGAAGCGGCTGGGTTCCAAATCATCGAGGGGGTGGATCGCGGGGTGTCTGAGGGGGAGGGATCCACACCATGGTATCAACCCATGGAGGGTCGGCACGGGATGTTGGGTAACGTTTTGTTCAGGCTTCCACAGGGCCGACGAGCGATGGTTGCAGGGGCAAAGCTGGCCGAGATGGTCCGGTTTTTTCCAAAGGGTACGGCAGAAGTCTTCCGATTTATGGACTGGACGGCTGATGCCTATGTCGAGGGTGGTAAAACTGGTATCTTCACACCGCTGTATTGTTTTTTGGCTCGTAAGCCCGAATAGACTCAGTTGATAACGTGCTTGTCGCGTTGGCTATTCTAGACGTGTGAGCGGCCCGGAGGTTGAACAGTTTGTCAGACTTGGTATACAGGTACAAGGCCCATCCATTTTGTCCTTCATGGATAAACCAGTCCAAGAGCCGCGTTTGAATTCCACACAACTACTTTTCCATCATGTTGGTCATTTCCTGAGTCGCTTCCCTCGGAACCGGTTTGATATTGGCCGTGCCACCGTTGCAATCCAGGTGCAGTTCATCTGGTTGCTTCACCGCCACCATCGAACTTTTGTACCAAAAACATTACCTCTCAAAGTTGCAATCCTGCTGCGGATTCACGATGTTGCCAGCGTTGATCTGATAGCGAAGTCCGCGAACTGAAGATGAAGTAGGGTTCCCAATGAATTTATGCGCTGGGTATCGGATTCCTGATCCCTCGGATAACGAGTTTAACGTTTTTTCTGGGGGCACAGGACGGAAACGGATTGATCTTGAGTTCGCGTTCTTTGGGCAGCAGATCCAGCTTAAAGTGATACGCAATGAGCAAAATGTTTGCAACCATCAGGAGGTCCGTGTAGCGACGTCCTAGACATGTGTGCGTACCAAGACCATATGGCATATAAGCCCCGGGCTGTTTGTGTTCAGCTCGTTCCGGCAAGTAACGGTCTATATCGAATTTGTACGGATCTTTGAAGAGAGTCTCATCATAATGAGTTGCGGTATGGCACATAACCAGTCGTGTTCCGGGGGGGATTTCGTAGCCCTCAATCACAAATCGATTCACGACTGCTCTTAATTGCCACGGTATCACGGGATACATTCGAGTTGACTCCAAAATGAGACGATGGGTAACATCCGTGTTGCTGAGATTGAAATCTTCTTCTTTGGGCATGCGTCCGTTTCCGAAAAGCTTCTCAGCTTCTTTGTAGACACCCTCATATACCTCCGGATTTCGAATCATGCAGTAGAGTGCAAAAGATATTCCTCCGCCTACATAAATAGCCGCGACCATACCTGCAGCCATAGGAAAAGTCAAGTCCGTCTCTGACATAAACTGAGGATCGTTCCTGTGGAGTTCCAGAAACGCATCAGCGATATCAATGGGTTGTCCTTTGCGCTGTCCTGGCGTGTGTGATAGGATAACATTCTCACTCAATTCTTTCACCAGCTTCCCATAACGCTTCATCTTAGGCGTTCTCATCATGAATCGGGGTAACACCTTCGTAACGTGCACGACAAGTGCACGATGTTCATAGTCCAGCAGTTGCTTGGAGAAGTTGGTGCAGTCAGTGCTAATTACTAGAGGGCCGATCTGATCGGCCATGTACGCTCTAATTACATCAATCATCGGAAAGGCATCACCCTCTTTCCATTTGCTCATGGATATCCTGCTGTGATGGTACAAATCCGACAATTTGTTTGCCAGTGCAGAACGAGAATAGCTGCCTTTCACCGCCTTGCGCATTCGGTAATGATTGGCACCGTCTGAGCCCGGCAGAGTTCTGGTAGAACCGAACGCGTGTTCAAAGTCTACGATGTATTCTTTAGAGCGCAAATAAAATCTGGCATTCCTATTGATCCACTGGTTTGCTTCCGCCCCCATCACTGCAAATAGGCGAACGCCTTGCACTTTGGCAGGCATTTTCGCGACTGGTCCATACTGGTTGTAGATCCTGTAGAGTCCTTTCGCGACATGCCCGTCAATAAAATCGCGCCGCCCTAAAACATCACTGATTCGAACCTTCGGAATGGGTTTGGTCCTTATGGCTGCCCGCCTGGGTTGGAATGTACTGCTATCAACTGCCGCGGCAACCTTTCGCCCCACAACATCCAGCCTAGAAACCAATTTGATCCTGTCCAACACTTCCTCGTAGTCTTCTTCTTCAAGCAGGAGTTTGAACCCCCCGAGTGTATGCACCAAGGCAATGAGAATCGCATCTCTGGGATCTGGAATATCATTGTGCAATATTATGTGCAGGATTCGCGTTTTTGCTTCTCGACGAACGGACGAATCACTGGATGGGTATGTACCCGAACGGGAAACTGAGCGCCTGAGGCCGAAAAATCCTCCTAGTTCATGAACAAGAATGTTCCTCTCTACCAAGCGATCAAATGAAGTCGTGATGATGTCATCAACTCGTTGGGCATTTCGCTCAATCCAGTATTGGATATCCTGAACCTTCTCAGACTTTTCAATATCCCGGAGTGTAACATCAAGCAGCTCGTCTCCTGTTGGAGTGGAATCAACCAAATAAAGTGATTCCAGATCTGTATCAATTCGCCCTTTGTGTGCGAGCTCGGATATCAGAGCTCCCGCCAATACGCAAGAAAATTGCCAATCGGGGACAACTTCCAGGTAGCCAGTTTTCTCGTCTAACATGAGAAGAATCAGTTCTTCGGCAAAACTGATCTCAGATAAAGTGACGTTTTCGCTCATTGTGATCCCCTGTAAAGATTGCAGGTACGTGTCTCCCGTATACTATACTGGATTCCTAGTTGAGTGTTTTCGGGGCTCGCCCAATGCGATTTGGTGACCAGGACATGGGCAGCCCCCTGAATGCCCTTGTTTTACGAAGATACACAAACAGGAAGTGCAATCGTGATCAGAGAAAGCCGCGAGGAAACCCAAAACTCCCCAATCCGGGTAGCTCCTTACTGTAGATTTCAATGACGGGGTTAAGTAGCTGCAAAAAGTACTCTTTCGCCTTACCATCAACTGTAATTTAACGAAACCGAATGATATTACCGTGGGAATGATATCGGTTAGGCATGGTGACTTACAAATGAAGAGATTATAGCTCACCACGAGAACAGGAAAAACATATCTTGTGGGCATAAAAGCAAGATTGGCGGCACGCGAAAATGGAGTTAAAGAGTTGAATTACGCTGTACCAGGAACCTAGTAGCCTGAGTTGCTCCAACCATAAGGTTAGAAGAAGTTTACCCAAACCACAAAGGCTCATTCGCATGTATTTCTATGCTACTGCTCAAAAAGGAGCTCAATTTATCATTTGAAAACATGGCCTCTGGAAATACTGTTGCCCAATTCGGAGCGAAACTGGACGCTACCAATAAAGCCCAATATGGAGCGTGAATATTTTACTGGATACTCTGTCGGGTGCTGTGGCGCTAGTCTAAATGCGAAAATGGAAGTTGGTGGTACCTAGCTGGCTGTCCGGAATTTGAAGTGCAATGTAGTGACCTGGCTATAGGGTTCACGACGGCAATTCTTTTGGATGGATACGGTCTTCTCATGACTACCTTGGAGATGTACAAAACGTGTCAGGATACTTCGGCATGTGCTCAGATGGTAATCATTCCCTCTATGGACAGAGGGCGTGCGTGATCTGTACATGTGGAGGTAAGATTGACAGACGGACAATTCCCCTTCTAATCCAGTCATATCCCTAGAACGGGTCGCAGGCGCAATTCTTCAGGAGAGCATCTTATATCTGCCATCAGCGATTATCTGTTGATCCACGCAAATCATGCAACCCGTCCCGACCGATGTCCAACAAGGAGCCTCGCAATGAGCTTGCCAAAGCTTCCCAATCTGTGCTCTTTTGCAGATCGTGTGAAATAGAGCAGGTATGGAAGGAAGTCGCTTTGTCATTCGCGCAATTGGCCATGAGCACCGATGATTTGGAAACGATCAAAGCAATCAAACATGGTCGTGCGAGCTATTTTATGTAAGGCGGTTTCGTAAATTCTCGGGAAGACCGTAGCAAAACTCTGAGTTACAAAATTTTGCGCGAGAATTGTGATCTAAGGTTAATTTCTGTTCACAGCACTTTGATTGCGGATTCAGCAGGTATATTCAATGATATGTTATCGGGATTCATCACAGCCATTATGAGCTCAAAGGGGATTCTGGGACGGGCTTTGGTTTACCAATGCCTGTATTCCAGTGCAAAAATATTTACCGAACTGGAGGCGTCCGAATATGAGTTGTTCCCTCATAAGAAAAGGAAGCTTTTTTGCGACTATCGAGAGATTTTAAGTTTTACACGATCCAATGGGTAGAAGACGTAGCTTTTTGGTCGCCGGTATTATCCTTGTCGGGTGTTTTGCCATTGCTGCCATTCTCGTGGTCAACAGGCCTGAAACTGCCCGCCAGGAGGTTCCTTCACGTGCCCCATTTGTAACTACCGATTCCGTTATGAGCGGAGAGGGACCTATCCCGATATATGGCGGAGGCACTGTACGCCCGTATGCGGAAGTGGACGTGACTGCGGAAATCTCCGGCAGAGTCGTATGGGTGAATCCTTCCTTTCAGAGTGGAGGACTGCTGTCCACGGGTGAGGTTTTATTTCGGATTGATGATGCAGATTATTTGGGTAGAGTAGACCGGGCACGTGCCAACGTGGCCGCTCAAGAAGTTGAGTTAATGCGTGTGACGGCAGAATCTGATATTGCGAAGACACAGTTCGAAAAGTGGGAAAATGCAGGAAATACAGGACAACCCAGCCCCCTGGCGTTGTGGGAGCCCCAAATAGCAGCTGCTGAGGCCGCGCTGGACAGGGATCGGGCTGAACTCGTTGAAGCCGAATTACATCTTTCTAGAGTCGCCATTTATAGCCCCTTTATGGCCGCGGTGTTGAGCGAGTCAATTGCGGTAGGACAGTTCGTGTCGGCCGGCCAAAATGTAGGACGCTTGTATAGTATCGACACCGTTGAGGTTGTGGTATCGCTTCCAGACGAAAGTGCAGCACTGATTCCTGGGCTCTGGGGATTAAGACCAAGCACTCAAAGCAGGCGGATTTCAGCTCGTGTAAACGCGAAGTATGGCGAGCAGCATTATTCGTGGGCGGGTTATGTGGATCGTGCGGAGGCAGCATTGAAAGAGCAGACGCGCACGGTTGAGGTAGTCATTCGCGTGCCTCGTCCGTTCACAGCTGGATTAGCCTTGAACGCGGAAGATGTCACTCAGTCGAGGAGCGCCCCACCTCTATTGATCGGTAAGTTTGTGAATGTCGAGATAGATGGCATGGTCCCAGACCAATATTTCAGGGTACGGCGATCTGCTCTCAAACCAGACGCTGAGTTGTGGGTCGTAAGCAACGATGTACTGAACCGTGTTCCTGTGCAAGTTCTGCAGCGATCAGAGGATGAAGTTTTTCTTACAGGCCCGCTCGAGGAAGGACAACAAGTAGTTATAAGTGGAGTTCGCGCAGCCATTGATGGGATGGCTGTTCGGACCCAATTATAAGGGGATTACAGTCTACTGAGGCCATGCGATCTGGGTGTTTCATCCATCACAAAGCGAAGAGATATTCCCAAGTTCTGATCAACGGTGCCCCGGCAAAATGAGCATTCAGACTAAAGTTGATCAGTTCATCTCTTACGTGTTGCTTTCAGAACCTAGAATCAGATTGAACTGATGAATCAGGAGGGCCCCTATTCGGGTGAGCCGGCAGGGCCAATCGCCTACATGGCGAGTAATCGGATTGCCCCCAACTTGTTGATGTTTGGCATCATCGCCTTGGGCCTTGTATCACTTGGAGGTCTTCAGCGGGAGGGCTGGCCAGTAGTCCCCTTTAACATGATTGAGGTCTTTATGGCCTACCCAGGGGCTACACCAGAAGAGATCGAAGAATCTATCATTGTTAAGATTGAAGAGCAAATTGAGACACTGGAGGATGTCAAGTCCATCAGATCTCTGGCTGCTCCCGGGGTGGCATCAGTGAGAGTTCAGTGGAGAACCGGCACGAATCTAAGTGAGGCGATGGACGAAGTGCAGGCTGCTGTCGGACAAATTCAGTCATTTCCGGCTACAGCCGAGCGCCCCCAGTTTTGGGAAATGGACAGCCGAACCAGCGTGATTCGACTGATGCTTTTCGGTGATGCCACCGAACAGGCACTGAAAGAACTTGCCTACCAAGTTAGAAATGAATTAAAAACTTTACCCGATGTATCTCTCGTTGAAATCAGTGGCACGAGGGATTATGAGATTTCTATTGAGGTGTCACTCGTCACATTGCGAGCGCTCGGGTTGACGCTGGGAGACATTGCCTATGCTGTTCGCCAAAGCTCGCTCAATCTTTCTGCCGGGAGCATTGACACAAGGGAGTCCGAGGTCCGTGTACGGACTATTGGTCAGAATTACAATAAGCTTGATTTTGAGGAGATCGTCATTGTTGCCGAAAGCGACGGCTCGGTTGTGCACCTTAGAGACATTGCAACAATTCGGGACGGATTCCAGGAAACCAATACGATTGTCCGCCATCACGGCACGCCGGCAGTTTTCGTGGAAGTCTTTCGAGGAGAAGATGAGAATGTTAAAACGATTTCGGAAACAGTCAATGAGCATGTTCAGGAGGTGATCCTGCCTTCGCTTCCCGATGGTATCGGGATCACTGTATGGAACGATGATTCTCCTGTCTATGCAGAGCGCGCAGGTCTTTTGGTTCGGAATGGTTTTCTGGGCCTCATCTTAGTATTCATTTCGCTGGCCCTCTTTCTTGAGATCCGGCTTGCAATATGGGTTATTTTCGGTCTGGTCACCTCTGGTGTAGGCGCCTTGGCGGTTATGCTTTGGCTTGATCTGCCACTCAATGCCCAGTCACTTTTCGCATTCGTCCTAGCAATCGGCATTATAGTGGACGATGCCATTGTTGTAGCCGAACGAATCTATTCTCAGCGCATGACTGGGCTCCCTGGACCGGTCGCTGCGATTCGGGGAACGCGAAGAATCAAGACGGCATTAACCTTCGCAGTCCTCACTTCAATAGCGGCGTTCACGCCTCTACTCTTTATTCCAGGTGGTATTGGAGAAGTGTGGTTTGCATTGCCTGCGATTATGATTGGCATGCTGGTGATTTCTCTCATTGAAGCAATATTCATTCTACCAGCACATCTGTCTCACCTACCAGGTCCAGAATGGTCGCCATCCAATTTTGTGGATAAGTTCTTTTCTCGTGTCCGAACCTCTGTGGATAATGGACTGACCAGATTCCTGCGGGGGCCGTTGAATCGTGCTCTTCGCTTTGCTACTGATTATCCCGCAATAATTATATCGGGAACCATTGGTTTATTTGTACTCTGTGTGTCGCTAGTACCGGCGGGCGTGCTTCCAACTACGCTTGTCGGGGTAGTAGAGGGCGATTTTGTCACTGCTACGCTTGAAATGCCTGAGGGAACGCCTGCAGAGAGAACTCTCGAAGTTGCACTGGAACTCGAAGCTGCGGGCAGACGGGTGATCGAGCGTCTGGACCAGGAAAGGCCGGAGGGTGCCCCCTCACTGCTGGCGGGGGTGGTCGTAGCGATAGGTCAAGGCCCTCGTGTTGAAGGAGGAGGACTCGATTCATCTCCGACCATGAATCCCCAGTCACATGTTGCCGGAATTGAAATCAAGTTACTGAATGCACAGCAACGGGATATGTCTACCATTACAATTATGCAGGCTTGGCGGGAAGAGGTGGGAATCTTGCCCTATGTCCGGGGAATTGCTTTCAGTGGAGATGTCATCAATCTGGGGAATCCTGTGGAGGTTGTTCTATCTCATCCAAACCCAGAGCGTCTGACTATTGCTGCCGATTCAGTTGTGACCGACCTGTATAGTGTGGCCGGTGTCTTTGATATCCGATCGGATCATGCCCCCGGAGTCAAGGAGATTCAACTTGGGCTTCGACCTGAAGCACGAACACTGGGGCTCACCGTCGAAGATCTCGCACAACAGGTACGGTCAGCTTTTTTTGGAGTGGAGACGGTAAGACTGCAACGAGGCGAAGAAGAAGTTCGGGTTTATACGCGCCTGCCTGAGAGTGAGCGGGAAGCAATCACGGATGTCGAAGGATATTTGATTCAGACGCAACAAGGGGGGAAGGTACCGATCCATCAAGTCGCCACGATGACGATGGGAACATCCCCCCCAGTCATTCGGCGGAAAGATGGGCAACGAATTGTAACCGTTACAGCAGATGTGAATGATGAAGTGATCTCTGGATCGCGGGCCAATGAGATCCTTGAACATACATTCCTTCCAGACATAACCGCTTCCGAGCCCGAGTTAACCTATTCCTTTGGAGGAGAACAGCAAGAACAACTGGAGTCTCTGGATGCACTCAACCGTGGATTTATCCTAGCAATGCTGGGGATATATGCGTTGTTGGCGATTCCCCTGCGTTCCTATCGTAAACCATTCCTTTTGATGGCCATCGTGCCATTCGGCCTCATTGGCGTCATCCTTGGTCACCTGATACTGGGGCTCCCGCTCAGCGCTGTTTCTTTCCTGGGCTTTTTTGGCCTTAGCGGGGTCGTTGTGAACGATACGTTAGTAATGATGGATTCTATTGATCGGCGTATTCGAGAGGGAAGTACGCAGAGGCAGGCAATTATTGAAGGAGCTAAGAGCCGCTTCCGTCCTATTATGCTAACGTCAGTTACTACATTTCTGGCATTTGTACCGCTTATCCTGGAGCCTGCAATTCAAGCGCAATTCCTGATCCCGTTTGCGGCATCATTAGGCGTTGGTATTATGGTAACAACCGCAATCCTGATACTGCTCTTACCCGCACTGATGGCTGCTTTCCTTCGAATCAATTCCAGGCGCATTGCACAGGAAATGCTGAATGCTTGATCCTGTGTTTGCAGCCTTTATCTGTGCCTGCATAGTGATCTGATTACACCTCGGAGGCCGTGTTCAGCGACGATTCGATTCTGGAATCGTAGGAGCCGCACCACGCAGAATACATCTAAGGCCGCAGCATTGCCAGTCATTCGAGTGAAAGTCACTCGATAGTCCCGTTTTCAGCTGAGCAGCAATTAGACCGGGATTCAGTGCCTATTCACCTGAAATGCGCGGATGAGCAATTTTTTAGCGCCGGAGACTTCGCATTTCCGCATCTCCATCAGACGTACGCACGCTAATCGTCGGTCCGCCACCATTGAGGTCGCCGGTAACTCTCGAGTCCTCGATATTACCCGAGAAATTCGAGAAAGTATCCATATCCACATCACCATCACTTGCTATCACATCAAGTGTGGTCGAGATGTCGGCGGGTATTGCAACAAGCACATCGCCATCGCCAACGTACACGGATATTTCACTTGGATCAACCAGTTCAAGTACTACATCTCCGTCACTGGAAATGACGGTAAGACTTCCTGTAACGTTGCTAACCTTGACGTCGCCATCCGAGGTTTGGGCTTTAGCACGCGAAGACGTCATGTTGCTGATGTGGAGATCACCATCTGATGTCCTCGCCTCAAACTCTCCAGATACAGTTTCGATTACTATGTCGCCATCGGAGGTTTGCGCACGAACGATATTTCCGATGAGTTCCCCAAGCATGAGGTCTCCGTCGCTGGTTCTGATGGATACGGAGGGTCCGTTGAGCAGATCGGCCGCGATACTACCATCTGAATTTCGAATCACAATTTCTCCTCCTGAGATTTGCCCGATATCTATATCGCCATCACTGGTTCTGATCTGTGCCCCGGCGGTCAATTCCTCAATTGACAAGTCGCCATCGGAGGTGCGGATGCTCGAAGGCACATCAGCTGGCATGTTGATCATGACTTGAATTCCTATCGAATTGCGCCAATTGGAGGATCCCCTGTAGTTCTTGTCTGGTTTCGAGACGACATGCAATGTTCCACCTTCGAGGGACACGCTGAAATTTTGTTGTTCATAGTACTCCATTGCCTTGTCGCGGTCGCGGCCGTCAACGGTGACATCAACAGTCACACTGGATGCATCGGACGCGTTCACTGTCACGTCAGCATCTACCACGCTGAGCATGAGGTTTTCGACTTGGTTGGCAGAAAATTTTTCACTGATCGGCGTAAGCTTGTCCTGCGCACTGACAGGTGCAGCGATGAGTAACAGCACAGCAAAGGAAATGGGTTTCAGGAATGAGCGCATGGCGATATCTCAATTGGATTGGGGGTAATTGACTGACTAGACTTGCCTACGTTCGGTAATGAAACGATGTTGCAGTCCGTGTAGTGAATACAAAAATCCCGAAGGATTGTGGATTCGTTGTGCGTGCAGGCACAAGATCAGTCAATCAATCGTTCCATGGGGGATCTGACTTGATCCATCTTAATGGAAAATCGTCGCAGTATATCCAAGATCAGGAAGGAATTCCTGGATTTCTTTGAAGAAAAGGGGCATACGATTGTCCCTAGTGCCTCTCTGGTACCTTTGGATGATCCCACGCTGCTGTTCATTAACTCGGGCATGGCCCAGTTTAAGGACATCTTTTTGGGGGAAGAGCCACGGTCATTCGTTCGAGCAGCAGATACCCAAAAATGCCTTCGAGTATCTGGGAAGCACAACGATCTTGAAGAAGTGGGGCACGACACGTATCATCACACCTTCTTCGAAATGCTGGGTAACTGGAGTTTTGGTGATTACTTCAAGAAGGAGGCGATTGACCTGGCTTGGGAACTCCTTGTAGAGCGGTGGGGGCTGCCCGCGGACCGCCTTTATGCTACGGTTCACGCTGGGGATGCTGACCTGGGTTTGGCTTCGGACAAAGAAGCCGCAGACCTGTGGACGCGCTATTTACCCGAAGAACATGTTTTATATGGCAACTCAAAGGATAACTTCTGGATGATGGGGGAAACGGGGCCGTGTGGTCCTTGCTCAGAAATCCACATTGACCTTCGTTCAGAGGAGGAGCGTGACCAGGTGCCCGGGAGCGAATGCGTAAACAAGGATCTCCACACAGTGATTGAGTTGTGGAATCTGGTATTCATTCAGTATGATGCGCAAGTAGATCATGGGCTTGTACCCTTGGCGGAGTGCCACGTCGATACGGGTATGGGCCTCGAGCGCCTCGCGGCCATTTTGCAGGGAAAGATCAGCACCTATGATACGGATGCGTTCAGCGAGCTATTGAATGAAGTGGCCCGACTGACGCCGATCGCCGGAATTCGAGGGTACGATGACATTGACCCCGCCCTGGACTCGGACAGTATCCGAGTCGCAATGCGGGTTATAGTGGATCATATCCGTGCCATTGCGGTGGCTATTGCGGACGGAGTAACTCCGGGTAATGTGGGACGTGGGTACGTTATTCGTAGAATTTTGCGGCGGGCAGTTCGTTACGGGTATACTACGCTTGATCTCAGGGAGCCATTTCTGTGTCGTCTGGTCCCGACGGTCATAAAATCACTTGGAGAAGTTTCGCCGAACCTGGGGGAGAAGTCGGAATTCGTGACCGAGAGCATTCGGGGAGAGGAACGGGCATTTCTGCGAACCTTAGGGCGCGGCCTGAAACTGTTTGATTCCGTTTGTACGTACATAGGCAAACTCTCTTCAAGTAATTGGGAGGACCGTATTGAGGGCTTAAAGGAAGATGTGTTTATCCAGGATCTGTTGAGAAAAGCCTATACGCCTGATACTGATAGTCTGCAGTCGTTCATTTCGATTGCCCGATTGAGCCGCGTACCTGGGGAGATTGCGTTTTTGTTGCATGACACTTACGGTTTTCCTATTGACCTAACGGAGTTAATGGCGCGTGAACACGGTCACCATGTGGATATGCCCAGGTTTGAAGAACTGATGGCTGAGCAGAAGCACCGTGCACGCAGTGCTAAAGGCACTGACAAGTATTACTTGGAGGCTTCTCTTACGAATAGCGGAACTTCTACGGTTGGGGCAGAGCTGTCGTATAAACCCGTAAGGACAAAATTTATTGGTTATGAAGCGACAACACTAGAAGGCGCGCGTGTTATAGGGTCTGACGAAGATGCGGGGGTGATCATACTGGACAGGACCCCATTCTATGCTGAAAGCGGGGGGCAAGTTGGAGACACCGGTACCCTCAATTTTGATGGTGAGGTTATTCCAGTTGTAGATACTCAGGCGTGGCAAAATCAGATTTTGCATAAGGTTGAACGGTTTCCGTCCAGCCTGGAGTGCAAGGTTACAGCTAGTGTGGACCAAGAGCGCCGGCGGCGAATCGCGAAACATCACACAGCAACACACCTGATGCACGCAGCTCTGAGAGAGACGCTTGGGCCCGGAGTAGAGCAAAAAGGCTCGCTCGTGGCAGCTGGGCATTTGCGGTTTGATTTCAGCCACTACGAACGGGTAAGCCCAGAAGATCTCAGGCGTGTGCAGGATCGTGTCAATGAGCAGGTACAGCGAAATATTATTGCAGAAATCGAGGGCAATGTGCCTTACAAGGAGGCACTTGCACGCGGAGCTATGGCACTCTTTGGCGAGAAGTACGGCGATTTTGTCCGTGTGGTCACGTTCGATCCGGATTATTCCGTGGAATTATGCGGGGGTACACATGTTGGCGCAACTGGCGAGATCGGGCTCTTTCTCCTTCAATCTGAAGGATCGGTTGCCGCAGGCATCCGTCGTGTAGAAGCCATCACGGGGGTTGATGCCGTTAATATGGTTACGCAGGAGCGGGAAATGCTTATGCGTACTAGGAGACAGTTCAAGGGTGCCAAGCGTCCCGTTGAAGAATCTGTGGCAGAGCTGTTGGAAACGAACCGCTCACTGCAGAAGGAGCTGGAGCAGCTTCGCCACGCACGTCTTGTAGCTCAAGTAGACGGATTGCTGGATAATGTGTCCGTATTGAGTGGGGTCAATGTAGTTGCCGGGCGCATTGACGATACAGATATGGCGATGCTGAGGTCACAGGGACAGGAGCTTCGCCGCCGGCTTGGCCCTTCCAGTGTGGGCGTGCTGGGTACGTGCGATCCAGGAGGACAGAAAGCTTATCTGGTGGCGGTTGTTACGGACGACTTGTTACCTAAAGGTGTGAAGGCGGGGGCTATTGTTAACCAATTGGCACGCCAGATTGGCGGTGGCGGGGGTGGTAAGCCAGACTTTGCAACCGCCGGGGGACGAGAGCCGGAAAAATTGGACGCAGTTCTTCGGAACATACATGAATTGGTCCACGATATGTTGCCTGCATCTGAGTTGGCGTAATTGCATTCGTGTGGGAATCGTGAACCGATCGCACTTGGTTCGAGGATAGGATTCTAGAACCATAGTTCAAGAATTGACTGCCCAAAGTCTCCAAGGCTGTGAGCAGTATTCTCAGGAGGCGCACGCCTAATCATTGCTGGAGAGGCATAAAACGCACTACGTAACGAAGTTTGGAATAGATCTATACTGTGTGTGGTCATGCCTACAGGTCAAACTCCAGACATACGATGACCAGAGAAGCAGTACGAACAAACCGCTTTTCCTGCTCGTTCACACGGAGCCGGAGGGGTGCCGGAGTGGTCGAACGGGGTGGTCTCGAAAACCATTGTAGGCATT
>VXLY01000046.1 GCA_009841335.1 Rhodothermaceae bacterium | reverse complement strand
ATACCGTTATTGCGAATCACTTCTGCCTGCCGCAATATAATCTCCAATCCCATCATACTGCTGCATTGTCAATATTAATACTCGGTCGAGTATCCTCCGTCATTTGAGCATCCGGAATCGAGTTTCGTCGAAAAAACGGCAGCCATAAAAGGAAGAAAATCACAAACGCGACCGGTTGCCCCGTTAAGATATACCACGGCCATGGGCCCATGTAATCCAAGAGTGACGGTGTTATCGGCTTCGCCATCACATAGAAGTAGTTGGAATCCATGAAGTAGTTGAGTACAAACATTACCGCTGCATATATATTCATGGCCACCATACTATGTAGAATGCTAACAAAGCGGGGATAGATGCGCCACACAACAACTATGTAAATAATATGGAGAACGAGCCCGCAATGAACGATCCAGTAACTGAGATAAAGTATATGTGGAAATCCTTCGGGACAATTCGGAGTGATTATGCCTTGCCCTGTTCCTCCCAAGATTAAGAAATAAACCAGTTTGACGAGTCGTGGATGTGGATTCCAGAACAGAACTGGCAGAAACAATGCCAGTAGATTACATAGGTCAAGGGGTAGATTTTCGCGCCAGTCAAACTGGTTTATGAGCAATCTGAATATTGCGACACTGAGGATACCAAGACTGATAATGATGGCAAGTCCTCGTGCAATCCAGACTTGATTCTGAGGGCTTAACCTATCACGGGCAAATACAGGTAACCAGAAAGACAAAACAACCAGCAGGATGAGCGGCAACAGGTGCTGAAGTCCGAAAAATTCAAATCCTGCAGCCTGAAAAATAATTGCCCTCATGAACTGCTAGGTTCGTACCACAGAATATAAATAGTTGCCCATCCGACTAACGTTCACGCTATTGCGGAATGTATTCTTATCTTGCGCCGCTGTATGATAACATTATTGTCAAATGTACGCTACCACAGCCAAAGTTGACGCTATCCGTCAAGCTTTTCCTGCATTGCAACGTGTACACAATGGTTACCCTGTAGCCTATTTCGACGGACCCGGTGGCACACAGGTGCCTACGATGGTAACTGATGCGATGGTGGATTACCTCCTGAACCACAATGCAAACACGCACTGGGCTTATCCTTCAAGCACAGAAACAGACGCGATACTTGATGATGCTCGAGCAGCTTTCGCAGACTTTCTCAATTGCCGGCCTACAGAAATTGTCTTTGGTCAAAACATGACCACATTAACGTTTCATCTGGCCCGTTCGCTGGGGCGTCAGTGGAACCAGGGAGACGAGATAGTTGTCACCGAGCTCGATCACCACGCGAACATTGACCCTTGGCGAGATCTTGCCAAAGAGCGCGGTTTTGTGATACGATCAGCAAAGTTTGATACTAGAACCGGACAACTGAACCTGGATGATCTTGAAGACTTGATTAACGCACGCACTCGATTGATCGCAATTGGTGGTGCATCGAATGCATTGGGGACCGTCAACGATTTGCATACGGTTATCAACCTCGCTCTCCGAGCCAATGCGTTGTCATTCGTGGATGCGGTCCATTACGCTCCACATGTCCTCTGTGACACGAAAGCGCTCAAATGCGATTTCTTGACATGCTCCCCATATAAGTTCTATGGACCGCACGCGGGTGTGCTATACGGGAGGCAAAAATTGCTACAGAATATGGACGTGCCTCGTCTTGCACCAGCAGGTTCGACTGCACCTGAGCGCTTGGAAACAGGAACACTTAGCCATGAAGCCATTGCCGGTTCTGCTGGAGCAGTAAATTTTCTTGCATCTCTCACTCCGATTGAACCTCGACGTGCAGCATTAAAAGCCACTTATCAGGAGCTGCATGAGCATGGAAAGTATCTCATTACGAGGCTATGGGAAGGACTGCATACACTTGCCAATGTTATGTGTTATGGACCCCCACCGTCCGATGCACGTACTCCTACGGTCAGTTTCACAATTAAGGGATTAACGTCTGAGGAAGCCTGCAGGCAACTAAGTAATTACGGACTATTTCTTTCTCACGGTGATTTCTACGCAAGCACTGTGGTCTCGCGCCTTGGGGTTGAAGGACTCGTCCGAGCGGGTGTTGCTTGCTACACGACCGACGAGGAGATTGATCGCCTTCTCATCGCCGTGAGAAAGATCTCAGAATAGCCGGGGCGAAAATCAAACTTTGCCTACCCTAAGCAAGTTTGGATTGAATAACTTTTTGGCCCAGTCGAAAGCACCAACAGTTGCAGCCAACCATTACATGGGGTTACCCACACCTGCCAAGCTTTATTTGGCTGGTCGTGGATACCACGAAGCCAATCCAAGAAGAACCGAATGAAGGGGGAACGCTGGAAACGCTTGAAACACTATTGTCAGAAGATTAGGATACGCCATGACTGGGCGGCAAGACGATTTACCGTTTTTGCACGGAGGAGTGACCTTAGGACGGAACTGGATCCATACGGATGGCACGTGGAAATTTGGGTTCCTACCGTACTCATGGCCCGAGTCTCCCCAGAGAGTGTATGACCGCCATCATAATCGATCACTCGCTCAACAGGCAATGGAGGTCAAAGGTTTTATCTGCTGATTGCGACCTCCACCTAGAGTGTTGAGAATACAGACCTGATAATTCAGAGTACATAAGTCCGACATACGGACTCATGTAAAATTGTCATGCTGGGGCTGTGGACCACATATTGCGAGGAAGGCTCAGTGAATATCTGGGTCCCTAACGCAATCCAAATATTACTGGCAATGACGCTCTGACCGGAACCGCTTTCCCCTGACTGATGGCTGGCTTGAATCTTGCGTGTTCAGTAATAACCCGGATAACTTCCTCGTCGCACCCACCCCCAATGCCTCTAAGGACCATGAAATCACGAGGATAACCCTCCTTGTCTACCGTGAATTGCACAATCACCCGTCCCTGAATCCGGGCTCTACGTGCACTTTGCGGGTATTTTACTTTACTTTGCAGTTTTATGATACCTCCAATGAGTTCCGGCTGCTCATCAATGTCTATGAAGGCTGTAACATCTTCTACGTGCCTGATCCGTATCAACGCCCGCTCTGCCACGTCCTCCTGCATCGTGGTATAATTGTTCACATAGAATATGCTAGACTCCGCCCACGTCAAATCCATAACAGGATTGGAGACAAAGAACTTGCGCGTTTGTGCAAACTTGGACTCATTGGCCTTGTCAAGAATCTCCATGTGCAGAAAATAGACACCAGAAACAAGAGAAGACAGATCAAACCTGCCGACAAGGACATCCATTGAATGCATTGCCCGTTTCGAGCGCTTCTCTAAACCTGCGACCGGCACTGGTCCGTCTATGCTCTCCTCGGAAACGTATATCAGCATGGTATACTCGCCCGTATCGGAAGCTGCGCATGCAGTATTGTAGGCCTCCGCGTAGTAGAAAAGATTGGCAACCCCCTCACCGTACAACTGACTGGCATTTGGCCGTATTTGGAGCCCATTCTTGTAGAATGGATCCTCTCTGTCCTCCGAAAGCGTAATCATGGAGGCCAGCGTTATGTCTGAAAGTGTGCAGCTTTCCTGCTGACTATAGTCCGGTATGATTATATCACGACCTGCCTGCGCCGGATCTTGGCCTGACAGGGGCATGACGATTTGCAGTTCGTACTCTCCAGGAACGACCGTTAGCCGGATTTGACGTAGAAACACCTGCCCCTCTGTGATCACGGATGTATCCATCACAGCAAACTGAAGATCCATCTCCTGCTCCCATACAACACGCTCTGCTGATGCATCCAGATCCGTATCGGAGGAGCTGAGCAAGTTCAGTTGAATTGGAATCGAAGAGGTGTAAAGCGAATCCCTCGCTTCATAAGTAAGCGTACTCGCTTTGAATGCCATATAAAGTTCAACTAGTGACTCCTGTTCGTCATAAGCGAATGAAGCGTAATCAATATCAATCTGAGGAGCCTGCTGGGCTGTACTGCTGGCTGCCAAAAGCAGTAAGCCAAGGAGAATTGTTACGTAACACGGTCTATTCATGAATTCTCCGCCCTGTCGCAAACGATATTCACGAATCAGTTATACTTGCGTTCCCGTCTAGCATACCCGCATCAGGCATAACTACGAATCCCCGAAACCTCGTACAAAAGTGCACAGAAAAAACACCCTATACACTTTGTAGCAAGGAGAAGAAACCCACAATAAAGCGGAAGCCTCGACGCATGGGAGTCCCTAACGCGGCTTGCATCTAATTGGCATACTCATTCTAACCGGAACCGCGATCTCCCCGCTGATGCCTGGTTTGAATCTTGCATGTTCAGTAATAACCCGTATGGCTTCCTCGTCACATCCACCCCCGACGCCCTCAAGGATTACGGCATCGCGAGCATTACCCTCCTCGTCCACCGTGAATTGCACAACCACCTGCCCCTCAATCCCGGCCCTGCGTGCACTTTCCGGATATTTTACTTCACGTAACAGCCTCCTGCGACTTCCAATGAGCTCCGGCCGCTCATGAAGGAATCGGACAGCTTTAATATCTTCTACGTGTCTGATCCGTATCGACTCCTGCTCTGCGTTATCCACCACAGTTTTTGTATGAAGGCACCTCCACCAATCCGAGGTGCCGGAACATTGTACCGGCCGTTGCCATGCAAAACCCTCCGGAAATTCTGCATTATTGTTCATATAGAATACTGCAGGCTGTGCCGAATCTGCAGCAGGATTGAAGACACGGAACTTGCGGGTTTGTTCGACCTTGGACTCATCAGTATTGTCAAGAACGGCCGTACGCAGAGAATAGATACCAGAAGCAAGAGCAGACAAGTCAAACCGGCCGACAAGGACATCCGTTGGACGCACTGCTCGTCTAGAGCGCTTCTCTAGACCTGTGATCGGCACTGGTTTACCCTCCTTGGAAACGTATATCCACATGGTATACTCGTCCGTACCCGAGGCTGCGCATGCAGTAGTGTAGGCCTCCGCGTAGTAGAATAGATTAGCAGCCCCTTCACCATACAGCTGACTGGCATTTGGACGAATTTGGAGCCCGTTCTTATAGAATGGATCGTCCCTGTTCTCCGAATGTGTAATCCTGGAAGCCAGCGTTATATCTGAAATTGCACAGCTTTCCTGCTGACCATACTCCGGTATGATTACATCACGGCTTGCCTGCACGGGATCTTGGCCGGACAGGGGCATGGCAATTTGCAGCTCGTACTCACCGGGTACGACCGTTAGCCGGACTTGACGCAAAAACACCTGCCCTTCTGTAATCACAGACGGATCCATCACAGCAAATTGCAGATCCATCTCCTGCTCCCATACAACACGCTCTGCTGATGCATCCAGATCCGTATCGGAGGAACTGAGCAAGCTTAGTTCAAGGGGAATCGAAGAGGTGTAAAGCGAATCACCCTCTTCATAGGCAAGTGAGCCTGCTTCAATCGCCATATAAAGCTCAACCAGCGACTCCTGTTCGTCATAAGCAAACGAAGCGTAATCAATGTCAATCTGCGGAGCCTGTTGGGCTTTACTGCTGGTGGCCAAAAGCAGTAAGCCAAGAAGAAATGTTACGTAACATGGTCTATTCATGAATCCTCCGCCCTGGCGTAATAGATATCCACGAATCAACTGCACTCGCGTTCCCGCCTACCACACCCGTATCAGGTAGGATTACAAATCCTGGAAGCCTCTTGCAGTAGTGTACAGAAAAAACACCTTAAACACCTTGTAGCAAGGAGAAGAAACCCGTGAATACCATAACATCGTAGATCGCATGTGCCCAGGCAACAACAGCAAACCCACGTATCAGAAATACCGCATTGAAAATCAACCCGCCAACAGCGCGGTAAACAAACACGCCGAGCTCCCACGAATCACCCATGTTCCCCAAATGATGCATCGCGCTAAAAGCAATAGCGCCAATCACCGCAGCCAAAATATACATGAGTACTTTGGCTTTGGGGAAGGCAAGCCGCAACACAAAGGCTAGTCCTCCAACAAGCAGCACACGAAAAAACAGCTCCTCATATAAGCCGGCTCCAA
>VXLY01000090.1 GCA_009841335.1 Rhodothermaceae bacterium | reverse complement strand
CTAAGCCGATCACGGGAGCCGGGTGTACGACTTACCAATCCAACGATTTCAAAGGTATCCATGGAATGGTAGGCCCGTGCGTGCGATGTGCCCATGTGGCCGCACCCGGCCACAAGTACTTTCAGTTTATGTGATGCCACCGGTCTGAGGGTTTTGTTCGTGGACACTGTAACGGATTGCCACAATCGTAGGTTCGGCATTGACGCTTAAATATTAGCGATTCTTGAAGCAGCACCCCGAAACCAATACTCCGTCACGGGAGATGGTGGATGTCTACTTACATCTTTGCACCGTCATCTTTCTCGCATTCTATAGCCATCCAGCAAAGAAGCTTGACATCGTCTTTTTCTATGAGTGGAAGGGGTAGGGGAGGCTCGCTTGCTTCCAAGCCCGTTTCCAAGATGTTATTCACAAGATCGCGTGAGAGATCTTGATCTATTGGTTGGTCCTGGTCATTTGCGGACTTAAACCAGCCGCTTAGCATGATTTGCTCTCGGCGCGGCCAAGGGGATTCTAGAATATCGAGAGCATCCTTTGTATCACTTGAACTTACTTCTCTTGGAGGATACGCACGAATAAATTCAGCCACTTGATGATTGATGCGACCAACTTTTGGTTGCAAATTAGCCGGGTCCGTCTCGCGCATCCAATGATCGAAGATATTGGTCTGTGCAATATCCCAGAAATCGTACACCCGCTCATGAATCCCATCCGGGATCCAAGTTGGGGTTTCTTCCTCACATTCAATCATGCGCAGGCATGTTCCAAGTTCATGAATGATGGAGTTCTTTTCACTGGTTGGTTCCCATTCAGGGGTTGCCGGGATGAAGCGTAGGTATGTGCGCTCATAATCGGTATCATGTCCCACGACAGCACAGAAAAACAGGCCGCGTTGCTTACCTCTTCTCATGCCCGAGCCAGCCTTCCACGGCAGCATGGCAATATTCCTGCCCAGATCCTGATAGGCTTTCCGGAGAGTTTGCCGATATTCTTCGCCCGTCTGAGTAGCTGCCACCGTTCCTCCAAGTTCAAAGAGAGACGCGTCTTCCAAGAGCAGTTTTTCGATTTCCTGGCGTGTTTCTGTAAACACCTGATCGCCGTGCGCCCCCTTTTCCAGCGGAGCTATAACGCCTACACTGGCTGCTGCCATGGACAGCTTCCCTAAAATTCGCGTTTCCAAGTTCAGTAATTCATCAAGCCGGTCGGCGGGGAAGATGGTCCGTAGGAATACCCGCCTGTGGGGACTATTGATTCGGTCGATACGGCCGTGTCGCTGTACCAGCCGCATCGGATTCCATGGTACATCGTAGTTGATGATGTGTCGACACTGCTGCAGGTTGACACCCTCGGCCAAGATATCTGTGGTGACCATGATGTCATATTGATCTTCATCTGCACCCGGGCCCGCCTGCATGGAGACGGGAGCAAATCCCAGAACGGCATCATCCTTGGAAACTCCGCCAAAGGTATGCGACCCGCTCACAGCTGTAAGCCGACCTCGGTATGGCGCAAGTTCGGGGCGCTTTTCAAGCTCCTGTTTGAGGAAATCCCAGATCCATTTAACGGAATCTGCAAAGGAAGAAAAGATCAATACCTTTCGTTTCTGCGTTTCGTCAATGTAGTCGGATGCCTCATATTCCGCCTGTGCGGCGATTTTGACGAGCACATCCGACAATGCTTTTAGCTTGGCATCGCTTTCGTTAGAGATAGAGGTTGCAGAATCTTCTAGACTCTGCAGGAGATCCCGATCGCGTACCACGTCGTTTTTCAGGCGAGTAATGTCGAAACACCTGGCATCAGCAATGTTTTCGGAATGCTTTTCTAATAGGTACTCAAATAGACTTTCATCATCGCCTGAAATATCCTGTAGGAAAGCCGTGGTTACAACATGTCCCATTTCGAGAGCTTGGAGAAAATGGTCATGTTGCAGGATCATTTTTTGAATCGTTTCTCTAAAGGCAAAACAGGAAGATTCAAATCGTTTCAGTAGCCCTGACCGCAGGAGTCCAGTCATGGCTCGCGCGTGGCGTGTCTCATCCTGATCCAGCGATTCTATCCGGTACGCTTCCGGCATGTAGCGGGCGAACAGAATATTTCTATCCCCATCGGAATCCAGTGATTCTTCAAGTTGGTCGAAGAATCCAGGCAATTGATCTTCCAGTGCGTAGCGAACGGTAATCGCTTTGGGTTTGGGAAATATGATGGCCCTGGGCTTTCCGTCTGGCCCCTTGATAGTGTCACCGGAATAGTGTTTTTTCACAAACTGGCGGGTCCGCTTGACCGTGGTCGCGTCAATAATCGGATAGAGTACATCCGGGTTGAGGTCAGTGGGGTTGGTCCGCATGGCTCGGACGAAACGCTGTCGGATTGAAAGTACTCCCCGATCAGCCAGATGGGCATCTTGTCGCAGGAAAAAGTGAATGAGATGGTATAGATCCCAGAGGGAGTTGTTAACAGGGGTTGCCGTAAGAAGAAGCAAGTCCCTTTTTTTGCCAAATAGAAGGCGACGCAACACTGCTGCCCGGGTGGGCGCAGTGGGATTGCGGTAGTTGTGCGCTTCGTCAACTATGATAAGTTGGTATTCATCCAGCGAACGCTTCAAGTGTCTTTTTTTTGCGTTGGGATGCTGTTTGTCGAACAATTGCCGGTCGCCTGCTAACTGTTCAAAGGATACGCACTCTATGGCACGAGACACTCCGTATTCATTTAGAAATTGCCTCCATGTGCTGTCACGTAATGCAGCAGGGCAGACCAATAGTGCGCGCTGGCGACGATCACTATAAATTTGCAGAATCTCCCCGGCGATAAACGTTTTTCCAAGACCGACCTCATCTGCTACAATCGCACCTCCCCGTTCTCGGATCAGCCTAAGCGCACGAGCGACGCCATGCTTCTGAAAAGTTGTAAGGGGAAGGTTGTCTTCCTCTTGGATTTCTTCTCCAATCTCGCTGTGGTAGAGTTGCCAGAGCACCCGAACGAAAATGCTCCAGGGAGAGCGTGATTCAAAAACTACTTCATAGATTTCAGCCAGATCATATGGTGATGCATCGTCCCAGAGATCATCAAACCACCGTCTGGCTTCACGAACAATGGGGGGATTGAAGCAGCCCAGATTCAATTCAAGGTTTTGCGTAAGACCAGCCCGTGTAAGGTTTGACGAACCGGTAATGATCCCTCCATCTGTGTGAGAGCCATGGATGTAGGCTTTGGCATGCAGAAAGGACTTGGTATATCGTCGCACCTGCATGTTACCATGGCGAAGGGCTATGATCAATGCTTCCAGCGCTGCGCGGCTGGTCCGGTTAAACGGCAATTGATCACGCTCATGTGTGAGAGTTTTTACCTGGTTTTCCCATGCTGTACTGATACGTCGGTGTTCACGATCAGCAGGTGTTTCATCCAGTCGCTTGGAGTCAGGGATCGGAAGACCACCGGGATCAGCTCCAAGCAGGAGACGCACATCTGAAATATCTTTCAGGTGATCAGCAATGTATTTGAATCCTGCTGGACTGAAAAAAGCCGTCGCTATACGCAGTTCCCTGACGGATGAGCTATGAGTTTCTTGTCTGGAATCACTCTTTGTCAGAGTCTCAGCCAGCGCTTGAGCCAGCGTGTTCCCATTCTGGTTATCAATTAGGGTGGGAACTGTATCCATTATTGGTTTTTTATGCAATCCGGGCTTTTTCTTGGCGTAGCCGGCCGTGGGACGCTAAGCATTAAATCTCAATTATTTTGTACACCTTATTTGAACCGTGTGATATCCTTTAATCGCTTTATCAGACCTAAACTAGTTTTCATTTACTTCTACAATCTGCACCGTCTTCTTTTTTTATTACTTAGGCGACTCCGAGGTTAGACCCATACGAGAGTTGAGTCGGCGCGTTCGATCGCTTACAATTATGAGTCTCAAGTTGTAAGCGTCCATTATTCTTTCCAAAAAATCAGATCTAACACTTAGGCGTGCGCCACTGCCAACAGGGTGGTAAGTATAAGGATCTGCCTTGGCTCCATCCTTCCATTCAAAAAAACGCTGAACAACATGTCCATTTCGACACAAATCCAGACTTTCAGTGCTTTTCCATTGTAAGTCATATTGTCGGATCCACCGTCCGGCTATACTCGTGTGCATCTGACTCCGGGACCATAGCCAGCCATAATGCTTAGCTACAAGGGGCACGGGCCTTACTTGCATATTATTAATTCTATCATAACTTCGATTGAGCAGTTCCTTAGCTGTATGTCTTGTCATCGTGAAGTGGGGAGGCTTATGTCCGATTTGTACTACACACTCGTTTGGTTCGGGAGAGTAACGCTGGTGTAGGATTATATCACTAATCACTTTGGACGCAAGGAATGGATACCTATTGCATCTTTCCGAAGCACAACCAGCCGATACGTCGTATTCGTCAACTATGCTCACCCACTCATTTGCGAGGATGGTCCTTTTGATAGCTGGCTCATCTTGAAAACTCACCCACGCTTCAATGCTATTGGGTACGTCCCTCAACTGGGATTCATCAACGTGCGGAACGCTTATATCTATAGGTCGCGGCTTTTCATGCACTATAAGGTTCACTGGATCATACAGCCCGATTGTGCCTGTAAGAGATGTCAAATCCATTGATGATGCACGTACTCTTTGTTCGACGATCCTGTTTAGCGCATGCCACACAAAATGAGAATCGTATGATTCAAAAGGGATCCACGTTTTTAATCCATGATTGGTGAACTCGTCTCGGTAAAGCTGCCACTTCTGATTTGAGCATTCTTCATCATATCCCATATCCTTCATTTCACGTTCAATTCGCCATTGAATCTCATTCAAATCCATTTCTAACGTCATGGCAACGTTTTTAACAGTCTCCTTTACTACCTCGGGCACCGTTCTTACCCAAGCTAGTCCTCTGAATGTAGGTGACGGTCGTAGGCTTCCTCCAGAAATCATCACTGGATCTGGCAAAATGGTAGGCCTGATACGCCTAAGTGTTTGCCGTATTGATTCCTTTACGTCAGGTGCCAATTCCAAATTCTCCAGGCAGCCTAAAATATGAGTTACTTGCGTAAAGTGAGGCTTTTCTACGTGAGACACCAGTTCATTCCAGTAATCTCCCAACAGCTGTGGATTCCTCAACGCAATTGAATGTAAAACAACGGCTGCCTGCTCAGACACCGTACGGTTATTTTTTTCTAGAAGACCTATGAGCCAGGGTATGATTAATTTTGATTGGCGCAGAGCGACCTTGTATACAAGGTTCATAAGAGACTCACGGCGATATAATGCCGGCGTTTCCCACTCCGTTGCAACAAACTTCAGGACGGTGGTCTCGAAATCTGCTCTACTCTGCGGATTGTCCCTCACCCATTGGTAAGGACTTGGGACATCAGTTTCTAGACTTTCAAATTGGTGTTCAATAAATCGACTATATGACGAGTACAGCTCATGGATTGTATCGGTATATTCGTCCCCCAACCGATCTAAAGCCCTAGTAAACAAAAGGTATATTCCATTCCCTACCCAGGCATATTCCTGGATGCGTTGCTCCACGAATGACAAAAGTACTTCAATTGCATACTCATGATCAAGACCTGCCAGTAATTCAAATGATTCTACGTCAGGGTTCCATGTACCATATTTATTATCATCATAGAATACATTTTTGCACAGACTCTTTGCTCGATCGGTGTCACCCCAATTCAAAAGTGCCCGTGCAATCAATAACCTACTAGTTGACTCAATCTCTTCGTTCGCTCGAACGAATTCGTATAGCTTTTTCACATCGGATTTTTTACTTGCCTGGTTTAATAATCTCCCTATGGCATCAGAGATTTCTTCTCTATATTCGTAGGTCTTTTTCTCTGCCTCGAGAGAATGGACGCAGCTAGTAAAAACCTCAATTGACTGTGACAGATGTTCCGGCAATTCCGCCATCGTAATTTCCTTGTCACCGATTACAAACGTTGAATCCAATGTAAAACTTGAAGTCTCTAAATCCGCCCTTGTATAAACTGATGCATCTTCAATCTTGCGCAGATTGGATTTCTCTGCAACTTTATTGAACTCCTCAATAAACGGGCTGCGTATATCTGGAGGCACTTCTGTTAGTAGAAAAACCTGAATCTGCTTAGCGATCCAATCAGCATTTTCTGGATCTTTTTTCGTCACACGCTCCAGCAAGGAAATTCTAGCCTTGAACTTATTTGCGTAGGGATTCTCCCATGAATGCTCACCAATTAATTCAGTACAGAGGTATGCAATCTCAGTAGCCCCTTCCTCCCAAGTAGCAATAAACTGTTTTATTGCATCGTGGAACTGCCATGCCGGCAAGTATTCGTCGTAAGCAACTAGCAGTTGCAGTGCAAGATTGTGATTGAAGTTCAAAACTACATCGTAAAGGGCACGAGGAAACCACTTGGTCTCCGTTCCATCCGTAAACTTCGCAACTAACAAATTCCAGTCAGCTATCTGTGCTATCCTGGAAGGCGGATCAGATATTCCCCGCTTGATGGCGACCTTCAACGCATCTATAAGTAGACTTAATGTTGCATCCTTCCGATAACCATACCCCCGTGACGCGCCAATGGCCTCTCGAAGCCATGTTTTCGCTAATCCACTAAATCCTGATTTTGCTGCAAGCTCAGTAAGTTCCAATAATTCGCTGGTGCGCGCTTGGGTTTCCAGAGTATCATCAATAATTATTTCGTATTCATCCTTCAAAAATGATTTCAATTCCCAATTTGCGCCATTCACATGACTTAGTGCTTTCAGTAACACATAATTACTAATTTGAATACTGCCCCCGATATACCTATTTCTGAGTTCATCTGCAAACTGCTTCACATTTCCCCCGCTTGAACTATACTTGGAAAATACATCGTGCAATAATTCTGGCAGGTCGTGGTGTATTGCCATTCGAACATCGGAGCTTTCCTCAACGGCTTCTTTTCGTTCAGAAGTGAGTTGAGCCAGGACATTCTTTATTGCATTTCCATCATTTTCTAGAGCTATGATTATCTTGATGTTAGTACGAACATACAATGTTTGCATCGTAGCTTTGGTACTCGTGTACTTCTCCAAAACATCAACTTCTTTCCCCCGACCAAGACATAGAAGCATTCGAACATATGCTCTAATTGCACCGAAATTCAACCCACCCACTAAATCATCCATTGAAATGATTTCCTTCCTGTTTGAATTCAACCCAGCCAATAGAGAAGTCGCAAGCTGTCGATAACCATTCAATTTCCAAACCATCTCACTTAGTAATACATTTTGAGACGGATCCCGAGTAGTTTGCCCTGCCTTTATGATGTGATGTACGCAAGTATCTCTTCGAATTCTGTACTCATTCTGCGCAATCCAGAAATACCAAGCCCCACTCAACTCTGCCCATTCTTTCAAAGACTGCAGCCATTTTTTCAGTGTTCGAATTGTCCCAAACTTTCTCTTATCGTACAGGAGACGCAACAATCTTCTCAAAACTGCATCTCTATTGTTTTCTGATAATCTTGCAAATAACTTTACTAGCTTCGCTACGTCTCCCGGCCGATAAATAGCTATCAACTCAATTGCCTTATTAGATAAATCTTGACGCATTGCCGACAAATCCATACGATCAATAAAATCATCAGCGATGCTCTGCCGTCGCTCCAGATCCCCATAATTGGCCATTGATATCAATAGGCTAGCATTTTGATAGTTCAGTTTTAAATTCTCTCCACCACCAGTAATTCCACCCAGAACTGTCTCAGAATTACCCAAAAGAGTCATTGCTTTTAGTAAGTCCGTCCTGTCCAAATGGTAGTCCAGGCGGTTGCTTGTGTGGGCGACCAACAACGATATCTCAGCAACTGCAACAAAATTTCGCCTTCTTGTTGCTGCTCTAATGGCCGTCCTCAGCACTTTAACTATCTCTTCAGGTTCGCGCCCGTGTGAAATAGCCCTGTTTACATAAGCCCACCCGAAGTTCTCCGTCAAATATCCATCATCTCCACACTTCTCGGCATATTCATGGGCATGCTGAAACCATGTTTGACTATAGATCCGATCCTTTAGGTACTGCAGAATTTTGCTGTCAAGGTCATTTTTAATTGCCGAGCCCAATTCCCTCGAAACGAAAATCCGGAAACTTTCATGGAAGAGTGAATATCCATCAGTCTTACTCAGCAACAGATGCTCTATCCTGCGGAATTGCCGAGCCCCTTCAAAGTTGCCACTGACATCAGCCATTTCGATCAAATCCGCTTTCTTGACAGAAAATCGAAGCTGCGCGGCTAATCCACAAAGCTGCTGAATGCTACTATCATTGCCAAGCTCATCCCACAAAGTCGCATAGTAACTCTCGATGTTTCCGTCGTACTCTGGAAATTGATCAACTAGCGTTTTAGGCGTTCGATCGCTGTCCATGCGCAATCTCTTTGCCATGTAACGTAGGTAAAGTGGCAAGCCCTTGCACTTGCTATGTATGGGCCGCAGCACATCCGCTAAGCAGTGCGGAGACTGATTATTTAGATGTTTCGACAGGTAGCTGTGCGTTTGCGACAGAGTGAAAGGAGGCAAGTTAAATGTTCTTTGGCCCTTACACTCACGCCTTATAAAGTTGGGAAAATACTGAGGCCCTTGGCATCCAAGAAGACATATGACACCCTCTGGGAGTTGACGAGGGAAAATATTCAGTATGTCATCTGAAGCGTGGGGATTGTTTCTAACAAGGTGATCAATTCCATCTACTATAAACACCAAGTATTTGCCCCGATCTTTTAGAACCTTCCCGACATAAGTTAGGAGAGTAGCGAGCTTTTCCGGTGAATATTCATATCGTTGACCTCCTTTTGATTCCAACTCGCTACACTCGAGATATAGCTGTTCTATCAGGGATTTTAGGAATTCGCCTCGACTCAAACGAGTCGAGTAGTTAACATCGTCCCCACTCGTAAAGCAATAATATCGAATAATTCTTACTCGCTGTTTCCGGATTCTTTTGATTAATTGGGTAATAAATGTTGACTTGCCACTTCCAGGTGGTCCGATGAGCGCAGTATATCCTTGCTCCGTCTCATTCAACGCTCTAATTACTCCTTTTTCAAAATTTGGCCATGGAATAAAAGTGTTCCAGTTAACTGGGAAGTGTTGCAGAAGCGAGGTTTGATCAATTTGTAGTGCTTCAAGTACCTCCTCACGTCTAATCGGACGCGACTTAGGTTCTTGAAACCATCTATCGACATGCTCCATTAGGAGATCATATGCTTCTTCTGGTTTTAAGCCAAGGTGATCTCTTAGCCAATCCTTCTTAATTTCATCCTTAAGCTCATCTACGTTTGGTTGCCGAAGGTTGAACCGTAAGCTTCGGAGGAAATCCGATATGTCATCGGCGGAGCTTAGCGACACTGCGTTTACCAACTGGGTGTGTAAAGCGACATGTTCTTTATGGCCAAGAACACTTTCCTTAATTTGATCGTCGTCTAATATTCTCCCGAGATCTGGTCCCGCCGCCCGGTTTGTATAGATATGAAGCTCAACTTGCTTGCCTTTAGATCGTAATCCTTCCCATACTTTTGAGAGGCGGCTAAGTAATGGTGGTTTGCCCGTAACTGGGGGGGTCGTCAATTCATTTAGGCTAATTAGCGAATGGAGACCGGTTGAATGCTTTGCCTGATAGCACTTGATTCTTGTGTCATATTCTACAACAACGTCGTCAGCGGGCTCTAATCCACGTACTTCGTGCGTCACACGAAGTATTTCAGGCTCCACTGTCATCCTTAGGCACCAATACGCAAAGAGGAGCTCTTCGTACTTATCTCCAGTTCGGCGACCGTGGCTACGCTTGTGGCTTTCTATAAACTCGTTTGACATCCAGGATCAATGTGGGGGAAATTCAATGGTTAATCTTTAAGGAAATGTACATTGAAGTTCACACGTGGTTAGGGAAACGTATTACTCCAGCGATAGCGATACCAGCATTCTTCGGGTCGTTATGCAGCGCAAATCCTGATAAAAACAATACAATGACCTTCACGGCGTTGATTACTATGAAGTTGCGAGTTTGTAAGGCGCTCTAGCAGTGAAACGCAAAATTAGTCGCATATTTTCATCCAACGTCTCTGGTGCATATTCCAACCAAGTGGGCCATCAATTCCAGACAAATTGAGCCACTATTGAAAGTATTTGACTCCAACTGATACATTGCCTTCTCTTACCTCTCTCAAAGGTTCTGCGCAAACGCATCTAAGGTAGATGTTTTATTACCCGTAATCAACAAAATGCACCGGCAAACAATGGCTCTCCGTTTAAAGTACTGCTAATTAGTGCTTCACCGGAACACCGACCAGCGTGCGCCGTCAGCGTTGCGTAATAATTTCTGCCTTCGCTTCTGCGTTTTGGTTTGACCTGTTTAAACTCATTTTGATATTGCTCCATAAATTCATTGCGTTGTAGTACTCAAATATCACATAGTCGGTGAATTACGCCAGGCGTGCTAGCAGGTGTAGCGGATTGAAAGGGCGGAGCAGGTCTTCTTCAGTTGATGCAAGGGTTTGATACCAGTTCTGACATTGCATTTACATATAGATGTTGTTCAATAGCTTGTCAATGGCTTGAAGAATCTTCTGATATCCCAATATGCGCAGATCCTGAATGGACATTTCCTATACTATCGGCGTCGACATGAAGAGGGGCCTGACAGGAACATGGGTGAATTCGTCAAAATTCTGCAACTGACGGAGTATTGGCTTCAGAGAATCGTTTTCTCAATCGTCTAACTTCGGAAATCGATGGCGCAGTTTTCCAAGGTCTACCTGGGCACGTTTGCATGCCCACAGCAGGAGTTCGGGTTCCACGCTGACACGCGGTGTCATTGTCTTGTCCTCCAAGCCTGGTAGTAATGCATTACGCTGGAAAGTCTAGACTCAACGTCCCAACCTTCGTGGAAGGTTTCGAAGATGTGGATGAGTTGTGATTCGCTGAGTCCATACAGGTGGGACACGACAGCATCAAGTTCATGAATGTGATCTTCCTTTTTGGCTTCGTCCATGGGCCCACAGACGACGTCCACTTTTTGAGACCATTCGGCAAAGCGCTCATCTGGACATGCTAGTCTTCCAGCGAGCTCAACCACGCGTTGCCAGAGGACACTCTCGCGGGAAGGACGGGGAATGGGGAACGGGTTGATTATGAAAAAATTGAGATTCGTTTCTACAAAGCGACGTGCATACCAGTCAAGAGGAAGTGAGGAAAGGATCCCCAGCAGAAAAGCCTGATCTTGTTCATTTCCGCGAGGCCAAAGAAAATAGGGGCCCTTATTTGTAATGAACACGTTTGGTGGTACGAGGGCGGGAATTACGGTCCTTTGATTCGTCCTGTTCGTTACATCTCGAAAAGCTATACGTGGACGGTAGCAGGGTAGGGTTCTTTGATCTTGCAGATATTGTCGCGAAAACTCAAAATGCGCACTGCGGAGAGTATTTCTTACCCTCCATCTCTTTGACTGGATATAATCCATGGCGGGTTTGGGGTCAGCCCAGGCATAATAGGTTCCCGTATCTGGTGTCCATAGATCAAATGACTCTCCCTTGTAGACCGGCCAGAATCCCTCGGGTTGATCTACTTTCTCAAAGTCCATGAGATGTTTCTGATTGGTAGCATCCAATTCCCTATCTGGGCGTGCTCTCCACTGGTTCAATTCATTCAGATCAAGCCGAGGGAACTTACGAAGCTGAGCGAATACCTGAGATGAATCCGCTCTTGGCAAAAGGGGGAGTGAAACGGTATCGTTCCAATTCTTGACTTCTTTGAAGGTAAAGGTGACAGGTTTATTGGTTATCCCCTCCTTGAAGCTTGCTAATGACGTGAATGGTCCCCGCAAAGAAATAGAACCTTCTGCTGATTTCCCATGTTGCGCGCATAGGAGGGCGATGGTGTAACGATGTTCGACCTCGTCAAAGATCCATCCCGCTCGATTAGTCAGCGTAATGACTTCCACATTAGTTGCCTCGGCAAACATTACCTTGCGAAAGTCTTCTGAACCCTTGGCAGCAATTGCACTTCGTGGCAGCACAACACCAACGACCCCACCATATGTTCTGGATAATCGCCAGAAGCGCCAGCAGAATGCTTTGTAAAGGTCTGGATCTCCCGTGCCGATGCCAGGATAAGACCCACTCACAAGCGCTTTTCGCAAGTTGTATGTTTCTTCAAGTTCGCGTTCATAGAGCGTAATCAGATCAGGTCGTTCCTCGCGTAGACGCTCCTTTAGGACTTCTTGCTCACGCTGAGACTTGCCACGTAATCCGGGAAAGTGTCGCGCCCAGAAAGCATTTTCGTCTACCTTAACCTTTTCCCATGGCGGGTTACCTAGAATTACATCAAAACCTGGACGCTTTCGAAGAAATACTTCTGGAAAGACAATCGGAAAATGAACAACAGAGAGGTGCTGCAAGTCTTCAGAGGAAGAGTTCAACGCCTCCTGTATCCCAGGATCTTCTACGTTGAGAGGATCCGAAAGCTTCTCCCACTCGTTAAGCACCTCTTTGATTACGGAGTTGCCCCCAATCGGCGCAGCTGTCAAAAGATCAAACAGCATCTCCGTGTCTTGAAGTGCAACCCGCACATCTTCTTGCGCATTGCGCGCTTTCTCAACATCCGCTAAAGAGGAATCATTGTTGTTGGCGAGGCGCCGAAGCGGCTTCTTTGCTCTACCTAGCAATTTATTGGCATTAATGTAAAGTGGGGATGAGAGGTTAGCGAATGCAATCCGTATTTCTGCGATACTCCCCATACCCACCAGTGCGTTACCCTGGATTAAAGTGCGGTCAAGAAAGGACAAAGGCAACCCGGGTACGAACGTGTGAATCCACACAGCAAGCCTTGCAAGCTGAACGGCCAATGGATTGAGATCTACGCCATAGATACATCGTCGCGCAATAAGACGTCGAAGCAGTTGACTGTTTTCAATGGGGTCCCGTTCATGAGTTCCACGAATTCGATCCATTGCAATTGAGCGCAGTGCTCCCAATTCATTCATCACGTCAGGTAGGGGACGATCAGCTAGATAGTCCGCCATTTTCTTCTCCATCAGATCAACAGCACTGATCAGAAAATGTCCTGACCCCATCGCAACATCCGCAACGCGAAAGTCAAAGAACGCCTCGCTGGCATCAGATTCATCCAATTCATCAAGCCGAGCAAAGTGATCTCGGAGTGCGGGTTCAAGTGATCCACCAATGAGGTGCTCAACGGCAAAGGATTTTGTGTAGTAGCTACCAGATGACTTGCGTGCTCCCGACCGATTGTGCAGGTAGACCTCCCCCGCCGATACTGCCGGTTTTTGCCCAGACTTGGCCGGAACGTACACCTCTGCCTTTTTTTGCTTTTTTAAGACCAGATCCATGTCGGCCCTAGCTATTCCAGAGTCCAATAGTCCCTCGTAGATGGTGCCAAACTCTCGCACACCCAGCGAGCGGAAGTCAACTGGCCCAGGTATTCCTTCTGAAGTCTTGATCACGAGTAGATCACGCAGAGCAACCTCAAAGCATTCGTTAGGCAGCGTGATCCTTGATATCGCGGCGCCTGCTGTTGAAACTGATTCATCATCAAGGAACAGCCCCCCACCGTATGCAGGCACATCCCACTCAGTATTGCCCCTCGCCACAGCTTCCCAGAGATCCACGGTCTCCCGCCAATGGGTACTTCCCTTCGCAATGGGAATATCCTTTGCAATCGCATTGGCGAGCTCCTTTGCCTTTTCTTTCAGGGATCTACGCCGGTATGCATCATTATGTCGGTAAGGAAGTAGATCGCGGTCTTCGGCATAGGCAACAAAAAGGAGGCGAAACAGCACGGTCAATGCCATTTCGTAGGTCAGGGCGAGATCTTCTACATTTGATGCGCCTCCTCGCGCATGGACGATTCCCTGGGCCAGAACAGGAACTACATGCTCGTAGATTCGCTCGCGAAGTTCCTTGGCAAGATTACCGGCAAATCGGGTTGATCCGTCCAGCAGCTGATGGAGACTCCCGCCGGGTATCAATGCCTCGGCGGAGTAGAGGAGCCAGAGATAATGCAGTTGCTCATCGGAAAGCAGCCAAGGCTGGCATTCAATGTAAGTCTCTGTGCGACCACGACGACCCACGCCTACAGTAATATCTGTTGCGTACAGGCGAATACGATTCTTCTGGGTAAAAATGATCCATTTTAGGTCTTCGTTGTCTGCTTTCCTGAATGCGTAGCTGACAGGAGAAAGCTGGTTAAACCGATGCTCTTTTTGCTCTACCGACTCGTTTTCGTGCAACATTACCGCGAGCGCCGTTTTTCGGTCATTGCTTCGCAGTACACTTGTAAGGCTGTCTAGTGGTTCAATGGAAAAACCCAGAGCCCTCAGTAGGTCACCTCCCCGAAGATTTAAGGCTGCCTGTGCTTTTTTTCGGGCATTTCCTAAATCCGTTCGTTTGGGAACACCATACTCCAATTCATGAAGAGCTAATAGTCCTTCATTCCTGAGTCCGGGTAGGCTTGTGTCGAACGAGGACAATGTTTGAGCAAGAAGGCGAAGGGCAGAATGCCGGTCAGGTTGATCCAGCAACTCACGGCACAGACGTTCGACGAGCCCTGGATCCAGATCGCGATAGATGGATGGATCATCACCTGTAGCCCCACACAGACAGGCTATATCTGAGTGCAGAATGATTAGAAGTAGCGGAGAGCCACGTCCGCCTTTTCGAGCTTTCCATGTCTTCTTAATTTCTCCGTCGCTCAAGTTCTTCAGTGCGAATGCAACGGCTACCTCCATGGCCAGAGGCCCTTTGCCTATATAAAGCCCGACTGGACGGAGTTGAGCGCTCGGGAGAGGTGCCCAAGGACGCTCAATTAAGCCGGAGAGGAATCTAGATATCCTGGTCATAGTGAAACCAGTCGCGATCAGGATTCATTTTGGTGAATAATCTCTGATTCTTCCATTGGTTGTAATGTGCTAAATGAAGCAATCGGATCAACTGCCAAGATAACTGTGGTTGTTGCATGCTGCCGTGAGCGTCCTTGCAATTCGAGATTAGGAGATGCTTCACTACGATCAGAGGTAGATATGTTACGACTTTCAAATGGAATGACACCATTAGGGTTGTACCAATGGAAACCTGCATGCGCGAGATGTGTAATTCACATGCACAAATGATCTATTGATTCTAGTATTACTCGTGTAAACTGAATGGCTAGCAAACAGAAGCCAACTACGGTTGAAGAGTACTTTATGGCCGCCCCAAACGTGGCACTACCACATCTGCGCAAGCTTCGTACGATCCTTCGAAGTGTTGCGCCCGAGGCCCAGGAAGTGATCAAATGGGGAACGCCCTTCTTCGTGGAACCCCGATTTCTGTTTGCCTATTCCGCACACAAGGCCCATCTAAATTTTGCTCCGCACAGAGCGTCACTGGAGCCTTTCGGAGAGGAATTGAAAAATTACGGGACAACTAAATACTCCCTGCTGATTCCGTATAAAGAGCCTCTCATGGAGGATCTGATCCGCAGGATGGCCATATACTGCGTCGAGTATGTGAGCCGGCGAGAAGACAAGGGTTTCTGGTAGACAGTGCTTAACGTAGCCTACCCTCGCGATTTGTCATTCAATAAACCCCAAATATTTGGTTGGGGGCAGACGGGGACATCGGAGTCCGTATTCAGGTACGCCCCCAGTCTATTCGTGGGAATATTAGCATTGAATCGACCAAGTCCCTGTACATCAGCCGCTGTCCTACTACGACGCCCACGGAGCGCCACGTTCGCTCCAGCACGTCCATTCCGCTCACGTTTGCCTGGCGGTAAACTGATCCACGTACCGTCGCAGGTATTTCAGGTTGATCTGGTGGGATACGCCGCGGTAGCCACGTTCAATGCACCGCATAACAGCACTGCTGCAAATACGCATAATGTGCGGACCAGACCGTGACGACTTGTGGCTTTGTTCGGATTTCGTCTATTTTTTTCGCCGAGATTCCACATGGTTTTCAGCGAGGCCTTTCACGGAGTAAGTGACTCCAGTGCGCCCAGGACTTTGACCACTCGCCTTCATCACTGTGACCTCAGGAATATTACACTGCATAGCAATGTCATACAACATCGCTTTTGTTTCGTACAGTTCGTGCTCAAGTTGAGCGATTCTATTTTCAATGTCCTGCATGAGTTTTCCCTATTACGTTCTTATGGATGAGATCTCGAGACTTTGTACGTCCTCATAGTCGTGTTTGGTCCATAGTTGTTGCATGTCGCACATCGATTCAGGCATAAGCAAATCGAGCAAACATGAAGGCCAAGGACAAAACACCAGGTCTAATCAGAAGCGATCCGATCAATCGACCATACGAATCCAAACGCGACAAGCGCACTACTACAAATTGTCATCCCAGGCTACCTGCATCGTATACGCGATGTTTAATTCAGTGCTTTATTCTTGCGCTCAGTGGAGGTGAGGTTGTCGTAGCAGAATTTTTGAATCTAACTAGACTGGTTTGATTTCTCACGACCACAAAAGCTAGCGTCGCACTCTTGTTTAGCATCGTGTTACGTGGGTATCTCCCTAAGAGCAATCAATCGGCTCCTTCGCCCTGAGCACTTGAGGGTAATTCCCTTCCATTCATGGTAGGGAATTCATGCTAGGCCCGGACAATTTGATTTACTTGTAGACGTGTTTATTCTCTAACCAATCATTTATCGAGAGAATGGTAACGGCATTTCCCATCCCACGCTTCACTAGGAAATCCATCTCCAAAGTTCGCCAGATTTCAAGGTGAATTTAGGTTGAGGGCTACGTTCTGATGATCTGCGGGGCGGTAGTGCATTGCCTCACTAAGTGTTGCTGTTGGTCATTCACGTGTCGGTTCAAAGGCTTGGTCGGCGTCGTCGAAATTGGTGAATAGCTTCGGCATCCTTGATTCCAGCTTCATTTGCCCCTTTGTCTTCCGATCAGTCCAATACTCGCCGCTCAACACCTTCGGCCGGCTAACTTGGTCACCGTGAGTTTCCAGAATCACCCCCCCGTAATGCATTTCACTGCGCTCTCCACGAAGAAATATGTCGGGTTCGTTTCTATACACCGCTGCGACCCGATATCCCTTGCCGCTCCTCGAGGCTTTGATACTATAGGCAATAGACCACGACTGTGACTCTCTTGTCATTAAATGCATTTCGAGATCCGACAGACTCTGCACAACTCCCATGTAGCAAACAATCAATGGCATGCGTTTTCCGGTATTTTCATCTACCCCATCCGACTGAAGCTCAACCCGCCAAGTACCTTGCAAATCGGGACGTTTCACAAACCAGCCGTGTAGCCACGGCTGATTCCAAAGCTTCTTGTCAAGAAGCCAGGCAAGTAGCACGAGGAGCCCAACAACCGTGCCGAAAGGCTTCAAATATGTCCAACCCACCTGTTCGCCTTGTACAACCAGAAGTAACAACCACACTAGCATAGCTATTCCTAAAAACACGCTGATGTGGAGACGTTCCAATCTCATCGCGTCTGCATTCCCAGGTATCTCAATGCCGCATCAGCGAAAGCATGCGCGGCCTCGCGCGTCCACGGCTGCGTCCAGTGAAATAGGTACTTTGTATTGTCCACTTCACACCACGAATTGCACAACGAGTCCTCCCGTGTGTTACTCCAGACATAAGCCAGCACAGCCTGCACGCGGGCACAGAGGGAATCTCTGAGAAACTCTTGGTTCGGCACATTCCAAGTCAGGCACTCAATCAGGTATCCCGGGACGGATTGCACCATATTGTTACCGCTTTCGGCTATGGTGTTGCGTAATCGCTTCAGAATCCGCACGACGCCCTTGAATCGGCGTAATGTTTCCCGATTCTTGGCTATTCCATTTTCGTAGTGAAGTGGGATTGAAGGCCAATAAGGCAAGAGCTGCTCAGGGTAATTCTCAATGCGTTTGCCTCCATCGGTAAAAAGAGCCACTCCCGCCACGTATTGCACGTAAGGCGTTTTATTCTCGTAATCCCGGAATTCGAAGAATGGAGTAACATCTGCCTCGACGCGATTCGTATGCTCGCGAACGGTTAGGGACTTGTTTCCTCGTGCAACGGACGTACGGCCGAAGTGCAACACAAGGGCCTTCTCTAGCTCATCCTTGAACTGCGAGAACGAGTATTGCGAATCAGTATTTCCAAAATCCGCATGAGTCATCCCCCTCGGATATTGTGGTAGGAAAGCATCGTGGCACATCACACCCACGTTCACGTCGCTATCTCGGCGTACTGTGACACGATTTCGGTAGGATCCTTGGACAAAAGGCATTATCCTGCGCGCCCGAAGTGGAGAACTTCCGTCTATAGCGTTCCGGATTGCTCGAACTGTGTTCTCGGACCTCTGCTGTTCTGCAGTCCCCGGCGGCTGTGCCCAGGAGCTAAGGATGCCCTCCCATTCTAACACCATTTTTCCCTCCTCCGATATCTATTAACCATGCGACGTGAACTCCTAATGCGGCTAGCTTGATCCGTACCGACATAGTCGGTTTAGTATTTCCGACCTCCATGTGTCTATCTGCCTCGTACTGCATTGTGCCCGTACGAAATACCGAACAATGAGGTCTTTTTGTACGGATGGAAGGCAGCGCTAGATTGATACAACCTCAGATTCATATCTCCATAATTTCAATTTGGGAATTTGTGTAGTAGGGGGCCACAACTGGCGAAGTTCGAGAGGCTACGTGCTTCGAATAGCCATACAAGAACGCCGGGATCGGCTTTTGCCGAAGCAACTTGAATGCGAATCAATCTGCGTTCGTGTGCTTTGGTCTCGAAGTACTGTAGTGTATGGTGTCGATTCACGTGACATCAGTGATCTTGCTCAGGTACTCGCTCTTTGTTCAGCCTCAGTACTTATAAGAACCGGAGACAAATTAATTGAGTATAGTATACTGAATTCGCATTATTTCAAGTTTATACCGATTTTATGCAAATGCATTATACTATCATATGATATGAATAAGCATATAAGCCTGCCCAAGGGGCGAATCAAACTGGCTACTGTATTGCAGGCTACAGGCGATATAGTTTGCACCGATGATGTTGAGCGGTCTCTTAATGTTGATCGGTCGACTGCTTCCAAGTTGCTTTTCCGATGGAGTAGGTAGGGTTGGCTACGTCGTGCCGGTCGAGGAATCTATGCAGCTGCCAGTCTTGACTGTATTGAGGCCGAACAAGTATTGGATGATCCTTGGATAATCGTATCAGCATTATTCAACCCAGCATATGTCGGTGGTAAAACGGCCACAGTATACTGGGATCTCACAGAACAAATTTTCCTCGACACGGTCGTGATTACGGGGCGACCTGTGCGATTAAAGTATCAGAAACGATTGGGTCTTCCGTATACCTTAAAATATATTCATCCAGATAAGATTTTTGGTCTTGAATACGTGTGGCATGAAAACATGAAGATTGCCATCTCAGATCTTCATCGGACCATTTTGGACCTTCTGGATGAGCCTGCATTTGGGGGTGGGATTCATCATGTGATGGATTGCTTTGCTGAGTATTTACGTCACGAGTGCAGGAATGATGAGAAACTGATTTCCTATGCGGAGCGTCTTGGAAATGGCGCCATATTTAAACGCTTGGGGTTCCTGGCAGAACGCGAATCAGACAGTACCTACCTCATTGATGCTTGTAGGCAAAGGATGACGAAAGGAAATGCAAAGCTTGAACCAACTATGCCAAGTCCCCGGCTCGTCACAAGATGGCGTCTTTGGATTCCCAGGGAAAGTGAATTGCAATAGCAAATGATCAGTCAAGGGGAGATTATGCGAATCACACGATTGTCTCGATTGAGGCCTCAGGTTCTTGAAAAAGATAATGCAAAGGGCCGGGATCCTACTTTCATTTTCCACCGTGCTCCGTGGGTAAATCGGTTGCCAACACGCGTGGACGAGTCAAGTGCAAACTTGGATTAACTTGTTCACTCCGATGAACTAACAGCCCCTGTTTAGAGTAAATTCTAATCTTAATTTATCCGTTCGGAATCTCTCGCATTCTGGCTTATTCTTTAAGTGATGGTGCGCTTAAGGTAATGAAGGCATGTTGGTCGGTGTGTAATGATGTATGAACTCGAGCTTCTCGCGGAGGCTGAAAAACTGGATTCCAGAACGGCATCTGTATCACAGGCGCCCAATGATTTCTCGCTTACGTACGCGCCAGCCAAAAGCAGCGCACACGTCTTGTCTGACAGCTTTGGGAGGGTGCACAAGTATCTCAGGATTTCATTGGTTGAGCATTGCAATTTGCGATGCAGCTACTGCATGCCGGAAGGAGAACTCGATTGGACCCCAACAGATCAATTGCTAACAAGCGATGAAATCATCCGTCTGGCGCGACTCTTCGTCGGACAGGGAGTAACCAAGATTCGTCTGACTGGCGGAGAGCCACTACTGAGGCCGGGAATAGAGAAAATTGTTGAAGCACTGTCTTCTTTACAGGGCCTTAAAACACTTGCTATTACCACGAACGGCCTGTTGATAAAGCGCAAGCTCTCCAAGCTTCAGGCGGCAGGGCTCAACCTGATAAACCTGAGCCTGGATACACTGCGACCTGACCGGTTTGAGGCGATCACACGACGAGATGGGCTTGGACTCGTGTTGGAAGCAATTGATGCAATGCTCGAGTCTGGATATGACCCCGTAAAAATCAACTGTGTTGTGATGCGGGATGTGAATGAAGATGAATTGGTGGACTTTGTTGGCCTCACGCGTGATAAGTCAATTGAAGTCCGGTTCATAGAATTTATGCCCTTTGACGACAACCGGTGGAGTGGGGAGAAGCTGGTCCCATATGAGGAAATGCTCCGAATCATCCGACATGTGTATCCGCTTGAACCAATTGCATGCGGCCCTGAGTCAACTGCAAAGCTGTATGGCGTGCCCGGCTTTTGTGGCCGGGTAGGTTTTATTACGTCTATGACCGAAGACTTTTGCGAAGGTTGCGATCGCCTTCGAATCACTGCTGACGGTAATCTGAAAGTTTGTCTGTTTGGACGGGCCGAAGTCAGCCTGCGAAATGCAATGCGGAATGGTGCTAGCGACCAAAAACTGCTCGAGTTGATAAGTAATGCGGTAGGCGGTAAACATGCCCGACATGCAGGCATGCATGCAATCGCAGCGTCCAAGAACCGTCCAATGATCACGATAGGTGGGTAGCCATGTTCGGCCTGATTGTTTTGACATTTGTGTTGCAGACTACCTCGATAGACTTTACGGCCATGTCCTTCAATGTTCGCTATGATAATCCCGATGACGGTCCCAGTGCGTGGCCACATCGGGCGGAATGGGTGGCAAACGAGATGGCCAAGGTTGACCTTGTCGGTGTGCAGGAAGCCCTTGTCCACCAGGTGGATCAACTGGCAACCCAGCTTTCCGGCTATGAATGGGTTGGAGTAGGAAGAGACGACGGTAAGGAAGCAGGTGAATTTGCCCCCATCTTTTATAAGGCTGAGGTTTTCGAATTGCTGGATACAGTCACCTTCTGGCTCTCGGAAACTCCCGATGTACCGGGTAGCCGGGGCTGGGATGCGGCACTCCCCAGGATAGCCACTGCGGCTTATCTGAGTGTGCGAGAAACAGGCGATCGTTTTTGGGTGATCAATACGCACTTTGATCACCGCGGCAACCAGGCGCGGTTGGAGAGCGCGAAGCTTCTCTCCAGTCGTACGCGGATATTCACCGAAGATGCACCAGTATTGATGCTTGGAGACTTCAATACAACCCCGGAAACTGAAGTTTATGCAACACTGACAGCGGATCCGATACAGGATGCGCGAACAGTCAGTAACAATCCGCCCGAAGGGCCGGTAGGTACATTCAGCGGGTTTCTTGAAAGAGAAACTCTACCTCAAAGGCGAATTGATTATGTATTTGTATCGTCCGGCTGGGTTGTACTGAGCTATGAAGCCGTCGTAGCCGTGAGTGAGGGCAGATACGTGTCAGATCACTTGCCTGTAAAAGTCAGCATTCGATTGAATCAATAAGCGGTCATCCTGTGCTCTGCATTGCTGCGGCAACTCCATTGACGCTCAGAAGCAATGCACGCGCCAACCGCTTTTCGTCCGCTTCCAGCTTATTACGGCTTCGTCTGATAAGCTCAATCTGTAAGAGATTCAATATATCGGAGTAGGGATTGCGAAGCTCTACGGATTTTCTGAAAACGGGTACATGTCCATAGAGTCGCTCGGATCCAGTAATCTCCAGGATCACTGCTTCACCCTTCTTGAAGTCCTCCACAATCTGATCATGGATACGTTTTCCAACTTTAGGGTCAGCGGCTAATGCAACATATTCTGATGCGATATCCAGCCTAGCGCGCGCCATCTCGAGTTGAGCACTGTCCAGCACTGCCTGAAAGAAGGGCCATTCCTCATACATTTGCTTCAGGATAGGTGCGTGATCTCGAACAAGTGCTGTAAGCCCGTCCCCGGCTCCATACCATCCCGGTACGATGTAACGTGTTTGTGTCCAGGCGAATCCCCACGGAATCGCCCTTAAATCGTCAAAATCCACCATGTTTACCGAGCCGCGAGAGACAGGCCGCGAAGCAATGGGTAACCGACTGATCTGCTCAATCGGCGTACAGGAGACATACCATGCCCAGAAGTCAGGATCGTCTATGAGTTCTCGATAGCTCTTCATTGAAGCAGCTGAGAGCCGCTCCATGATTTCAGCATTCCCTGCTTCATCTGCTGCACGAAGCGGGGCAATCAGCACAGCCCTCACAATCTGTTCCAAGTGGCGGTGGGCTATTGCAGGCAGGGCGTACCTGAAAGAAATTACTTCACCTTGTTCAGTGAACCGGATCCGACCATTATGTATGATTCGCGGCATCGCAATGATTGCCTGACCGGCGCGGCCTCCACCACGACCGACTGTTCCTCCGCGTCCGTGAAACAGCCGCAGGTCAACCCCAAAATCCTTGCAGATGTTACCAATGCTTTTCTGTGCTTTATGCAGTGCCCAGTTCGCCATCCAGTAGCCGCCATCTTTGTTGCTGTCGGAATAGCCAAGCATGATTTCCTGCATATTGTCCCGGTGCGCAAGATGCTGGCGGTAGATTGGATGTTCAAACAGTTTGGTCAACAGGACTCCCGCAAGATCCAGATCCTCTATCGTTTCAAAAAGCGGCACGACATCAATAGGAAAATAAACGTCCTCCCCCTCTGTATGCCAAAGGCCAACTTCTTTTGCCAGTAACAGGACTTCCAAAATATGACTCACGGCGTGGGTCATACTGACCACATAACTCCCCAGTGCACGAGGTGATGATTTTATAACATCCCGGATTACGACAAAAGTGTTGAGCACCTCATGTAGATCTTCGTCAACCTGAATGCCTCGCGGCAGGAGAGGCCTGGGATTACTAAGCTCTTCTGATAATAGCCCCAGCTTAGCCTCTTCTGTCATAGCCGAGTAATTTTCACAGACCCGGCTAACCCTGAATAGAGTATCTACTGCATGAGTATGGATTCGGCTGTGCTGTCGGATATCCAGCGCAGCCATATGAAATCCGAAGACCTGCGCCTGCAAGAGAATCTTGCTAAGGCGTCCATGAACGACCAGATCTTCATATCCGTTTTCCTCAAGGGTATCTGCAAGGATTTTCAAGTCTGCAAGAAATCGGTCACTATCGTAAACAATATCATCCCCGTCTCTCGCTAACTCAATGCGTTGCATCATAAAGCTGAGCTTCCGGCGGAACGGTTCCCGGATGTAAAGACGATTTTCATGAGCAGCCAGCGTCACTTCTACCTCGTCTATCTGGATAGACTCGTGCAGTGTATCAGAGACTGCCAAGTGCAATTCAGAAATACTGAGATCCCGTCGCAGCTCACGAACATCGTTCAGATAGCGGGATAGCACGGCTCTACGATGCATTGAAAAGGTTTTTCGCGTAATCGCAGATGTAACATTTGGGTTGCCATCCCTGTCACCTCCGATCCATGACCGAAACTGCAGGAAGATCGGCACCTCCACATGTTCACCGTAGTGGTGCTTTATCGCGTTGGTCACGTCGATATGAATACGTGGAATTGCTTCCCAGATTGCGTTCCGTAGATAATGCAGTCCGTTTGCCACCTCATCAATCACTGTCGGCTTGCTTGCGCGAACCTTGTCAGAAGCAACTAGGAGACCGACCTGGTTCTGTATTTTGTAGAGCAGAGCATTTCGTTCTTCGGGAGTCGGATTGCTGTGCCGAAGCTTGTCGATAAGTGATGCCAGATGTTCCTGCTTGTACAAGATTGTTCGGCGGCGCGCCTCCGTCGGGTGTGCGGTCAGCGTGGGTTGGATATCAAGCCGTGCTACCAGCTTAATGACCTCCTCCAAGGGGTAATTTGCTCTATGCAGCATCCCCACGGCCTCGTCAATCGAATCTGCCCGTCCCATTTCAGGGAGTAGTCGTGCACGCTCACGGTTGATCCGAATGATCTCCTGTTGCTCACTCTGATTAACCAAGTAAAAGAACGTTGTAAATGCGCGCAGCAGCCATTCAATATCCTGAAGCTTCAGCTCTTTGATTTGTGCTATTGCTTCACGACGAAGAACGATATCCTGCTCTGAGATAGCTTGCTTCGCCAAATGGCGCAACTTTTCAACCATGTCCAGCATCTCCGGGCTGGCCTGTGTTTGAATTACATGGCCCAGCATGCCGCCCAGGAGATTAATCTGCTCACTCAGGGGAACAGAAATGCCTGTTCCTTGCGCCTCAAATCGTAATTCCTGCCAGGAACTCATTATGCTTGAACTTCAGTGAACCGAATTTTGGGGGAGGTATACTCGCCAATTCACACTTCGTGGCACAGTTAGAGGATGCCTGTCTACCTCTTAAAAACTCCACCACTCCGGAGTGGGCACAATTATGTATATTATGCGTCAAACTTGTTGTAGGCTTGGAAGAGACGGGGGTTCAACCCACTTACTCGCATCATCGTTCATACTAATAGTTTCATGACCAAAACCAAACTGATTGAAGAAATTGCCCGTGGAACGGGTCTATCCAAACAGGAGACCGAGGCCGTATTGTCTGGATTTACAGAAACGGTCAAGGAAGCTCTGTCCAATGGTGAACCGGTAGATATTCGGGGCTTTGGATCATTCCGAGTCCAAGAGCGGGCTGCCCGTAACGCGCGCAATCTCGCAACCGGAGAAATCATGCGTGTTGAAGCAAAGAAAGTTCCTGTCTTCAAGCCCTCGCGGGAATTCAAAGATCGTGTGATGACCCGCAACCGTGAATGATGCAGACTTGTGCGGAGTGTGGGGCGCGACTCATTAAAGATGAGGAGCGGTGTGGCCTATGTGGATGGCCAGTGGAGGAAGAGACGCATGAAGAAGCTCAAAGTGTACTCAGAAAGAGTATTACAGAGGGTACTTACTGTAATACTTGTGGCTGGAAAAGCCCGGCCGGTTCTAAATTTTGCTCCCAATGTGGAGAGAAGCTACAACGCGTAGTTACTAAACGCCGCGAGGAGCCGGTGAAGTCCAAAAAACGTCCGGCGAACATTGAGCGTGGCGTTGGTCAGCAGGTTTTTGTGCTTATCGGATTGGGTGTATTGTTCGTGATTATACTGTTTGTTGCAACTACAGTCAGCAAGCGGGGATCTTCGCCTGAACCTGTGCTTCCCACAACAACTCCTGCGGATGATATCTCTCTACGTACTCCGCTGTCCGGTGGATTGGCGGATCGAATTGCTGAGTTGGATGCGGCAATTATGAGCGATACAAGTGCCGTTGCTCTTCTCCTAATGCGTGAAAAAATGTATGTCCTGGCAGAGGGAGGACGACTTGATTTGGCGGGCGATGTTCAATCAGCCATAGCTGAACAGACCGGCCTTGCCGAAGATTGGAAAACAGCAGGGGATCTGTACTATGAGTGGATGACGAATGAGACACAGACTACTGAGCGCAGCAATGCCGCCGTGTCGGCCGTTAACGCCTATCAAGCAACACTTGTGTTAGATCCCGACAATCTCGACGTACGCACAGATATGGCAACAGCATACCTGAATACCGGTAGCCCTATGTTGGGGGTCACAGAAATAAAAAAGGTACTTGAAGTTGATCCAGATCACTTAAATGCCAACTTTAATTACGGATTGATGCTGGCACGCATCAATCGTACGGATGAGGCAATTGAACAGCTTGAACGGGTACGCGCCTTGGCACCTGATTCTACTTCGGTACACCATCAGCGCGCATCCGCATTGATAGCCTCTATCCGTGAACAGATCAGCTTGTGATGCGGCTGCTTCTGGTCGCAGTATTTCTGGCCGTAGGGTGTAGCACACGCTCTGATTCACACAAGGCCTCAGTGACTGTCTTTGCAGCGGCCTCTCTCACAGATGCCCTCAATGAATTGGTCATGTTGTTTGAATCTCAGTACCCCGAAATAACTGTCTATACACATGTTGGGCCGACCTCACTCCTTGCGAGGCAAATTCAACACGGAGCTCCTGCGGATGTGTTCATGGCCGCGAGTCCAGACTGGATTGAGTATCTGCGAGAACATTCATTGACTAGGGGGCCGGAGGTTACTTTTGCGGGGAATACTCTGGTCGTTATTGGCCCGCATGCAGCAAATCCAATCGATAGCCTCTCAGAGCTTATAAACGTACGTCGTCTTGCAATGGCTGATCCTTCGCATGTACCGGCTGGCGTATATGGTAGACAGACATTGCAGTGTGCAGGGGTTTGGGATGTTGTAGAACCTTTAGTGATCCCGACACTGGATGTTCGAGGAGCACTTACAGCAGTGTCGAGCGGCGCAGCTGAGGTTGCCGTAGTATATCACTCCGATGCTGCATTGGTAAGAGGATTGCGACCAATGTTTCAATTACCGCGTTCCTGTATTCCGGATATCAGGTATGTGGCAACTACGTTGAGAGATGCAGCATATCCAGAGATGGCTGCTGCTTTTGTTGCTTTTGTCGGAGATTCTACGCAGTTAGCACTGTGGACAAAATTTGGATTTAATTCTTAAGCCCGTCATGTCTATCCTGCCACAGGAATGGGCGATTATCGCACTATCGGCCCGTGTTGCCGCGGCGGCAGTTGCGTTAATGCTGATCCCAGGGATCCTGACTGCGTGGTACCTTGCTCGGCGAAAGTCTCCAATAACTTTTGCAGTTGAGAACCTAGTTCAACTTCCCCTGGTTCTTCCCCCTGTAGTCACCGGGTTATTGTTATTAACATTCCTAGGACCAAACGGAGCAGGGGGGCGCATTCTCGATAAATTCTTGGGAATAGATCTGGCATTCACGGCCTGGGGAGCAGCTCTGGCTGCCGGGATCATGGCTTTTCCTTTACTCGTGCAAACTTTTCGTGTAGCTATAGAACAAATTGACCCGGAATGGGAAGAGGCGGTGTCCGTATATGGGGGAGGACGCTGGGCAGCGTTTAGATGGGTGACACTGCCCTTGGCCGCAAGAGGGGTGATTGCCGGTATCGTGCTTGGTTTTGCCCGGGCTGTCGGTGAATTTGGGGCAACAATCGTTTTTGCGGGTAACATACCCGGTCGAACCCAAACAATCCCACTTGCCGTATTCACGAGGCTGGGACAAGTAGGTGGAGAGGCGCAACTGATAAGATTAGTGCTTGTAGCTGTGGGTTTAAGTGTACTTAGTTTATCTATCCATGCTTATCTATCAACGCGTCTGATACGTGTCCAAACCTAAACATATGTGATCTCATGAACGCAATCCTGACCGAGCCTGAACTCGCACGTATCAAGGAATCAATATCCGCAGCTGAAACACGTACCTCGGGGGAAATCGTCCCCTACATTGTGGCACAAAGTGATAAGCATGAAGTAGCTCTTTGGCGCGGAGCCGGTCTAGCTGCTCTCCTTGCCTACGCTGTGATTTTGGGGCTTCGCTGGCTTCCCGGCTGGGGAGCTCCACAGTGGCTTGAGGGAATTACACCAGTCCTTGTTATCGTATTGACAGGTGTGACAGGAGCGGTTCTTACCTCACTGATACCGGCATTAAAACGCCGTTTTGCAGGACGCCGCCGACTTATAGTGACTACCCATCGACGAGCAGTACAAGCCTTTTTGGAGAAAGAGGTTTTTTTGACTCGGGAACGTACAGGGATCCTCTTGTTTGTGTCTCTGCTTGAACATAGAATAGAAGTTATTGGGGACACGGGCATCAATGCAAAAGTAGATTCAGATGACTGGGCAAACGTTGTAGCCACGATACAGAAGAATATCAAATTGGGAAAATTGGCGGATGGACTCGTCGAAGGCATCACGGAATGTGGTTCTCTCCTTGAGAAGGCTGGAGTTGAGATTAGATCAGACGACACCAATGAACTAGCGGACGACGTTACTTTTGGCAGCTAGGCAGGATCAGAAACGCCCCTGGAGTACTCATCTAAGTAGATTACTATCCATATGCTGCCTGTGTGCGCCGCTATGGTCATCGCACGCGTTTGCACAAAATTCCCAGGCCCGGACAGACACCTTGACGGGGGAGCAACCTTTCGTACTGCGTCCATTCATTGTACCTGGCACTTTGACGGTCGAAGTGCAGGGTACAGTACTGGATTCCAGTTATTACCGTCTAGACATTAGGTTTGGCCGTCTATGGATTCCGTCCCTCGCTCCTAGTGACACTGCAACTGCAGTCTATCAATTTTGGGATTTGGGCCTGCCAGACCGATACACAAGAGTCCTTGAGCCTCCAATAGAGACAGATTCATCAATTGTGGCAGAGCCAGCCAACACAAGGACCACGCAGGGTCCGCTCCAAATAAGACGGAGTGGATCCATTACACGAGGAATACTTGCCGGCAATAATCGCGATGCAACTATTGAGTCAGGCCTGCGCCTGCAGATGTCGGGGGCACTGGCACCGGACATAAACCTGCGGGCGGCCTTGACGGACGAGAATACTCCTATTCTCCCCGAAGGCACAACACAGCGACTCAGCGAACTTGATCGCGTGTTTATTGAAATTGAAACGCCATTCAGTTCGGCCCAACTGGGCGATTTTGAATTGCCTCTCAATAGCAGCACTTTTGCAAAACTCAACCGGAAGATTCAAGGTGTTGGAATCACAACACCTTCTCCGTCCGGGAGTCTGAGAGGAACATTGCGCATGGCTGCCGCCACATCCCGCGGACTGTTCAAAACACAGGATATCAAAATCCAGGACGGCGTCCAAGGTCCCTATCGGCTACAAGGAAATGCCAATGAACCATTTATCCTGGTTATCCCAGGATCTGAATCTGTCTACCTAGATGGTAATCTCTTAACCCGTGGAGAATCACAGGATTACGTGATTGACTATGCCACCGGCGAAGTAACCTTCACTACGAACCGGTTGATGAAATACCATCACCGTGTAGCAGTGGAATTTCAGTATAGAACCACGGAATTCACCCGTACCCTTATAGCAACTGAAGCGGATTTTTCGGCGGGAGAGCGTGTTTCAGGGCCGTCCTTTGCAACATTCGGGGTCACATTTATCAGGGAAGCCGATGGTAAATCATTTGATCAGGAGTTTGGGCTTACGACCGCTGACAGAGATCTTCTAACAACACTGGGGGATCAGGAGGCGTCACGCAGTGGTGCAACATCAGTTAACTATGATCCTGAAGCACCATGGGTCCACTACGAACTTCGGGACACCACAGTAATGGGCAATCTGTATCGCGTCTATGTTCCAGTTACCCGGGCATCACGGGAACAGGTATTCAGGGTTGATTTCACGCGGGTAGGTCCAGGGGAGGGAGATTACGTTCGGCAAGGCCAGACTACGAATGGAATCACATACAGCTATCGTGGACCGGGACAAGGTGAATATTTACCAATTCGCATCTTGCCGAAGCCAATGCAACAGCATATGCTTGATCTGCGCGGGAGCATTGCACCAATTCGTTATATCGAACTATCAGGCGAATGGGCGCACTCATTCCGTGACGAAAACCGATTCTCTTCCCTTGATGCCGAAGACGATCGGGCCCATAGTTATCATGGCCGTCTTCAAGTATCGGATTTACCGGTTGGAGTAGGTACGGCTATGGTCGTTCTTGAGCGACGCAATACAGGCGAAAATTTTGCAACATTTGACCGTGTTCAACCCATTGAGTTTGTGCGTTCCTGGAACCTCCCTACTAATCGCAATCTTGTATGGGGATATCGGGAATCTATTGATGAGGCGAGTATTGCCTGGCGATTCTCTAACGAATCTTCGGTGACCGGTACGGTTGGACGCCTTCGACAGTCTGGAGTATTCAGTGGTAATAGGCAAGTACTGGAAATAGCAATCAATGAGCTTCGCTTACCCCACCTAAATTACTTTTTTACAAATATTGAGAGCGAATCAGAATTGGTTCAGGGTAATTGGGTTCGCCATGATGCGGAGCTGCAGGAGTCGCTGATTGGTGAACGTCTATCCTTGAGTATGCGATTTAAATCCAGTAATCGCCGGCATCAGATACCCCAAGGGCTGCAGCAGAGCTCACAAAAGTATTGGCAAATACTACCCGCCGCCGAATGGACCGGTAATTGGGGTACACTATCATCAGGTTTTGACTTGCGTGATGAGCATCTATGGACCGATTATAAACTGATGCCTGGCAGACGGACCGCTACAACCAGTCTGCAATACACCGCGAACGGCGGACGTTCTTTTCGCAGTGAGGGAAGACTGGGTTGGCAGGATACAAAGTATTCGGATTTTTTTCAATCTACTCAGAGTCTGGCGAACAAGCGATCATTAGTACTCCGGTGGAATGGGCGCATACAGCCGTGGCAGCGATTGTTCAGACTGAACTGGTTCTATGAAACGCTCTCCGAACAAACACCCGTACTTCAGGAAATCTACATTCGAACTGGTCCCGAACTTGGCGAATACGTATGGATTGATTCAAATGACAATGGAATCATTGAAATTGATGAATTCATTCCTGAAGTAACGCAGGATGAAGGCAACTACGCACGCACGCTTATACCATCGGATTCGCTGCAGTCGGTTACCGGCCTAAAGGCCCGATTCAATATCCAATTTGATAACGGACAGCGTTGGCAGCGTGCACCGGAAAAGTGGAAAAGATGGTTGAGTCAAGTTGCACTGCGGACCGCGGTAGAGGTGAACGAAAAGAGTCAAGCGCCCCGAGCATCGGACATCTATCTTCTGCGGCAGCAGAACTTCCGGCATCCGCAGTACTCTATCCGTGGAGTGCTCAATCTTATACAGGACCTGTGGCTTTTTCGCAATAACCCTCAGTATGGTCTTGAGGCTTCCTGGCGAAGAATCCGCTCAGCCAGTAAGCTTGCTGCCGGCGCAGAGATGAGAAGTATTGATGATTTTCGCATTCAGATACGATGGCGACTCGGAGAGGCGTGGGCCTTTAAGTCCGGGGGTAGCTCTTCAAGCAAGATTAACAGAAGTGACACTTTCTCTTCAAGGGAATTCGACATTCTAACAAGATCATTCACGCAGGAGATTCAATTGGGAATCACACAGGATTTAAGGCTATCTGTTAGTCCAGATTTTTCACGAAAGGATGGTGATACGGGAATTTCAGCTACCATTGTAAAAATCCCCTTACAAGGCACATGGAGTAGCGCGGGGCGAGCAAATGTTAATGCTGCGCTTGAACTTGCGAATGTGAACCTAAAAGGCGGCGAGGGCTCCACCGGGCTCGCACTGTTCGAGCTTACGGACGGCAGAGGCAAAGGAAGTTCTCTCCTTTGGCGCTTAAGCGGCTGGCTTCAATTGAACCGTGTCCTGCGTGCTACCGCGTCTTATTCAGGACGGAGTCCACAGGATGCACCTCAGATTCATACTGTACGGATGCAATTGTCAGCAACCTTTTGAGTGTTTTAGTGATAGTAACGTGATTTTTTGTATCTTTTGAGCCGTCCATTTCAGACTATACATGGCAGAACGCCTGAATGGGTTCTTGTGCACCCTGTTGATTGGCATTTGCACCGTGGGCCCGGCGATATCTCAGGATACTGAAGACCTCGAAGCACTCTACTGGGCACGCAAGGATAGTGCGCTTGCACGTTTTTCCCAAGCAGATGTTGATTTCATGACCGGTATGATCGGACATCATGCCCAGGCTCTGATTATGTCGGGATTTGCCGAAAGCAATAATGCAAGTCCCCAAATTCAAACCTTAGCGGCCCGGATCATTAACGCACAGAATGACGAGATACGCATTATGCAGGATTGGCTGCGCAAGCGTGACCAACCAGTCCCTCATGTGATGATAGAAGGCAGTTCTCTCATGATTCATGGCGTTGATGAGCACCACGCCATGCATATGCCGGGCATGCTTTCCCAAGAACAGCTCAACGAACTTGAAGCGGCCAAGGGAGTCGACTTCGATCGATTGTTCTTGGAGTACATGATTATGCACCATGAAGGAGCTGTATTTATGGTAAGAGAACTCCTGAAGGTAGATGGAGCGGTCACAGGTGACGATACCTACAAACTAGCTACAGAAATACATGTCGATCAAATCACAGAGATCGACCGCATGCGCCTGATGCTCGAACGCCTAGAAGGCGCACAATAGCAGTAACACTACCACCCCTCAATCCTAACACGATGAAACTACGATACTTGTTGATTGCCACATTGCTCATGTCTGTTATGATCAGACCAGAGGTGGGTGCGGCACAAGAATTCACCTCCCAGGAGATGGTTATGGAGGATGCCCGCATTGGTCTTGGAGTCGGACTTTTTGATGCGGAGGAAGCTATCTGGAATTTGCGTAAAGTGGCAACCGTTATGCCACCGGAAAACTTTGTTGGTGTCACCAACAGTGATTTGGCATTCAAGGACCAATATGTGTTCCAGGGAAACTATAACGGCGTCATTATCTGGGATGTATCAAATCCCAGCAACCCTGTGGTAGTGAAAGACTACCTGTGTCCAGCTTCTCAGAGTGACGTTTCGGTGTACGGCAACCTGCTTTTTGTTTCAGGCGAAGGTACAGGTGGTAGACTTGATTGCGGGACTGAAGGCGTACAGGAAAGCATCAGTCATGACCGGCTGCGGGGAATCCGTATATTCGACATTACCGATGTAACTGATCCGCAGTACATCCATAATGTCCAGACTTGTCGAGGCTCACACACACACTCGTTGCTCAAAGATCCCGATGACAACGAGAACATCTACATTTATGTTTCTGGATCAGCCCCGGTGAGACCCGCGGAAGAATTGCCAGGATGCTCGAGCATGTCCCCAAGTGAGGACCCCGAGTCTGCACTCTTCCGGATTGAGGTCATCCAGGTTCCTCTGGATGACCCTTCACAGGCAGCAATCGTGAGTTCACCAAGAATCTTTGAAGACTTAACCGCCCCACCGGAGCATGGTCCTACAGACGCAGAGCGGGTCGAGTTTGAAGAGGCAAAGGCACGTGGAGAGTTTGTAGTTTCAATTGGTGGTTCTTCTTTCGTACTACCGGATAACTATGTGGCTCCAATGATTGCAGCCTACTTTGGTCAGGAGGGAATCACCGAACCGACCGCCGAGGACACGACGGCATTCCGCGAGGCGCTGCCAGACATAATTGCTCAGATGATGGGCGGGGGTGATGAAGCTGACGAAGACCGAGGCCCCAACCAGTGCCATGATATCACACTCTACCCTGAAATTGGCTTAGCCGGTGGCGCGTGTGAAGGATATGGCCTTCTCCTAGATATTTCTGATCCGGCCAATCCTTATCGTCTTGATGCGGTTGCGGACAGCAACTTCTCCTACTGGCATTCGGCAACATTTAACAACGATGGCTCACAGATCCTGTTCACGGATGAATGGGGTGGAGGTGGAGGACCCAAGTGCCGTGAAACAGATCCAATGGAGTGGGGGGCAAATGCATACTTCACGATTGATGAAGAGAAGAAGATGCATTTCAAAAGCTATTTCAAGTTGCCCGTACCACAGACGGACGAAGAAAACTGCGTAGCACACAACGGGTCTCAAATCCCTGTGCCCGGTCGGGATATATTCGTGCAGTCTTGGTATCAGGGAGGTATTTCAATTACTGACTGGACAGATCCTTCCAATGTAGTAGAGATCGCGTATCATGATCGTGGCCCTGTGAGTGATGAGCAGATGGAGATGGGAGGTAGCTGGTCTGTCTACTGGTACAACGGCTACATTTACAGCAGTGAGATTGCGCGTGGTTTAGATGTGTTTGAGCTTGTTCCCAGCGAGTTCCTGACCGCCAACGAAATTGCTGCTGCGAATACTGTGAAATTGGAGTACAAGAATGCTCAGGGACAGCCGACATATAAATGGCCGCCATCCTTTGCGCTCGCTCGTGCACATGCTGATCAGATGGAGCGAAATCAAGAATTGAGTGCAGAACAGATTGCTGCTTTACGTGCAAGGATTGACCAGGCAGAACAAGAAAGTAGCCAGGCACTTATAGATGGCCTCCAGAGGAGGATGAACCGGCTCAGAATGAACGACTCAAACTAGTCGGGAATGAAAAACCTGTTTTATGGTCTAAATTTAAATAGATCAGCTAATGTCTATAATTGCGGGCAATAGTTGATTGTGTTTATCTTGGACGCCGTGCAATCGGTCACCGATTGCATGGCGTTTTCTTTTCAATTCATCAATTGAGTTAACATGAACGTACGACTTATAGCCCGCCTCAGCGTAATGATGTTTGTCCAGTATTTCATCTGGGGGGCTTGGGCACCCACGCTGGGCAATTATATGACCACTATTGGTGCGGGAGAGTGGATTCCATTGGCCTATGCTCTTGGACCGGTAGCTTGCATGATCGGACCATTTTTCCTTGGCATGGTTGCTGATCGCTTCTTTGATTCAGAAAAACTGCTCGGGGTACTCATGCTGATAGCCGGAGCAGCGATGTGTGCTATGCCATTTGCTGCCGGCACAGACCTGTTCTTGCCTCTTTTAGGATTACATGCTTTGTGCTATTTCCCAACGCTTGGCTTAACCGCCTCACTGGCGTTCCATCACCTGAAGAATCAGGAAAAGGAATTTCCTTGGGTACGTGTCTTCGGAACAATTGGTTGGGCTACAATCGGTTTGTTTATGGGCTACGTTCTCCAGGCAGATAATACAGCGACTCCGCTATACATTGGTGGAGGTGCTGCATTGTTTCTTGGTCTGTACAGCTTCACGTTACCCTATACTCCCCCGCCATCAAAGGGACAGACGACTACATGGAAGCAAATTGCGGGTATTGATGCTTTCAATGCTCTGAAAAGTAAATCTTTTGTGGTATTCCTAGCGGCGGCTATGCTGATCTTTATTGCCTTCGGCACCTACTTTCCGTACGCACCGATCTACTTCTCAGCTATTCACGAGAACTTCTTTGCAGGAACAGGCTTTTTCGCGAATCCCAGCGGGGAGATGGCCTGGGGGCAGGTGAGTGAAATATTCTTCATGCTCTTGATCCCCTTCTTTTTCCGAAGATTGGGTGTAAAATGGATGCTGCTTCTAGGGATGCTTGCATGGGTTGCCCGCTTCGCAATTTTTGCCGTGGGGGCAAGTGTCGGGACGTACTACTTCATAATGATCGGTATTCTCATTCATGGCATCTGCTATGATTTCTTTTTCGTTACCGGACAGATTTACATTGACAAGAAGACGGCTCCAGAAATCAGAGGCCAGGTGCAAGGCTTGCTGGTGCTTCTCACCCAGGGGATCGGGTTTTTCTTAGGTACCCAGTTAAGCGGGCTTTTTGTGAATACCTATGGTGTAGGCGGGCAATTGGATCTTGGAGGGTGGGCTACGTTTTGGTATATTTTTGCTGCGGCCACATTCGTATTTTCAGTGGCGTTCGTGATGCTCTTTAACGACCGAGTTGCAGATAACACTGAACCTGCAAAGACCTAACAGACCAAAAGTACCCAACTCGTACAATTTATCAGAAATAACATCCCATGGCAATGCGATTATTCATAGCGGCTACATTTGCTGCAGCGACTTTAGTAGGTTGTCAATCTGCCTCGGAGAATACATCTTCGGCAGAAGTAGATGACGAGGAACTAGCCATGTCCGAAGAAATGCCTTGGCAAACGCTCGGGGCTGACCAGTGGAGAAGATATGGAGGTGAAGGAATCCCTGAAGCATGGCAAATAAGTGATGACGGAGTCTTCCATTTCACTGGTGAAGGGGAGGGCGGTGATATCATTACCGTCGAACAATATGATAACTTTGAGCTTGAGCTCGAATGGAAAATTTCCCCTGCGGGAAATAGCGGAATCATGTTCCGCGTATCCGAAGACCATGACTATCCCTGACGTACAGGGCCGGAGTACCAGATATTAGACAATGACTTGCATCCAGATGCACAAGAGGGCGGGGACCGCCATGCGGGCGCAAACTATGATATGCACGCTCCCTCCGCTAATGTGGTGAGTCCAGTTGGAGAATGGAACATGACCCGCATTGTTGTTAATGGTGCCCAGGTTGAGCATTGGTTGAACGGGGAAAGAATTGTTTCTTATGAGTTGTGGAGTGACGACTGGAAAGCCTTAATAGCAGAAAGCAAATGGATTGATATGCCGGATTATGGGATGACCAAGACCGGGCATATCTGCCTCCAGGACCATAGTGATCCGGTCTGGTTCAGAAATATTCGTATTCGTCGTCTGCCGCAACCGGAAACGGGACCAGTTTAGTTAGTACGCCCTGTACAATAAATATGGGCATTTCATGGACTGTTCGAGGCGATTGTCCGTCGCAGTCCGGCCGCGTATTGATTGTGGGCCTAAATCTCTCCCCTAGAGGCATTGATGTTGTGTGGCGTTAAAGTCCAATGACTTGGACCCGAAGCTTGCTTGGTCTTTGCGCATTTGCCTAAACCACCCCGAAGGACTTGTTTTCGGATGCGAGAAGGCAGAAGGACCCTCTTACCTGGAGGACTAAGAAACAACGCCTGACATATGGTGGCGGTCAGTCAGGCAGCGCAAATGCCAAGTAAGCATCTCCCGATTTTGTGCCCATTTTCCCTCCTCCTGCGGCGATAACTACGTACTGCTTTCCTCTAACTTCGTAAGTGGCCGGCGTCGCATAGCCACCTGCTGGCAGTTGTGTTTCCCATAGCACGGCACCATTTTCCTTGTCAAAGGCTCGAAACCGCTCATCTTTACTGGCCGCAATAAATAGCAGACCACCAGAAGTAACCACAGGTCCACCGTAGTTTTCTGTGCCAGTTTGTGGGACCCCCCGGGCCGTCAATTCCGCGAATTCTCCCAGCGGCACAGTCCAGACAATTGTGCCGGTATTCAGATTTATCGCATTTAGCGTGCCCCAGGGAGGTTTGACCGCCGGGTATCCGTCCTGATCAAAAAATCTATTGTATCCGGTATGCCCATATGGGGAGCCTGCAAAAAATGCGCTTAGCTCGGCATCGTCTTCTTCCAGCTCAATTAAAGTTTCCTCGTCTTCTCCAAAAAGAAAGTCTACGATTGCAGACACCTCGCCTGACTCAAGAAAACCAAAGGATGGCATAAAGCCAATACCCCGGGCAATCTGTTCACTCACAGCATCTCTTGTCATCCGGGATTCCAATCCAGTCAAAGCTGGCATGTCGCCGGTTGGAGAACCTTCCAGTCCAGTTCCGTGGCAGCCTGCACAATAACGGGCATATAGACCTTTCCCTGTCGTTGCTCCATCCGGGTTCAATGGGACCATCGTGAGAATCCAGGCCATTTCGTTACTGTTGACATACAGCACACCCGTGGTTGGATCGTAGCCGGCACCACCCCATTCAGCTCCCCCGTCAAATCCCGGGTAAATGATAGTCCCCTGTATGCTAGGCGGTACGAACTGGCCATCAGAACGAACTTGCCTGAGACGCTCCAGCACATAGTCATGAGATTCCTGTGAGATGTTGGTTACATCTTCCTCATCAAATTTCTGACGTGCAAACGGGGGAGGTTTCAGCGGGATCGGTTGAGTTGGCCAGGCTTGTTCACCCTCCAGATCTGAGGGCGGGAATGGGCGCTCTTCTACAGGAAAAAGAGGAATTCCAGTGTCCCGGTCAAGAAGAAATACATGCCCGCTTTTTGTGACCTGTGCGACAGCTTCAATGTGGCGACCATCACGTTCTACCGTCACAAGGTTAGGGGCAGCTGGGAGATCACGATCCCAAATATCATGATGCACTATCTGAAAGTGCCATTTGCGCTCACCTGTCATGGCGTCAAGCGCAAGTACAGAATTGGCAAATAGGTTTTCACCAATACGGTTACCGCCCCAAAAATCAAAAGCTGCCGATCCCGTGGGAAGGAAGACGGTTCCACGCTCTTCATCCAGACTCAATCCACTCCACGCGTTGGCACCCCCACTGTACAAGTATGCATTGGGAGGCCATGTCTCATATCCAAATTCACCAGGGTGGGGGATTGTATGGAAGATCCATACCAGCTCTCCTGTGCGCACATCGTAAGCCCGAATATGGCCTGGTGCAGAGCGTATTCCCTCAGATATAGATGTGCCTTGGATCAGTAGATGCTTATGAATGATACCCGGTGTTCGTGCTGTTACGGATAAACCCGCAACGTCGCGATCCAGACCGTCACGCAAATCTACAGATCCTTCTTCGCCAAACGAGTTGATCGGTATTCCGGTTGATGCATCCAATGCAAATAGCCTGGATCCTGCCGAATAGAGGATTCGTGCCGCGTGCTGATCATCACCACGCCAGTAACTTACTCCTCGGTTGATGCCGCGTCCTTCATCTACAGCTCCGGCTTCAAATGGGTCAAAACGCCATATTTCTCGTCCGGTGGTGGCATCAAGGGCAATAGCTTTTAATCCAGGTGAAGTAGCATACAACGTAGAATCTATAATAATTGGATTACACTGAATCTGAGTACGGCCTGTGCTGTCGGCATCACCGGATTTATAGGTCCAAGCCAACGTCAGGTCAGCGACATTACTTCGATTGATCTGATCAAGAGTACTGTAGTGGCTACTTGTAGCGTCCCCCAGGTAGACGGCCCAATCGGTATATGGATCGCCGGTGTTTGATGGATTTCGGTAGGTTGTACAGCTACATAAAGTCACAACAGTAAGCAAGATCGTCGTACGTCTCATTTATTAAACTTGTTGGTCTCAAAAAATAAAAGTAAGGGATGGCTCACGGAACGCCGAGAAGCTATGAAACTGCCAGGCTGAGTAGCTCCTTTATATGTGGTTCAATTTTTTCAATCGAATCAAAAACTGCATGTGCACCGGCATCATCCAATGCATCACACGAAAATGTTGTCGCTAGCCCCAAGACGTAACATCCCGCACGTAATGCACTGACCACTCCATACTTGGAATCCTCAACAACGATACACTCTTCAGGCCTGACCCCCAAGCGCTCAGCGCCAGTCAAAAATGGTTGTGGATGAGGCTTTGCCTCGGTAACATCTTCAACTGTCGTTACCGATGAGAAATAGGGAAATAAACCAAATTTTGTAAATGCTCTTTCCTGGTCGGCCCGAGTAGCAGAGGTAACCAGACCCAGGGGAATATTCAGGTCGGATAGTTCTTTTAAAAGCTTTGCTGCGCCCGATATGAGTTCAAGTTCATCCACAAGGCTCGCAAATGCGGCATGTTTGGCTTGTATAAGCGCCTCAACCGTGGTTGAACCTGTACCAAAGTGTTTAGCGATATACTCGTACACACGATCTTCTGTCCAGCCCTTGAATATAGGAGAGATTGATTTTGGCACATCCAGCCCGAATCGTCGACAGACAATGTCCTGCGCCTTTTCGTGCAACGGTTCGGAATTAACAAGAACTCCGTCCATGTCAAATATTACAGCGACCAATGGTGTAGTGATTTTAGTACCTCCCAGAATTAATTGAACCGTTCGGGGATAACAGCTGGTAGCAGAGGCTCAGCATATCCTACACGACACTAACCACGTATGGTCGGCAGATTAGAGAATTGCACCCTTGGTTAGTAGCTGGATACGCAAAAGGAGCATGTCTGCTGTGATGTATAACAGGCTACCATCCCCTCCAAAAGCGCAGTTGGCAGTGGCCTGTGTCGTACTGATCGTACCAAGATGTACGCCCTCTGGGCTGATGATAAGTACACCTCCCGGCCCGGTTGCGAATAAATTGCCTTTCTCATCTACTTTCAGTCCATCGGGTAAACCGGGATGGCCTTGCTCGACCAGTTCGGTTGCATCAAAAAACACACGTCCGTTGCTTACACCGCCGTCTGGCAGAACATCGTAAGCCATCCAGATAGCGCGCTCTGGGTCTGAATTAGCAACATAAAGCGTGCTCTCGTCTGGTGAAAAGGCCAATCCGTTGGGCCTGCTCATTGTTGACTCGAGGAGCTGGACAGTACCATTTGGGCTAACACTGTACACGCCTTGAAAATCCAGCTCTTTGGCCGGATCAGACATTCTGAACTCGAGTCCATAGGGCGGATCTGTGAAATACAGCGTTCCGTCAGAGCGATAAACCAAGTCATTGGGACTGTTGTATCGTTTGCCGTCGTACTGCTCCGTGATCGTCTCAAACACAGGCTGCGGTTCCAAAACAGATGTACTCAGCCGGGCAACCCGGCGGTCCCCATGCTGTGCAATGATCAGATGGCCTTCGGAATCCAGCGTTAGCCCGTTAGATCCAGTCTCACCCCCTCTTTCCACAGTACCCGTATAACCCGACGGTTCCAAAAACACACTGACCTCGCTACCCTCGATCCATTTATAGATTCTGTTAGTAGGTACATCTGAAAAGAGCAAGAATCCGCCATTGCTTACCCATACGGGGCCTTCTGACCAATCAAAACCTTCAGCCAGAACCTCTAACTGTGCATCTGGGGCAACCAGGGACGTAAGCGTTTCATCTAGTACTTGAACCGACCCGATTAATCTCGTCGGAGACATGGCTTGGTCTGAGTTAGTGGGTGTTTCTTCCTGAGTTTCATCTGGGGGAGCCGTCTGACACATTGCCAACAACAGCACAAGAACGACGGAAGTATGGCGCATTTTTGATTTGTTATTACTGGAAATCATATCCTCGGAGATCAGTCCTGAATTGCTTTGGGTTTCCCGTACTATGTATCGCGATTGCGAACTGACCATTCATATGGTACGAGTCGCTCAATAAAGAGTGGCTCCCTGATCCTGCATCTGAAATGAGTTACGGAGTAGTCCCTCTCGTCAACAATGGGATGCGTAATAGAAAGCTATGAGCCGTGATGTAGAGCATACTGCCATCGTTTCCAAAAGCACAATTAGCCGTGCGCTGGGTCGTATGGATCGTGCCGAGATGAACGCCCTCCGGGCTTAGAACCAGAACTCCCCCCGGTCCCGTTGTAAATATGTTTCCATCCTGGTCCACCTTTAGACCATCATGCATTCCCTGCAATCCATCCTCCATAAGGCTGGTACCGTCGAAAAAGACGCGCCCATTGTCTAGCCCACCATCGGGCAACACATCGTAAGCCATCAGGAAGAGATGCTCTGGATCTGAATTTGCGACATACAAGATGCTCTCATCTGGTGAGAAAGCTAATCCATTTGGTCGACTCATCCCCGCTTCAAGCAGCCTAACAGTGCCCTCCGGCGTAACGCTGTATACACCTTGAAAATCCAGTTCTCGGTCCTGTCCGTAGGGAGGATCCGTGAAATACAATGTCCCGTTGGAGTGATAGACCAAATCGTTGGGGCTGTTGTATCGTTTACCTTCGTACAGATCGGTGACTGAATCGTACACGGGCTCTGGATCTGTTAGGGAGCCACTCAATCGCGCAATACGACGGTCGCTGTGCTGTACCATTACCAGTCTACCTTCCGAATCCAATGTGAGTCCATTAGATCCGCCTACGCGCCCCTCTCTGGGCGGACCTGTGTAGCCCGATGGCTCCAAGAATACCTCCGCTGTTTCTCCCTCCTTCCAACGGTAAATTCGATTAGTCCAAACGTCAGAAAAGAGTAAAAACTCGCCATCACTCACCCAAACTGGCCCTTCAGACCACTCAAATCCTTCGGCCAGAACCTCTAATTGTTCATCTGGATTTATCAGTGATGCCAAGGCTTCATCGTGCACCTCAACTGATCCGATCAGTTGTTGTCCAAAAGTCACAGGCGCTTGACTTATTGTCAGGCACAGCAGAATAAAGAATGGTCGCAGCATGTTAAAATATTCCTCAATTTGATTTTGTTGTATCGCGTGGGGTCAGTAGAAATCCGAAAGAACCTGGAATACCCTGATTAGCCTCATCTGCCAACTCTTCGGCCGTCCAGGCTTGATTTCTGCCTTTGCTGGCCTCTCGTACGAGACGAACCTCATCCTCGGTAACTCTCGAAGCATCATTATCCCATGCACTCCGAATGTAGGTTAGTAGGGCAGCCATCTCTTGGTCATTCAGAAAATTCTTCCAAGGGGGCATCGCGCCAGTGTAAATCACACCTCCGATCTCGTATTCTCCAACAGCACCATCCAGCGTGATTCGAATCAGTCGACCCTTATCCCCTGTAACCCAGTCAATCTCGTTCAATGGAGGAAATACTCCCGCGATACCATTACCATCAACTTGGTGACAAGACATGCAGCGACTGAGGTAGAGTTGTTCCCCATCCACGCTGGAAGAACCTTGTGCTGCACTCTTGTTTATGATCAATCCGGAGAGCAGAACTCCAATACCGAAAAGATGAATTGCTTTTTTGAAATCCATGAAGACAGAAGAGTATGAGCCTTATTCAACCTTCCAATCCCACCTCGTCACACTGGAAGCGCCATGAATGTCTGTAACCTCTAACACGATGTGGTACTCGCCAGGAGCGTCATACGCATGCGATACATTTTGTGCCTTTGCCTCATTGCCATCTCCAAAGGACCAGTGGTATTCTAAGGCATCCCCATCGGGATCCACGATTGCCATCCCGTCGAAATGAAGCAGGTTGGTCTGGTTGGCATCAGTCCTTATTTCTGCTTTACCAAGTGGAGCACGATTCCCTCCAATCCAGCGATAACGTGTCACTTTTGCATCTGGCCCAGCATCCCAGAAGCCATCAAATTCAGCCACGTATATGCTTCCATCGGGTCCCATTTCCATGGAGATGGGGGAGGTGCCCCGTAGCGTATCGAATGTTTTAATGTTGACCAAGTGCTTTGCCGGGATCTGAATATTGGGAACATCAATGCGCACATCTTCTTCCTGATCGCTTTCAAAAGTTCCATCAACGAGCTCTCCATATTTAATCCAGCGTCTGGCCCAATCAAACACAAATACTTTGTTTTGGAAGTTTTCGCCAAATGCATATTGGCCAGTAGAGCGGTAGATCGGTCCAACAGTAGCTGAACGTCCACCATGTTCGTAGGTGTACTCCCAAAAGGGCGGTACAAAATCAGGTATTAATTCTGGTGTCCACTCATTGTAGAAGAGCTTCCCAAGTGTACGTGGCCACCCGAAATTTTCCCCTCCACTGGCAGAAATGTTGTACTCATCGTAGTCAAAGGAAGCATCCGGGCCCACCACACCTATGTAGAGTGCACCGGTTTCATGGTCTACTTTGAAACGATAAGGGTTGCGTAGGCCATATGCATAAATCTCCCAGCGTACACCTGGTTTGCCGAAAAAAGGATTGTCTTGGGGAATCGTTCCATTTCTGTTAATCCTTAAAATTTTTCCGCGTAGATCCTGTAGATTCTGTGCGGATCGTTCGGAATCCACCAGACGGGCCCAATGGTAATCGTTCAGCGCATGTGTGTCAATAAATGCAGCTAGCTGCTCTTCTGACATCTTCCATCCAGGCCGCACCTCAGACATACCGGTATCCCCGGTTGAGAGATAGAGCGTAGAATCGGGTCCCCATTCAAGATCACCCCCTTGATGGCAGCATTGAGGCTCAGTCGGTACGCGCAGGAGAACATGCTCCGATTCAAGGTTTATTCGGCCGTCCTCATAGATGAAGCGTGAAAGGGTGTTGATGAAAGTATGCAGTTCTGCATAGTAGATATACACATACGGCGACCCGTCGTAAAAATCAGGATCTACCTCAATTCCATACAAGCCGTGTTCAACGTTCGTTGGATCTGTCGTTTGTAAGTGGGCAATCTGCCTTACCTCGCCACTTTGTGCATCATAATGATGCACTTTGCCTCGAAGCTCCGCAATCCATACATCACCCTGTTCATCTACAGCGATATCGTCCGGCCAAACATTGTCAGCAATTACTTCCTTAACCCGGTGTCCCGAGAAATTTGCATCTGTACGCCCCGCTACCATACGTATGCCCTGAACAATATGCTCAAGGAATGCGGGGGTTCTCCAGGTATCCGCAAAGTGTCCGAGTCCTGTGGCAAACACACGACCACCATTATGCGTGCGTATCCAGCTTATGGGGTAGTCGTTTCGCTCTGTTCCTGCAGATGCTTCCGTCAATTCAACGGTTTCAGTATCCAGAGACAGGAGTACTCGTGCATTCCAGCGAGGATTGACATCAAGTACATAAATCTCTTCATGCACCCACAGATCTTCTCTCAAATGGCGTGTTGCAGGTGTATGCGGATCTTCCACCGTAATACGAACGCTTTGCGTCCAGGGATGGCTTTCAAACAGACCTCCTCCAGCCATTTCGCGGTATTCCGGCGAATTGTAAAGTGCATCAAGTCCAGCGTGCGCTATTGCAATTCCATTCCCTTGGGCCAGAAATGAAAGGATGGCATCAAGCTGCGCCGGTTCAAGGGTCTCTCCCTCATGTTCTGGTTCGCCTATTTGCCTGGATCCTTCAAACGGCAACTCACCATAATCACTCCCAAGCGCACCACGGATACTATCACCCTGAATAATCCCTGCGGCGTAGAAATCACCGAATTGTTCAATGTTAAAGTGGAACGTAACTGAATCTCCCGCAAGCAAGAGATCATTTATTGGCAGTGCGCCATCTGGAAAAGTAATTGTACTTGAAGCCCCTCCCAGTGTCAGTTGAGCACCCAACGGAGCCTGTGGGGTAGTGATTGTTATGGAATAATTGATGGGTTCAGGTTCACTAGGAATGCCTGAAAGCGGCACCTGCATTTCTCCAAGAGACATCAGTCCGCTCAACGAATCGCCGTCGATATGAAGCACAGCGGATGCTACCCCCATCCCCCCGGTATCCCACATGAAAGAGAGAGAATCTGCATCTAGCCAAACACCGAACAGGCTTGCTGGATCAGGAAATATGTTGAACTTGACCATTCCGACGAGCGAATCCGGGGCCTCGCTAATGGCAACCTTGCCTTGGATTTCGTTGTCGGGCACCATGAGCTTGAGGTCGAAATTTGCCAGTGTGCCCTCGGCCATAGTTGCGGTCGGTTCCGGTTCCGGGGCTCCCTCTTGAGGCGGAACACGAAGCGTCGAGTTAGCTAGGAACAGTACATCGTAATTATCCAGTACTTCCGGCCGCAGCATGCTGACATCTTCGGTTGTATCCACCTGGAGCTCTGTGGTTTGGTTTAATGCCATCATAACTTCCTTCTGAGCCTCAATTGCAGCGCCATGCCTAAAACCATGGGTTGCAGTTACCATCAGCACCCGTATCGGCTCATACGTCTCAGGTGTTGCCAGAAGTTCAGCCAGAGACTCGTAGACGTCCTCTTCAATGGGGCGGACCTTTACGTTCCTGAAAGCCACACGTGAGCCGTTATCATGATTCTGAAGGCCAATAAAACCTTCCCGTCCACGATTCCCCATATAGTCGTTGACCTTAACATCATTATGCCATACTTCGTACCGGTGCCCAGTTACGCGTATACGGAACTTGTTCCATTCGCCTGCCGGCAGTGGATTTGAGCGGAATGCTTTACTTATTGCGAAAATGCTGCCCGTCTTGTGGTCAGGATCTCGACTGTCGTCTATCTGGATTTCATAGCCTTCGTCGACGGCTACCCAAGGGTCATCGGTCTTTGGAAATCGAACGAAAACTCCACTGTTTGCTGTTGTCTTGTTTGATTTCCATTCCAGTTCCAATTCAAAATCACGAAACGATTCCTTACTGTAATAGAAGAGGCCCATTCCACCTTCGCTGATCATGGACCCATCAGGCTCCAATACGAACTGACCTGGTCCTGCCTGATACCATCCGTCCAAAGATGAGCCATCAAAGAGTGTCTTCCACTGCGCCTGGGCGGGTGATGGATTCCACAAAGGAATGAGACCGAGGAAAACCCCCGCGAACGCTATAAATGAGAATCGGGTCTTTATTTTGCTCATTGATTTCAATTAATTAATAATCCCCAAGTATCCTGCATGTTGGATCGCTGTATCTAGACCACCCTCCATCATGATCGGTGCGACAGCGCCATCACCATTTTCATCTACGCCCGACCTGCATTTTTCCAAAAGAGCAGTCATGGCTTTCGCATGTTCCTGGGCGGTAGCGAGGTCCTCTCCGTATTCTGTTTTGAGAATGTTGATTGCCTGGGAATGAACTTCACCCAGCCAGCCGGTATCTGCGGTCGTATTCCAGAAGCGGGTAGGGGCATCCCAGACATGTGTTAGATCAATTCGAGGTTGACGTTCACCTTTTGTTACTCCATCACTGAGGCGCATCCATCCAACAACGTTGCTCAGGGAAGCAAGCACGTGCTCTGCATGAGGATCTTCCTGACGGGGAACGAGCATCTTTACGATAGCACGTCCTTGTCCCATGATGCCAAGCTTTATTGGATCCGAGATTACGGGCTTATCCGAACCATGGCGTTCAACATGGGCCTCGTCAAATTCAGTACCGTCGGTTTGCCACCTTGTTTTCCAGCCATGTGCAAGTACTGCCCCAGTGGTTGAGAGCAGTCCTGAGGGGGCACCCCAGATCGTCTCAAACGCGGTATCGGTGTACATTTTCAGTTCTTCGACAGAGGTGGCCTTTTCAGCACTCTGGCTGGCCGAATGCGCCTGACTGAGCAGTTGGTCAATGTTCTGCAGGTAGGCTCCTGCCTGATCCTGCGCCTGTACCAATGGGGTCAATCCCATTATAATCCCGAAGCACAGCGCGCCCATTAATCGGTCCATGTATCTAGAATTCAGATAGGTAAGAGTTCTTGAAAGCAGCTTCACAGCCGTTTGTAAATCGAGTTAATTGGAGTAGAATCCAGTTCGGCCAGGAATCGGCCTATCTTTTGCGTAACAGCGTCCAGAAATAGCTTCCCCTTAGCTTTTGACGCTGCCCGGGGATCTCCGACACCCGTATCTTCTGTCACCTCACTCCACCGTCGTTCTGCCCAGGCCCAGCCCTCGTTCAATCCGGCAATTGCCCAAGGGCGTGCAGCACCTGAACCTGCCTGGTCAAGCGGCAGGGCAAGTTCCGGGGCAATTTCCAGTATTAGGCTTGTTTCCAATTCTCCGGCATGATCCCCGGGATCCTCGAAATAAGGTGTTGCATCAATTACCTTGAACCAGTTGATCTCACAAATAAAAAGTTTAGGGTAGCGGTATCCGACTTCGCGGATCATTTGTCGAAAGTTGTTTCCGCCATGTCCATTCAGGACAACCAATTTCAGAATGTTCTGGCCTTCAAGTGCATGTGCAATATCTCCCAACAACGCCTGCTGTGTGCTGGGCATCATATTAAGATCCAACTTTATGTCATATTGTCCTGTATTGACACCATAGGGTACCGTTGGCAGCGCAATGCAGCGGGCACCCTGTTCCCATGCCACGGCACAGGCATCAGATGCAATCCGGTCCAGTTGAATATTGTCGGTACCATAGGGGAGGTGGATATTATGTGCTTCAATAGCCCCCCAAGGTAATACTGCCGTCCCGAAATCAGTTTCACTGACCGATTTCCAGTTAGTCTCGGTAAGTATGTATGGTCTAATGCTCACGTTATTCAGTCAAAATCAATATTAGGTCATACTCGTGATCAATTATTTGGATGGGATTAGCATAATAAGGAATAATATAGCGTCCCCTCTTGTCCTGGGAGAGCTCTGTAGAATTGAAGGTGAGTGTGCCACCATCATAGGAACCCTGAAAAGTGTAGTTCTGCATAATTCGATTGGAAGTGACGCTGCGTTCTATTTCGTAGCGACGCACCTCCTCAAAGGATTGTCCAACGTGCAATGAGACGTTTGTAATCTCAAAGCTGCGCCGAATGCGGACGGTAGCGGGTGTAGTGCCTTGTTGGGAGCCCTCCACAAAAATCCATGCACGTTTGGCTTCAATGGGGGCAGGGCGTGTAGAGGTTGTATCCTCGGGCGCCCGAGACGTTATAGAGACCCCTAAGGGAGTCGTAACACAGCCCCAAACCAGCACTGCCAACAGAAATGTGAGAATTGGAAAGTGCTTCATGATAACTTGTGGACGCAATAGACTGTAAGACTTAAGGTAGTCAATATTAGCCTAACTGTCCTTCCAAAAACAAACCTGAACTAGTATGAGAGGGGCAGAGCACCTCTCATCTCAACAGGCAACTCCCACTGTTCCAACGCCTGACCTGGCTTCGCGATCAATGCAGAACTGCCTAAGGAATTCACATCTCACTGAGCATGAGCGAAAACAAGGGCACTTGCTTGTTCAGCTTAATACGTTTTTGAAGATTCCTTTTACAATCATGAACGAACCACGAGTGCGATACACATATGTAATGCGCGAAGATGCGAATCCTATACATATGATTTCCCCCTGAAATTTTTGTCAATACATATGTTTAGTCTGAAAAAAGAGCCGGGAGCATATGTATTCGGGGCTTCGTCCGTCCGGCATGGTTCGTGTATTGGCGATATTGTCGCAGGGCTTCATGTGGTGCACAGTCCTTGCAGGCCCTTAGCTCAATGCGGGAAGATGCTTCCACTGTAGTTACATCCAGCTACATATCTGGACAGCTAGTTGGCCATCGGTATGGTCAATACCATCCAAGGCGGTCGATGAAGGCGGGAAGGCTAGAATGTACCCCGCAGGATCAATGGCATAAGGAGGGTTCCAACATAATCAGGACACCTTTAGACTGTCTGTGGGCACAGTGAAACCGCCTTACATCATGGCACCGTAGCAAACCGATATACTAATTCCCGTGGATCAGGCAACGAAGGCAGAATGACGGAAATTCATCCCAATCATTCGCAAATGAGAGACTTCATCCATAAACTCGTGTATTCCATGAAAGCGTAAATCGTTACCTTAAAACGCTCGTTTGTGCCTTAATTCAATTTAACTGCTTGTAATGCCATGTCTAGGGTAATCTGGGCGTCCTTAGTTGCCGCTTTGGGAGGCTTGTTATTTGGTTTTGATACGGCGGTGATCTCAGGCGCGGAGGGGACACTTCGAGATTTGTTTGATCCGACCTATCAGCGTCTCAGTGGGGCTTTCGGTACACCCCCCTTCTGGCACGGAGCACTCGTCGCCAGTGCGTTGATCGGCACAATAATCGGTTCATTGGTATTCTCGAAACCCGCTGATCGTTACGGACGCCGGCCAATGCTGATGCTTATGGGAGGATTATACCTCCTATCGTCGATCGGGAGCGCCATAGCCTGGGATGCTGGATCATTTGCATTTTTCCGTCTGATCGGTGGATTGGGTGTTGGGGGAGCATCGGTCGTTGCCCCTATGTACGTAGCAGAAATTGCTCCAGCAAATATACGGGGGCGGCTGGTAGCTCTGGTACAACTCAATATCGTACTCGGCATTCTACTAGCCTATTTATCGAATTTTACCATTGCTTCATTTGAGCTGGGGGCTATTGAATGGCGCTGGATGTTCGGAATAGAGGCGGTACCCGCAATTGCTTTCACAACATTACTCTTCACAAATCCCCGAAGTCCACGATGGCTGGTTGCTCAGGGACGAGATAACGAAGCCAGAAATGTGCTGATAAGCATGGGGGGTGTAAGCTCCGATGCAGGAAAAGAGCTCGCAGCCATAAGGGCGTCATTGGTAGAAACGCGCAAACATCTGACTGAGCGTTTCTTTCAGCCCAAATACCTGAAACCGATCCTTATGGCCATAGCAATCGCTGCATTTAACCAACTCTCAGGGATTAATGCATTGATCTACTATACCCGCCGAATATTCGAAATGGCAGGTGCCTCCGGTACTTCTGCACTCCTTCAGGCCGTGATCATTGGCAGCGTCAATCTCATCGCGACAGCAATCGCACTTATGGTTATTGACAACTTTGGGCGCAAAAAACTAATGTTGGTAGGATCTATTGGCTATATCCTGAGTCTGGGGGCTACTGCGATCGCATTTTATACCGAAATGACTGGTCCAGTGGTACTGGTCAGCCTTATCGTATTCATTGCGTCACATGCGTTCGGCCAAGGGGCAGTCATTTGGGTGTTCCTTGGTGAGATATTTCCCAATAGCGTACGAGCACGTGGACAAAGCCTAGGTAGTTTTGTGCACTGGTTTATGGCCGCAATTATATCCCTGACATTCCCCATGTTCGCTGAAATATCCGGGGCAAATATTTTTGCGTTCTATGCACTGTGTATGGTTGGGCAACTCCTATGGGTGATTTTTGTCATGCCCGAAACAAAGGGTGTACCGCTTGAAGAAATTTCTAAAAAGCTGGGGATTGACTGAACCTGGAAATGTTGTCAACACTTGACTATATCGTAATTGTGGTATATCTGATCGGCGTAGCAGCTCTGGGTATACGATTAGGGGGGCGTCAGCGCTCAACGGATGACTATTTCCTTGGCGGCAGAGATTTGCCGTGGTGGGCAGTTTGTTTCTCGGTTGTGGCTACGGAAACGAGCACCTTGACAATAATTGGGGTACCTGCGGTCGCTTACGGAGGTACCATGACCTTTCTTCAGATTACGGCCGGGTACCTTGTAGGCCGGATAGCAGTGAGCCTGCTGTTTCTGCCACGCTACTTTAAGGGAGCAATGATGACCGCGTACGCCTATTTGGGAGAACGCTTCGGGGATCGTATGAGATCCACTGCCTCCGTTACGTTCATGGTAACAAGACTATTAGCAGATGGTGTCCGCCTGTTTGCTACAGCAATCCCCCTAAAAGTTATTGCGGATTCTGCTGGATTGACGGTTATGGGAGACCCAATAACCTATGGTCAGATTATACTTGTGCTTGGGATAATTACAGTTATATATACCCTTATCGGCGGTATTCGGGCAGTTATTTGGATCGATGTCGTGCAGATGGGGCTATATGTTTTAGGCGGCATCCTGTGTGCTGTTTTACTGTTTGATAGTTTACCAGAAGGGGCGATGAGATTGGCCGCAACGGAAGGCAAACTACGTGTGATAGACTTTGGACTGGGAGGTTCATTCACTGATTGGATCACGCAACCCTATGTCACTGTGACAGCCATTATTGGGGGCGGGGTATTCTCTATGGCATCCCATGGCACAGATCAGCTGATCGTTCAGCGACTGCTGACCTGCAGAACCCTTAAGGATAGTCAGTATGCGTTAGTAGGTAGTGCGGTGCTTGTGGCCCTGCAATTTGCCTTGTTTCTCGCAATAGGTACATTGTTATGGGTACACTACGGTGGCGTTACACCTGCGGAACTAGGACTCTCTCGTGGTGATGAGGTCTTTCCCCGTTATATCATTGAAGGCTTACCGGCCGGTCTTTCAGGGCTACTCCTGGCCGGAATCCTGGCAGCAGCGATGAGTACGCTGTCTTCCTCACTTAATTCTTTGGCATCTTCCTCAATGATGGATCTGGTTGAGCGATGGATTAAAAACCCGATCAGTAAAGCCAAAGGTTTATTACTCTCCCGAGGCTTGACCTTTTTTTGGGGGGCATTGTTTGTCGTCTTCGCAAGCCTGTTTGAGAACACAGATAATCCGGTAGTTGAACTTGGACTGGCTATTGCCTCGTTTACGTATGGAGGCCTCCTGGGAGGCTTTCTCCTGGGAATTGTGATAGAAAATGCAAAGGAATGGGATGCAGTGATTGCGTTTATTCTCACAATTGTGGTCATGGTGCTTGTTATCTTTGGGCTTTGGCACAGCCCAACAGAGGGTTGGATATTTGCAATTAATCCCACAGATGGGATGATTGAAGAGGCAGGATTACGCCAGATCGCTTGGCCATGGTACACGTTGATCGGAAGTGTTATTTGCATTATTGTTGGCTTTCTTCTCTCTCTCCGCCACAAGAGATAGAATGATCTGTATTCAATGAGATCCCCACGGAGATATATTATTTGGCGCGTGCGCACGGTGATCCGAGATTTACTTGGACTGAAGCTGGGTGTATTCATAATACTGCTGATCGTAACCACATTGGCTTTCAGGAGCGGGAGTATATCTGAGATTTCGAAGTCTGTGGGGGATCGATGGCAGGAAGAAACGCTGATCGCGGAATTCGAATTTCCCCTTTACAAATCAGAAGATTCGCTAACCGCAGAAAGACAGCGTATACGCGAGTCTACCGAGCCAATCTTCTACCCCTTTAACGAAGCCAGGCAGCAAACACGTAATATGGCAGATTCTATTGCCGCATCACTGGATGCCGTGTTTAATGCCTTTACAAACTACCTCATAGGAGCCCGGAGGGACAGCATAGCTGCGGGCACGGATCTTGCGCCAGAACAATTATCTACCGCCACGGTGCAGGATTCTCTCCTTTATATGGATTTGCGTCTTCAGGCACCGATCCGGCTGAGTGGCTCAATCTGGCGTCACTTGGGTTGGGATTACGCTCGCCGTAGTCCCGATATGCCGACATCCACCAGATTGGCTCCGACTCAATCACCACTCTTTGAACAAATACTGGATGCGATTGCGGATCGAAGCCAACGGCTTCAGCTCCAGGGGGTACTTGATGTGCCGATGGATTCAGTTCTTACAGAATATCTGACCGTACGGGATACACTCGCCCAGACTTTTGAGCAAAGAACAGTAACAAGCGTCGTTGGGCATCATGAGGCTCGCGAACGAATTCGGGTATGGCTGGAAGAAACAGTACTTCGGGGGGATTCTCATCTCAGCCCCACGGCAATATTCCAGTTTATTGAAGCAATCTTTGTGCCTTCACTCATCTATCAATCCGGGCCAACGGAACTACGTCGCAGAGAAGCAGAAGCATTGATTCTCCCCGTTCGCGGTATGGTGGCAGAGGGCGAAGAAATTGTACGTAACGGAGAGCGCATTACCCCCGAAATCAAACAAAAGCTGGATTCTCTAGAAAGAGAACGGGGCAGCGAACTATCAGCTACCCAGGGACGCTTACAACTGCTTGGACAGCTATTGCTAGGCCTAACGATCGTTGGTATTTTCGGGATTTTCCTGAGGAACGCGCGCCCCGAGATCTTTAGCAGTAACAAGTTCATCTTAATTCTAGCTTTGTTTTATGCTGTGGTAGTTGTTTCGTTTGGCATAGTAATTCGTTTTGCACCTACGCAATTCATTTATGCAGTTCCGGTAGTCATCGTTTCAGTCTTGTTGACTGTGATTTTTGATTCGCGCATGGCATTTTTCGGCACGTTCGTTTTAGCACTGCTTGGCGGACTAATGCTTGATTCCAATTTCACGTATACCTGGGCCACGCTTGTTGGAGGATCCGCTGCAATATTCAGCGCACGTGGACTGCGCAACAGGGGCCAATTATTTCTGATCGCTGCGTATGCATTTGGAGGTTACGCTTTGGCACTATTGGCTATATGGCTTTACGAGGGCAGTGCCTGGCCGCAGCTTCAGGAGCGCCTGATGTTTGCAGGGGTGGGCTCATTCCTTTTAGTTACAGCTTATCCGTTTCTCTGGGCAGTTGAGCGCGTATTCGATGTTACTACAGATATGCGGCTTCTGGAGCTGTCTGACACGAATCAACCTTTGCTCAGAGAATTGATAAAGAATGCTCCCGGAACATTCAATCATTCAATGCAGGTGTCAAGTCTTGCTGAATCGGTAGCGGATGAAGTTGGTGCAGATGTTCTTTTAACGAGGGTAGGGGGGCTCTACCACGATATTGGTAAACTCTTCGGTCCTCAATACTTTATTGAAAACTTGGCTGGGGATAAAAACCCGCACGACAATCTAGATCCGGAATCAAGTGCTCGAATCATTATCGGTCATGTGGCAAGCGGTCTGAAGCTTGGAGATCAATACCATCTTCCAGCCAAGGTAATGTCCTTTATCAGTTCTCATCACGGGACTACCCGAACGGAGTATTTCTATCGGCAGGCTGTTGAGTTGGCCCAAACCAGTGATTCCACTCTGGATGAATCTGTGTTTAGGTACCCAGGTCCACGACCGACTTCCAAGGAAACCGGTATCCTAATGCTCACCGATACTGTTGAGGCAGCGTCCCGGACGATGAAGGATATGACCGGGGAGAAATTGGAAAAACTTGTCGATCATCTCATTTCCCAGAGAGTTGCCAGCGGGCAGTT
>VXLY01000059.1 GCA_009841335.1 Rhodothermaceae bacterium | reverse complement strand
TTCGCTACCGTTACCGGGCACGCACTGGCGCAATCAACGCCGAGCGTTTTTAGCCATGAGGTATTGCCCTTAATTCAGGAAAAATTTGAACCGCTCCTCGAGCGGGAGACCGGCCTGTCCCTCGAGTCCTGGGAAACATTGATGGCAGGTTCAGATCACGGGGAAGTTGTGATCCCCTTTGACCCGGACGGAAGCCTGCTCGTTCGTCTGGCAACACAACTGTCCAGCGAAGATCCCCTGAGCATGCACGCGGCTAATGTATCCAAAGAAGACCTGGCGACTGTCCGGTCATGGATTGAACGCGGAGCTCCAAATGATAATGGAGACATTGCTTTTTCAGACGCTTCCAATCTCCTTTATGCTTGCATTCAGGGGGCTGCCCAGCTTGCAATAATTGATATGGATGTGAACCTGGTGATTCGCACTATTGACCTACGGGAGCTAGGATTCACAGCAGATTCCCGACCTCACCATGTTGCCGTTGAACCCGATGGATCTGCATTTTATGTATCCCTGATCGGTGATGACGTCGTGCTCAAGTTTAATCGTGAGAATGAGTTAGTTGATCAGATTGCCTTCGAGCGTCCCGGGATGTTAGTCGTCAGTCCCACCAACCACCAGCTGTTCGTAGGCCGTTCGATGAAGGCCGTCAACCCGCCACAACGGATCGGTATTGTTGAACGTAATAATATGGACCTTGAAGAGTTGGATGTCTTTTTCCCGCGTCCACATGCACTCGCGATAGACCCAACCGGGACGTATGTGTATGTGGGAAGTCTCGCAGAAAACCGAATGGCTACGGTTGATCATGCATCCGAAAGCCCCGAACTACAATCCATTGAGGGCGAGACGCATACACTGGTACAATTTGCCGTTTCTCCAGATGGCCAGACCATGGTCGTAGGCGGACAGTTGACCGGAGAGTTCTTTTTCTTCGACACATCGGATCCCGCCAGACCGACCCTCGTCGAATCAATTAAAGTCGGTATGGCGCCGTGGCACCCGGTTTTCAGCCCGGATGGCAACAAGGTCTGGTTCGGTAACAAAATGGGAAATCGAGCCACAGTCGTGGATGTTGAGAAACGCGAAGTAGTGGGAACCATAGAAGGACTCTCCGAACCTCACGGAGCCGCAATATCTCCCGATGGGCGTACTGTGTATATTTCCAATAATAATCTCAATGGAGCTTTTAATGGACGATACATGTGGCAGGATGAATATCTTCCAGGTGCGATTGCAGTCATTGACTCGGAAAGCCGTGAAATCACAAGAATGCTTGAAGTGGGCCCGAACCCAACGGGCCTCGGGACACGCTAAGTACCTGTTCAGTGTGGTCCTTGGGCTTACCGCTGTAATCTTTGCAGGCTGTGCAACAACGCAAGAGACAAGTCAGGAAGCTCCGACATTTCCACCTTCTTATGTTCGGGAGGTCTATGGCATAGAAGTGCTCAATTCCAATGGCGAAACCCTGGATCATCCGTTCCTCGGTGGATTGAACCTCCCTCGACCACAGTTTGTCGACATTGACGGGGATGCCGATCTGGATTTGTTTGTCCAGGAATTGACAGGATCTGTGAAGTACTTCGAAAATACCGGCGGTCCCACGGATCCCTCGTTCACGTGGCGTACAAATAGATACCTTGATCTGGATGTGGGAGAGTGGTATCGGTTTGTTGATTTGGACCAGGACGGCGATTACGATCTCATAGGGGAAACCCCCTTCAGCTATGTGCGCCTCTTTCGCAACGAAGGAACACCAACTGCCCCGTCATTCGCTGCGCCGCTGGACTCTCTACGAGACGCCGAAGGTGTTCCACTCTTCATGGATCGTCAGAATATCCCGACCATAACCGACCTTGACTGTGACGGCCTTCTGGATCTGTTTATTGGCCGCGTAAGTGGTACCGTGCTTCACTACGAGTCCGTCGGTTCTGATGAATCTGGATTGCCGAGATTTGCACTCGTTACCAACCGATTTGAGGATATAGAAATTGTGGGGATGTTCGCTACGCTGCACGGCGCAAACGCGATCACCTTTCATGATGTGGATAATGATGGAGACGAAGATCTTTTCTGGGGTGATTTCTTTGAAGCTGGTGTCCTGCTGATCGCCAATACCGGCACGTGCAACAATCCCAATCTGCGCAATGAGCCCATAGCCTATCCGCCCGATGACCCGGTGAAGACTAGTGGTTATAATTCTGTGCTGTTTGCCGATCTGGATGGCGATGGAGATTCGGAGCTACTGTTTGGAGTTCTCGGAGGAGCCTTCAACCCCAATACATCCTCGGTAGAGAATTTCTATCATATGGACCGCACTCCAGGTGGATTCACACTGAAAACAAAAACGCTACTGTCGGGCATTGACGTCGGTGCAGACTCTTATCCGGTTTTTGCAGATCTGGACGGAGATGGAGATCAGGATATGCTCGTGTCCAACAAGATTTCGTCGCACGATTTTGAAACTGGCGAAATCCACTACTTCGAAAACACTTCTGAATCTGGGGAATTACGCTGGCAGCAGCGGGAGCCGCTGAACATTGGCGGCCACTACAATCTTGCCCCCGCCATTGCTGACCTGGATGGTGACGGTGACCTGGATATGTTGGTGGGCACCTGGAATAAGGGTAGCTTGTATTTTCGCAATGATGGAACGCCCAGCGCTCCAGACTTTGTATTGGACGAAAGCAAAACCGTTACACTAACCCGAGGCAGCAATAGCACGCCCGTCCTGGTGGATATTGATGCGGACGGAGATCTTGACCTTTTCATTGGCGAGTCTTCGGGAGATCTGAACTTCTACAGCAACAATGGTACCCCGAGCGAACCGCAGTTTGACTTGGTGAGTGACAAGTTTGAGGATATTGATGTCGGGCGTCGAAGCGTTCCACGCTTCGCAGACCTGGACGGGGATGGAGATCAGGATCTGATTTTGGGCCGGGAGGCTGGAGGCGTGGTGCTGTACATGAATCAGGGGACTGCACAAGTGCCCCTCTTTGTGGAATCCGGTGCACTACCTGCTCCGTTTCCGATACTTGCAGTACCTGCTTTTGTAGATATAGACGGCGATGGAGACCTAGATGTATTCAGTGGCGGACTGGGCGGCGGATTGCTGTTTTTTCGCAATACCCAGTACTGATCGGACTCATCTACGGTTTGTGGGCGTCCATACTCCCAGCACCGATCAGCCTTGACTCTCTGATTGTTGCCACCCCTGGTCGTCAGTGATATCCCTGCCTGCACGCTATCGTACTATTCTCCCTTTTGCCCGCTGACCGAAGGGGTCTTTATCCCCCCATCCTCACGAGGCACGTTCTCATCCACAGCCGCTGGAACTCCCACAATGTGTGCAAACATAACACGCTCCACTTCGAACAGTAATTGATCCACAGGTTGGACATATAGGCGCATCATCTTGATGTTGGTAGGTGCTGCCTTCTGTGCTAACAGCTCCTGCTGTCTGTGTCGCTCCTGTCTCGGTCGGACTGACCTGTACTGACTCAAGTTCAAGCGCTACGTGTTGCTCCCCCTCAGTACCCTGCTGACTCGCGATGTCGGATTCTATTTCTCCAATGACATTCTTAATGACATCCGGCATCACCTGCTCCTCTGTGAATGTGAGCGCCAGATACCGAAAGATATAGTCCATTATGGACGCCGCCATCGGGATCCTTGGATTATTTGTAATTCCACTCGGTTCGAAGCGCATAAAGCTGAATTTAGCGCACAGATCTTCCAAAGGAACACCATACTGCAGAGCAATCGAAACACTCGTAGCAAAGGCATCCATCAGCCCGGAGATCGTCGACCCCTCTTTTGCCATCCGGATAAATATCTCACCGGGCAGATTTGTATCGGGATACAGCCCTACATGCAAATACCCTTCGTGACCGCTAACACTGAACTTGTGTGTAAGGGCTGGCCGTTCATCCGGTAGACGCTTACGAGTGGATTTGTATACGATGCGGCCGTTGGTCTTTTCCACAACCTTCGGGACTTCCGGCAATCCGTCACCCGAGGAAGCACCTTTGGTATTTCCGCCCTTTGAGGTTGACAGGGGTTGGCTTCTCTTGGAGTTCTCGCGGTAAATGGCCAATGCTTTCAGGCCTAAGCGCCAACCCTCCATATAAGCCTCGCCTATTTCGTCCACGGTAACCTCCTCAGGCATGTTCACGGTCTTGGAAATCGCACCTGAGACAAACGGCTGACAAGCCGCCATCATGCGGATATGCCCCATGGAATGCACGCTTCGCGTCCCTTTGAATGGTTTGAATGCACAGTCAAAGACTGGAAGATGTGTTTCATCCAGCTCGGGCGCCCCCTCTATGGTATCATGCTCGCTTACATAATCAAGAATGCTCTCGATCTGCTCTTCGTCATAACCCAGGCGAGCCAATGCTTCAGGCACCGTGTGATTGATAATCTTGAGTGTACCATCCCCCTTACCTGCCAATAACTTGTACTTCACCAGTGCAATGTCCGGCTCTATGCCGGTAGTATCACAATCCATCATAAAGGCAATGGTGCCCGTTGGGGCAAGTACTGTCACCTGTGAATTCCGGTAGCCATGACACTCACCTAAGGTTACCATGCGATCCAGGGATACTTTGGCTGCACTGAGCAGATAGTCTGGGCAACTTTGGTCAATTTCGTCGGCGGCGTCCCGATGCATGCGCATCACATTCAACATGGACTCACAGTTCTCCTCATAGCCTTCAAATGGCCCAATTCTGGGGTTAGCAGCTATTTCAGCGCTCCGGGCATACGCTTCTGCATGCTCTATCGCCATGATCGCACCGGCCACTGCGCGCCCTTCATCACTGTCGTACGGCAGGCCCATAGCCATCAGGAGAGCTCCCAAATTGGCGAAGCCAAGTCCTAATGGACGGAAAAGATGACTGTTTCGTGCAATACTTTCGCTCGGATATCCAGCATTATCCACGATAATCTCCATTGCGGTAATGAAGATTCTAACCGCAGCCCTGAATCGCTCAACATCAAACGAACCATCTTCCTGCTGAAACTTGCGCAGGTTAAGGCTGGCCAGGTTACACGCAGAGTTATCCAGGAACATGTACTCAGAGCAGGGATTGCTCGAGTTAATGGGACCCGTCGCTTTACAGGTGTGCCATCGCTGAATCGTGTCTTCGTACTGCATACCGGGATCTCCGCAGATGTGCGTGCCATCAGCAATACGATCAAGGACCATCCTGGCATCAACCTCTGTGACAACCTCGTCCGTGGTCACTTTGCGGAGCGCAAACAGCGCACCCGATTCCGCCGAATGCATAAACTCATCGTTCACACGCACAGACTGATTCACGTTTTGAAATGCCACAGAACCATAGGCCGGACCATTAAATGACCCATCATACCCCTGTTCAATCAATGCCCATGCTTTCTTTTCTTCCGTCTTTTTGGCATCAATAAACTCCATGACATCTGGATGACAGATTTTCAGCGTCTGCATTATCGCAGCCCGACGCGTCTTGCCTCCGCTCTTTATTGTTCCACCGGTAGCATCTTGCACGCGCATGAAGCTCACCGGACCACTCGGAATTCCTCCACCGGATAATTTCTCATGGGTTGATCGAAGCGTTGACCAGTCTGCCCCGACCCCTGAACCGAACTTGAACAGGCGGGCGCTCTCACTCATCAACTTCCAGATATCATCAATTGAATCCTCAACCGAGATGATGAAACAGGCCGAACCCTGTGGGTACTCATATGGATCTACATCAGCTATATCCTGCTTGGTCGGATCCCAGCCCCAGATTGTCCGATCCCCTGAATCCTTAACGCCATAACAGTCATGTAGGCCGACGTTGAACCATACCGGGGAGTTAAATGACCCATGCTGATTCACGCAAAGCCAGGTTAGCTCATCGTAAAAACAATCAGCATCCTGCTGTGTGGAAAAATACCCCTGCTTATGCCCCCAATCAGTGATTGTGCGCGTTACGCGGTGGATTAGCTGGCGCAGCGAATACTCACGTCCCCCTTCATCCGGATCCAGGTATGCATTTGTCTGATCTCCGTAAAAGTATTTCGAAGCCACGACATTTGTCGCCAGGAGACTCCAATCTGTGGGGAACTCAACATCTTTCTGCTCAAACACTGATTCTCCCTGAGGATTCTTGATTACCGCATCCCGGCGCTCCCAATCGACTGAATCTAG
>VXLY01000051.1 GCA_009841335.1 Rhodothermaceae bacterium | reverse complement strand
TATTCGAATGATCCGCAGTCATTCCGTCCGAGCGACCATAGATGGGTTCCAAAGGTATTCCATAATTGACAAACAGATCCGTTTGCCGCCCGTCTCCCTTAAATGAGTTTACCAAGAATGGCGAATCAATCTGGTGACCGGGTGCCCTCTTTCTCCAACGTAAAGTTCTAGCTGATAGAGTTGAGTCTGTTCGAATCTGGACCTCGAAATCCGCTTTGCTAATTTCGCAAGACTCTATGATTCTATCTCTCCAGATTTCATACGTTGCGCCATTGATTTTGACCCGCATCGGAAAAGCTCCGTCCGAATGCACACTGAAGCCAAAGTTATCTCCGGTTGTGTTCAGGGTTTCGACTACACTAAACAGGCTTTCATGTAGGTTACCCGTGTCAATTATCTTCCCGTTCACGCTCAACCCATCCTCATCACCGGCAAAGCGAATTTGCGCCGCTACGTCTGCCGTCGCATAACAAGCGAGTAGCGCCGCGAATATTGCGTGCATTGTCACACATTTTCTCATGGTACACGATAGCCTTAATTTTGAAGAAGTGTACTTGCAGATTCGGCTCCAGACGGGTTTATGCTTATATCGCCTGCGAATGAATCCAGCCTTACAACCGCAGACTTGCCCGACTAAACGGGGCTGATCCGACGGCGGACTAGTTCGCCATATTTCGATACGTCCCCTTCCTGACCTTGTTTCACGAATTCCCCGCGAACCCAAAATCATGCATTGTGACCCTCCGGGACCAAAAAATACGTGAATATCAGACTGCTGAGCCACCGAAGCCGCAAATCACTTCTCCATAAGTTGATTTGTACATTCAGATGTTGATCGCAAAAGACTACCGTCCCCTATAGGTGCTTCCTATCTATGGAAGATCCCAACATACCAAGGATCGCATGCTTAAGCCGGTGTTATAGTCGACGGCTTAGTTGTTCTTTCATGGTGCTCGCAAAATGGGCATAACGACCTTCTTGAATTGCCAGTCGCGCACCGCGCATTAACCATGCATATAGAGCTAAATTCTGCATAGCAGAGATTTGCAGCCCCAGAATTTCGTTACACTGGAACAGATGTCGCACATAGGCGCGTGTGAAGGTCTGACTTGCATATGTATCCAGTCCACTGTCCAATGCAGTGTAATCACTGGTCCACCTACGGTTGCGAATGTTTATCATGCCGTGCGTGGTGAACAGCATACCATTGCGTCCATTACGTGTGGGCATCACGCAGTCGAACATATCTACACCACGACCAATAGCCTCCAATAGGTTCGCAGGCGTGCCTACCCCCATCAGGTAACGAGGCTTATTGGGTGGTAGCATTTCACAGGTTACGCTAACCATTTTGTAGAGAATCTCCGCTTCTTCGCCTACCGAGAGACCTCCAATTGCGTAGCCAGGAAAATCCATAGCCGCCAGCCCTTCCACAGACTCCCGCCGCAGATCTGGAAACGTGCTTCCCTGTACAATTGCGAAGAGTAGCTGTGGGTGCCCGTACATTGAGCGGGTTGCCTCAAACTGCACCATACTTCGCTGAGCCCATTCAGCCGTCCGCTGGTTGGCTTCCCTTGCTCTTGACCGGCTGACTCCCGCCGGTGGACATTCGTCCAGAACCATCATGATGTCCGACCCCAGTATGCGCTGAAAATCTATCACACTTTCCGGGGTGAACAGATGTCTGGATCCGTCAATGTGACTCTGAAACATCGCGCCTTCGTCGGTAATCTTGCAGCGACTTGCAAGAGAATAAACCTGATATCCCCCCGAATCGGTAAGAATCGGACGGTCCCAAGCCATGAATTTGTGCAATCCATCCGCTTGCTTCAGACACTCTGCTCCGGGTCGCAAATAGAGGTGATAGGTGTTCCCAAGAATAATTTGAGCACCCAGGTCCCGTTTCAACTCACGCGGAGATAAACCCTTCACGGTACCGGCCGTCCCCACAGGCATAAATACCGGCGTTTGTATCTCACCACGTTCAGTCACCAGCCGGCCTGCCCGTGCGCCCTCCGATTCGTGTAAGACTTCAAACAACATTAGGAAATGCGACGTCAACAGAATCAGGCTTAATTAAGGCGACAAGTAAGTCTGAGTGTGTATCAGAATCAATACCGATTGCTGTGCAGCCCTGTCCATGAAAAATCAACAATACATCAGACGGAACATGCGTCATGAAATGCTCTACGTCTCTCCGCCGCCGCCAATGGCGATAGTAATGCAATGCAGGCACGATGCGACAGCCTTTCAGGCTGGCAAGGTTTATCTCAATGGACCGCTTGCCCTGGTGAACCCGAATAAAATCTTCGGTCACTGCAACACTGACCCGCGGACAATAACCCAGAAAACCACAAATAAGAATCAGGCTGCCAATGGCTAACTGCCCAAACCAATACCACGAGGCAATTCTGGAGTTAGCAGCAATCTCTCCTGCCAGTAGACTCCAGCTTATGAACTGCACTATAACCACTGCTACGATGATGCACGATATCGCAATGATGTACCAAGCCTCAGCCTGTTGTTGGCGGTTACCAACCCCGCGCAAGAAAAAGCGACCTAGGAGCGAACGACTGGGACACCAGCGTGCTCGTGCCGAATAGGTGATCTCGTGAACCACGTTTACTGATCAAGTTGCTGCTGAAGAGAGTCCAGTTTCGCTTGCTGACGATTGAGGCGCTCTTCCAGGTCCAGGAGTTCCAGCTCCCTGACCTCCAATGCTTGAAAACTCTCCGCGATAGCCCGTTCACGTATCTCAAACGGCGCCTGCTCCATAAATCCACGCTCCTCAAAGTAGCGTTTGAACAGCCAATTGTGTTTACTGGCCTCCATAAGTTCTGCAAACCTGAAGGCTCCAAGAGAAGCCCAATCAGCCATGACTTCGAAGCGCGCAGTGATGTTGCCTAATCCCCTAATAATTTGCTGTAATGTATCCGCTGTGGACTGTACAGATTCGTACAGTCCCGGCTCATTCAGAAGCTGAGCAAACGTACCCTCCCCCTCATCAAGTTTGCCCAGAATAGATTCTACTCCCTCAGTAGCCTGGGTAGCAAGTGCAACCAAAGCTTCTGCATCATCACCCAGATTGGCCATCAGACGCTCGGTCTCCTGGGTAGTGGCTACCATGCTGTTATAAAGCTCTGGATCGTATACCAGCTTACCCAGTGTACCCTCCCCGGCTCGAATATCATCCACAATAGCTTCAAAGGATGTAGCAGATTGCTCAAATCGAAGTACAGAAGCTAGTGCCTTATCAGTTATTTCAAATAAATCGAAAGGATCAACACCAACAATCATGTCACCACTTTCCAGGGACGCAGGTGAAGTATCTGTCTGCGGGGGATTAACCAGGACTATGATCATGCTTCCCAGAAGCCCCTGCGTCTTGATTTGAGCTTGCGTATCCCGGTGCATAACCGAGCGAGCACTCGTTCGGATACCCATAGTCACTTCAATCATTCCACCAGGCTCACTAGGTAATGCTACGCTCTGAACTGCCCCCACACTCACGCCTTGGAACTGAACGTCAGCTCCCGCACTCAGCCCCGCGACAGAATTAAATTGTGACCGAACCAGAAACCGATCACTGAACAGCAATGTCCGGCTCCCTACAATGAGCAAAACCGCTGCAAAAAGCCCCAGACAAATAATTACAACAAGGCCGACGCGCGCTCTACTGGACATCTATCTGTTTGTTTTGTCGTAATGGAAAGATAACAGATCTTCAATGTTGCACGGTTACACCGGAATACCATGTCTGTCCCGCAAGTTCTCGTCATCACATCTCTAAATCAATTACTGCCAAAGTCCAGTCACGATCGCAGGATTGACTCGCAATTCTTATGGTCACAACTCAATATATGTCCCAGTTCACTCATAGGAATCAATTGCTCAGGGTTTCCCAAGTACTTCCTGTCCTTCGTGGGCATAGTCATCCTCAATTAATTTCTGGAGTCACCCGAAAAATGCCTGTAGTTCAGGATGATCGCTTGAACGTAATTCATTTAACGTACCCTCGGCAAGAGCTCGTCCCCGGGATAGAAATATTCCATGATCAGCAATAATATCCGCGCACAGCAGATCATGCGTGATCGCTATCGTCGTGATTCCACGTTCAGCCCTCAGTCGCATGATCAGGTCGGACACGGTTCGAACACTTGCGGGATCCAATCCAGTTGTGGGCTCATCGCATAAAAGGATATCCGGGCGCAGGATGATCGCACGGGCTAAGGCGATTCGTTTCTTTTGGCCACCTGACAATTCGGCCGGGTACTGTTCGGCCGCGTGAGGCAGGTTTACCCAGGCGATGGCCTCATGGATCTGCTCTATCCGTTCCCGTCTGGACAGCTTGCTATGCCGACGCAGAACAAAATCAAGGTTCTCATCCACGGTCATTGAATCGAACAATGCGCCCCCCTGAAAGAGATAGCCGACTCGGAGTCGCAACTCATTAAGATCAGACCTATTAAGTTGATCCACCCGTTTCCCCTGTACCCAGATTTCTCCGGCATCCGGCTCAATCAAGCCAACCAAATGCTTGAGCAGGACGCTCTTCCCTGTTCCAGACCCTCCCATAACTGCCACCGTACTGCCACGCTCAGCGTGCACGGACACTCCTCTCAAGATCTTCCGATCTCCAAATGCCTTATGAAGTTCTTTAACAACGATCTCCGCTTCGGGCGCTGACATATCAGCCTCCAAATAGAATTAACGAGAGACGAACCATCAGAACATCTGCTACAAGAACAAGAAGTGATCCAATGACTACTGCGCGCATGGCAGCTTGTCCAACCTCACGGGTACCCCCGCGGACATAATACCCGGAATAACAGCCCACAATAGAAACCAAAAAACCGAAAACACTTGTCTTCGCCGTAGAAAAGAGCACGTCTGACAGGCGCAAGCTCGAAAACGCCTGATCCACGAACAATCGATAGTCCAGATCACTTGACAATAATGATTCCGCATATCCACCAAGGAGTGCTACAACGTCACAGGCAATCGTCAAGAGCGGAAACATCACCACACAGGCCAGAACCCGGGTAACGACGAGATACTTGAAGGGTTGTAGGGCAGCCACCTCCAGTGCATCAATCTGCTCAGTTACACGCATGGATCCCAGTTCAGCCGCAATTCCAGCACCTAGGCGCCCTGCAAGAACCAGTGAGGTGATCACTGGGCCGATCTCCTTTACCACTGATAACGCCAACATGTTGGGAAGCACTGCTTCCGCCCCGAACCGTGCCAATGTTCCGCGGCTTTGCATGGAAAGCACAATCCCAATTGAGCAGCCCGTAATCAACACTAAAAGGAGGCTTTTCGAGCCGGTTTCATCCATCTGCCTGATCAACTCCCGCCCCTCAAACGGCCGCCGAAACAACTGCCCAAAAAACGTTCCCGCGAACGCTGCAATTGCACCAACCTGCTCAAGCGTATATGCTATAAAACGCATTTACCAGGTGTACTGATACAGTAGACTAAGCCCCAAGGCCCCGGCATCCCCACGCATTCGGGCCAGAAGCCATGGGTACAGCGCGTACTCTATGACCAATTCCTTGTTGCTTTCAATCGTAGTGCTTGTCGCGGTCGACTCTTTCGTGATCGGCCATTTGACAGATGCAAACAGTTTGCGGGATACATACTTACCTGCGGTTACAGTCACTCCGCCCGCGGCTTCTGGATCAATTTGTACGACATCAAGACCCAGTCCCGCCCCCGCTGCACCCGCGACCAGGCTTGACAACTGACGTAATGCCAGATCTCCACCGCTCTGTAGTGCGCCGCCACCCCCCAATTGAAACGCATCGGCCGCCGGACGCCCCGTTGCCATATAAGAAATCATGTCCGCGCGATCCAGCTGCACAGGTTCGCTGCGTAACTCAAGCACCAACGACTCCGGTTCCTGCAATAGGCCAGACGCATCCAAAAGAATCGTCACCGGTGCATCCCGCCCGCTCCTATTCGGAATATCCAACGCCGCCTGCAGGTCAAAAAACGGATTCGTGGCCGGGCCGGCAAAAGTCACCCTACCCCGACGAATATCAAATCGTCTACCAAACTGCCGCAGATAGCTGAGCTCCGGTACAATGCTTACCGTGCCCTGAAGCTCCTGCTCCTGGTAAGGTTCTTTAAACAATGCGACCGATCCGCTAAGTAGTACATTCATTTCTGGATTTTGCAAACTGTGCAGACGTACCGTTCCGGGAATACCGACAGATATATCCATGGTTAGTGCATCAACAAGCGAGTATGTCGTTGTATCCCAGACGCTCGCCCTGATATTAAAATATTGCTCTAACATCTGTAGATCTGTTTCGGTGAAGTGGATCATTCCATCTGACAGGTCTACGGGCACATCCTGTGGTCGAATGACCGCATTCGCCATCTCTATATGACCGGAAAGAACCGGGCGGCGCACTGTACCGCCAAACGCCAGCGAACCGGTAACATCCGCTGCATAGGGAGACGTATTCACAACCCGAAAATCCTCCAGCTC
>VXLY01000115.1 GCA_009841335.1 Rhodothermaceae bacterium | reverse complement strand
CAGGCATCTCGAAAACAAGCCACTCCCAATGGACATGGTCCCGCGACCGGTCGGGATGTTCGTATTGGCCTCTCAGACTGATGGCGCGGTCCCTGGCGTACCGGATCAAGTCATCGGCGCTGATGGGGTGGAAACCGCGGGCGCGATTTTCCTCCTCGGCGCTGCCGTGCCGCAGGCTGATGACAAGCAGACCCGAGGGATTCAGCAGCTCGGTGAGGATGCGGAAAGCCCGTTCCTGACTGGACCTGGGAACATGCATCCAGACCGAGCGCAGCAGGATCAGGTCGAATCGCCGGCCGAGGGTGCGCAGTTTCCGAAGGTCCGGCAGCGTGTCGTCGAGCCAAGTGACGCGCGGGTCGGACTTTTCTTCTCCCTGTTCGCGCAAGTCGCTCGGTTCGACGGCGAGCACTTCCCATCCCTGTTCGGCAAGCCAGTTGGCGTCCCGGCCGGTGCCCGCGCCGATGTCGCAAGCGAATCCGGGCTTTCGCCCCTTGAGATGCTCCGGCGCCCAAGCGCGATGAACTACCTCCGGGTCGTAGGCGTGATATTGCTCGAACAGCGTGTCCCGGTTCTGGTTGTAATAGGCAGTGCTGCTCATAAATCCCGCGCCGCGCCGGAGGCGAAGCTAATCGTGCCTGTCGTCCAATGCCTTCACCCAAGGAGTCGCAGCTTAGCAAAGCCTTTGTTGGTTAGGAATCCGCTCTGCGATAACATGGGATTAGTATCCTTTGATTTTTATGGGCAGGCAGGTGACAAAGTACTGGGTTGTAGGAGCATCATGGGGCGGCGAAGACCACCAAGATCAACGGTTTGTCGAGCAGGGTATCTGGGTGCTTGGCTATGAGGAAGGGAGTCAATTTCAGCGGGCAGCCGAGATGGAGGAAGGAGACCGAATCGCGATTAAGAGAATGAAGGGAAAAGGCCAAGTCGGTATTCGCATCCTTCATCTTGGAATCATCAAAGGGGTCATCCGAGATTCGAACCTGATCATCTGCACCGTTGACTGGGTGGTAACCAATCTAGATCGGGACATCTCCGAGAGTCGAGGCTGCTTCAAATCTGTTCACGGCCCTTATGATCATGATTCTTGGATTGAGGAAATCTTTTGCCTGTGAACGAAGCATTGGAGGAAAGCTCGCACCGACTACCGCCTGGACTTGCGAACATGACGAGCGCGACCCTGCAACAGGCAATGCCGAACGCCAAGTGACCTCAGTGCATGGGCGCCTGCTACCAGTCGCGCAGCGTTCCGACTGGCACACGAGTTCAATTTGCAAATTCAGTCTGCGAGAGGCCGCCACCAGTTCTCATCTGACGTATCAGGGGAACGGTAACAGCGCATGGCGGATTTCAATATTCGTTCCGTTCGACAGACGTCGATGGCGACTGGAAAACCTCCTGATTGTGCCGACTCGCCGACTCGCCGTTGGCGTTCCCATCAATGCAATGTCAGTGCTATTCAAGTCGATAGCTGTTCGAACCTTAAATTCCGCAGCAACTACGTTCCCATCCAATACATAGCCCAGCATGCACGCCACAGGGAGGCCGGCAGAATATTGTCCCGTGACGAAACGGAGCATACCTTCCCGCACATACGGTGTCGCCAAAGATCGTGTTTGTCCGTTTCGTGCAACATTCAGGCGTTTGCATTCGTAGGCTAAGTACCTTTCGCGCTCCTGATCCAACAGCAATGCCATGTCGATCTTGCCCTTGCTATAGGCCCAGCCTTTGGAGTTATAGCCAAAGGGCTCGTGCTGATACGCCAGCTGGTGAAACAATCGTCTGGCCTTCACGTTCAGATTAAGGAGCTTGACTAGGTTGATAGTGATCGTGTCCTCATCTGGTTCATTGGGTATGGTTGCCACGCATATCGGCCACACCTCAAGAATGCAGTCCAAGAAGCGGGCATCAAGAGATCTGAATCGCGCGACCCAATCCGTGGGATCTCCTGCCAGCATCAGGTGGGACCGCCTATGCTTTCGAGTCGTATAGCATCCTGAAGCTCCATGGCTATCGCATCGGCATCGGCTATGGCGGTAGACCTTAACCAAAATCGCCGTTGTAGAGGTTTGACCAGATAGAGACTCTTTCCAATGAATAGGCGGAAATTTGGAAACAATTGAAAGTTACCAGGAAGGGGCAATTCAATCCTCGCTCTCAGCCGCGCCAGCACCGCCCCTACGCTCTCATCATTTCGCTCCTTGTACGCTTCCTGATCTTGGCGCTCCATCAAACGCAGATGTAGAAGTGCAATGTCATTGTTTCGTGCCTCAAGTTCAACGTGAACTGCTGTTTCGGCACTGAACCACTGCGCCATGCTACGTATCAATGTGTTCGCATACAACTCTCTATCTTCCGGTCCTGCCGGTCGCCACAAATCGACGGACCTTCCCGCGTGCGGTTGCACGCCTGGGATCACATTAGCGACTGAATCCTCGACCAAGGTAATTTCCTCGTCGCCGAGACCGAAGTATCTGTAGCAATGCAGGTCGATCTCGTTGAGTATTCCGTCGCCGCCGGTCTCCAATGAGAAGTGGTCGTGCGCGGATGTCATTGCGGTGTCAATTAGCGAAATGAGCGCGCCTGCTGCATCAGTAGATTGGTCTTCATGCTGAAAATCCCGCGAAGTCGGGAACGGAAGCCGCAGCAGTTCGGCTTGTTGTATTTCAGGTCTATCCGAGCCGAATGACGCCGTACCGTGAAACGCAAACCAATACAGAAGCTTGCTATTCAGCAGCGCCGCTAGAAGTTTCGCTCGTTGCAAGTCGCGATCAGGTACCGAAATTGCCAAGATGATGTGCTCAAATGTGAGCGGATCTTCAAGGTAGCTGGCTCGCAGTCTATGGCTCGCGGTGCTGATCCCGCGCGGCACAAGTACACGGGGACCGGAGAATCCACGCTCGAATCCTTTTCGGCGTACCAAGCCGTCTTGCTTCTCATTGAAGATGCGAAGCTGCCGGGTGTCTTGAGCCAATACACGGAACGCATCTATCGGTAGATAGGGAGTATTCGAGACCGTCTCGCTATGTCTGGATTGGTATCCATTACCTTTGAGCCGATCTTCGTTAACAGGCTGAAAGCCGTTCCCTACTACCCAGCAGTTCTCAAAAGCCCCGATCTTTCGATACGCTATTCGATACTCGCTCACCAAAGCGCTAAGTTTTGGAAGCGCGTCTAGGTAGTTGAACAGCTTTGCTTCGGGGCCACTCATCCATAAACGTCGCTTGAACACGAACGGATCTTCGTTTACGTCGAACGTTGTGATCGAACTCCGGTCCACGCTGCTCAGCGTTATCACACGCTGCATCTTCAGATTCAGATCAGCTTTCGGCACCCAATAATCGAAGCGATATCCCGGTGCTTCGGGCTCTCGGCGACCAAATACAACCAACGCCGCAGGACGCACTGCACCCCCAAATAACTGGAACCGCAGATCTGCGAAGTTAATGATGCGGAAGATTCGTGAGTCAGCAAATAGTCGAGTTCGAGCTTCAATCGAGTTCTTGGCATGATTGTGCAAGAAGCCCATGGCCGGAAGCAGAAAGCCCACTTTGCCATGGCCTCGCAAATGCCGGAGAGACTTCCATACGAACCCCCAAGCATCCTCCCTGCCCGGCATGGGAACCTGATGCTCTTCACACCAATCTACCGAGTTGCGATTCGCACCGTGGCGACTCGACCATGGTGGATTGCCGAGGATTACTTCCGCGTGCATATCTTCCTCGTTAACTTGAAAGAAATCCTGTGCACGAAGAGTATGGCCCCACAACTCGGGTAGCAGATTACCCCGCTTGATAAGGAGCCTTATGTCCGGTGGTTTTACTTCCTGCAACAATGCGATGTAAAGCGAGAACACCGCAATCCGAACTGCGCCGGCGTTAATATCACATCCCCGCAGTCGAGATAGAATCGTGAGTAGACTTTCCCACCGGATCGTTCGTGATCCTTTGGTCTCACGCCAATGCTCACACAGAAGTTGGAAAGACCGAACGAGGAATACGCCTGAACCACATGCTGGATCGAGAAACCGACCTTTCGATTTTGTGTTCGCGGGCAATGTGTCCCACAATGCCGAAATAGCCGTATCCGCAAGGAATATAGGTGTGTAGTACGCGCCACGCACTCGGCGTTGCTTCTTCAATTCGTCTTCCGATTCGCCTAGAAAGCGATCGTAAACCGCGCTGATTAGTTCAATCGGAATGTATTTGAAATCGTAGCCCCAAAAGCGCAACTGGCCGCCAGTCTCGCTCATGACTTCGCGGCCCCCCCTAAATCTTGCTAATGTTTGCAAATGAGTACGGACAACTCGTGGTCGAGGCCCCACTGCATCGAATGAGCACGGAGCCACAAACAGGTCACCGTTGAAATCCTTACGGAGGCTATCGAAAAGTCGATACAGCCCTGTTGTGCTTTTTGACTCAAGGATATTTAGAAACGTCTCGGAGGCGCCGCCGGAGACACCCTTGAAGTATTCCACCCCCACAATTTCTCGATCTTCCAAGTAGGCAACAAACATTGCCTGGATAATAAGCGCCTGAGCGGCATCCATGGACAAGCCATCGTCGCAAAGTGCGGTCTGAGACACCGAGAGGTTGTTGAGCAAAACCTGATCAATCCGCTCGCCTGCCTTGAAATGGTCGGGGTAGTGCTCCCACAACCGACCAGATTCCGCGCCGTAGATGAAGTCTTTGATGGCAAGCCCGTCTGCGATGGCATCGAGTTCCCGAACCAGACATCGGCTGTCAAACTCATGATCGCCGCTGTACGGAATTCGCGCGATGGAGTATGCCCGTATGGTATCTCCGGAAATGACAAGTAGCAGTGTAGCCAAGCCTTGATTCCACAATGCACCATGCAAGTCGATCACTCGTTCACGCTCAAATTCTTCAAGCACGACTATTACGATTGTCGGCACCCCCTGGACACAAAACACAGCCGATGCGCCCAAATCTGCCAAGGCTATTCTTATCGCGTTCGCATGTGGAGTTCGTCCGACGGTTTCAGGGTCTTCAAAGAGTTCCGGAATCTCGCGATTGGACAAATCCAGACGTTCTTTCCACTCGGTCGACAGTGGGCATGAAGGCATGGAACTCATCGGTGCGACCCTGTGACTACCGCCAATCTAAACTTCGCTGCGCTATGCTCTCTCACTCTATCGACCGCTATTGACCAGAAGCATAATTGGCAGTCCCGCAACACCGTTGTAAGCGGAAGCGTTTTGAGCACGTAGCGTTCCGACTGGCTCATGGAATCAATTTACAAATCCAGGCTTCGAGAGGTCGAGACCCCTTTACGTATATCGTATCAGGCAAGTGTGCCAATTATTACGCCCCCGAAACGAAGACCATCAACACTGACAAGAATTCACCAGACACGAGGGTCTTCGTGATCCGTCAGTTTGTGGTATTGCCGGTGCAGCCAGATTTTGTGTTCACGGAAATTGCGCCATTCCACGCATAGTCGGGAAACGAACAGGACTACGGTCACGTATACACCCATGTTCGTGGCAACGTCTGGCCCCGGCATTCCATGAATGTAAGACAAGACTCCCCCAGCTAGCGCAACGAAGATCAGAATGGCGATCGCCGGCCTGTTGAAATAGCCGCGGTAACGGCCGGTCTTAGCGTCCCATACGGTCTTCGGCAAGAAAACAGCACCGATGGCAAGCAGTCCGAGAACAATGGGAATTTCCTGTCCCGCCAACAATTTTTCCATAGAATTTTCTCCTCAATGAGTCAAGTACGTTTATTGGCTCGTGTCACCACGCTCGTCGATTCGCGCTTGCGACGCACCATCCGCACTTGGAGCAACTCCCCAAGGCGTGTCCTCGTGGCCGGTCAGTTTATGGTACCGTCGACGCAGCCATATTTTGTGCATCGACTGATTGGAGAACTCAATGAAGATTCTGGAACCGATAACCGCTTGGCCCAAATTGACACATATTGCACTGAAGATTTCCCAAGCGTTGTCTCCATCGGTGTAGGACAGATTGCCAAAATATGCCGCCGTGAACAGCAAAACGCCCGCGGCTCTCCAATTCAGATAACCGCGATAACGACCGGTTTGCGAGTCCCAGATGGCAATGGGCAAGATCATGACCGAAATCAACACGATCATCGTCACACTCGGCGCCACCTGTCTGATAATCTCTTCTTCCATCGAATTCACCTCGTTTCAATCTTAAAACTTACGGCAAAGCAACACGCACGTCCGATCGCAATCCAAAAAACCGGTCGGAGCCGGGCGAGCCCGCCTCCGACTGGAAAATCTCAAGGATTCTGAATCAGGTTACACTTAATCAGACGTTGGCATTCCTCAAGAAACGCCGCCCGTCCTATAGTAATCATTCGCCTTGTCGTTGAGCATATGCGTGCCAAACGAGTACGCGGCGAACATCCCCCTTGCGATGCCAGTGGTCGCCGCCGCCACACCTCCGAAAAAGCCCGTGACCGAGCCCATGGCGAAACCGCCAATCGCGCCGGGTATCCCTCCACTCTGATAGCCGGAATAAGCGCCATAAGCGCCTCCCATGACTGCACCGAAAGCCAGCGGCCCCACGCCGCCATCCACCTGTTCCATCTCTTCGTACGTCAGTTCTCTCATCGATCTTCTCCTTTAAC
>VXLY01000045.1 GCA_009841335.1 Rhodothermaceae bacterium | reverse complement strand
TTTGCGTACGAACATGGTACCGACAATATACGATACGCCGCTCAATTATACAAATCCCAAAATAGACTGAACACTGCAAAACAGAGTGCCGAAAATCAGGGCTAAAATGGCCCCAAATGCCCCTAAAATGCCCCGAAATCACCCGAAAATGGCCAAAAATGCCCACTCGCGACCCCCGAGTAAACCCGTACCTGTCGAAGTCAGGAATGCGGTCTTTGACTATCTTGATGATCGTATCTGTTCAACGACAATTAGATATCTAATTGTTGCTAGACAGTATCGAAACCGCTGATTGAAAAATCTCGCGGATACTGTCACGCATACCGCAGAGAGTCAGATTCCCGTTGATTGCACGTACACCTTTTGCTGAGAGTAGCAGTACGCGCATTCCCGAGCTATTTATGAAGGTTAATTCGCTAAAATCGACATCGTCGATTCGTTCTTTCATTTCGAGCACTTCAAGGAGATCTCGTCGCATTTGCTTGGATCGAGGGTTATTCTTTGTTTTCGGAGAGCGCATACGCGAGGGCGACGGTCCATTTTTTGAGTTTGGTGTAGCGTTTTCTCACGGAGGCCTGCAGGAAGACATTCAAGGGCCAGAGAATGAGGCGTACGACCAGGGCGAGCATCGTGGAAACAACCGCGATACCGAGACCTACGAGGTCGGAGCTTTCGTGGCGGCTACCGGACATAAAGAGCACGAAAATTCCGAGCAGTGTTCCCAGAAGGCCAAGGCTGAGCGCAATGTAGACTGCGGCCGTGATGTAGCGATCGGTCTCTTTGTATTTTTCGTGATCCAGATCAATGTAATGGAACGCAAAGTTGATCATGGCTTGTGCGGAGCCGCCACGCCGCCGTTCTTCCAGGAGTCGGTAGCCTGCCGTGGTGAAAGGATTTGCACGGGGCGCTTGTTTCATAGCGTGCGCAAAGCTTTCAGGGGTGGTTTCATCTGGATGAATCTGGAGCATCGCCTGCGTTCCGCGCCATTGCCGGAATTGCCGTACATAGGCGGTAGTCAGCAGAAAGAGGCCGATCAGGAATAACGCAGCGAGTGGCCATTCAAATCCTTGGGCATAGCTGATCATGTCCCACAATGAGGTGGGAATGGTCTGCTCCTGCATTGCAGGGAGAATCAGCGGGTAGGGATTGGCGATGAGTTGTGTTGGCATTGGATAAACAGAATTAACGAATTTGGAGATCGTATGCAGGAACGGGTTCCAGGTTTAACGTTTGGGAGAAACTGCTCAAGTCCTCTTGACCCAGCTGGTCAATCAGCTCGATGCGGTAGAATCCAGGCGGGAGCAGCAGGGTGAACCGGCCTTGTTGGGACACAGCGGTTCGGGCCACCTCGCGCGCTTCCTGATAGAAAACCACGACAGCCAGGGTTGGGGAGCTCAGCGGAAGGCTTTCGACAGAGCCGTTCACGATGATGTTTCGGTGCACGGGGATATGGATGCGCTTGAGTTCCACAGGATCGGACATGAAGCTGAACGCGGTTCCGCCAGGCAGGTTGAACTGAGGTCCCGGTATGGAGCGTGGATCGATCACGACCTGGTAGGGGGTCGAGGGGGCGAGAAAGTCCGCCCTTACGCCCCCAGAAACGGACGCTTTGGTACTTGCCCGGATGACCTGAATATCCAGCCCATCCAGGGGATCTTCGCCGGGATCTTTCCGACCGTTGCGGTCCACATCCAGAAACGGTTGCAGCAGCGCACTGCTCCAGGGATGCGAGTACCGGGACAGTGAGAGCGAGCGATCGAAGGCCATGGAACCATGGAGGCTCTGCTGGAGGTACGAATTGTCTGGATCCAGGGATGCATGGCTGGCGATATTGCCCCAGGGAGCGTTCATGCGCAGCGAGAGCGAAGCACTCATGCCTCCAGCAGCTGCATCATACCCGATCCGTGCTCCAAAAGAAACCCGTCGGTAAGAAGCATAGAGCGTCCCGCCTGCAAAGTCCAGGGGTTCATACTGCCCACCATGGGCCTGGAAGCCAACCCGTCCCCGGATAGGGCCCGGCGTGACGTAGCGGGTGAGTGTGCTGCGCCACTGAACACGCGAATCTCTGGGCGCGTCAGATGCGTAGCGTGTGACTCGGGGACCGGCCGCAAGCACGAGGCTGGTGCGACGGGCCAATCTCGCGGTACCAGAAACTTGCGCATGGGTAGAGATCCGACCCGTGAAGGATTCTGAATGATCCGCATGAAGAAATAGGCTCAGCTGCGGAGTGCTCCATCCGAAGCGGCTGATCCAGCGTTGTCTGTAGAGACTGAACTCGGAATCGTCCGACAACGTGGCATCGGTCTGAATTTGCAGACGATTCAAGAATAGCTGCAGCGTCGCCCGGGCTGCACGTGCAGGATAAGCCAACTCTGCACTGACCATCATTGCGTCGGCGATCTGGCTGGCGACACCCAGCGTAGCAGTCTGCTCCTCGTCTGTATAGGTAAAGCTGCTGAGCGCGGTTAAGCTTTGGGAGAGTCCGTAGCTGAAACGGGCATGCCCGTAAGGATTTTTACCGATTTGCGTCTGACCTCCTTGCAGATCATAGTACAGTCTACCGGCAGGAACCAGATCTTCGCCAATAAAAAGGAGCCGTGTCTCCCGAGTTGGCGGACCGCCGTCAGCGGGAATGATTTCAATCTCTGCTTGGGAAGTACCATAATAAACAGGTAACTGTAACTGATAACGTCCCTGGCCGTCGGCCTGTACACGATCAGCAACCACGCCCCCAACTAGGGCAGATACGATGGCATTCGGTTCGGCAATCCCGCTCAGTCTGGCTTCGCGCTGCTGATGCCGGGTGGAGAGCGGGCGGTTGCTCATTCGCAGCCCTTCGTACATATAGCGGCTGGTCCAGGGATGCTCGTAGGTGCGGCCCAGTCCGATCTGGGTGACCCAGGAGGATTCTGGAAAATCCAGTAGATAGTTCACCCGCCTCAATTCAGTTTCTGTACCGTCGGTGTGGAAAGCCGTAACGTCAATATCAATCTGTCCCCAGAGTGCACTGGCGCGTACATTGAACTGGCCCGTGTAGTCTGCTGCGTATTCGAAGCGCTGCATACGGCTCATCCGGTACCCGAGCCAGGTGCCTCCGATCAATCGTCGCGTACGCCCATAGAGCAGGGGGCTGAGTCTGAGGGTCGGGGCCCGTGTCCGGAAACCAGGTGCAGCGAACAGCTCTTGTGATACCCGCAGAAGCAGCCGGGAGGTGTCGTAAGCGAGCATGCCCTCGGGAAAAACCTTCTGGAGGTTGGACGGGCTGAGCATAAAGCGGCCCCTGCTCTGCAAGTACCCTTCCGCATCCAATGAATCCACCCCACCGAGGTCAACTTCCACGGTGCCCTGGGCAAAATCAACCTTGTAAACGATCTCGGCGTACGAGACGCGTACAACGGATCCCTCAATTAGTGTCGGAATTTGGACCTCTTCCAGGAGCCCTGGAAAATCAATAAAATAGGTGCTTTGCCGGGAATCCCAGTAAGCGGAAATCGGACGCATAGACGGAGCCGACATCGGGCTGAGGACCCAAGGCGCTTCCTGTAATACCCGAACAGGCTGCAATGCTTGGGCGGACAGATCCGGGGCAAGCCGCAGAAGAATCAGCACTACGCTTCCCACGTAAGCCAGCAGAACCACGAATCCTTTCACGCGTTTGGAGGACGCTCCCCAACAGTTACACTTGAAGTATAGCTGTCCGAAGACCCATGGATGCGATCTGTGCATCTGCGTCAGTTGGCAACCTTGTCCCGACTAGCACGGAACCGTTCAATCAGGGCTTGAGCTTTTTCAAGTTCTCCTATTCTGCGATAGAGCCCCCCCAGCTCCTGCAGGTAAGCCAGCTGATCTTCATGCTCAAGTGCCTCAAACACGGCTTCAATCCTCGGCTCGAGTTTCAGGGCTTGCTGTGGATTGTAGCGGGCCAATCTCAGGGCTTCGATGTAGGCTTTTCCCGTGTAGGCGTTCTCGAACCCCGTAACCTGCATGAGGTAAGTAAAGGCCAATCCAGAGGATCCGTTCTGGCGATGAATTCGGGCACGATCAAACAGGAGCGCGGCATAGGCCTGGCGTAGGTCCTCGGCGAACATGGGATAGGGCACAGGGCTCTGGATCAGGCGGTCCCCCGCAGCGGATATGCGGCTACGGGTCGAATCCATTGATGCACCTTGCCAGAGCTCCTGCAAAGTCTCAAGAGCATGGTCTTCAGATCCGTTTTCGTACGAGAGAATGGCGTGCGTATATCTGGCTTCGGAGCGTGCAGCGGGGCGCGTCAGTGCTGGAATGAGGGCTTCCAGTTCGGTGATCACTTGCAGAGGCGTCTCAGGGCCAGCCTGCCGCAGACTATCAAAAACAATCCGATGCTCCAGATTCATATTATCCCACTGGGCCCAAACCAACTCCTGCTCTGCATAATTGGTCTGATCAGTGGAGGTGGCATAGGTGTAAGCCTGAAGCAGCGCACGATGAACCCCGTAGCCGTTTCTGCTATGAACAAATTCCCGATAGGCACGCACACTGTAGGTAAACACCTGTGCGCTGTCCAACGGAATTTCTTCAAAGGCCAGTCGCGTATTTTCCAGAACAATCTCTGCGGCCCGGAGCCAAAAAATGGCGGCCTCGGAAACGCGACCAAGATTTCCCAGCGCAACCGCCATCTCGGCCCAGAATCCGTGCTCATTTGCACGCAGGGCGGCAAGCCCCCGAAGTAATCTAAGAGCTTCTTCCCAAGCGAGCTGCTCCTGAAAATAATTAGCCCGAATGGCATACACTTGGGCCAACTGGTAGCGGGACTCCTCGTGCCGCGGATTGAGCACGACCGCGTCCTCCAGCCGTGTCTGAGCCGTCTCCAACAGCGACTGGGCCAGGGTCCTGTCCTGATCTGCCTGCGCCTGCACGGCGTCTGTGAGTGCTTCGCGGGCAAGCTGAACGGACTCTACAAAGGCATCTTCGTCCAGATCGCCGCTTGCGCTGGTGTCACTCAACGCCAAGGGGCCCGTGATGGCCGTCAAGATACTCTCTGCATGCGCGACCAGCTGCTGCCCTTCGAGGAACCATTCCTGCGCCTGTACCTCCAAGGCAGCCTCCACAAAAGTGCTGTCAAAGTTGTCCACCACATCAAGAATCACCAAGGAATCCACGCCAGGCAACGGACCCGCCACAAATGCGGGCGCAGCGTCGGGTTCGGGTTCTGCAAGTGGAATCTCCTCCACGACTGGCGCCACGCGAACGCAACCAGACCAAACCATCGCGACCAGCACTGGCCACAGACTACTGTATCTAACCATCCTGTCTTTGGATCAAAAAAACTGCGTCTCTGCCGGCTTTCTGAATAACCCGGTTCACCTCCAGCAGATAGATAGCGGGTGCCGATTCATCGGCATGAATTTCTACAATCCGCGTGGACGACGATTCCACAACCAAATCGTACAGTTGCGCATACGGAAGGGACTCTTCCTCATTTGAGGAATTCAGGTACGTCAGCCTACCCGCGTTCGTCATGGAAATCTGCAACGGCGTGAGCACGGTCTCGCTCTCCTGAATCTCCGTGCTGACCGGCAGCTCTACACCGAAATCTGGTATAACAGCCACCGCTACCAGTGCGGCCAGGATGATCAGCACAATGTCTACAAAGGATTCATCCATCGGGCAGGGTCTCGTTGGTCCACCATGAATGAAACAGGTCGAACATCCGGATCGCGTCCGGGCTTTGCACCGAAACCTCCTCTGATTCCACTAAAACCACGCGAGCACTTGAGTCAACTCCGATATGCCCCCTTTCGCAGTAATTGGCCCTGTTCTGCAATCCCGGATCAATAAAGTAAAAGAGGTCCTTGTTCCGGATCAATGCAATCTTCAGGGTTCGACTTTTTGGCGCGTAAGCCAGTTGCACCGTAAGATCGTCTCCATTCAATGAAATTGTCCCCCGAAACACCAGGTCTGTGGGTTTCGATCTGAACAAAGCCCGAATGGCTGGATCCAGCGTACTTTGCACGGTGTTCATCCGCAGGACCACAGCATCTTCGCGCGCGATCTCCTCAGGGCTCAGTGCGCTCCGATCCAGTCCTTCGTAGACCAATGCGAGGGTTTCCAGGCGATTAGAACCCTCCTGTCGAAGCGTGAGCTCGTCTTCGGATACCTCCCCGATGCCATCTGTGAGTTGGGTGTTCAGGGAACGCGATAACCCAGATACAATGTTCGGGCGTAACGCCGTCCCAATGCCTCGTTCGGCTTGCGAATACAAATCTGCATTCAGGTCGCCAAGACCTGTCCCTAGTCCTCCCCGGGTCTCTTCGCTCCCAAAATCCAAATCCAGTTCTGTCTGAAAAAACGACTCGCTCGTCTCCGTCTCCAGCATCTCGACATCTGGCGAAGCAGCGTCCGACAGGGACGAAAAGGAAGATAGTAAATCATCAAAATCCTCCATAGTCATCTCCGGTTCTTCTGGAACAACCTCCTCGACCTCCTCCATCTCAGTCTCCTCTGGAGTATCCGCTGCAATCGCGATGGATTCCAGCACAAAGCTTTTCAGGGATCGATCCATCCCCGCACGACTGGGCATGGGTACAACCTGAATCACGACAGCAATACAGATAACCGCCGCTGTAAAAATCCCGGCAGTCAGGCCGCGATCGGACTGAGATACATCCTCAAAAAAGGAGGGTCGTACCATTTGGTAAAAATCGTTTTGTTAGGGATGTTCTGATTTACATAGGCGTAGCTTGCGTATA
>VXLY01000058.1 GCA_009841335.1 Rhodothermaceae bacterium | reverse complement strand
TAGACCCATTTTGGACTGGGTTTGCCAATAACATCGCGTAGATCAGACATTCCCTGAAACAAAATTCTATGAGAATTCTTACAATAATATTTTTCTTAGGCAAAGTACTTGTACAACCAATTTTTGCACAAACGCTGTCTGATGACCGTTTTATATGCCAGACACAATTGAGTGAATCAAATTACGAGCTAGTAAGTGTTCCTTATACTTCAATTTCGATCTCGTCAAATTATAGAGTCGGACAAATACATGCAGTTGTTTCTGATCGTCCAATAATTCCTAATTTTGAACGAAGACGTGTTACAGTTTGGGATAGTCAGTCATGTAACCAAGTATGGGAATGGCGTCAAAAGCAAATAGAAGATTTACCTATATCAATTAGTTTTTCTACTTCAAACACAGATCTTCTTGCTTTTGGCACTCATCGCAGTATTTTTATTTGGAATACAATAAGTAATACTAGAATATCAGAATTTAAAAACCATGGAGCTGATATTCTATTCTTTCATAAAAATTTAATTACAGCGTCTGTCCTTCAAAATAAAATACTGGTACATGTATATAATCCTGATTCTTGGCAGAAAAAAAATAGTTTTGATATAATTCCTGATGAAGACGTGGTATTTCAAGATTTGGATTTGACTCCTGACGGTCAATTATTAGCCGCAGCATGGAGAGGACAGTTGGGTGAAGATGGTAATTTCCAAGATAAGGGAGAAGTCTCAATATGGAATGCTAACACTAGCGAAAAATTATGTAGTAATAATGTAGGGGGAGCATTTTCAGTTGACTTCTCTCTTGATGGGGATTATATCGTTATGGGCGGAACAGATGGAGTGATTCGTGTTCTTAATGCTAGAACGTGTGTTCAAAATTTTTCAAAAGATCTGGTTGCAAAAAATGATTGGATTCAAGATGTTAAATTTGTTGAAGATAATAATATAGTTGTTTATTTCTGGTCTACAAAAGTAAATTCCCTAAACTCTCAGATTTTTTTATATGATTGGAAAAACAATTATGTACTAGGGAGGTCGCTTATGCATCATAATGGAGTTTGGCTTAAACCTGAATATAGCTTAGGTGTGTCTCCTAACGGACAATATTTTGCAACTGGAATCAGTGAAAGTATTAATTCTTCATTAATGATTTGGTCTGCTAGATCTATTGTGAGAATTAATCTAGAAGATAAAATCAAGTTAAATAATATTTATGTTTTTCCAAATCCAGTTAGTGACTATGTTACGTTTGAAGGTTTGACTAATGATGCAATAATAACCATCTATGACCTGCTCGGACGTAAAGTCAAGTATACAACTAACTCATATGTGGATGTTAGTGAACTACCACGAGGACTATATATGTATAGAGTTGAATCTGAATTTCATAAGTCTATAGTCTCAGGAAGATTTATGAAACAGTAACGCTGATTGTATCTTAGATGTCAGGTAACTTTGTACCTGCTTGGACGAAAAATCATAACCTCATCCCTATGAATTATCGCGAAATAAGTTTTCTTGGGTTAGCAGTGAGTCTACTTCTAATTCCTGTAATCGTAAGCGTCTGCTTTGCTCCTAAAAAGAGTAACCCATTATTTGAATTCAAATCAGAAAAATCAAGGCACTTAAAAACATCCTACGGAGATCCAGATAAATTTTCTGAATACTTTGTAGATGTTGAAGGGCTTAATGATGGCTATGATCGATATCCTCAAGGATATCAAATGGTTGAATTTCAAAAATCTATGCTTGCTAATGCTAAACGAGGATATAATTTCGCTCAATTGGATTGGGTTGAGAGAGGTCCCGGACGCACAGGTGGTAGAACACGTGCAATCTTGATTGATCATGCGGATCCAACAGTTAATACATGGTATGTTGGATCCGTTGGTGGTGGAGTTTGGAAGGCTAAACGAGAAACTAATAGTATTGGACGAGATGCAATAAAGTGGATAGCTCTGACAGATGACCTGCCAAGTCTTGCGGTGTCGGCCATGGCTGGAGCATCTGTAAAATTTCCGAAAATTGTCTATGTCGGAACAGGAGAAGGGTTTTTTAATGTTAATGCTTCCTCTGGTGTCGGTATGTTTAAGACAACTGATGGCGGAAATACATGGATACATTTAAGTGCAACAATAAATAATCCTAACTGGGCTTTTATAAATCGCATTATTGTAGATCCGAATAATCCTGATATTATTGTAGTTGCTACTAATACTCGCATTTATCGTTCAGAAAATGGTGGAGAATCGTTTATTCGAGTTTTAAGGAAACAAAAAGGACCTATTCAAGATTTACGTGCAAAACCAGATGATTTTAATGTACAATTTGCATCAGTAAGGGGGAGTGGAATTTTAAAGTCAATTGATGCTGGAAAAACTTGGAATAGTTCGTTATCAGAATTGGCTTATGAAGGAGGTCGTATTGAATTGGCAATTTCATTATCTCATCCAGAAGTGATTTGGGCTTCTGTAGAAGGCTCTTATAGGAGAACTGTTGATCTAGGACTATATAACGCTCCAATAGCATATCTGTATCGTTCTGTTGACTCAGGTGACACTTGGCGTTTTGTTGATCATTTATCATCAGTGTCGCCATTTGGACAAGCCTTTTTATCTCGTCAGGGGTGGTATGATAATACTATAGTTGTACACCCATTTTCACCAGATACTGTTTTTCTCGGTGGTGTTTTTCGTTTTAAAGCTTGGATTGAAGGCAGCGTAAAGGGAAGAGGAACTATTAAACGTTTACAGAACAATGTATCTCATCTTAATCTAATAAATTTTGGTGGATCTCATGCAGGAGGAAAAATAACTCTTGGAACATTTGAACCACAAGCTTCAAATATTGCTGATACTGAATTGACTTCAGTTGAAATACGATTCGGAAAAAATCGTACTCAATTTGCTCATCGATATACGGTACCCGCGACAGGAGGAAGCAATAGAGATGGCGGTGCTGGAATTGCTTTTAAAGATTATATCTATCGTGATTATGTAGAAGTACCTTTTCAAGTTTTTGATAAAACAACGGGACAGCAGTTGATGGTATCCTTTAGAGATCAGGGATATGATGGAACATGGAATTTAAAAACATACTTTTCTGCTGGGCCAGGAAGATTACATAGTCGTGAATATATACTTGTTTCTAAGTATGATTATAATGCAGAAGCACCATTACCTGATTATACTGTTAATGGCGGATTTGCAAATGGATTGATGTATTTTATATGGCCTACTAGAACTGTTGATGATGACATTTTGATCTATCCAGATGGTTTACTTGAAGGAACATTAAAAATAGATTATGTTCTCTTAGATGGAGAGTTTCGTAATACACAACTATGGGAGAATGATGAGGTTCATGTAGATCATCATAATCTAACAATTTTACCTATTGATGTAAATAACAATGAGTTTCATATTGTTAATGGTAATGACGGTGGATTTGCTTATTCTCGTGATGGTGGCAATACTTGGATAGAAGGTGATCGGTTTCCAGGATATAATACATCGCAGTTTTATGATGCTACAAAACAACCAGGGGTATCTTTTTATCTAGGCGGTACTCAAGATAATGGGACTTGGCTTTCTCCATTTAATCCGAATGCTCGACGTGGCTGGGAAGAAGTACAGGGTGGAGATGGATTTGATGTTGTTTGGAAAAGTGCTGATTCACTTATGGGGTCAATTCAAGGTAATTATATTACTAGATCAATTGGTGGACCTGATTACGGTAATTGGAATCTAGCTGGAAATATATTAGACTTTCCAGGTCAATTTTTGACCTCACTAAGTTGGACTTCTGAATCTGAAGATTATGTTTTCAGTATCTCTCCAGGCCGACAGGGCGGACTATTACGCTCTACTAATTTTGGACGGCGTTGGCAACTTATTCAACCTAAAAATATAAATCAATGGGGTGATCCTCATCATGGTGGAAAAGTCAGGATTTCCATTGCAGATCCAGAGGTTGTTTGGGCAGGATATAGAATGCGCGGAAATGGAGCGCGACTTCATGTATCCGAAAATGCACAAAATCCTCGTCAAGCAAGGAATAATCAAAAACCAGTTTTATTACGATCAGTTAAGTCGCCAGATTTTGTACCTACAGCTCCAATTACGGGCTTAGCTACACATCCGATAAATAGAGCAACAGCATATGTAACCTTTTCTGTTTCATGTCAACCAAAACTTGTAAGAACAGAAGATATGGGAGAAACCTGGCAAGAATTGTCAGGTTTTGTTGGATCAAATAATTGTCAAAGCAATAACGGATTTCCTAATGCTAGAGTTTGGGATGTTGAAGTGTTTCCAGATTATCCAAATATAATTTGGGCTGGTACCGATATGGGTATATTTGAATCTCGTGATCATGGTGAGACTTGGGCATATGCTGATAATGGACTTCCAGCTGTTAGTGTTTGGCGTATCCGGATTGTTGATGGTGAAGTAGTTGTTGCAACACATGGACGTGGAGTATGGTCGCTTGATCTAGATCAAGTGCAAGGACAAATTCAAACTTCTGTAGCTGATGTTGTAGATAACATACCCATTTCGTTTGAATTGCTTGATAATTATCCGAATCCATTTAATCCAAGCACTACAATTGGCTTTAAAGTCTTAAAAGGTAGTCATATTAGTGTGGCAGTTTTTGATGTATTGGGTCGTAAAGTTGCGACACTCACAGATCAATACTATGCAAGAGGTACCCACGAAATTACCTGGAATGCTTCGGCAGCAAGTAGCGGACAGTATATCTATCGGATGGAAGCAGATAGCAAACTGATTAGTGCCAAGTCAATGGTGCTGTCAAAATGACTCTGCATTATCTAGGTAATTCCTGTTACTGTAATGGATTAACAAGGTGAATGTCTTTCACAGTGATCAGAGAATGAACATGAATATCAGATCCCTAAACAAGAAGTGCCTTCTTACACTAACTGGCTTTTTGACTTTTTTCCTTGCAACTCCAAAGAAACGTGTGTTAGCTCAAGATTGTGACGGTGCCATTTTTGTTTGTGCTGAGTTAACTGACTTTGACGGACATCACGGTGTCTACGAAGAGACCGAGGAAGGTGAAACATATACTATCTATCAAATAGAAGAGGGTGCTACCTTTACATTTAAAGTTCGTTTGCCTAGTGCAATCTCCGAGAACGTTGGATTTACTTACGAGCTAGATGATTTGGATCTTTCACATGTCATTACTCTTTCGTCAGAAATAACGTTTACCCCTAGTAATTGGGAGGATAAGCAACCCGTATCTTTGAAAGTTGAATATAAGCCAGGAGTACAAACAGACTCTCGGGGTGGTCTCATAGGTACGGCACTTATTGAAAGTACCTTCATTTTTTATTCATTTCTGGTCCTCTTTGAAATTACTGATGTGCCTCCAACAGAAGTATCATTAGGGATTCAAAGCAAGACAATCAACGAATCAAAGATGGATCAGAATCCACCAAATACAACTAATCTTGTCGCTGTAATAAAGAAAGAACAATCCGTTGATATAACAATTCCCTTAGATGTAACTCCAGATCCAGTAAATGGACCTGAAGATGGAGATTATAAGTTCTGTGAATTTAACGATTCACCTGACTGTGATATAACATTAACAACGCCAGAGATTATAATTAAAAAAGGTAAAATAGTTGGAGTGATTGCTCTAGCTGCACTTGCTGATACTGATGAAGACAACGAAATTTTAACGGTTGAATTAGGGGATCTAACAAAAACTCCACGTGTGATTGCAGGTTCTCCTAGTGAACACACTATTACAATTATTGATGTGGATAAGCCAGAGGTTTCTTTAGTGGTTGAACCAACTACGGTATTTGAAGGTGACGAGGTAAAGATACATGTAACAGTATCTGAAGTACTTAGTAACGCTGTGACTATTGAATTAAAGCCTACACATATACATACTGATGATGATGATTATAGGCTTCAAGATCCATTTCAGGTTACAATACCCGCTAATTCTAATGAGAGTAATAAAATTAAAATTGATATCGCGGTTGATGGTGTAGACGAATCTGACGAAGCTTTTCAAGTAGCGATATCTGAAAATAATTTACCATCTATTGTAGTAAGACATGAGAGCGAGTCTTTGAAGACAATAACTATCAAAGATCCAATCAACCCGACGGTATCCTTGGCGGCATCACCGAACCCCGTGGACGAAGAGGATGCCGTGACGATCACAGCAGCGCTCTCGGAGGCATTGTCTGGGGATGTGGTGATTCCACTAACAATCACCCCAGGTGCGGACTCACAAGAAAGCGATTACACTGCGCCGGACCCACTCGAGGTCACGGTTCTGGCAGGAGCGACGACCGGTACGCTGGACATTCAGGCAAATGAAGATGCCACGGAAGACTATACGGATGAGGCGTTCACGGTAGGCCTAGGCACGCTGCCACTTGTCGTTGTAGCAGGTAGTCCGTCGTCGGTGGAGATTACCATCACCGATGACGATGTGGCGGATACGACGCCCCCGCGCGTGGCGATTTCGGGGGTGCCTAATCAGATCAGCAACACCGGCGCCTTCACGGCGAGGTTCACGTTTGATGAAAATGTGACCGGCTTCGAGGCTACGGATGTGACGATTACTGGGGGAACCGGAGCGAGTTTTGCTGTCGTGAGCGCAACCGATTACACGCTGGAGGTGACGCCTTCTGGGGGGGAAGACGTGGTGGTTACGGTCGCCGCAAACTCGGTCGCCGACGGTGCAAATAATAC
>VXLY01000056.1 GCA_009841335.1 Rhodothermaceae bacterium | reverse complement strand
ACGCCGGCAACCAAGGTGATTGAAGCTTCACCTCCCCCATTGATCTCGCCGGAAAACGAATTTGACAGGAGCTTCTTTGAAGTCTCGATCGGGAACTCACAGGTGACTGTTCCGAGACTCGCAGTGCCGTTAACTTCGAGCCGAACATCTTCTGGGATCGAGACTGATACATTGCCTGCACCGGTACGGAAATTGCTTTCGCCGCGAGGCTGCCCCAGAATCTCTACAGTAACGTTCCCAGTTCCAGCCATAATGTTCATCTCATCCGCCTTGGCGTAAACTGACAGGTTTCCAGCCCCGGTTGCCACATCAATCTCTTCCAGGTCGCCTGAGACTTCCACATTTCCGGCGCCAGATTTTACGTCCACTTCCCCTACAATATCCTCTAACAGGATGTTGCCAGCTCCCGTGCGTCCTGTAATCTCTCCCGAGACCTCCATAACGGTGATATTACCAGCACCAGTCTTGAAGCTAACGTCGTATTCTTCGGGTACCCTCACAGTGAGACGGATTTTAATTTGCTGCCCCCTGCGCCAGCGTAACTGCCCTCGTCTTTCTTCTACGCGTGATCGAATACTGACATCATTGTCCTCCTTGTTGAACTCATAGCGATGTGCTGACTCAAGGATTCTGGCCTCCTCGTCGGGATCATCCGCACGTGCACGACGCTCAAGCTCTATCTTGACTGCATTCTCATTTGTTGATTCCACTTCAACATCACCTCGGTCCAGATCCAGAGCCAGTGTGCCTCCCGGTTCAACTTCGTACTCTTTTTTGATGACATCCCGAGTAATGGGCTCAGGTTTGGAGGCTGCCAGCACTGCAACCATGACAACAGTGAGTCCCACGACGCCCGAATAGGCAAGGATTCGTTTCATTTGTGTGGTAGAGTCAGCCAGTGTATTCATTTGCTACGGAATTCTCGGATGCAGGTTGCAAAAGAGATATGAACCCTGTGCTCTCAGCTGTTGTTGAACAGATTTGATCTCGAAAGACCCATTAATATGCCCAAGGTTACACTACAGCGCTTGGACGATAAATTTCATTTTCTTGCTACGAACAGCAGTGGCAACACGTTGCACCTGGATACCGGTCCTGACGAGGGTGGGAGCGGCCAGGGAGTGGGCCCTATGCAGGCCGTGGCCATGGCTTTGGGGGGATGCAGCGGAATTGATATCGTTATAATTCTCAAAAAGCAACGGCAGGATCTGCAGAAGTTTGACGCGGTAATCACATATGAGCGCGCAGAAGACCAGACCCCGTCCCCGTTCACCAAACTGCATGTACACTTTGAGTTTGGTGGAAAACTTGATCCAGAAAAAGTCCGCCGTGCCGTAGATTTAAGTATCAGTAAGTATTGCTCGGTAGCTCATATTCTTGAGAAAACCGCGTCAATAACTGTGAGTTGGTCTATCAACGGCCAGCACTATTCCTAATAATCACTAATCAATTACCTATTCCTACAATGAGTGTAAATCATGCCAGCGCATCCTGGGAAGGAGATCTCAAATCCGGTAGCGGACAAATCAAGACCGACCGAGGCGGTATAGATACTCCTTTCACTTTCGGTATCCGCTTTGAGGATGAACAGGGAATCGGGCCAGAAGACTTGGTTGCCGCAGCAATTTCAGGCTGTTATTCCATGGCACTGTCCAACGAGTTGGATGGCCGGGGCACCACAGCAAACCGCGTCGATACCCGCGCCAGCGTCACGCTTGGACCTGATCCGGCCGGAGGTTTTCATATCTCCACGATTGACCTGGTTGTTCGTGCAGATGTGCCAGGGGTTGACGAAGATGGTTTCCAGTCCGCTGCAGAAGCGACCAGGACAGGTTGTCCAATCGCGAAGCTGTACGCCGGTACCACGATAAATCTGGACGCGAAGCTTGTGGGCTGATCCCCCGCGTCTATTAATACCCGTTCGTCATCTCGGAGCGGGATAGATACACGCGTGCGGTCAGCGGTGGCAGATTCAGAGTAGCCGTCGTTACAACGGAACCCGTCGGGTATACCTGGCGGTAGGTCCCCTCCGGTATTGTGACCTCGTGGGTGTCATCCGAGGCATTGAATACCACTAGGGCATACTCGTCTTCCAAACGTCGCTCGTAAACTAATACGCGGCGATCATCGTCAACCTTAAGCCATTTCGTCTCTCCGTCGACGAATAACCGCATGTTTGCCTTTCGCAATGCAATCAAATCCCGGTACAAGCCGGTCAATTGCAGATCGGCAGCCACAACATCGTGTCTCCGTTCCTGACCAAGCGGATGCGTCAATTCATCCTCAAACGCATAATCGGACCATAAAAGCGGTTTACGCACATCTGGATCATCTCCGCCCCACATGCCCATTTCGTCCCCATTCCAAATGTGAGGCGCACCTGACCAGGTAAACTGTTGCACAAGAATTAATTCCTGAATAGCACGCGTTCGTGCGTCCGGGCGCTCTACCTTGAAGTTTGGATTACCTCTGGGATGCTGTCCGTATTTGTACAGGACAGGGTTGTAGAGGCTGGTGCTGATACGGGGAGTATCGTGACTGGCTGCAAGGTTCATCATGGCGTTCCAGAAACGTGTCGGGATGCCCGCCATAATGGAGTCCAAATGAGCGACATAACCGGATGCCGTCAAGTTAGGCGGAGCCTGCGCAAAAAAACTGCGCGTTGGCATGTACCATCTATAGTTCATGACCGCATCAAATATGTCTCCCTGAACCCAGGGAACAGGATCCGCCATATGATGTGGCCATGAATCCCACCAGACTTCGCCTACAAGGTATACCTCGGGGTTTATGCTTCTGACGAATTCGCGATAATCACGCCAGAACCCTAAGGGAACCATCTCGGCAACATCCAGCCGGAATCCATCTAGGCCATCCTCCGGGTTGCCATCTCCGTTCGGATCCAGCCACCGCCTGGTCACATTGTAGATGTGAGCTTTGGGTCCCGGATGCAAGTTTCCCTCATGCGCACCATGGACATGATCTGGTGGTACGTCTATTTTTGCCAGTTCCGGCAGCGATTTTACTCCCAGCCAGCCGTCATATGAAAACTCATTGGTATCTGGTGTAGCTGGATTGTCAAAAGCATTGATCTCGTACCAGTCAGCAAATACGGATTCCTGCTGGTTCTCCAGAATATCTTCCCAGGCCCAGAACCTCACCCCGGTGTGATTCCAGGAATAGTCCAGTATGATCCGCATGTCTCTGGCATGCACCTCCTCGATCAGCTTCAGGAAAAGGCTGTCTGCCGCCGTCCATTGCCAGGTATCTGGATCCAGGGGATCCTCTGCTTCCGCTATCTGGCGATCACCCACAGGATCAGGCCCGAAATTTCGATCTACATGCCGATAGTTTCGTGCATCAAACTTGTGCAGGGACGGTGCATCATTTATTGGATTCAAATAAAGTGCAGTAACCCCCAATTCCTTCAGGTAATCAAGTTTATCCAGTACCCCTTGCAAATCTCCACCGTAACGCCGGTATTGCACAGCAGTATAGAATTCCATTTCGTTCTCCAAGGCCCAGTCCTCCTGTTTGTACCAATCGTGCGTCCAGGGCGTAGTTGCCCAGTTTTCCGGCTGCGGTCCAAACCAGAAGCCGAGTATATCTTCTGGTGTCGGATCATTATCGGGATCTCCATTACGGAATCGTTCAACAAAAATCTGGTACCATACAGCTTCATCCGCCCAGGATGGAGGGTCGCTGATGGGAGTCTGCGCCTGTGCTGGAGCAACCAGGCAGGCAAGGAGGAGAAGGCTAACGCAAGTACGCATCGGTTCCATCTAGCCAGTCTTGTCGTGGCGGACAAAAAATATCTACATCCAGTGTATCCTCGAGCGCAACGGCCTTATGAGGCAAATGGGAGGGGATGAACAGTACCTCTCCTTCATGCACAACAACCTCCTGTTCCCCATTATCTCCAAGCCAGAATCTCAGTGCACCCGACAGAACATACGTGAGCTGCTCATTATCGTGCGAATGCCAGGGCACCACGCTGTCCTTGTCAAGGTAAACATGTGTTATCATCATGCGCTCGCCTGTGATGATTCGGCGGCCAAGGCCAGTTTTGACCTCTTCAATGGGTAAGTCGTCCCATCGATAAAGCTTTGCCTGTTTGTCCATATGCTTCACTGATATGATCTCGAATAAATTTCAAAAGAACGTACACAGCGGGCGTAACGTCGCTGTGCAGGCTCTGAAAGTTCAATTTACATCATTTCGCGGCACTTCATTACATATCATGGCTGACCTGCCTTGTCGCTTGCCTTAAGGCAGGTCTCCGAGAGCAAGGAAGTCAATAGTCCCCTGCAATGATCCTCAAACGGGAACCAATAACTACACTTGGTTCCCACAAACCGCATGCACCCGTCAGTAAGCAAATTGGCTGTACTTCCCGGCTTATTTTCTTGAATACTTTCGCATACCGGGTTCCTCGCTGTAAAGTCTGTTGTTCAATATGGCCCCAGCACAACAGACTTGGTGGCAATCCCCTACATATTCACCTGGAAACGTCAGTTCGCATTCTCGCGTTTGAATCCATTCAATTACCGGCCTTATCTGATGACTAAAGAGTCAGCTGCGTACTGGATGGAGCGTTGTCTCTCTTTAGCAGCCAATGCTGATAGTGCAACAAGCCCGAATCCGCGCGTCGGCTGCGTAATCCTAAGCCCCGAGGGCAAACTTCTTGGGGAGGGGTGGCACAGGTGCGCAGGAGGTCCTCATGCAGAAACGGACGCCATTCAGCAGGCTGGTTCAAGGCATGGACCGCAGGCTCTAAAGGGAGCTACTCTTGTCGTGAACCTTGAACCCTGCAATCACCAGGGACGAACACCGCCATGCACGCGAGATATTCTGCAGGCCGGCGTTGCTCGTGTTATAATTGGAATGCGTGATCCGAACCCAAAGGCAGCGGGCGGAATAGCGATGCTTAGAAAGCACAAAGTCGCAGTTACTGCCGATATCCTGAGGGACGAATGCTATCGATTCAACGAAGCCTTTGTCCATTGGCACACTAGAGGCCTTCCATTTGTGACCCTAAAAATTGCACAATCCCTGGATGGCTGTGTTGCAACTGTATCAGGCGAGAGTCAATGGATCACCGGCGGGGAGGCCCGGAAACAAGTTCATGTTTGGCGGAAAGAGCACGATGCTGTGCTTGTAGGCTCGGGAACAGCACGGATGGATAATCCGCGCCTTACTGTTCGGCACGTTTCAGGAACGCAACCCATGCGCATTGTTCTAGACGGAAGCGGTAGGCTACCCGCCACACTCAAGCTTTTTACGGATCAATGGGCTGCAAAGACGACGGTGGTCGTCGCGGAGGGCGTTAAGCCCGAGTACAGTGACCAGTTTCTTAGCAACGGAGGTTGCCTTGTGACCGCTCCGTCTAATGCAGGTCGTGTGTCCCTTCCCAAACTGATCCGTCTACTTGGAGGAACAACGCAAGCCGGTTCACGGATACAGTCGCTTTTTGTTGAAGCAGGACCTGAACTGGCCTCGGCACTGTTACGCCAAAACCTCGTTGATCGGCTTCGACTGTTTATCGCACCCAAAATGATCGGGAACGGCTTGCGTGCTTTTGGGGATCTAGGGGTTGAGAAATTGACCCAAAGCCTTGTATTTGCACAATATTCCTGGGAAAAGATTGGAGTAGACCAGCTATTTACGGGATACAAACACCCAATTCCGGCTTGAAGTCAACATGTTTACGGGTCTTATAGAGCAAATTGGTCAACTGAAAAGTGTCCAGCAAACCCCTCGTGGGAGGGTGCTGACTATTGGTGCGGCCCTGTCCTCTGAACTGTGCGCTGGACAAAGCATCGCCATAAACGGCACCTGCCAGAGTGTAATCGACCAATCAGAAGACGATTTTACAGTCTTGGCGGTCCCGGAAACCATCTCTAAAACCACATTGGGCGAACTGTCAGCGGGCACTCCGGTCAACCTCGAGCGTGCAATGTTCGCAGATACCCGACTGGATGGACATATTGTCCAGGGGCATGTGGATACAACATGCCCGATTACCCAAGTATCTCAACAAGGGGGCGAGCGGCTTTTTGAGTTCGTGATTCCGTCAGAGTATGCCGGGTTGGTCATTCCGCGCGGATCGATTGCTCTGGATGGCATAAGTCTGACGATTGCAGATCTCCGTGATCTGCGTATCTCTGTTGCCATTATTCCTCATACATTCAAGCATACGAATGCGTCTACATGGAAGACAGGCATGCGCTGTAATGTCGAATTTGATGTTCTTGCCAAACACGTAGCGCGGCAAATGGATATTCGTCTGTGAACTCCGAACTGGATACGTCCAGACACTCTCCAAAATTGTCCTCGACCGCCCCCTGAAAAAGAACGCCCGCCCTAGGCAAAAGAGCTCAAGACGCTCGACTTCAAAACCTCAGCCATTGCTCGCATCGTCTGAGGGGATTTCTGGAAACAGCGGGAACCGGAACGCAATATGGGCCGCGTTCGGAGGAGGGATCAAGGGCTGGGACTGTAAGTGGGGACTATCACCGCCCTTCGGCATGTTTATGGACCGACGGGGGACTCCAGTGTGCCGAGTACGCCAGTTATGCGGCCCGACTCCACAAGCACCACTTGTGGGGTGCGCAAGCCTGATCCCCTTGGGCTGAACGTACTGTCGCGAGATACGAAGAATGGGATGTTGGCTCGACTTACCCGCCGTAGTACCAGTGTTTCCATCACCGCCGTATTTTCACCCACTATGGGGTCTGCGTAAATGGCCATGACATCATAGTCCTGCCATTCAGACTCCGGTGGCAGGTTCGACCATCGGCGCAGCGTAGCCACTTGGTCGCCGGAACAGCCCGCGCCGCCGAGTAGAACGACAATGGATGAGTCGGGCATTGACCACTCCTGCTCTGCGATGTATTTCCTTGTTCG
>VXLY01000010.1 GCA_009841335.1 Rhodothermaceae bacterium | reverse complement strand
AGCGACGAACCGCAACATGTAGCGGTGTCTCCGCTGCAGGGCCCCTGCGCATCTCAAGATCTGCATGCTTTCGCACGATGCTCCGCAAACGTAAATCGCCAAAGCGTCCATATTCCGTATCTAGAAATGCATGTAATGTCATATCTAGTATGTTTTGACGCAGTTCGAGCCCTCGCACTTGATTCGCGCATCGAAGTACTAGTCCAACTAACTTGGGTTCAAACTTATATTGAACCCCAGCATATTTAACTTATTCGAGACACGATTTCACTGACAATGTCCAGTCCAAAAACCCGACCAACAGAAGTAGACGTACAGAAATTTCTGGACGAATTGGGGCGCCCAGAACAGCAGGCTGACAGCACTATTCTCCTTCGCATGATGGGGGAAGCCACGGGTGATTCACCGACGATGTGGGGGCCCACCATCATTGGGTTTGGTCAATTCCACTACCGTTATGCGTCGGGGCGCACCGGTGAATGGTTCAAGGTGGGGTTCTCACCCCGAAAAAAGGCCTTCAGCCTGTACTTGGCCGGTGGATTAGATCACCACAAAGAAGCTTTGACAAAACTCGGCAGACATACACGCGGCAAGAGTTGCCTTTACATCAAAAGATTGGATGATGTGAACTTGGAAGTTCTGGAAAAAATGATTCAGAAAGCATGCTCAGTGGCAACTGGCCTATGTGCTACTGAGGCCGCGTCCTGAAATGAACTTGCTGCGTGCGTAACATCTTCCGAAGGCCAGGAGCTACTGATTCACCCTTTTCGTCCCTTCCAGACAGTTTCGCCACAACTTCACCTGACTGGTAGACCATCCGGTTTGATGCGAGTGCTGGTAGTCTAGCACCCGCTCCAACAATACCTGCCAGATTCAAAGGATCGGCAGCGCTAAGCCCCACTGGTTCAGCACAGAGCGTTTTGTCCCGCCTGATACGCCGTAACAACCCCACCGCCTCAGGTAATCCAAACTGCTCACCGGGAACCCCTGCAATAAAACGCCCTCCTCGAACTTCTCCGCGAAGCTCCATATCCCAATAAATGCGCACAAGGTCACGCCATGGTGGCAAATTGGGCTCCCGTACCAGCACCCGACGACAAATAACTCCGTAACGTGACAACAAGAGCTTCGCCAATTTTATGTTTGCCTCATCGTCGTGCACCTGTCCTCGTGTAAGAGTACTCCATCGGCCGATCGCATTCAAATGTGCCTCCGTCCCACGATGCTTTCGTCGCTTATCTACGGGAGTCAGCAGGAATCGCAAACCCGCAAACCCGTCGCTGGTCACGATCCCTAGCGAGACCAGCTCCTGCAGGCCCGACTCAATCTGTGTGGGCAGGAGATTGCAGGAATTCTCCAGTTCATGCAGGAACGAGGCCCCTCTCGTTGTAAGCACTTCGAGAACTTCCTCGGCAACCGCAGATAACCCTTCCTGGTGGCCTCCATTGCTGAACAGGTCGCAATGCTCCCGAATACAAAGGATAATGGAGGTTGAGCGCATCGGTGCAGACTTGCTGCCCACTGCCCGAAACCACTGCACCTGTCCGGTCATGCACAGTAAATCCAGCATTGCTGGACTGTAATCCTTGACACGGACCGGTAGAACATCTGACTCCCAGGCGGCAGCTTGCAACGCAAATCCGCTTAACTGCTTTAAAACAGCCAGCAATCCATCCTGTCCGGCAACCTGATAAGCAGGGGCTGCTTTTTGCCAGGCGAATAAGAACCGTAAATAGTCCGCCTGTGTAACCGGACTGATTTCAGCCCGAAGATGATTTACGGTTTTTCTGTAGACTCTTGCGAGGATCCCGCGATGGCACCACTGTTTGGATCCGCTGGTGCATTGAGTAAAACTGCCTCTAAGCAATGCTCCGCGGCCCTCCAGTGCTATGAGGGCAGGTTCAGCATCAGCAAGTGTTATATACAGATGTGATGCGACTTCTTCAGCCGTCATCGGTGCATGCACTTCCATAAGCCCAAGCACAAAATTCTGCACGGCTTCGGACGCGTCCGCGTCTGTGTCCAATGCTTTCACCGATGGGATTACAACCGCCTTTTTCCAGAGCACCAAGGCTTCATATAATCTTTCCGTTGCAACCCACACCTCCTGTCCTTCTGCAAGGCGCAGGAGGGCGACCCGACCATCTCCGATAAGTTCCTCGAACCAGTCCGTGTACGGGCTGTCCTGCCTAGCTTTAAGGCAACCGGCGGTCAGTAGAAGATCATGCAATTCATCAGCGCTTCTTACCCGTGGCTGCGCCTCCTCCAGTACTTCCTGCAGAATCCCCTCATCCAGATAACCTATATCCGTATTTTGGGAAGGTTCAAAAGCTCGACGATGGTACACCGCCTGAGCGCGTCGCTCTTGCAGTGGCGCATCGTCAAGAAAGGCATACGGGCTTGCTGCCAACACTTCCTGCGCCAAGGGAGAAGGTTCTGGTGTATTCACCGCATGAACTTGAATGGCTCCTGACTGAATCTGCTCTAACAATCTTTGGAGGTGTTTACAGTCCATTGCCTCCTGCAGGCAGTCTTCAAGCACTTGGTCTATCAGCGGATGCCTAGGCGGCGTACGCTCACCGGAAACATTCTCCAAATGTGCCCCGGCATCTGGAAATATCGAAAGCAGGATATCTTCGGCCTGCATTCGCTGCAACTGCGGCGCCACCTTCTTTCCTCCACGTGCCCGCGGCACCGCCAACGCAATATTCATTGCCCAGCGCCAGCGCATCTGAAACATTGGGGCATCCAGAACCGCCTGCACTAGAATATCCTTCACCGTCCTTGACTCGAGGAGCTTGAATACATCCTCTGTGGGAAAAGAGTGCTGTGGTCCGAATGAAAGAAGGATACTGTTCTCGGTGGCTGCCGCCTGCAATTCATAGTTATATATCTGGCAGAGACGTTTGCGTAGTGCCAAACCCCAAGCGCGATTAACACGCATCCCATAAGGGGTGTGAATCACTAATTGGGTCCCACCGGAATCGTCGAAAAAACGCTCGGCAACCAACTCTTCCTGCAACGGAATTGCATCGAGAGACTCCTTGGCGGCAACTAGGTACTCGGCAATCTGCGCAGCAGCCGGACTGGGGAGCCCTTTATTATTCTCTAGCCAGTTCGCTGCGTTTGTGCGACTGTCCAGATGTGGGTTGATCGTCGCCCGGAGCTTTGAGAGTGCTCTGGAAAGCTCGTCGCTACGCGCATTGGACTCCCCTAACCAAAACGGGAATGTAGGAGGTTCACCGTGGGCGTCCTCTACTCGCACAACACCCGAATCCACTTTTAGAAAGCGCCACGAATTGCTACCCAACTGAAAAATATCTCCTGCAAAACTTTCAACTGCAAAATCTTCATGAACCTTCCCAACCGGCGTTCCGGTTGGCTCCATAACTACTCTGTACTCTGCTGAGTCGGGGATTGCACCCCCGGATGTGAGCGCAACCAAACGCGCAGCCGGTCTGCCACTGATGCGTCCGTTTATGGCATCATGGTACAGAAGCCCCTTGCGTCGACCGCGAGCAGTGTCAAACCCCTGTGCGGTCATTGCCACCGTCGTATCAAAAACCTTCCGGCCGAGATTACGATACGGCCAGGCACGCTTGAATAGTTCATACAATGCGTCTGCTTGCCAATCTTCCGCTGATGCCTCTGCTACAATCTGCTGCGCCAGTACATCTATCGGGTTTTCCTGGGGCTTCACGCGCTCCAGCATCCCATCTTGAACGGCAGCAAGCAAGGCTACACATTCAAGTAAATCATCACGTGTGGTCGGAAACAGTCGCCCCTTGGCCGTGCCTCCAATGTAATGCCCCGCTCTGCCGACGCGCTGCAATAACGTCGAAATGGATCTTGGGGATCCGATCTGACAAACCAGGTCAACGGATCCAATATCAATGCCCAATTCCAGAGAAGCTGTGGCTACAAGTACACGGAGGTCTCCCCGCTTAAGCCTGTCTTCAGCGTCACGCCTGCGTGCGTGTGCCAGACTGCCGTGATGTGCTGATACGTTGTCGTTCCCTAGACGCTCGCCCAAATGACGCGCAATGCGTTCGGCCAGATGCCGCGTGCTGGTGAACACTAGCGTCGTACGATGGTCAGTTGCAAGCTCCGCGAGGCGATCATAGATTTCTGCCCAGACTTCGTGGGCCATTATTGCCTCTAGGGGCGATTGGGAAAGTTCCAGCGCAAGCTCCATCTTGCGGTTGTGCCCAAGGTCCACAATCGTACAGTTCCCCCCACATCCAGTCAAGTAGGAAGCTACGATGTTGACTGGTCTTTGAGTAGCCGAAAGCCCAATACGCTGGATCGAATGTCCGGATACATGCGCCAGACGTTCCAGTGTCAATGCCAGATGTGCCCCTCTGCGCGATGGAAGAACGGCATGAATCTCGTCAACAATGATCGTCTGTACGGTCTGGAGCATTTCCCGGCTACGCTTCGCTGTGACCAGGAGATAGAGGGACTCAGGAGTTGTCACCAGAATATGTGGCGGCTTTCTAAGCATTGCCGCCCGCCTGGACGCACTGGTATCTCCCGTACGTACGGCGGTTCTGATGGGGGACATTGAGTACCCGCGTGCACGAATCCGTTCTTGCATACCCTCAAGTGGAACAGACAAGTTTACGTTTACATCCGTGCTGAGCGCTTTCAGTGGCGAAACATATACGACCGTGGTCTCATTGGCCAGCGAACCCTCAAGACTTTTCTGCAGGAGTCGGTCAATCGCAACCAAGAATGCTGCCAAAGTTTTCCCTGCACCTGTTGGAGCAGCGATCAGCGTATTCTCTCCACGCTGGATGCAAGGCCATGCCTGCTCCTGCACTTCGGTTGGGGATTCGAATGCATCTCCGAACCAGGAAGCCACAATAGGATGAAACGCTTCCATAATCCTGTTATGCCGAATCTTGGGGTTCCTGATCAAAGAGGCTGAGTTGGTTACTTGGATTTCGGATAAACTGGTCCGTCCGAAGTGGTGGCATTGGCTGATTGAGGTTGTATCGCTTGCAGGTCACCTCAAAGAGCCTGGCCAGGGTTTGCGCCCATATGCCCTCCCCCTTCATCCGATAACGAAAGCGAGGATCGTTCAGTCTGCCCGAGCGCATCTCTCTGACCCGACTCAATATTCTATCCTTACGTTCAGGTATCTCACGATCCAGCCAATCCTGAAAGAGCGGGGCCACCGGCCCGGGAAGCCGAAGCATTATGTATCCAGCCCGAACAGCACCACGTTCGGCAGCGGCCTGCGCAATCGCAGGAAGCTCCTCATCCGTCAAACCCGGAACTATTGGAGCTATCATTACCCCCACAGGTATCCCCGCCTTGGTTAGCTTTTCTATGGCGTCCAGACGACGTGACGGGATACTGGTGCGCGGTTCCATCGCACTGGCTATTTTGTTGCGAAGCGTTGTTATTGAAATAAACACGTGTGCCAGGCCAAGTTTGGCCATCGGAGCCAGGATATCCAAATCCCGTGTAACGAGATGATTCTTAGTAATGATGCCCACAGGATTGCGGTGGTCCCGGAGCGTCTGCAAACAGCCACGTGTCAGTTTGAATCGGCGTTCCGCGGGTTGATATGGATCTGTATTGCCGGACAATGAAATGACGTCTGGTTTCCATGACTTTTTTCTTAGTTCCCTGCTCAAAAGCTCAGGGGCCTTGCGTTTGACCAGGATCTTTGTTTCGAAATCCAGACCTGCACTCCAGCCCAAGTATTCGTGACTTGGTCGCGCATAACAGTATATACAACCGTGCTCGCAGCCGCGGTATGGATTGACGCCCCAGGTAAAGCCAACGTCTGGAGAATCATTCCTGACAAGAATCGACCTGGAGGCATCCTCAAAGAACTGGGTGCTGGTCTGTCGCTGCTCATCAGGCTCTAAAGCATTTGGATCTAACTCCACGCTGATTGGGTCAAATCGAGTAGCGGGGTTTGTTGCTGTGGCCCGCCCTCGCGGAGCCGGCATGGAGGTTTGTTTTTGTATCATAACACAAAGGTAGGACCTATGGCGTATAATCTTGTGCTGAACTCGACACGCTGGTCAACTTCTTCTCACGCACTATGAAACAAACGCTCCGTACGGCTTCTGTACTGCTTTCGGCGGCCTTGCTTGCGCTTGTGATCATGGGCTTGTTCGTAAAGGAAGTCAGCTATACGGCCACGGCACGTGTCAAGTCTCCGGTTGCCGAATCCTGGGTGACCTTTATTGACATAGATCGACAAAATCTTTGGCAGAGGAACCTGGAAAATGTCGAAGCCCTCCATGGTCAACCCATGTCATTGGGCGCCTCCTTCCGCCTGGAGTTTACAGATGGAAGCGCCCGATTGGAAACAGTTACCTCCGTCATCCCTCTACAAGAATACCACGCAGATATCGAAACTTCGACCTATTCCGGTTACCGTTCTGTAACGTTTGAGACTTTAGGGGAAGGTTCACGCATCCAACAGACCATCGTCATGCGTGGATCGTCATTCATTAACCGCGCTCTGTTGCCCGTTATCCGCCCCCTGATGCAGCGTGACGAGATGGCGGCCCTAGATAATCTTGCGGATCTGATTGAAGCCTCGCCATCCGTAAACATTCAGGAATTCGAGTAGGGGCGCTGTCTCGGTGCAGAGCAGATAATTGCTACTAACCCATGTGATTCAGTTCTCGTAACCAATGACCAGCGCTTTTTGGAGCTATCCCTGTGTACTCCGCACAACGGCCCAAACCCATCTATATGATCTCCTGGATACTCTGACCTTGTTACCCCGGTATTGCTATCGTCTGGAAATCTCACGTAGGATAAATGGCACAATCCCACCAAGACCAAGAACCAATACTACAGGCCAAAATACTTCAAGCCAGATCCCAACGCCCGCAACTGCGACGAAGGCAAGCGAGACCGCCGTGGTCATAATAGCGCGTCTACGCTGCAGAGAAATATTGAGGCCATCCAGCTCCCTCTCTTGCTCTATCACGGCCAGGATCCGATCGGATATACCGGGAGATATTTCTTCATATTTCGCGAGTTCTTCAGCGGGAGGAAGTTGCATAGTGTAATCCGAGTCCTGTGCATGCCGTTGTCTCGTCGGAGAAGAACCTTCTGGTTTGCCATTGACCGGATTGAAAGAGTCACTCATTGTTTTGACCTTCGTTGTGGATTTGAGCCTTGGAGAACAGCGCATAGAGATATCCGACAGTTGTACGCACTCGCAATCCTATGCATCAAACGAATAAGAGAAATGTAAGCTATGAAAATGGGCAACCGAAGCCTTTATCGTGCGAATCAGATACAATTAGCGTTCTGTCCGTTTATCTTTCGGCAATAGAATGTTTCTCCGTGCGAAAAATAAACCGGGCATCTCGTACATATCTCGCAAGAATACCCACTGTCTGGTACATCAAACACAGTTTTTGGTGCCTTCAACCGATGTAAATCGTTTGAGCAATCATTGCTTGGTCGATTCTACATGCGACCGCGTACCTTGATTGGTGTAAAAGGATCAATTCTGCATGTGAGACTTCGGCTACAATGAACGAGAATGCTAACGTAGTGCGTTTAGACTACGGCTCGGAGGGATTACCGCTGGACCTGACTGGGCTCAACGCCGCAGTACTCCGCCCGCGATATCTCGAGGGCCTGCAAGACGAGCATGCCGGATTCCTTGAGTCCGTTCGACGCCCCTATGAGACGGCCCCACTTCGCGAGCTAATTGCTCCTGGAGAAACGCTTGCCATTGCCATTCCGGACATTACACGGGCGCTTCCTAGTGATCGCCTCTTGCCCTGGCTATTCGAGGAGGTGCGTGGTCTTGATCCGGGTGATGTCACCATAATCGTTGGTACAGGCACACATCGCGGCAATACACACGCTGAGCTGCTTCAAATGGTTGGCCCGGAAATCCTAGCCAATTATCGCATAGTTAATCACGATGCGCGGGATACCACTTCGCTGCTGCCGGCAGGCCGAAGCCCCTACGACTATGAGGTTGCCTATTGTGCAGACTATGTACAGGCAGATCGTCGAATCCTGATGGGATTCATTGAACCTCATTTTATGGCGGGGTTCAGCGGCGGATACAAAGCAGTCTTCCCGGGAATAGCCAATCTGGACGCCATCCAGACCTACCATGGATTCACCAATATCGCTCATCCAAAGAGCACATGGGGTCTGATTGAGGGGAATCCCACACAAAACCATGTGCGCGCAGCGGGCAAACTGCTCCCTGTAGACTTTCTGGTAAACGTAACCCTCAACACTGATCGGCAGATCACGGGATACTTCTGTGGTGATGTAGATGCTGCTCACAAGGCGGGATGTGAGTTTTCCAGAAATACAGCTATGGTCCGCGTCGAAGAGCCCTTCCTGATCGTGGTTACTACGAACAGTGGATATCCGCTGGACCTCAATCTGTACCAGACTGTCAAAGGGATGTCCGCTGCGCATTCAATTACCGCACCGGGCGGTCTAATTATTACCGCAGCCCGGTGCAATGACGGCTTCCCTGAGCATGGCGCCTTTAAGAATCAGGTCCTTCGGTGGGAAAGCCCGGACGAAGCATGGCGGGCAATCAGCAGCCCTGATTTTAGTGAACCTGACCAGTGGCAGACACAGAAACTGCTTCAAATTGTCCGGACATGCCGTGTCGGTTTGTTCAGCGAGCTGGATCCTGCACTCGTTCAGCGCGCACACTTGACTCCCGTTGTGGATGTGCGGAGCGCGATTGATGCCGAGCTTGCGTGTCTGGGGAACCCTGCTGCCCCTGTAGCCATAGTACCTGAGGGACCTCTTACGATTCCGTATGTGGCCTAAGGCTCCAGCACTGACTTTAATTGCTGCACCATAAAATTGGCTACAAAGCGATTCCCGTCTGCATTTAGATGAACGCCGTCGGAAGTAAGTATGCCCTCGTATGCCCTATCGGGATTATTTGCAGTCAGATATTCTTCAAAGGCTACCCGCAGGTCACAGAGGTGCGTACCCTTGTCCTCTGCTACGCTGCGGCTGATTTGTGCGTATTCCTGAAGACGAATATTGACCTCAGAATCACTATCTGTGTCTTCTCCAATCACGCTAGGCGTGCATAGCAATGGCACAGCATCTGCTTGCTCAATACGATCAATCAACTCTCCCAACCCATTCTCAAACGTCTCTGGATCGGTGCCCGTGACCTGATCAAACTCAAAATGATGCCAGACATCATTTATGCCAATGTAGATCACCACATGGGTCGGCTCATGTGCCAACACGTCTGCATCCAGTCGCCCAAGGAGGTCAGGGACCTTGTTACCGCTGATTCCCGCTCCTTGCACTACTATGTCTGCACTGATCTTTTGCAGCGAATCGGCAACTAGCGAAACATAACCTCCTGGATTTGCCCCCGCTTCCGTTATGGAATCGCCCAGGAAAACAATACGGTGTTGTGCCTCCGCAGAAGTTTGTGTTACGGTGAGGAAAAGAAATAGCATCAAGAATGTGCTCCGTGTCATGATTAACCTCAAAAGGTGAGTTCAGAATAAATTGCGGAGAAAATCAAAGATAACACTGCTACACTTGCACCTAACAATAACCCGCAGACGCTGAAGCTATCTTACATTCGCAGAACAGCAGATTTGGGACTTCGGCATGCACGAAAAGAACTTTGAGCGTGATATCAGTCCGACTGATTTCGGTATCTCACGTACGGCCCGTGACTTAACACGCAAGCGTGCTGTGAGGCTTGCACAGGGTCTTTATTGGCGTTCTTTTGTCCTTTAAAGAGATGTCCTCGGCGATCATATACCGGGCCGGTCGTCCCCATTTTTCACATCAACGTATCTTTTGCTGTTCTCCGAGTTTGTCCGTATGTTCGTCCGGGAAGGATTCAGTTTGTACCCCTATAACAGGGGCTTATACACAATCCCGTAAACTACCTTCAGCTATTTCTCTTTTGATAGGTTACTAATTCCTAATGCTCATCCCGATACTTTTAAGTACCCTCTTCTTTCCTTCTCCTGATTACATATTTGTGGGCGGACTGGAAGGATACAACTGCTACCGAATTCCCGCGGTAATCGTAGTTCCCAACGGTGACGTACTGGCCTTTGCTGAGGGACGCAAGAACAGCTGCTCTGATACGGGTGACATTGATCTTGTATACAAGCGTTCAACCGATCAAGGACGCACGTGGAGTACGCTGGAACTCGTCTGGGATAAAGATAAACACACTGTCGGCAATCCCGCTCCCGTCGTCGACACCGAAACGGGCACGCTGTTCCTCTTGGTCACCCACAATCTGGGCACCGATCATGAGCGTGAGATCATTGCACAGACCTCAACAGATACGAGACGCGTGTTTGTGCTTTCATCCATGGACAATGGAAAGACATGGACAGAACCCAAGGAGATCACACAGAATGTCAAGCAGCCAAACTGGACCTGGTATGCCACCGGTCCAGGATCGGGAATACAACTCACGCGCGGACCACATAAAGGAAGGTTGATGGTGGCCTGTGATCACATAGAAGCGTCGACCAAACACTATTACTCACACGTCATCTATTCTGACGATCACGGCAAAACATGGCACCTCGGTGGAACTACACCACAGCACCAGGTCAATGAATCTGAAGTAGCCGAATTGAGCGATGGCCGCCTGCTACTCAACATGCGCAACTATGCACCAAGCGAACGCTACCGTAAAATTGCTCACAGCAGCGACGGTGGCATGACCTGGAGCAATCTGGTGGCGGACTCCACGCTGATTGAACCCATATGCCAGGCCAGTCTACAGCGCTTCTCCTTCGCCGAAGAAGGTCAGAACGTGCTCTTGTTCTCCAACCCAGCCAGTCAGGTGCGGCGCGAGCGCATGACGCTCCGCGCAAGTTTCGATGACGGAATCACATGGCCCGCCTCACTCGTTGTGCATGAAAGTATGAGTGCCTATTCAGATATTGTGCGCCTACCCGATGACACTATTGGGCTGTTGTATGAAGCCGGTCCCAACCACGAAAACAGCTACTACGGAATTGCCTTTGCACGCATTGCCCTTAAAGAGTTGAAATAGTGAAGGGCTCGCGAACTATCCGTCCCCGAATCATGTGATCCGGAGTCGCGAATTGAGGTAATCCTCCCAGGTAGCATGCGTGTTCGCCATCATCCATCGAAAACTCGGACCTTCTACCGTTCGTTCAACATTTCCAAGGTGCTCAACGAAAATTGGATTTCTGTGCTTGCGACACGCATTTTGCAAGTACCTCTTGCAATAAATAATTAAATTGGGGGTTGTCATGTTGAATTTTTCTTAATGCGTTTCTTTTCGCTTGTGCTCATACTTCTAGTGGGAGCCTGTTCATCCGGTACTGAACTGGATTCCGACATGCTTGCCCGCCTGCCGGAACGCGTCGATTACAACTTCCACATTAAGCCACTTTTATCCGATCGTTGCTATGCATGCCACGGACCTGACGACAATGCACGCCAAGGGGATCTGCGGCTTTATACAAAGGAGGGAGCACTCTTAACAAAGTTGGAGTCCGGTGGACATGCCATTGTCCCCAAGCGGCCTGGACGCAGCAAGGTGATGCACCGTATCACCTCCAAGGATGCAGAAACGGTCATGCCGCCTCCCGAATCCAACCTGACGCTCTCTGACTATGAAATTGCCCTGATAGAGCGCTGGATCAAACAGGGTGCCGAATGGAAACCCCATTGGGCCTTCATACCCCCGCTCCTGCCTCCAGTCCCCGCTGTGGAAAACGAGGACTGGCCGCAAAACAACATTGACCACTTTATCCTTGCACGCCTTGAGCGAGAAGGATTGACTCCCGCCGAGGAAGCAGATCGCGAACGTCTGCTGCGTCGCGTCACACTGGATCTTACCGGGTTACCCCCAACGCTTGAACAAATCGATGATTTCCTGACAGATATCAGACCCGGTGCATACGAACGCGTGGTTGATCGCCTGTTGGCCTCTGAAAACTACGGGGAACGCATGGCAACCGAGTGGATGGACTTATCCAGGTACGCAGACAGTCATGGGTATCATGCGGATGGTATCCGAACGATGTGGCCCTGGCGGGACTGGGTGATCAAGGCCTTCAATGAGAACATGCCTTACGATCAGTTCGTGACCTGGCAGTTCGCCGGTGATTTGCTCCCAAATGCTAGCCGGGAGCAGGTACTGGCTACGGGATTTCATCGCAACCACCCCATGACTGCGGAGGGTGGAGTGATTGACGAAGAATACCGTCTCGAGTACGTAGCCGACCGCACAAATACAACTTCGCGGGCCTTTCTGGGACTAACAATGGAATGCGCGCGATGCCATGATCACAAGTTTGACCCTGTTTCCCAGGCGGAGTATTTCCAGCTCTCTGCATTCTTCAACAATGTAAATGAACTGGGGATGACCGGCGATGATGGCAATGCCGGCCCTCTACTCATGCTGCCTACACCGGAAGAAGAAGCTGAGCTTGAAAAAAAGCGTGATCGAATTGAAGAATTGGAAGCTGCACTGATCGCTCATGAAGAGGATGTCAAACGTGTGGGGACTTACATGGAGGCCCAAGTACCGGAAGATGGACTTGGCCTGGACCTAGTCAGCTACTTTCCGTTTGATCAGACCACAGGTGACTCGACGCCAAACAGCGTGCCTGACGGCAAGGAGGGTAAGACTGGTGGCGGCACACTGACGCTGGTAGAGGGGCCATCGGGAAAGGCAATAAATTTTGACAGTGATTACGACTTTCTGCAGGTCGCCGAAGCTGGTAATTTTGAGCGTAGTGATCCTTTTTCCGTCACCGTATGGCTTCGACCAGATACGTCTGGAGCCTATACGCGGATTGTCGGCAATGCATTCCATAAAAACACGTACTGGCGCGGATGGGAGGTATATCTGGACAGCCTCAATCACCTTTCGGTTCGTCTAATCCATGCTCTTCCACACAACTACCTGCATGTGCGGTCCACGGACCCCATAGCCGCGAAAGATTGGACGCATATCGCGGTAACCTATGACGGCTCCAGCCGTGCAGACGGGGTTCATCTTCATGTGAAGGGACTACGCGTTCCCGTTGTGATTGAATACGATAAACTCTACAAGAGCATTCTCCCTGTAGATGGGCTCTACCGCCTCACAAGCCGGCCGATGCGCATTGGTCGAAGCTATCGTGCATTTGGGGGAGACGACGGTATATTCCTGGGCGATATGGACGAACTCAGGCTATATGCGCGAACGCTGACCACTTCCGATATCACCACACTGGCTGGTGTGCCGGCCCGGGAAGAGGATGAGTTGGCGGCCTACCTTCACTATCACGATGCGCGTTATGGACGGCTACTTCGGGAGCTCAAAGAGGCTCGAGTGGAGGAAAATACGGCCGTCAATGAAGTGATGGAGGTTATGGTTATGGAAGAGATGACCGAACCGCGCCCGACACACATTCTTGAGCGCGGTCTCTACGATCAGCCACGAAATCAAGTGCACCCCGAAACCCCCGAGGTGCTTGGATTATTACCAGACAGTCTACCCCCTACCCGTCTGGGTTTGGCGCAGTGGCTTTTCAGTTCTGAACAGCCGCTGACTGCACGTGTGGCGGTGAACCGGTACTGGTTGATGTTTTTCGGGCAGGGGTTGGTCGTCACACCGGAGGATTTTGGGAGTCAGGGCGCCCTGCCCTCGCATCCGGCGTTGCTGGATTATCTGGCAGTCACTTTTATGGAGTCCGGCTATGACGTTAAAGCGTTCATCAAATCTATTGTGACGAGTGCATCTTATCGCCAGTCTAGCGTCGCGTCTCCGGCTTTGCTAGAATTCGACCCTGCCAACGTACTTCTGGCTCGGGGACCAAAACATCGCCTGACCGCAGAAATGGTCCGGGATAACGCACTTGCAGCCGGCGGTCTCCTGGTAAATCAGGTAGGTGGTCCGAGTGTCAAGCCGTACCAGCCTCCAGGGTTATGGATTGAAAAGGGTAATTTTTCGCAATTCTTGCTACACTACAAACAGGATGAAGGCGATGCTCTCTATCGTCGAAGCCTATACACCTTCATCCGTCGAACATCGCCACCGCCGACAATGCTGGTCTTTGATGCTCCCGATCGATCTACATGTTTCGTTCAACGCCAGAATACCAATACCCCACTCCAGGCGTTAGTACTCTTGAACGACCCGCAATTTGTCGAAGCATCGCGGGCGCTGGCAGAGCGTATCCAGCGTGAAGCCCCCGAGAGTGTGACTGCACAGATTCAACGAGGTTTCCGGCTTGCTACAGGTCGTACTCCCAGTGACCAGGAAGTGTCACTTATGGAAAATCTGTACACGCAAGAAAAAGAACGCTTCGCAGCACGACCTGCGGATATTGACTCGCTCTTCTCTGTGGGAGAACTGGTTGCGGATGCATCGCTGGACCGCACCAACACCGCCGCACTCACTATGGTCACACAACTCATACTTAACCACGACGAAGCCTACACCAAGCGCTGAGGACAGATCATGCACGAATGCCACAATTATGATCAACAATACACGCGACGGGATTTTTTAACGCGAACGACGCTTGGGCTTGGTGCTGCCACGCTGGCTTCGCTGCTGAATCCGGTCTCTGCTAATGGAAAGCACATCAGCGGGGATCCTGTGCCCGGAATTCTGGGGACCACGCACTTTCCCGCAAAAGTCAAGCGCATTATTTATTTGCTTCAGAGCGGAGCCCCGTCTCAGTTGGACCTTTTTGACTATAAGCCTGCCCTAGAAGCGCATCACGGTGAGGAGCTTCCGCCATCGGTACGCGGCATGCAACGCCTTACTGGCATGACCGCGGGCCAAAAGACCTTCCCGATGGTGCAGTCCCCGTTCTCCTTTGCACAGCATGGAGCAAGCGGTGCATGGATCAGCGATCTGATGCCCTATACATCTCAGATTGCCGACGAACTCTGTTTTGTTCGTTCCATGTATACAGATGCGATCAATCACGATCCTGCGATCACATTTTTGCAAAGTGGCTCTCAACAACCTGGTCGCCCTTCCATGGGATCATGGCTGAGCTATGGTTTAGGTAGCGAGAATGCTAACCTCCCTTCCTTCGTTGTCCTGGTGACTAAGGACAAAATGGGGCAACCCCTGTATTCCCGGCTTTGGGGAAATGGCTTCCTGCCGTCACGACACCAGGGAGTGCAGTTCAGGGCAGGCAAGGACCCTGTTCTTTATTTGAGCAACCCTTCAGGAATTACACACGCGGACCGCGAAAGACATGTTCGCGCACTGCGGGAACTCCAGGAGATCCAGTTGCAGAACCTGCAGGACCCAGAGATTGAAGCAAAGATCGCCCAATACGAAATGGCCTTCCGGATGCAAACCTCTGTGCCGGAAGTTACTTCCCTGGAAGAAGAACCTGAATCAACCTTTGATCTCTATGGGGAGGACGCAAGAGTAGCGGGCACATTCGCGGCCAACTGTCTGTTGGCACGCCGTCTCGCCGAGCGTGGTGTACGGTTCATTCAGCTCTACCACCAAGGCTGGGATCACCATGGAGGACTTTATGGTGCCATTCAAACTCAAGCGAGGGAAACCGACCAAGCCTCTGCGGCGCTGGTCCTAGACCTTAAGCAACGTGGCCTACTGGATGACACGCTTGTGATTTGGGGTGGTGAATTTGGAAGAACCAACTACTCACAGGGACGCCTGACTCAGGAAGGGTTTGGACGGGATCATCATCCACGATGCTTTACATTGTGGATGACCGGCGGAGGTATAAAGAAGGGGTTTTCATACGGAGAGACCGACGAGCTTGGGTACAATATTGCTCACAATCCCGTGCATGTACACGACTTTCAAGCGACCATTCTTCACCTCTTGGGTGTCGACCATGAACGTCTGACGTTTCGGCATCAGGGCCGGCGGTATCGACTGACGGATGTGTTCGGAAACGTCGTACACGATCTGCTGGCGTAAATACGTCTGAGCGAGCCTGACGCCTCCAATCTAATCGTTGAGCCTTAACGAAATACGGAGTCTGCTCATTGCCAAATAACGATACTATCCCAAATGTCGGGGACAAAGATCCAGACCTCCGCATAAGAAAAGAATGGTAACTCTGAAGTATTGAAACGTCCTGTATCCTCTACAAATGGTTTTAATCACTTGAATTATTCCGTTGATTCGCTTGGCCTTGGCGTTGGATTGTTTGTAGCAAAGGGCATTGCAAAACCTATCAAAGTGTTTCCTAAAGATCTCTGCAATCTTGATCACTTCCTTCGCTATCGATCCGTGCATACTTGCGAGCAGAATTCAAAATAGGTCTTCGCTTCGACGGAGGATTTATATTCAAAGAACCCCTTGAACTCCTCCCGTAACCGCCAAGTGACACTGGCTTCCAAGTTCATCCACTTAACGACTTTGAAGATCTAGTCTTGCTTTTGGTGCGATTCTCTTCGTTCTTCAACAGTGCATAGCACGGCCATTCAATTTGGAGGCTCCAGTCCCGTCGTTTGTGGCCTAAACGCTAGTATGCAATTAGAAGTCTGGTATTGGCTAAAACCAGCAGATTGTGTGCCAATTACAACGGATCACTCCAGATACGATTAGACAGGTCTGTATGCACGGGTTCGACAGGTCGCGCGCTACGCTTCATCGAGAACGGCAGGCCATCACGTACTCCACGCAAACGCGGGAAATACTGGCCAAGAGAACCGTGGATTAGATGCCATTACAAAACACCTTTCTCAACATGCGTTTGGCCAGAAGCAAAGGCGTTTCTGTCGCAACGATTCGGCGAGATACCGGATATGCGAAGACCCATGAGATTAAGGGGTCACTAGTCGGCTATGTATTCCCTGTATGCATCCTGCTGGACTCTTCTGAAGCAGTATCCGCACCTGTACATTCATCACCGCACACGCAGGAAGTAGCCAACTTGTCTTTGAATTCCCACCGGTGAGGTTGCCCGAATCCGATACAAATACAGGCCCGAAGGCAATGTCGCGCCCTCAAGACGGATGCTCCGGCCCCATCCGGCGGGCAGATCCATCGGAGGCGGAGAAAGTACGCGCCGTCCCACTACGTCAAATACCTCCACATTCAGGGTGGCGGACCAGGGGAGGTCGACCACCAGGCGCGTGGATTCCCGGAAAGGGTTGGGATAGTTTCCATGGACCATGAACGATTCGGGCAGCTCCTCCTGCTCCGAAGCGACGAGGCCGAAGACTTCAATACTGAACACCACGCTATCCGTTTCCCCCGTAGAATCGGTCGCCTTGAAGGTATAAGGAATCGGACTTGAAGTCACCTTCACTGGCGTTCCGCTGATCGTGCGCGTCGATGGGTCGTATACTAGCGCCGCGAGGAGCGTGGGGGTCAGCGAGTAAGCAACCGGTGAAATACCTCCTTGGGCTTCTGGCAGGATCAGAGGAGTAATCGGCACCTCAAGTGGGAACGATTGATCCGGGATTTCACTGGCAAAGTGCAATGCTGTTGCTGTACATGTTGGTCCCGACTGATACGGGATGCTGTTCAGCCACATCTGAAACTCATCGTCGGCAGGAGCACAAAGGCTTTGGCCACCGAAGTCGAATGCGTCAAGACTATCCAATTGCATCAAATTCCTTGGAAGCCGTCCCGTGAAGGCATTCTCGCTTAGGTCTAGCGCCTTCAGCCGAGAAAGTTTACCAAGTTCAGGCGGGATCGACCCGGAAAGGGAATTGCCATTCAGGTGCAGCCACCGTAGCCGTTCAAGGTTCCCAAGTTCGGGCGGGATTGAACCGGAAAGGGAATTGTCAAACAGGCCAAGTTCCTGCAGTTGTTCGAGGTTCCCGAGTTCGGGCGGGATTGACCCGGAAAGGGAATTGTCAAACAGCCACAGGCTCTGCAGTTGTTCAAGGTTCCCGAGTTCGGGCGGGATTGACCCGGAAAGGGAATTGTTAGACAGCACTAGCCACTGCAGTTGTGTAACGTTCCCTAATTCCGGCGGGATCGACCCGGAAAGGGAATTGACATGCAAGTCCAAGCCCCGCAATTGTTCAAGGTTTCCAAGTTCGGACGGGATTGACCCGGAAAGGGAATTGCTATCCAGGTTCAGGAACTGCAGTTTCTGGAGGCTCCCGAGTTCTGGCGGGATCGAACCAGCAAGGGAATTGCTAGACAGAGTCAGCTGCTGCAGTTGTTCAAGGCTCCCGAGTTCGGACGGGATCGAACCGGAAAGTGAATTGACATGCAGCCACAGCTGCCGCAGCTGGTCAAGGTTGCCGAGTTCCGGTGGGATCGATCCAGACAGGGAATTGTTAAACAGATTCAGCTTCTGCAGTTGCCCGAGGCTCCCGAGTTCGGGTGGGATCGAACCGGAAAGGGAATTGCTATACAGCCACATCTCCTGCAGTTGCGCAAGGTTACCGAGTTCCGGTGGGATCGACCCGGAAAGGAAATTCCCATTCAGCCGCAGCTCCTGCAGTTGTTCAAGGTTCCCAAGTTCAGGCGGGATTGGCCCGGAAAGGGAATTCTCGTCCAACCACAGCTCCACCATTTGTTCAAGGTTCTCGAGTTCAGGCGGGATCGACCCGGAAAGGGAATTCTCATACAACGACAGCCTCCGAAGTTGTTCAAGGTTCCCGAGTTCAGGCGGAATTGATCCGGAAAGGGAATTACTGTCCAACAACACATCCTTCAGTTGCGCAAGGTTCCCGAGTTCGGGCGGGATCGGCCCGGAAAGGGAATTGTTGTGCAGGTACAGCCTCCGCAGTTGTTCAAGGTTCCCGAATTCGGGCGGAATTGATCCGGAAAGGGAATTCCACTGCAACAACAGATCCTGCAGTTGTTCAAGGCTCCCGAGTTCGGGCGGGATCGGCCCCGTTAGGTCATTGTGGAACAGCGTTAGCCACTTCAACTGCTTAAGGTTGGCGAGTTCGGGCGGGATTTCTCCGGTCAGTTTATTAGCGGGTAGTCTCAGCCTGGATAACTGCGAGAGATTGCCGACCTCGGGCGGGATCGCGCCAGTGAGATTATTCTGATCCAGACGCAACCCGACCAGCCATCCTTCGTAGAGATCGACACCGACCCACGTATTCAGTTCTCTCTCGGTTGGAATCCGTGTGATGTCCCAATTGTCATTGCGCCTCCAGTTGTCTCCGCCGGTCGCCGTGTAAAACGCACTCAGGCTCCGGTGCACCACCTCGAGTGAGTAGTTGACACGAAACGATAGCATGTCTGCACTGTCCTCAAACGCCCCACCCCGAACACGCGTGAAGAGGCGCACCCGCTGATTGGCCGGTGCATTCGTCGCCACCCTGAACTCCAGTCGAATCTCAACCGAGTCGCCACTGGCCAGGAATCCGACATTAGCCTCCGCTGCCGTCATGTCGAGGAACGGATACGACGCGGCTCCCGCAAGCCCAACCCTTATCCCGCGGGCGTCCGAAAGGTAATTCACTACCGTCGCCGTTATGGTCACCGCATCGCCCGATGCGATCTGGCGGTCGCCGTCATCGTCGGCCCAGCTCCAGCGCTTCAGGCGCACCGCGGGCAAGGACGGCTCCTGCACGGCGGCCCGCGCATTGACAAATCCGCGCCCCAGCTCCCCCACTAAGCCTGGATTCTCCGTATCCATGTTATCGCTCGTAAGGCGAATGTGCTCGCGCAGCGCATCAGGATCCATCGTGGGAAACCGTGTCTTCACCAGTGCCGCGACCCCAGCTGCAAGCGGCGCTGAAATCGAGGTCCCGCTCATGAGAATATAGCCATTGCCGGACCCGGTCGTCAGAATGTCCACGCCTGGAGCAAATACGTTCACTAGCCTCCCGTAGTTCGAAAGGCCCGCCAGTCTGCGACTGTCTTTCTCAGTCGCACCCACCGACAGCACGCGCGGATGGCGGGCTGGATAGAACCGGAACAGGTCGTTGCTGCGACTGGCATTGCCTGCCGATGTCACGACAAGCGCGCCCATGTCGGTAGCCAGGTCAAGCGTTTGATCAATATGCCTCACTTGTGGGTCGTATGTCACCACACTACTCCAACTCGCATTGATAATGTCTGCCCCGTTAATGGCCGCGTAAAGGATGCCTGCGTAGCTAAAGCAAAGGTCATTATCGCGATCACCACACCCCGAGTTGATGTGCATAATCTCTGCGTTCCAGGCTGCCCCTGCCACGCCCACATTGTTGTTGGTCACCGCACTGGCCGAACCAGCAGTCGCTGTGCCGTGAAGGGCATTGTCAGGTGTCTCCGGCAGCCCCGTCGGGTCGTTGTCCGTGTCGTCGCCGTTGGCAAAGTTCACGCCATGCACATCATCAATGAATCCATTCTTGTCGTCATCAATCCCGTTGTTTTGAATTTCATCCTCATTCGTCCATACATTTGCTCGAAGATCTTCATGCCGCCATTCGCCTCCTCCGTCCACGGTCGCGATTACCACTTTCGGATTACCGTCTGAGCCTTTCACCTCATCCCATGCATCCGGCAGCCGCATCAGTTCAAGTTCCGGCTGGTCATTGAATCTGGGATCATTTGGATCAATGCGCTCCCAGCGGACCGGTCCCTGGATACGATTCACTGGCACTGGTTCTGCGTAGACGATGCCGGGGGCTAAGGACAGGTCTCTGGATACTCGTTCAGGGATCACATCGGCGTTATAGCGCACGTAGAACGTGCGGCGCAGCGCCAGAAGGTTGCGACGCGTCTTGGGGGTCGGGTTCACATAATCCAGAAATGGGTACATGCGCTCAATGGCGTGCACCCCGTAAGCGGCCGCTCTACGATCAAAGACCTGTAATCCAGTTTTGGATGTTTTGCCGGGAAGAGAGACTCCGGCTTCGAATTGAACCACCACGACACGCGGGACGACCTCCGGGACGCCTTGAGCCAACACCTTAACGGTGCAGAAGAGTAGAAGAGAGACGAGTCCTAACGCCACTAGAGAGAATGATGGACGGATCTTCATAGTCATGCAATGAATGATGTCCGCATGTTCAACAAACTTGCGCGTATCATAAAGGCTGGTGAGAATGAAGTGAATTGCATTCTGGGAATCAGCATGACACGTAATACCTGACATACTACCCTGCAATGTCATTTGTGATTCTGTCCACAACCTGCAGGGTAGAACCCTAGTAATATTTTCCACGCTTCTAGCGGCCCCGGCTCTCGGCATACGCAAAAGACCTTGGGTTGCCCTTCCGCTGCCAGTGGATCCAGCAATCAGGATATTCTGCCGGGATTCAATGGCTGATCTCAGTATGGAGTATCCATCATGCGTCAGCATTAAATCCTTCACATAGTCGTTCAGTGCAGGGATTTTAGGACCAGGCTTACGAATATTAAAGGGAGACCCCGATGTCAATGGTGGTATAAATCCCTGTATCCGGCATTTCCCGAGATCCCGTTGCAAAACAGCAGTTGCCAGTTGGGGACTTTCGCGAATCGGAGACCACAAGCGTGCCGCAATCTAGTCACGAAACACATTAACTTGATGGAGTTTCGTATCCATGTGGAATTAGTGGCCCACTTCGCCCGACCCGGAATTGGTGGTTCACTTGGTTGGATATGCGGATACGAAGCTATTGAGTTGTTCAAAGTTCTCTTTCACCAAATGAGGTAAACAATATGGCTTATTTCCCGCCTGTTGTTCAGTCTGCGATTGTTAAAATGAGCGAAGAGGAGTAGCTGGTATTCAAGACCGAATATTATCAGAGAAGGAGGTCAGAGGTGGCGATGGTTATCTTAGCTGTACTCTTTCCAATTCAATTAATCCTTCTTGGTAAGGTAAGTCTGTGGTTTGCATTCTTCTTTACTGGTGGAGGACTAGGTATATGGTGGTTGATTGAAATATTTCTCACACCGAGTAGAGTAGATGAACGCAACGGGAAGATTGCCACTGAGATAATCCGCAACATCAAAACTATAATGTGATTTTTTCCCGACCATCTTATTTGGAAGCAAATTGTTCAGGTCGAAAGATAAGGCGTGTTGTCGATAGGCAGAACTGTGGAATTCCAAATCCGCGTTTCTATATGGAAGTGCTTTTGAATCCGGGACATTGTTCACATCAAATGAAGCATCCGCCCGCTGGTTCGATTTCAGCCTTTAAACGGTGCCAGTCAATAGTCAAGGAAGCAACACCTCGGTGTTCCACCAAGGCTGACACCCCCGGTTTACTGGGAACCGACGTGACCCTACGTCGTGTGAATTTGGCGCGTACCTAAGAGTCTGTCATGACTGTTTTTACATCGGTGAGAGAGAAACGCCTCTGGGGCTATACGCTTGCCATCGTGGTGGCCATCTACTCTACCCTGGGGTTAGCGCGAACCTTGGACGACGAGTTGGGGAGCTACCTCTTTTCGGTCTGGGTCTGGCTCTATGTCCTCGGCTGCATTCTGGTGCTCGCTACCGTGATCATGCAAGGCTTTGAGTTTCGACCGGGTGGCAAAGAGATCGGTATCGCTCTTGGCGTCGTCGCCGCGTACCTCCTGATCATAGTTCGGATGGCGATGCCAACAGAACGCTCCGATTTGATCGAGTATGGGGTGGTGGCCGTCTTCGTCCACGAAGCACTTTTGGAACGGACCCGGCGGGGACGGCATGTTCCCATCCCGAGTCTGCTTGCAATTGCAACCGCATCGGTAATCGCTGTCATTGACGGGGGCATCCAATGGTTGTTGCCCAGCCACGTTATGGATCCGACAGACATGTTGTTCAGTGTACTAGTGGTGGTGATGGCAATCATAGCAAGCGTGTCACTCCGGTGGACCCGGCGGCGGGTCAGCCACCTCATGGGCCACTAATCACATTCCCTTTGTTTGATCAGCGTGTGACCCTACTTCGTATTGGGATTGCGCGCAATTAGATTACCGTTATGCCTGTTTTCACATCGGCTAGAGAGAAACGCCTCTGGTTCTGTACGCTGTCGGTCGTGGTGGCTATCTACTCCACTCTGGGGTTGGCACGAACCCTGGTCGACGAGTTGGGGAGCGACTTCTTGTCGGTCTGGCTCTTTCTCCTCGGCTGCATTCTTGTACTTGCAACTGTGATCACGCAAGGCCTTAAAGTTCGACCAGGCGGCGCGGAGATAGGCGTCGCTCTTGGCATTATCGCTGCCTACCTCCTGATCATCGTTCGGATGGCGGTGCCAACCGAGCGCTCCCATTTGGTCGAGTACGGAGTGGTGGCCGTCTTCGTCCACGAGGCGCTTTTGGAGCGGGCCAGCCAGGGAAGGCGTGTTCCCGTACCTGGTCTGCTTGCAATCGCGATCACAACGGTGATCGGCGTCATCGACGAGGGCATCCAGTGGTTTTTGCCCAGCCGCGTTATGGACCCGGTGGACATGTTGTTCAACGTAATAGCAGCGGTGATGGCGATCGTTGCAAGCGTGGCGCTCCGGTGGGCCCGGCGGCGGGCCAGCCATTACTTGGACCGCTAGTCCCATTCCCATTGTCTGATCAGCATATAAACACGCAGTTAATTACCGGTACCCTTCTAGTACATTGCCTGTAAGCGGATCGGCTCATTCCAATGGGCACAAAGTTTCAACCGTAAAGCCCGTAGGTGTACATCCGGTAACACGTACAATCTGGCATACGCGGCGAGCTCTCCCGAATCCCGTGATCAATACCACAATATGCACTGCACGAAGCACGAGATGCCGCTGGTCAATGCCGCGTGCACCTTCGCGGGCAAGATCACTCAGGCGCTCAAGTGCCTTGTCGGCGTCCTCGCCGTGAATCGTGGCACATCCACCAGGATGACCCGTAATCCATGCATCCAATAGAGACTTGGCCGAAGCATCACGTACCTCGCCTACAATAATCCGATTGGGAGTTGCGCGCAGACTGAATTTGACGAGCTCACGCATACTGATCCGGGCGGTAGTCTGGAGTTGGAGCGTGTCGGCTGCCCGAACATTGAGCTCCGTAGTATCCTCCAGGATCACTAGGCGCTCCTCGGGAAAAATATCGATAATGGACTTCAATAGGGCATTACAGAGAGTTGTCTTACCGCTGCCGGTGGGTCCAGCAACCAGGATATTCTGGCGTGATTCAATGGCTGATCTCAGTGTAGAATATCCATCTTGCGTCAGCATTGAATCCTCCACATAGTCTTCCAGTGAAGGGACTTGTCGACACGGTTTGCGAATATTAAAGGCAGGCCCTGAAGTCAAAGGCGGTATAAATCCCTGTATCCGGCATTTCCCGAGATCCCGTTGCAAAACAGCAGCTGCCAGTGAGGGACAATCGCGATCTAAACGATTGGAGGTGATGGACGCAATAGCACGAAGAAACGCTTCGGCGCCTTGCGGAGATAAATCGGCAGGCACGAGTATCCTGCTTCCAGCCGTGGTAATTGCACGTACACAAAGGTCAGGGTTCACATAAACCTCTTCGATTTCGGGGCTCCGAATCAGCGTAAGAATCTGATCACCTAGGTATTGCCGAATTAAAGCACTAAGGCGCTTGGAATCCATTTACTACTAGGATAAAGTACGGCGCTTCCCCACAGGAAATAGGACCATAGTATCTGCTGTCATAGCTGAATGGGCTATGTGTGCTCAATAAAAAACATTCACCAGGTTGCATGATGTGCGTGCCTACGGCGTTGGCCAGACTTCTACCCCTTCGATCATGCGCGTATACAGGGGCTTCGTGATTACCCCGTCCCTGAACCTGGACTCTTCCGTCAGAGACCACTACCGTATCTCCCTGCAGGGCGATGATGGGTTTTCCAATTCGTGCTGAACCGTTAGGACAGGTTCCCCGTCGAACATAGCCCCGTTGGACCGCGGCCCGCCCAATCTCGGCAGGAAGGCATGTGCGGAGCACATGTCCGCGTTGGAGATCAAACACTTTTGTTACACGATAAAACCCAAGTGGCAGCGAGTCTGATGTATTAACAAAAAGAGGCCAGCTCACACGGCCCGCGGGAGCGGATTGAATAACCGCCGCAGTGACTACCAAACCGCCGACAATCAGGATGCTGACAATCTGGAGTCGGGATGGTGAATGGCAACGCATTCAGTCGCTGCTACGCAATGACCTCAAAATCGGCCAATCGATACCCAACGCCTTGCACCTTAAGGATATGTCTCGGATTCAAAGAATCTTTATCCAGTTTGCATCGCAGCGCGTATGCGTGACGGTCGGTAGTTCTTGTTTTCACATCGTGCGGGATCTTTAATACTTTAACATTGAACTCCGGCCTCGAAACTGCATGCCCCTTTCGAGCAGCCATGTAGTGCAGTACATTCCATTCCATTGGTGTGAAATGTACCGGCTGACCATTTTTGAGGGCCACATGTGACTCAAAGTCACACCGGGTATCGCCCACCTGTATGACGCGGGGTCGTCTGCCTCCGTGCTGCACACGTCGACAGACGGCCTTAGCACGCGTCACCAGTTCGTGAGTATTGAAAGGTTTGCCCATATAATCATCTGCACCCGCTTCTAGACCCCGTACACGGTCACCTATGGTGTCCTTGCCGGAAACTATAATGACCGGAGTCTCACAACCGAACTCCCGTATTCGCCGTATGACTTCCAGTCCGTTTAGACCCGGCATCGTGATATCTACAATGGCGAGATCCAGAAAATCTTCAGACTGGATGAAATTGATTGCATCGTAGCCGTTAGAGATGACAGTCACCCGTGCACCCCGCTGCTTGAAGACATGCTTAAGTCCCCTCGCGACCACGCTATCATCCTCGGCGACAAGTACATTGTTGATCGTTCCCGAGTCTGCTGTATAGGGCATCGTATTAAATGATTGTTTTTTGTGGTAGAATCACACGCATCACAGTTCCTACGCCGACCGTACTGGCCACCTCGATACGCCCACCGTGGGCATGGACAATTTCCTGTGCTATCGCGAGCCCCATACCACTGCCGGGTACTGTATCACTGGCTCGGAAGCGCGGCTTAAAAATGCTTGGCAAATGCTCCGGCGCAATACCAGCCCCCCGGTCGCGCACCCGGAGCTGTATGCCGTCAGATTGCAAGTCGGCAGCAATCACAATCTCGGTGGGCTGACTATACGCAACTGCATTGTCGAGCAGATTCGTGAGTACGCGCCCAAGTGCGGGCCCATCGCCCCAGACCGGAGGCAACTCTTTTCTTGCAAGGAGAACAAACGTGTAGTCTGGATGCAGCCGCCTGTATATTTCAACAGTATCTCGAAGCATTGCCCCGATGTCTATTTCCTGATACTGCACCGATGGCTTGAAATTCTCCAACACACTGCGGATCATTTGCACGAGCCGGTCGACCTGCTCAGTAATGACGGTATGGCAAGCATCACGCTCAGGGTCATCTGGTCGCATATCACGCAATCGGTCGTTGTAAAGTGCAATAGCACTGAGTGGGGTTTTCATGTCGTGGGATAAACTGGCAAGAGGAAAATTGGTCATGAGCCTTTTATAGATCAGCTTTGTATCCCAGATAAAAACCAGTGCCGCTGTATGCGGTGCTTGCAACAGAGCAGATGGGGTTGTCGCTAGCCGGCGATCGGTACCACACGCTTCCGAAACCTGTCATTCGGTCTGTCCGGTCCAGATAGCCAGGATTCGGTTGATGTAATAAACCTGGCCCCCTGCGTACCAGAAAATGAGACCGATACAGAAGGCCGCAGTAACTCCTTCTATCCGTGTTATAGGCCGAGACACATAAAAACATGTTCTATACATATCATTTATGAAATATATACATTAAATTATTATATATGTTTAACATATCAACCCAGAAATCACATAAACTTGTAACGCTAGTGGAAAAATCACGACAAACGAACGAGTATAGGGCACTCGGGGATGATACCCTTCGGATACACTGCTAGAATTGGGGGCTGTTCAGAACCCGGGGGAACAGACAAGGTTATTCTACTTCGTAGACCACGACCATGATATCTTCACCATCCAGTTGCTCAGTACCATAAGCGCGGCCATTACGAATCACTTTGAGGGTCACGTTAATCGGAAGCGCAGCGACGCCAACCACCTCACTCTCCATATCCAGGATCAGCCAGTCTGCAGTGGTGGCGTTTTCGATAGAACTCAATTTGACCCATATGTTACCGGCCTCGTCCACTACAAAGGTTTCGAATGCTGGCTTGGTCTTGTGGAGCCCTCGCGCGGCAAGTAATCTCTCATGCTCCTCATTCACCATTTCCTGCGCCGCAGCTTCTGCTTCTGCATCCGTGATGAAAACGGGATCATGTTCATGGTGAATACGCGTCTGGATTGAACCATCAACATCAGCCACCGAGATCTGGATTGCGTCGCCCCATCCATAGTAAAGCATGTCATTGGGACCAATCGCCCAAGCCGCATTTCGAGCATACGGTACACCGTGTATCGTAAAACCACCGCTCTCCTCAAAAACGTGATAAATCATCTCATTATCCCGTACCGTTGCCATAATCTCCTGCCCATAGTTTCCGTCCAGATCAACCCTGCGGATTTCAAAATCAGTATCCTCGTGAACGGTCATTTTCCCATCGTCCCCCGGCTGGAAAGGCCTTGCTTGTATTGGCATGATCCACCCGGCCTCACCAATCCCTATGATACCCACTGCCCCCTTAATACCGTCATCTTCCACAGTGACGTGGCGGACAAAAGAAAAATCGTGGGGATCATATACCATTACTCGATCAGTGTAGACCTCCCATACATACACCGAATCCGCCGGCCCTGCAACCACTCCCCAGGTGTATCTGTACTCACCCGGGCCTTGGCCAACACCCCCGATATCGTTCACGTATGCGCCCTCGCTGTTAAATGCCCTTATTGACGGCCGACGTGATTCCTCCACAATGATATCCCCTCGATTGTTGACCGCAAGATGCGTAATCTGCGAGAAGAGCACTGTATCACCAGCTGCTTCATCCCCCAGCCGCAGCACTTCCGAGACATCAACTTGGCCCACCTCGGAGGGCTGGCCTGAGGATTCCTGATCCGAACATACAGCAAGGAGTGCGATAAGGAGCACGCAGGTGAGAGGTCGATTATTGAACTGCATTCGGATATGGACTGTCTAGCCGAGTGAGGAAAACAAGCATCGAGTAGTGCTTGATAGAGAATAGGCATTTTTTGTAATTCTTGCTATGCTCATAATCACCTGGACACATAATTGCGGTGTCGTTGGCGGAGTTTCGGGGGGAATTGTGTGCCTTTCGGTTTGCTGAACGGCTACCGGAAAATATTTTCTCACTCCGATGCAACTGGGACAGAGCCACGCGTGCCAAACCGGAACACCGGTGCCTTTTCGCTTATAGCGGGGCCTGCCCAAATCACTTCGGTCGGGACGGCGGAGCAATGCACAGAGTCCGCTTACTTGCTAGCCGCTGCTGCAAGCACGTCGCGTTAGAGAATAGAGTCATTACGGCTCAAATTCCGTCACTCAAGCTGGCTGTATAACGCCCGTGAGTCAGGCAGTGGGCTTTTCAATCCGCGCCCTCACGATAATGTCGGCACCAAGCTCATCCCGCGTGTGGCCATATATAATCTCGTTCCGCACGATCGGATATGAACGCAAATTGAACGGGAATTTAAGCATTCCCAGATAACGTCCCTCAGGATCAAACAGATCATAAAGCGGCCCTTCACTCTCCTCGTCATCATCTGACTTTATGGTGACTCGCCTCACCCAAAGATTAGCTTTGTCGTCGCAAAAGAGGGTCCTCACCACCGGCCGAGTATTGGGAATCTTTGACCAGTCGATCTTCCCTCCTTGGTCAGTGAACCACTCCATGCTCTGGCCCAACTCCGTCCTGACTTCAGCGGTTACCCGAATCGGTTCATATTCCTTGGTGACCCTGCGAAGCGTTTCACCGTGGCCAGTGATTTCGGCAAGCTCGTATTGATCGGTTTGGAGCGTCCATAGATTACCGTTTGGAGCAAAGCACCAATCAATGCTACCTTGGTAGGGAACAGCCACTTGCATGGATCCGGTCTCATTGCTGAAGTATTCAGCGTCAGGTTTTTCCGGGACCGGGATCGTATCCAGTGGAGTTAGAGACTGATCAAACCGTGCGAATGACTCCGTCGTACCCTCATCGTGGACGGATCTGATTAAAGCGTTGTACCGGCCTAACAGATCGAAACCACCCGGATATGGCCATTGGCTCCAGCCAACGCCACCGATCGATTCTTTTCTAAGGTAGCCCCCGTACGCGTCCAGTATGGAAAGCTGACCCTTTCCCATTTCCATGACCCAGATTTCTCCATCACGGCTCAAGTCAACCGCGCTGGCATTTTCAAATTCCCCCGGCCCAGTTCCCCTGCCCCCTACTGTGCGTATGTGGGCGCCGTCCGAGTCGAAGACATGGATCTCTTGCGATTGGGCATCAAGTACGAAAACGCGCCCCTGTGAATCCACATCAAAGGAGCTAATATTGCCGAATAGAATTGCGTCGTCACCCGCGTCACTTCCGATCCTCATTTCCTCCACTACCCGCCAAGTCCCTGCCGATGACCAGAGCGGTTCGTCGGTATTTTGAACTATGATCTCTCCGGAAGCAAGCGTATCAATCGTGCCGGGCCAGCCTCCACCAAGTTCAGTGCCAGTTGAACTGCAGCCGGTGCCAAGCAACGTGAAGGTCAAAGCAAGGGCACAAATTACGATGGCAGTCGTGCGTACATTCTTGATGAGGGAGGTTTTCTCAAATAAAGCCAGAAAAATCATCTTCGTCCGTTGCGTTTAAGAGTATGTAAATCTGCACACATGCCGGACCCAATCTCCTGATGAGTCACCTTGGTATGCTAGTCGCTCACGTCCCAATCCGCCAAGTCTTTTACTGACTGGAGCGACCGGGAGTTGTACCAACTCAGGCACCACAGGAAGGTTCTCTTTCGGGCTTTCGTAGAATCGTCGTGGAACTCGCAACCCACACGGCTCCTTTCCGTGCAGCAATCTGGAATTCAATGAGGCAGAGACCACAAGCATGGGGTGTCGTATCTTGAAAACGATCTCCAGACCATCAGTATTATCTGGGTCAATTTGAACGGATAACATCTCGTGCGTCTATGTCAGCCAACGCAAACTGGCGACAAGCGATGCGAAGAGCCCGAGGATTGCGAAGATCGGATTGATCAGGTTGGCTCGGAGTGGAGGACCATAGATTCGTGGAGTCAATAGAAGGAATACTGCTGCCACGACACCAATAGCCAACAGTCCAAAACCGAGGTCAGCCAAGAGTCTCATCGCTTCGGAACCAGGTACCATCAAGTTTCCCAGATCTATGCCACGGCCGAAGACTATCATCAGTGTAGGAACATAGACTAGAATCCAGCCGAGCCCGACCGCGCCCAGTCGGCGGATCAACCGGTTTCCACGCTCGGGCTGAAGAGTCACTCGCGAGATACCATACAATGTGAGCTGAGCAGCAAAAGTTGTGGCGAAGGGAATCACGAACCACTCGTGTCCGGCAACAGCGTGGACAAACAGCCAGAGCAATGCGCCACCGGCAATTGAGAGCATAGTGTACACAGTGTGTGATCGGCGCTTGCTAGAACGCGGCCACACCAGTGTATGGATGGCAAAAAATCCGAAGGGGGCGATCAGCCACTGCCAACCGCCCAACAAATAGGCACCATAGCCGAAGAGCGCGCAACCGACCAATGCGCTGTCATCAAGTTTACTTCGACGACGCCAAGCCAGTGCGAACGTGGTAAAGGCAACGGCAACCAGCACACGAATGAGGAGTGCTTGGGGATCCTCATCAAGATAGAGGCGCAGAAAAGCATATGTACCAAGAGGGATGAACAGGTTGTCCAGCCCCCGCCATGACACGAGTTCCAGCATCATCACAAGGATCGCGAGGATCGTTGCAATGAGAACGACCTCGACGCGCCCCGTGTCCGTCAGAAGCAGGAGGGGCAGATGAGCGCTGAAGAATGCCACGAGGAAAAACGCCAAAGACCCCTCAACACTCTTGATGCCCTCCGAAGTCTGGTACTGCGTTTGCCCGTAGCGGAGACCTATCACGGCCGCGGCAGCATCCGCCAAGGCCAACGTCAAGATTGGAACCACATAGAGCAACCACTCTCCTTGGCTGATCAGGAAAAGGATCGTGACCGAAATTGCAAAGTAAATCTCGCCCAGACCCTCCCGATCTACTCCGCCCAAGACGGTTCCAATGCCTCCGCGCAGACTAGGAATCAGTCGGGTAGCGACCAAGGCGGTACACGCGAGCCCTCCCAGAACGATCATCGGCCAGGCATCCTCTAGCATCCACGGTAACGGTAATACAACCAGCCCCATGCCGACATGGACCCCTTTGCGAAGGATCTCGGGGTGAAAACGCTTTTTCTTTTCCACTGCTTTGAGACCAACCAAGAGCACGGCAAGAGCACCGAGTATGACCGCAATGGAAATGAAATTGGACGCGTGTGTCATCAGTGCGAGGCCTCCCCATCAGGAGACGCAAGGCAGCCAGCCCCACCTGCCACGGTCTCAACAACGAAACGGCTGTAAAAAAACGCCTTGTCCTGAAGATGGAGTCGCTCAGCAAGCTCGTGGTTTGGAATGAGCTTGCTGGCCAATTCCGGTGGTCGGCTGCGGGGCACAAGCATATTCCAGTATGCGAGTCGGGCTCCATCCCGAGAATGCGCTGTCAGTTTCGAGAGTAACTCGTGGAAATAGTCGTCGGACATGTACTCGAATATGTCGCTCAGATTATGGCAATCGACAAGCAATTCAGGTTCGGCGTCGAGTAATTCCTCAATTGACAGGCAGTGCCATTCAAGCCGGTCCAGATTCTCTCTGATGATGTCAAAATTTTCTCTTCTGAGGGCGTGTGGGAGAGCTGTGGTGTGACGTCCAGTGAGAATCCACTGAAGATAGGGGTTGGCGGCAGGGTCAAGCTCGGTCAGGGCGTGTCTTGCGCGCGCGAGGATGCGTTCGGAGACTGATCCCTCTACATACCGGAAAAACTCCGGGTCTCGCCCCATCCGACCCATCACAAAGCGGGAAAAGAAGAGTCGAAAGAGGAGTTCCCAGCGCCGGTTGGCCCAATGGCGAGTGTAAAAGTGGCGGCGTTCGTCTGCGGCACCTCCTGCAAGGAGTTGCTCAACCCGGTGCCGAGGATGAATCCAGGGTAATACTTTCCTGCGAAACACCGCGAAGTAGTCCTCAAATTTGCCAGCGTTACCAATCCCGGCCTGGACTAATTGCGGGCGGGCATCCCAGAAATCCCGCGCTCCACCTTCAAGGACGCCACGGCACCTTCGGTAAAGGGCTTCCCGATCGCCGCACTCACGAGAACCGATCAGTTGAAGAAGCTCCTCGTGGCTGAGTACCCGATAGGCTGCAACGCGCAGCGCAAGACAGGCCAGCTGGGCCGGATTCATATCTACGGCAATGACACGCGCAGGCTTGCAGGAAAGGAGCGAGAGCGAGTTTTCTCCCGCCGAGGCGATTGAAAGGCAAACATCTCCTTCGGCAACGTCAAGCGCCTCCAGAAGGATGTCGGCATCCTCCCAGCACTGCGCATAGCGAACAAATGAAAAATCGGCACGGGCCGCGGCTTCGGTACTCATGTGTCAGTCCCGTGTACCGGCTCGACTATGCGCCCACCGGAATCTGAATCAGGTTCGGAGTCCAACGCAAGATCCAGGCGCACAGTACCTCGTGCGCCGTCCATTTCAACCCAGTCACCAGTCCCAACCCGAGTCGTGATCCCGGCGAGCGAGACTATCGCAGGGATCCCCATTTCACGGGCCACGATCGCCGAGTGTGAGAGGAGACTACCGCGCTCAACCAAAATGCCAGCGGCGGCGGGAAAAAGCATGATCCACCCCGGATCAGTACGCTCCGCGACCAGGATCTCCCCCTGTTGCAACTTGGCCCCTCTCGGATCTCGGATTACGCGTACCTGACCCCTCACGATGCCTGGGCAGCAGCCAATACCCCGGAGCCCGCTGGTATCGGAGACTCCATCATCTCCAGTCTGACCTGCTACCTGTGGTTCGTAGCGGTTGGCAATGTAGGGTGAACCGAAAGTCTCGAAGCGGTCGGCCGGGACATCAAGCGTGGCATAACGCTCGAAAGCGGAGCGGCGGACCGCTGCCAAACCACGAAGATCCTGGCATGATGCAGCTCCTTCCGTGTAGGACACGATTTCCTCGAGCTCGAGATAAAAGATGTCACGCGGATCATCAAGGATCCCCTCAGCAAAGAATCTCTGCCCGGCCTCAAGGAAGATTCGCCGTATACGACCAAAGAGGCGGGTACGCTCGAACCTCAGATTTTCACGATCACGTACACGGTTGCGCGCGTTACGGAGTACCCAGGCGAAAACGGAGCGTCGTAGAATATTCCGCCCTAAGGCCTGACGTACCCTCTGCTCCGCATTCTCCCGCACATCCGACGAGATGCCGGCTTCAAACAGTTGGCCGCGTGCGAGCCTGGCAGCAGCATGCCCGATGGAGCGAACCAGGGGCTCAGGATCATCAAATAGCGTAGTTGATTCGAGCTTGAGCTCATCAAGACATCGATCACCGAAGATGTCAAGGTAATCGTCGTAGAGCCGTGCCAACTCTTCATGACCATGCAATGCTTGAACAGCCACTGCCGTCGTGCTATGACAAAGGGTATCAATCAAATCTTCATGGCGAGCTACCAACGTAGCCATCTCAACGATGCGCTTTGCAGGCTCAGCGCTGATCATTCCTCCCTGATTACAAACCAGATTGTTTTGCAGTGAGCTTTGGTCGTCCTCCTCCTCAGAGCACCATTTAGACGTAAGGCGACCAAGGACCCCAAAGAAAATCATTGCAAAGAAGTCATTGATCAGCGGCGCATCCCAACGCGTCAGGAGGGATAGCTCAAGCTCACGATAATCAGCGATCAACTGGTCAAGCCGCCTGACCTCAAGTGGTGGATCCGGTGGAAGGAGCGCTGCGTCGAGGCGGTTGTGGAATCGCTCAATCATGCGGGGTAGACGCATTTGGTTGACAACCATTCCTGCCATGGTGCGGATCAGTCGAAACAGGTCAACAAGGCGCGCCGTCCGAGTTGCATTGGATGTCGCTTTGGTGACTTCTTCAGGAAGACTCTCCCGGACACCCATCATCTGCTCCATGAAGCGGCGGTTGAACATGTAGCCCGGGAGCAACGCGATAACGCGGTACCAGTTCAGGAGGTTATAGTAAATTCTGCCGCGGATCAGACCGAGCATGCGCCGAAATGTAAGATCGTTGGCCTCAATGCTAGCCTTAGGCACGCCCAAAAGGCGACAGAACTCACGATACACCCCCTCATAGGCGTGCAGCGCAAAGCTAAACGTGAGTGGAGTTGTAATTCCGCTATAACTCTCTACAATATTCGAATTGTCCCAGATAGCATGTATTCCGTCTGGATCCGAGATGGCTGCAAGAGAGGTGATTGGCCGCGACTGAAGCAGGAAGAATTCGTCGCCGCGCATTGACCATTCGATGTCCTGGGGCCGGCCGAAATGCCGCTCTGAGCAACGCGCCAGCTCAGCTACCTGCGCAACCTGCTTGTCGGTAAGTGCCGGTTCAGAAGCCGCAGGCTCAACAATGTCTCGCGCCACAACGCCCTCATGAGTATTGGGAGCCGGCCGATGTTCAAGCGTTTTGGCCACGATATTCCGATCATGGATCGTTCCGTCGAATTGAACACGCCAGGTATCAGCATCGGCATCCCCGCCGACCAATGCTGTCCCAAGGCCGCGCAGCCCAGACACGACGGCCACAGAGCGGCGTCCAGTGACCGGGTCTGCACTGAATGCAACCCCTGAGACCTCACTGTCTACCATCGTCTGCACCAATACCGCAGGTGCCTGTGGTAACCCTTGAAGCTTATTCTCGCTCCTGTAGGCCAACAGACGTTCGTTGAAGCCGGATCTCCATACGTCTACAATCCGGCCTGGCAAATTCTCGCGAGTGACAAATAGAAAGCTGTCGAACTGGCCGGCAAAGGAGTGCTCCACACCGTCCTCCTGTACTCCTGACGAACGTACGGCGACATAGCGGGGCTCTTCATCCAGTGCCGCAAACTGCTCCGTCACCTCCTTCATGAGGTCAGGCGTCGGCAGGACCTCATCAAAAAGAGTCTGGACCTCGTTCTGGTCTACGGCCTGAAGCAGAGTCTGTCGCTGCTCCAGTGAGAGGCTGGCTTCAAAGGCATCCGGAACAATTACAAACCATGTCGGGATCTTCAGTCCTGTGCCGGCCAGCGTAGCCAGCGCTGCAGCCTTGCCGCCCATTTGGCTGAGATCAACCCCATCCAGATGCGAGAGCACGTAGTTCATCCCAATTCCCTCAAGAACAGCGGAACTGGCCCAAGGCTCAAATAGAGCACCAGTGTCCAGACCCCAGACCAATTCTCAATCCATTTGCCCGCTCCTTTGGTCTGACGACGCATAAAATGGGTTCCGACAAATACTGCTCCGCCAAGGAATAGGCCGAGAATGATTACCAATGGCACGAAAAAATCAATTCGACGCACAGCAATACAGGCGTAAACTAGTGTGAGTCCCATGACCAGCCACCATGTACCCAATGCCCTCCGGCGTCCCCATACAACCGAATAGGTAGGGACCCCCTCCTCCTCATCCTCCGGACTGCGAATCTTACGGCCAATTTCGATCACCATGCCATTGAAGAGGCTGGCCAAGAGAAACCAGAAAAGTCCGGCCGGAGGATGACCCTGAAAGGCAAGCCAGTCGGTACTCGTAGCATAGAGGTCCACAAGCGGCATAATGGCCATATGGGTGACCATGTACGTGAGATGTTTGCCACGCAGCCATTCTCCCAAAAAGAACTCCTTGCCCATCAATGCCTGGTAAGTCCAGGTAATCAGCAGCAGAATAAGAAGTCGCGCATCGAGCCACAGTGCCAGACCCACCTGCACTATGGCACCCAGTACGAAGAGTCCGGCCAAGTCGCGCAAGGTCACCAGACCTCGCGGGACAGGACGATAGGGGCGATAACGTGTGTCCTCGTCATTGTCTTTGAATTCGTCCGCGATGCGCAGCTGAAGAAAAAAGATCAGACAAGAGCCGAATGCAACCACCACAGACAAAAGGTTGGGCCATCCGGCAGATGAGCGCAGCATCCATACGAAGGCAACCGCACTGAAACTGAAGGCGAAAATCAGTGGCCCGTGCTGCACGAGCGGGAAACGCTCTTTTTGATACACCCACCAGCGCCAAATTCCTCGATCACGGTCGGGGTTCATGACTTTTTCTTCACCGGTCCCCGCGCCAGCGACTGATGTGCACTAGTGAAACCATGCGATGACATTGCAGCGGAGATCGATAGCTCACCCGCCAGAACGAGTGCAGCGCATACCTCGGCAAGCGCAGAGGCGTTGCCCGGCCCAGAAAGTTTGAGAATGTCGAGGCAGGCACTCTGGCTCGGCAGACCCGTTCCCCCTCCAACCGTACCCACGATGAGGTTGGGAAGTGTTACAGATGCGTACAGGCAATCGCCGTCCGTGCGCTCCATTCGAGTCACACCTACAGCGGATTCAGCTACGCACGCGGCATCCTGACCGCAGGCGATGAATAGCGCCGCCATTGCATTGGCATAATGTCCCTGCAGTCCGATGTTGCCGCTCATGACTCCGCCGACGACCCCGACCTGATATAAATCAACCATCCGGCTGGCGCTTGTTTTCAGGTAACCTTTGAGAATTTCGGGTGTGAGCGTCACCTCGGCTGTGACCCTCTTTCCACGCACATTCTGGAAGGACATATACGACGCCTTCTTATCTCCTGAGTGATTACCCTCCACAAACCAGTACGCGGGCTGAACCGGGGTCTGGTCAAGGATAAAACGGCACACGGCATCGGTTGCAATCGTGACCATGTTTTGCCCAGAAGCATCACCGGTGACGAATTCAAAAATTAGGTAGATATGATTGCCTTCTACGTTGAAACAAGTCCGGATAAGCCGACCATGTCGCGTAGTGGATGCAGCGATGTCCTTGAACATGTCCGCGTGCTCACTTGCCCATGCCATAAACTTGCCGATCTCAACTAAGCTATTAAAGACAAAGACGGGAGCACGGGTCACGCCCTCCCATATCGTCGCCGCGGTACAGCCGCCAGCCTTCGTGATGGCCTGCGCTCCCCGGCCGTAAGACGCTACCAGTGCAGCTTCTGACGTAGCGAGTGGCACATAATAATCTCCGTTTGCAAACAGTCCGCGTACCCGCAGCGGTCCGGCTGATCCAATAGGGAGTTTCACGGTGCCGATAAAGTTTTCGATATTCTTACTGTACGAATTCATTTGTTCACGTGTCATGGCATCAAGCAATTGATGCCTGATGGACGCGTCCACATCAAGGACGTCCCAGCGTCGATCTACTTCTTCTGAAGAAATCGTCCCGGGTGTATCTCCCCGGGGGACGCTTGGCGGAATGTCCTTCAGCGAGGGTGTCAGACCCTGCTCTATTTCCTGTTGAGTGCGTTCGGCGAACAGGCGTTGGAAGAACCCCCGAACACCGCGAAGATCAGCTGACATGGCGTTTAAGTTGTTTTATTAGTGAAGTATAGTCTACTTTTGCATTGTGACGGCGATCAACCGGGATACGGGGAATGCTTACGACCCTGTCCAGGCGAGCCCAGGAAAGTGTTGTAAGTGTTTTGTGTTCCGCTGCCGCGGGAATTCCAGGTTTCATCTGTACAGCAAGCAGGCGCTCTCCATTGAGGCTTGCAAGCGCACTCCGCTCAATCCAATTCAGTTGGCTCGCCGCGCATTCAACGGCGAAGGGGTAGATTGTGCCCCGTTCGTCCCGAATAACAGCACCCGCACGCCCTAGAAGCCAGAGTCGGCCTTCCTTATCAAGATAGCCTGCGTCACCGGTGCGGTGCCAGATCTCATCGTCAACCCGGAATTTGGTCTCCTCGTCGCCGACTCCGTTCAGATATCCGGTGAGGACGTGAGGGCCATTCACAACGATTTCACCCCTGCGCATAGGAGGAAGTTCAAGCTTAACAAACTCATTTGCGTTCATGTCTGGCAGGGGTTCGCCCCATCGGTTATCCACAATGCGAAGCCTGATCTGATTCACCGGCTTTCCTACCAGAAGCCCCTTCCCGGCATACATGCCGACCCGGTCGCGGTCACTTGCCTCGTCCCAGTTAAGGTGCGAGATGGGTTCGGCTTCGGTAGAACCGTAGACCACGATCACATGACCCTTGGGCATGGCCGCACGAAGTTCCTGCAGGAGGCGGGGAAAGACGGGAGCACCGCCGGTATAGAGTTTCCGAAGTGGGCCAAGACGTACCTCTTGGCGCTCGTTTTCGTTTCCAGCTATTGAACGAACCCCCTCAAGTAGCCTGTTGTATAGCGCCGGCGAACCCACAGTCCGGGTAACCTGGTGATGCTGAAGCTGCGCGAGCACCGGACCAGGTTCAATAAAGCCGGGTTTCCGAAGATCACACTGAGGGATGACAAAGGTCACACCCGAGGCCAGATTGGCCAGCACGAAAATCGGCAGGGTAGGTAGGTCAACTTCTTGGGGCTCCAGATCAATTGAAGCCGCCAAGACCTCATGTTGTGCTCGCAGAAAACCATGGCTTCGGACCGCTGCCTTGGGAATTCCGGTGCTCCCGCTGGTAAATGTAAGCAGAGCATCATGGGATGACAAGCAGGTTGCGATGGAGTCTAAAGGGTTAAGCCGGTCAAGTTTGGACCAGCGAATTGCAGAGGGAGCCCATGCCGTAGTCACTAGGTGACACTCAATTCGGCGCACACTCCGACAGAGGAATCGCAAGAGATGCGCCCGCGCCGGGCCCAGAAAAGCCTTGGGACGGGCAATTTCACAACACTGCTCAATGTGCCTGCGTCCGGCCGATGGATCCAGTACGGTAGCCACCAAACCAAGACGGAATATGCTGAGTAGCGCCACATAAAGCTCAATCGAGATCGGCTGGAAGAGAAGGATTCTATCCCCCTGGGTCAACCCCGACAAGCGGAGCAATGCCGCCGCTTTGGCTGACCGCTCGGCAAGTTGAGCAAATGTCACCGAGCGGGTACGCTTACCAGCCCCCTCAATAATGGCAGGCTGATTTGGTCGTTCAGCAGCCTGCTCAGTCAGTATGTGGCAGATGTTCATCCTCTTACAACACCTTCTCGTAGAGCGTATAGCGACGGATGGTAGTGCCGTAGTGACTTGATATGCGTCGGGACAGATTAGTCTCCTGCATGAGTGCGTGAATGGCGCGCTCAAACCCGAGACTTCGTGCCGCTCGCTGAACCTCATCCATCAAAACCCCACCAAGCCCACTCCCACCGTACTCCGGATGCACCGCCATAGACTTAACGATGACCGTGCGCATAGGCGCACCCCTTGCCGGTTCCAACCGGTCTGGAATCGCAAATATGAAGCCTACGAGACGCTTATCATGCTCTATGAGAAGGACTAATTCAGGGATTAAATGTGCACGGATTGGCGCGTAAGATGTCAGAAATTCCTCGAGTCTAATTGGGCTGTACAGGAAATTCCCGGCGAATGCCACTAGCGACAGTTCATGGATGGCTGTCAGTTCATCTTGGAAGCGTGCCATGTCGAATTTCCGCATAGTAATACCATTGCGCTCAAATTCGGCCCGACGTCCGTCAGAGCGTGGGTCAACTTGACTGAGATCGGCATTGAGCGAAGAGGTGTAAGTCGCTAGAGGCCTGAACCCTGCCTCGGTGAAATGGCTTGGCCACTCATCGGGATTGTCGGGCTCCAAAAAGAATGTCGGTTCAGTCCCACGATCTGTCAGGAGCCTGTAGCGGTGCCATGTGGACTTGTCCATTGGACCAATTACCCGCTCGTGACCTTTTGCCCGATGTCGATCTGAGGCGTATTCTAACAATTCTTTGCCTACATCGGCATTGGCAGCCGCGTAGTGACCGACAAGACCGTCCAAGACTTGCGCACCGCCAGGATCATTTCTCTCCCACAGTGAACAACGGGCGACCAGCACGCCTGCCGTGTCGTGTAACGCTAAGTGGCAAGATGGATTAGTGAGCTGCTAAGCTTGAGTTTGTAACGGCTCCACTAAACCTTCCTGCAATAACGCCAGATCTTCAGCACATTCGACTGTGACGAGGGACTTCATAACTTCGTCAACTGCCAAATTTACTACAGGGTGTCAGCTGCGTTGCCGGGAAAATGAGAAGTAACTCAAATTGTGAAATTGGCTTCAGCTCTCGGGTCATTCTCTGGGGATACCTTAATGCTATGTCCTTTGTCGATTCACGCGAACGAAGATAAGCATAAAAACCAATCAGTCCCGGTTATTTTTACCTAGACCAGAAAGTTAAATTCTATCGTCAGGTCTATGCTGACACGCACCCCTTCGCTACGCTACGCGGTAAACTCCACAATAGTAGCCACTAATGTGTGGATCCCTGGTCGTATCCCAATGACTACGTGTTGCCCTCGTATACTCGTTGCTCCTCCCTGCAGCGTCCCCTACCGACCGTCCTCGAACGGATCAGCCTAGCTTGTTGGCCGCGTGAGGCGCTACAGCCAGCGGTATCCCCGGGGCTACCGTAATCGAAAGGCTACGCCAGCCATGATCGCGTACGTCCGGTTTCCTGTGTCGTCCGACAACTCCAACAAATCGTCGTCCACCTTTATTATTGACGACAGGCCGCGGTTATATACAAAATCCAGCGTTAGCGACCAGGACGGAGACACCTCGAAGGCCAAGCCCGCACCGGCCATTACGCCAAAGTCAAACGTCTTAAATACGTCGTCTTCGCATTCTTCCGACTCATTATCGTCGACCATTACTTTCTCATCGGTAAACGGGTCGATATAGGAGGCCCTAAACCGATTACTAACCCTGCAATTGAGCACAAATGAAAATGCCGGACCCGCAGCGACGTGGGGCGACAGCGGCCCCCCCAGTTGGGGACTGAATCTCAGCAGCAGGGGAAATTCGAGATAGTCCATATCGGTGGTAAATTCGAGGTAGAAATCATCTTCGTCCACCTCCCCAGACGCGCCCTTTTGCACATAGGCCGCACCAATCTGCAGTCCCAAGAGGTCCGTAAGCGGCGAAACGACCGATGCCCGAACGGCCACGCCGGTCCGATAGCCAATGTCAAAGCCAGCGTCTTCCAGCTCTTTAACGTCATCCCCGCCCCAAGTAGTGAAGCTCCCGCCGGTCTGAACGGAAATGGTGGCCTGCCCCAATGCAAATGTGGCCCCAATCAGACTGCCGGAGAACACAAGCACTAGAAGAACGGGAAGCTTGAAAAGAGGTTCTATCCTCATTTGTATGGAGTGATAAGATTTAGGTGAGAGTGTGATTTCCTTTTTTGCAAATATCGTGCCGACGTTTTCAAGACAAATCGGGATAAACAAATCCATCAGGCGGTCGAGCATATCAATAACATCCTGAATCTTCTTGCTTGATACAGTCGTAACCTGCAAGGAACCTTAACTCCTCCACAAGCTCAAGCTTAGTGGTTTGAATGACAAAGGTTTAATAAAAAAGCCGGGGGCTATCCTCCGCCTGGCGCTGACTCATTCATCAGATCTTATGCATTATATGCTGCGCAGGACTTATTGTACAGATACATTCTGTCTGTCCATACCCAAACTGAATATGACTGCCCTGAATCGCTGCTCACGAGTCCTGCTCCTCGCACTGGTGATCCTTAGTGCTGCCTGTGGCGGTCAGCCGCCCCCTGAACCTGTCGTCACGGAATTGCCCGGTGAAGAAATCGTCACCTTAGATACTACTGGGGCCGTAGTTGTCACGAGCGCCCCCTTGAGTTCAGACGCCACGTGCACCATCAGCGAAGAACCTACGCTCGTTATCGGCGACAATGAGCACGATGACAATCAGTGGTTTTCCGTGATTCGGGGCGCTGGGCGACTCTCTGACGGATCCATCGTGGTGGCCGACCGCCGGGCAGCCGAAATACGCATTTATGACCGTGAAGGGCGGCATCTGCGGTCTATGGGGCGATCAGGTGAAGGGCCTGGTGAATTTCGGAATCCATTTGGCGTGTGGGTAACGTCAGGTGATACCTTGTGGGCAGGGGACTACCGTCCGTGGAGATACAACGTCTTCACTGCTGAGGGTGAATTCGTGCGACAGGTGAATCTCAAGCCTGGATACCCGAACCTTTCGCGCGGCGGAGGCGTGCTGGATAATGGGTTCACCATCAACGCGAGAGAGATATGGGGGCGAAAACCAGATTTTTCTGAGCGGCGGTCCTTTTTCGTGGGAGTCCACGATCCCCGTGGCTACCGTACGGATGGTCCTCTCAAAATGCTGGGGGAAAGACAAGGCATTATCCGTGGAGGCCCGTCAGATCTTGTGACCCCAGAGCTCTTCGGATCAAGCCCGGATATTGACGCGCTAGGTTCAACCATCGCACTTGTGCACGGCAGCAGGCCGGAAGTCCTACTTCTGGACCAAAAGCTCGGTGTGAAGATGATTATACGATATGATGATCCGGGTCAAAACGTTACACGTGCGCATGTACGCGCGTGGCGCAACAATCTAAGGGAGCGCCGGGGGCGTGGATGGAACGAGTATGATGATGCTGAAGTCAGCCCCGATCGTCCTGTGGCGGATATGTTTCCGTACACCTCATATGTCAAGATCGGGCGTGATGGACGGATCTGGATTAACCGGTACGACTTGCCTGGCGAAGAACGCGGTTGGCTTGCGTATGAAGCCGAAGGCAGGTTTGTCTGTCACCTGGCCGAAATGCCGGGTATCACAAGGGAGTTCGGGGCGGACTATGTGCTCTTGGAATTAGAAGAAGGAGCTCCGACTGTTCGCATGCATGAGCTAAAGCTGCCCTCCTGACCTATCGCCCAATTAGCGTCTCGCGCACATCGTGAGTATTCCGATCGAAGTGGGCCATTTCCCTCGGAATACTCAATCATTCATTAGATATCATAGATCTTATGTATTTTGTTGCACGGCACATTCTTACAGATACACACTGTCATTCCCTACCCGAACTGAATATGACTGCCCTGAATTGCTGCTCACACGTCTTGCTCGTTACACTGGTGGTCCTCACCGCTGCCTGTGGCGGTCAGCAGCCCGGTGAACGCGTCGCCACAGACCTGCCCCATGAGGAATCCGTCACCTTAGATACCACTGGGGCTGAGGTTGTCACGAGCGCCCCCCTGAATTCGGACGCCACGTGCACCATCAGCGAAGAACCAACGCTGGTTATCGGCGACAATGAATACGATGACAATCAATGGTTTTCCGTGATTCGGGGCATCGCGCGACTCTCTGACGAATCCATCGTGGTTGCCGACCACAGCGCAGCCGAAGTACGCATTTATGACCGTCAAGGGCGGCATCTGCGGTCTATGGGGCGATCAGGTGAAGGGCCTGGTGAATTTCGGCAACCATTGGGCGTATGGGTTACGGCAGGTGATACCGTGTGGGCAGGGGACTTCCGCCCGTGGAGATACAACGTCTTCACTGCAGAAGGTGAATTAGTGCGACAGGTGAATCTAAAGCCTGTATACCTGAATTCTTCGCGCGGCGGAGGCGTACTGGATAATGGATTCACCATCAACGCAAGACAGAATTTGGGGCGCAAGTCAGATTTTTCTGAGCGGCTGTCCTTTTTCGTGGAAGTCCACGATTCCAATGGCAACCTTACCGATGGGCCTTTCAAAATGCTAGGGCCAAGACAAGGCACCATCCGTGGAGGTCCATCGACTCTTAGGACCAGTGAACTCTTCGGATCAAGGCCGAATATTGACGCGCTGGGTTCAACAATCGCACTTGTGCATGGCAGTAAGCCGGAAGTCGTACTCCTGGACCAAAAACTCAATGTGAAGATGATTTTGCGATACGATGATCCGGGCCAAAACGTTACGGATGCGCATGTACGCGCGTGGCGGGACAATCGAAGGGAGCGCCGGGGTGATGCATGGGACGAGTATGATGATGCTGCAATCAGCCCGGACCGTCCTGTGGCGGATATGTTTCCCTACATATCTACTGTCAAGATAGGGCGTGATGGACGGATCTGGGTGAAAAGGTCCAACTTGCCTGGCGAAGAACGCGGTTGGCTTGCGTTTGGAGCTGATGGCGGGTTTGTCTGTCACCTGGCCGCAATGCCCAGCTACGTTTGGGAGTTTGGGGAGGACTATGTGCTCCTGGAACCCGAAGAAGGAACCCCTACTGTTCGCATGCATGAGCTCAAGCCGCCCTCCTGACCTGTGCCGTATGATGACGGCTGATACACTTCCGAACAATCTGGGTGTGTGGGTTGCAGGCACGCCACTTATGTATTATTGTCCAGTCAAGGGATTTGCAGGCCTAATTCGGGATATCCTACAGGGATCAGGCGGCCAGCTTTGCCCCTGGCTCGAATCTGGACTAGAATTCCCCCTTGAATGATGGTGGTTTTCCCGCTCTGTCGTCCCAAGTCACGATAGATCCTGCATACCTCGCAGCTTCACAGCTACACACCCCCCGAAAGCGTTGAGACGGCCGTGCGGATGAACGAAGGGGTTCCGGCTTCGGTCCAGGCGATATAAACGGCATTGCCGTTCCGGGCTATACGAGGAACGCCGCTAGCCCGTGACGCCGAGGTAGCAGCCACCACAAAAGATGCATCGGGCGCGCCATCAGGGTAAACACGGCGAACGCGGATCTCGGCTCCGGCATCAGTATTCTCAATCCAACTGACCAGAGCTGAACCGTCCTGCATTAGGATAGTGTCGAGGCGCCCGACGGGGAAGCCATCGTCGATCTGAACGGGAGCGCCGAAGGACTGTCCTTCGTCGGTGGAAAAGCTGAGCTTGATGCGGGGTGTGTTCTCGGCGGCTGTAAACCAGGCAACGACAACCCGCGCGCCGGTCGCTGCTACGGACGGGCCGTTAACCGGGCATCCCAGAATGTGCCATCGATCTTCGTGCACTGTCTGTGGTGCCGACCAAGTGCCGTTCTGCCACCTGACAACCGCAATGTCACGTATTTCTTCGTCTGACCGATCTCTGTAAGCCACAACAAGCCCGTTGGTAGTACGGGCAGCCGAGGTTTGGCAACAATCACAAATGCGTTCATCAAGTAGGGCTTCGTCATGAAGCGTGCCAGCACGATCGAGTGTAGCAGCGCGCAGTGTCATCGCTCCCCACGATCCGTGACCGTTATGATCTACCTCAGTGTTACGTCCGTCGAGCCAAGCAGCAAAGAGCTGGCCATCACTCGAGGGCACCATTGACACGAAGCCGTGTTCGGTCTGTGTGCCATCCGAATGAGGAATTACAGACGGACTCCACGTCTGGCCGCCATCGAGGGATTGGGTCACATGAACATCGTACGCATACGTTGCTTCTCCACTTTTAACCAGATAGTGAGCTGCAAGCGTACCGTCATCAAGCGAAATCAGCGAAGGAAAGTCGGCCCAATTAACGAACCAGTCCTCTCCTTGAGCGATGGTTTTCGGCGTTGACCATGCGTCGTGTTCCAGTCGTGAGAAACGCAGGACATGCCCTCCTTCTGCATGAGGCTCCACCCAACTCAGCATCACGACCCCTTCGTTGGTAGTATGCAATGAGGGCGTAGCACTTCCAGGACCAGCGGGCGAGTCGATGCCCTGAAACGAGATCGGCGTACCCGTTGCTGTGTCTTGGTTATGCTGTGTACTTTCGGAAGGCGTGCAGCCATTGCTTACAACGAGCACTCCGGCAATCAGGAAGAGTAAAAACCGGATCGACATCATGGGTAGAAATATGGCTTGAACAGCGAATGAAGCACCCAAAACCGCCTATTCAGGATTGGCCCGAGAAGGTTTATCTCTCTCTATTCCTTCGTGTCCAGCGACGAATCCTCTTACAGTTGCAGGAATCGAAAGTTTTGTCAGTGAACATGTTTGCTAACCAATAAAAATGAAGCTTCCGATATAGTGTACAAGATAATAGAATCTTATCCGAACGAATGGTCATCAACGACTAAAGGGGCCTCCGTCTGCAAGAACGACGATCCTCATCGCAGAAGGATTTGAGTGTCTTGTAATTTCCTTTATTTCGCTAAGACGTGCGTGGTGAACGGCTACAATCGTAACAAACCGCACGCGGAGTGAGTGCCCTGACACTTGTTTTGGGTCCGGTCCGAACAGCGCGGCATGTTGTTTTTCTAGCCTTAGAATATCTGAATGATTCGTCGGGAGACCTCCAAGGATGCGGCGACGGGTTTCAGAACGATTCAATGATCCGGCTGACCAGGGTTCGCAGTGCGGGAAGTGTGCGAATTGCGCGTCTTTGCAGTTATATCACCTTCGTATTACGGTGCAGCTTGATGTCGTCCCGGGTCAACCCGTAAGGTAGCTTATCTACGAGGTTCGTGGCGGTGCTGATTAGTCAAGTTGGTAAAAAGACGAGCACGTTGAAGCCGTACCGAGGAAGCTATTCAACAGAATATGCAACTCCCACAACGATCGACAAGAGCCCTGCACTCAAGCAACTGTAATCTTCGGGTCCAAGTAAACATCCTGGATTGCATTCAGGAGTTGACACCCCTCAACCAACGGTACTTGGAAAGCCTTGCGGCCTGCAATGAGCCCAGTGCCGCCACCCCGCTTATTGATCACAGCCGCACGAACAGCTTGAGCTATATCATTCTTCCCCTTTTCACCCCCCGAATGGATTAAACCCACACGTCCAGCATAGCTGGCCAAAACCTGGTACCTCGTGAGATCAATCGGATGCGATGATGACAATTGACTGTAAACCCGCTCGTCCATGCGCCCATAATCTGCTCCCAAAGCCTTCGCCCCACCGGTCCACAATGGCTGCTTCTGCTTAACCAAATCAGCCTGCACAGTAGCCGCCTGATGATTGGCTTCGGCAGTCAGGTCTGCCGAAAATATCATGTCCTTTCCCCCCTCCTGAAGAGCCTTTGGATGTAAGTAGCTGAACAAAATGGTTGCCATGCCCAAGCTATGGGCCTCAGCGAACAGAGAGGACACCGATTGCAACTCACGACGAGCTCCCGGCCCTCCGAAATACGCCGTGGCTGCGACAGCTACGCAGCCCATCTGTTCAGCTTCACGCACACGGGCAAAGAGAATGTTTTCGTAGCGTGCGGGCCAAGTAAACTGATTGTCGTGATTCAGCTTAAGCACTAGCGGGACCTTGCGCCGAGGCATTCTGGCTATTGCTCCAAGGACCCCATATGTACTGACAAGACCGCTGCTGCCCCCCTGCTCCGCCAATTGAAGGATGGCAGCCGGATCCAAATAAATCGGATTCGGAGCGAAGACCATACCGGCCGTGTGAGCAACCCCATGGTCTACGGGAAGCAGGCTCAGGTATCCGGTACCTCCCAGTCGACCTGCACCGAATAGCGTCTGCAGTGCAGCCAGCACCCGGGGAGACCGATCCGAGTTGTTTGAATTGGACTTCAATCGCTGCAAACCAGAAACTTTGACGAGCGATTCAGGCACATGCGCGCAACGATGCTGGAGCAAACTATCTGCCTCAGCCCCAAGTACTGCCGCAATGTCCGTCATTTCAAGTTGTGGAAGCGATCTCCGCAATCTCAACGGGTCGTCCGGCTTTTAGGGAAAGCTTGGCTGCTAACCCAATAACGACTGGCATCCTGGCCTCTTTTCCCGAAAGCGGAGACGGTTTGCCATCCAGTACAGCCTCGGTAAAAGCCCGTAATTCCTCTATGTACGCCCCCTTATATCTGTCAAGGAAAAAGTGATACGGTACGTCTCTGCGGACGCTCTCTTCAGTCGACAGGGTTGCGGTGGTCGGATAAGCGTTATCGACCCGGATACTCCCCTTGCTCCCAAAAACTTCTACGCGCTGATCGTAGCCAAATGCCGATGACCGACCATTCTCAATGGTTAACAATGTGCCATCCCCATACTGCAACACAATGGTCGCAGTATCTACATCTCCGATCGCACCGATAGCTGGATCAACCCTGACCGCCGCGGCGGCATAAACCGTCAAAACATCATGCCCCATCAGAAAACAGGACATGTCGAAATCATGTATGGTCATGTCGAGGAATAGCCCACCCGAAGTACGCAAAAACTCTATCGGTGGCGGTGCGGGGTCCCGACTGGCTATATGCACTGAATATGGTGTGCCGATCTCCCCGTCATCTATTGCACGGCGAATGCGTTGATAACTGGGATCAAAACGTTTCTGAAATCCTACTTGGAGTAGAACACCTGCTGACTCCACTGCCTCCAGAGCACTATCTATTCGCTCCAGTGTTAAGTCGATGGGCTTTTCACAAAAAATATGCTTACCAGCACCAGCGGCAGCTTCGATGATCTCGGTGTGAGTTGTGCTAGACGTACAGATTGCGACTGCATCCACATCACTGCGATCCAGAATACTTGACACGGATACTCCATAATCGTCAATTCCACATTCCGCCGCGCAGTCTTGTGCCAGTTCCTCTTGTAGATCAACTACCGACACAAGCCTTGCACGCGGCACATGGTGCACAATGTGCTCCGCGTGCATCTTCCCTATACGCCCTGCCCCAAGGACGGCTACTCGCAGAGGTTCCTTCATGTTATTTCACAGCCAGATTTGATTAGTTTCAGAACGCCCGAACATTTTTAAATCGAACACTTTGTGGACGAATGCAATTGGATTGATTCCTGCTCACCGATACGACAGCTTCCGTTGTAATTCCGTTCCGTTCTACTATACACCTCGTAGGCAGTATTAAAACGCGTCAAGCTTTTTGACGATCGCGGAAAGCTCCTCCCGCAGTTGCGCAAGTCGATCATAAGCATCCCGACCAGGACGATAATCTCCGCGAGAAACAAAACTAGACAGATACCCGAGTTGATTTATCAGCATAGGCTGAGGATAACTGTCCCCCGTCTCCGTTACGAGCAATGCGTGCAATCCTTTGAGTGTCTCCGTGTGCGCTTGACTATCCGAGGATTCCATCAGCGATTCAATACGCTGAGCTGCTTCCGCCGCATCAACCCGAACCTGTGTCAGCTCCAAGCCAAAATCGAATTGTGCCTCGAGGTCGCTCACGCTAACATTGTCGGCAGCTACACGCGGATCCATCAAAAGCCTGGCTTCCTGAGAGGATGTGTCTCCATCTATATTCAGGCGCAAAGTATACATTCCCGGGGGAAGCACTGGGCCGGGCAAACTGCCTCCACTAGGCATTTCGAAACCACTATGACGCAGATTCCACGTGTATCTATGCATTCCTGGTCCACGCACTAAGACCGCCCCAGAAGGACGCTGCAAAACCGGTCTACGCATTCCCTGAAGAGCCGCCGATTCGGATTGTAACTCTTCTGCTTCAATTTTTCGAACCACCGTACCTTCTTCATTTACAATCTCCAGGGAGACCTCGCCAACTTGTTCTTCCTTGAAGTAATAGTCAATGGTCATCCCTGGTCTGGGATATGTAGGTGCAGCAATACCGCCACCCCAACCATATCTCATCCTGTATGCATCACGTATCGGAAAGAGGTGGACCTCAGAGTTGGTGATTTCAGGGACCATGTGGTGCAATACGGTGATGTTGTCCAAAATCCAGAACCCACGTCCCATGGTCGAAACAACCAGGTCCTCGCGGTGAACTTTAAGGTCGGTGACCGGAGTTACAGGCAAACCCTGCTGAAATCCTTCCCAAGTTAAACCGTCATTAAGGGACACGAATAGTCCAAACTCTGTTCCCGCATAAAGCAATCCTTCTCTGGCAGGGTCTTCACGAATCACGCGTGTCGGAAAATCCTCGGGAATTCCATTATAACCATCTGTCAAAAGGGTCCAAGTTGCTCCAAAATCCGTCGTTCGATAAATGTACGGTCGAAAATCCCCGAGTAAATACCGATATCCCGCTACGTAGGCCTTGCCAGCCGCGTGCGGTGAAGGATCAATCGTTTGTATACGGCCCTCAGGGGGCATTCCGGGCGGGGTAACCTCCATCCACGTCTCTCCTCCATCCTGCGACACATGTACTAGACCATCATTTGCTCCCGTCCAGATTACGTTTGCTTCCACAGGAGACACCTCAATCACATACAGCGTACTGTAGTGCTCCTCGCCGGTAATGTCCCGGGTGATAGGACCTCCACTGACTACTTGGCGCTCGGGCATAAAAGCGGTTAGATCGCCACTGATCGTCTCCCATGTGCGTCCCTCATCTGTGGTGCGGTGGACGAATTGCGATCCATGGTATATCACGTTAGCATCATGCGGGGAAATTTCAATAGGAACAACACGCTGGAATCGATACGGTAACTCGCGTGGATTGACACCATACATGTTGATCCCACCAACATAGTAGGACTGCTCCTGGCCTGTTGCACGATTGTACCGACTGAATCTGCCCTTGCAATTACTGTAAACAATTGTGGCATCTATTGGACTTGGGACAGAGGGACCGGTCTCGCAGCCTCCAATGGCTTCCCAGTATGCCGTCGGACCACCCGGACGTGAGTCTGGAGGCAGACTTGGAACAGCAACCGTAGTGTTGTCCTGCTGACCTGCATAAGCCCAGTAAGGAAACCGCTCATCTACGTCAACCTGATAAAGCTCCGCCGTGGGCTGATTGTGCTGGGTTGACCACGTTCGTCCACCGTCTCTCGTGACATTCGCCCCGCCATCATTTGACTGTACAATAATTCGTGAATCGTCTGGGTTGATCCACATATCATGGTTATCACCATGCGGGGTGCCGACGCGTGACCATTCTTTCCCACCACTGACGGAGCGCCAAAGTGCGAGGTTGTTTACCCATACTATATCGGCATCTGACGGATCTGCATCCACGTTGGTGTAATAGAATGGACGTGTCATGAGGTAGCCCTCCGTACTTACCACATGCCAGGTAGCCCCATTGTCATTAGATCTGTAGAGGCCTTCTTCTTCCGGGACGGCTTCTACCAGTGCGTACACCCGACTTGGATCTGCCGGACTTACTGCGAAATCAATTTTACCAATGAGGCCTTGCGGCAAGCCCTCTGTACTCTTGGACCAGGTCTGACCTGCATCGCGCGAAACATACACTCCATTCTCGCTTCCATCATCCCCACTTATAATCGTCCACGGTTTGCGCTCGGCACGCCAGAGCGCAGCGTACACGACCGCTGGATTACCCGGTGCAAGCTCAATATCTACCGCCCCCGTATTCTCTGATACATACAGTACATGCTCCCAGCTCTCACCCCCGTCAACTGACTTGAACACACCGCGTTGTGGATTAGGCCCAAATGGATTGCCAAGTGCCGCCACATACACCACCTGTGGATTGGTTGGGTGCACGACCACGGAACCAATCTGGCCGGCCTCCCGAAGTCCAATATGCTGCCAGGACTCGCCTGCATCGGTCGACCTATACATGCCCCGACCAATAATCACATTGCTGCGAATACCGTCTGACCCCGTCCCTACATATACAATGTTAGGATCGGCGTCCGCTACATCAATAGATCCTATGGAACCTGTCTCAAAGTACCCGTCAGAAATATTTTCCCAACTCACGCCATAATCTGTTGTCTTCCAGACTCCACCGCCAGTTGCCCCCATATAAAACGTGCCGGGATCCGCCCTATGCCCAGTGACTGTTGTTACGCGTCCCCCGCGTGATGGACCTATGTAGCGAAATTCCAAGTCCTTGAGCAACTCTCCAGTCTGCGCCTCTGCCGCAGCACAGAAGAACATACTAACGAACACTAATAACCGAGTCACTGTGAATCTATTAATCATTATTTCTTATCTGGTTGTTAAGCAGCAAAGCCGAGAACGTTTATGTCAGACAATATTGCCCAACATCGGAAAATCCGTTGAAGACCGTGCTTTCACGTTACTAGGTGGGACTTATAGTATCTGGCAAGATTAGAACTTTCTACTCCAGCCACTCGGCCATCGCTCCACTACTACCTTAGTCTGTGTATAGAATTCGACCCCATGCCTGCCCTGGGCATGAAGCGATCCAAAAAAACTGTCCTTCCAACCACTGAAAGGATAAAAGGCCATCGGGGCAGCAACGCCCAGGTTGATCCCAATGTTACCGGCATTAGCCGCATAGCGGAATTGGCGCGCCGCCGCTCCACTACTGGTGAACAGGCAGGCCATATTGCCATAGTTCTGGGAGTTAATCAACTCAATTGCACCGTCCAAGTCATCCGTGTGCATTAGTCCAAATACCGGCCCGAACACCTCTATCTGGGCAAATGTGCTGGCCGAATCCACATTGTCAATGAGTGTCGGGAAAATCCAATTGCCGTTCCGGAAGCCATCTACCACTTTACCGCGACCATCCACCAATACATTCGCGCCCTCCCGCTCACTTACGTCCACCAGACCTTCGATGTAGGATTGACTCTCCGGAGTGATTACCGGGCCCATTTCTGAATCTTCATCCAATCCATACCCAACCCTGCGCGTACGGGCGGCTTCAATCATGGCTTCTGTAAATACGCCCTTTGCTCCGCCGACCGTCACCGCAAGGCTGTTCGCGAGACAGCGCTGGCCCGCACAGCCAAAGGCTGAATCCGCTACAATCGTGGAAGTCATGTCCATGACGGCATCTTCAAGCACAACTGCTATGTTCTTGGCCCCACCCTGGCACTGAGCCCGCTTACCGTTCACAGCAGATTGTGCGTATACATAGCGGGCCACCGCCGTGGAACCCACGAAACTTAATGCCTGCGTGTCTGGATGCTCAATTAATGCGTCTACCGCCTCTTTGCCTCCGTGCACCAACTGCACTACACCTGCTGGCAAACCCACTTCATCCAGTAGGCGTACCAGCCAGGCGCTCGTCTGGGGTACTTTTTCGCTCGGCTTAAGGATGAAACAGTTGCCGGTCGCAATGGCGTAAGGCAAAAACCACAAAGGAATCATGCCCGGAAAATTGAAGGGTGTGATCGCAACCACTACGCCTAACGGCTGGCGGATCATGTGTTCGTCAATCCCACTAGCAATGTCCTCATTATTGTAACCCTGCATCAGGATCGGAGCACCACATGCAACTTCAACGTTCTCTATACCACGTCGCAGCTCCCCCCTACTCTCATTGATTGTCTTGCCACATTCCTCAGTAATTGAACGGGCAATCTCCTCGAAATAATACTCAAGCTTTTCCCTGAAGGCGAACAGATAACGGATCCGGTCGGTAACCGGCGTCTCGCGCCATTGCCTGAATGCGGCCTGCCCTGCACTCACGGCTGCGCCAACATCGGTGTACGAAGCCATAGGGACATTTGCCATGGTGGCTCCGGTGGCTGGATTAATGACCTTCAGGACCTCTCCAGACTTGGAGGGACTCCATTTTCCTCCTATATAGTGATCTAATTCAATTACGTTACTCATTGTTGTTCAGCAGTGTTTGTCATCCGACCCGACATCATATTGATCACCTCGTCTCGAGTGACCTCATCCCGCTTAAAATTACCATAACTGCGTCCGCGGTGCAATATCGTGTATCGATCAGCAATTTCAAATGCATGATATACATTATGCGTAATGAGAATCACGCCTACCCCGCGATCGCGTGCCTCCGCCACATCCCGCAGTACATTTGCCGATTCTTTTACTCCAAGTGCTGAAGTCGGCTCGTCAAGGATCAGAATCCGGGCACCGAAGTGTATTGCCCGAGCGATTGCAACGCTCTGGCGCTCACCACCACTCAGCGTTCCGACCGGTTGACTTGTTGTTCGCAGATCTATGCCAAGCCTGCTGCAGCCGGCACGCGTGATCCGGTCCGCTTTGGCCATATCCAGTCTTCGCAGTACCCCCCAACCTCGTGTTGGCTCGTTACCTAGGACAAAATTGCGGCTAATACCTAGATGGGGGACCATAGCAAGGTCCTGATACACAGTGGCAATACCCATTTTCAGGGCCTCCCTCGGCGAAGCGAACAAGACCTCGTTGCCCTCAATGAATATCCGCCCCTGAGTGGGACGATGTACACCGGAGAGGCATTTAATCAGCGTTGACTTACCTGCCCCATTGTCCCCCAGAAGTCCCAGAACTTCCCCTGCGCGCAACTCCATCGTAATATCCTGCAGCGCAATGACCCGGCCAAAAACTTTGCCAAGTTGATGGGTTTGTAAGAGCGGAGCACTCATTCCTGCAACGCCTTTCGGCGAATCCAATGATTAACTAATACGGCGATGAGCAACATTACACCAAGAAACACCTGGAACCAATCGGCATCCACACCCGCAAAGACAATCCCCTGCCGTACCATCCCAAAGATCAACGCCCCTATCGCAGCTCCAATGGCTGATCCATACCCCCCGGTTAGTAATGTACCCCCAATCACAACGACAATAATCGCAAAAAACTCCCGCAGTTCACCGCGAAGGACATCTGCCCCACTGAAAGTTACGGCCTGAATAATGCCCACCAAGGAGGCCGCCAGTGCTGTCATTATGAACATTGTAACCTTTACACGCCGCACTGGAACACCTACACTGCCCGCAGATTTAGCATCTCCCCCGGTGCCAAATATCCAATTACCAAACCGCGTTTTAAGGAGTACCCAAGTGGCGACCGCGGTAATCAGTATCCACCAGAGAATTGATATCGGCCAGTCGGCCCCTCCAAGCGTCAATTCACTCGCGAATAATGCCTCTGCCGAATTAAATCCGTTCGCTTCCTGGAGCCCACCCAATTGAGTTCGACCTGTAATAAGTCGCGTCAATGCAATTGTCGCGCCCCTGAAGGCGAAAAGTGTTGCCAATGTCACAATAAAGGACGGTAACCCGGTCCGTACCACAAGTACCCCATTAAAAAAGCCTGCCAGTCCAGCAAATATGAAGACTGCGACTACGGCAAGCCATAAATTCCAGCCCAAGTGCACACTGAGCACAACAAGAAGCATTCCACTGGCACCAATCATCGAACCGACAGAGAGATCAAACTCGCCAGCGATCATCAGCAGAGCTACAACTGATGCCAGGATGCCCAACTCTGCTGCCACCTCCAGATAGGTTGCCGTACCTCTAAGTGAGAGAAAGCCCTGATCACCAGCCACCAAAGCAAACAACATCCACACAACCAACGCACCCCCCAGCGCGCCTACCTCCGGGCGTGAAAGAAGTCGACGGATCGGATGTACCTTGCGCAATCGCTCATCCCGGGAAGCCATGCTCAGCGTGTACCCCGTGCGGTCAATTCTTTTAATCGACCCACATTGTTCTTCGTGATGAAACCTGGTCCTGTCTGCAGGTATTCGTGGGCCAACAGGTTTTCGTTACGGTGGTAGAGGGCCAGGAGTACGACGGGCAGATAACCCTGCATATACTGTTGCTGATCAATAGCAAACAGGATCGTGCCAGACTCAATCGCGTCGAGTATTTCGGGGGAGGTGTCAAAGGTTACGAAAATGATTTCCGGGTTATCAATTTCTTCCAGCGCACGCAGGCATGGCAGCGCACCGGTCGGCCCCAGGGTCATTAGCGCATCAATGGAAGGGTCACTGCGGAGTGCTGCAAGTATCCGCTGCATGGACTCTGTAGGATCTCCCAACTCTACTGCCAGCATTTGTACGCTGCTCCCCTGGCTTTCTAGTGCTTCAGAAAATCCTCGGCAACGTTCGTCAAGTGAGAGATTGCCCACCTCCTGATTAATGCACAACGCATTCGTAATGCCTTCCGCAGCCAATCTCAGCCCACCCTGATATCCTGCCTCATATTCAGACTGGCCTACGTGCAGCAGACTTCCCAGCCGCGAAGAATGCTCACCGCCAGAATTAATGCTCACAACCGGAATACCCGCCTCACGGGCTGATGTCAGCCCCGCCTCCAATGCGTCCGCATCGGGGATGCTAACCACAAGCCCGTTGGGCTGAGAGGCTAGTGCGGCATCAATTAGCTGGGACATCGTCACCAAGTCAAATGATTCAGGAGCTTGGTACAGCACCCTTGTTCCGGTATGTTGCGCAGCATCCAGTGCTCCCCTCTGAACCACACTCCAGAAAGGATCTGAAGCCTGCCCGTGTGTTACAAACACAAATCGCAGGGTCGGTGTATCGGTACCAGCGTCATCGGACGCGCATCCGCCACCTATAACCCCCAACACGATCAACCAACAAATCAATAACCAGCGCATTTGGATTAGTCCCTAGAAAAGTGATGGCGTTCCTTTACACGCATGGGCTCCCAGTTCACCCTGGCCTCCTGGACAGCCGGCATTGTGCTGACTTCCGCGGGCGGTACATCCCACCAAGCCTCGTATCCAGGTACATCTACGTAGCGATCATTTCGAACATAAATGACGGTGGTTCCCTTCTTTTTCCTTGCTTCCTTGAGCGCACTATCAACATCACCAATCTCCTCGCACTTGATGACATGAGCGCCAAGGGAAGCTGCATTTGCGGCAAGGTCAACCGGCAGTGTTCTGACATCTTCATCAGAATCTCCTGGCAAGATACCGTTTTCGGGAAATACGTACCTGGTTCCGAAGCCCTCCTGTCCCAATGAACGGCTAAGCCCACCAATGCTCTTAAACCCATCATTATCGAATAACACAATCGTCAGATCGTAGCCTTCCTGGATTGCTGTTACAAGATCACTGGACAGCATCAAGTAACTGCCATCTCCGACGAGTACGTACACCGGCCGATCCGGTGCGGCCATTTTTATACCCAAGCCGCCCGCTATTTCGTAGCCCATCGTACTGAAACCATACTCCATATGGTACTGCTTCGGATGTCTGGCCCGCCAAAGCTTATGCAGATCGCCTGGGAGACTTCCTGCAGCACACACCATAACTGCATCTGGATCACCTGTCTCATTAATGACTCCGATAATCTCACCCTGACTAGGTAATGGCTTGTTACGGATCGCATAGATCCGGTCAACTTCCGCAGACCAGGCCTCCACAAGTGCTTTGCACTCAGACTGGTACTCGCGTGAGGTCGTCCAGCCTGAAAGCGCATCGTTCAACTCCTCCAGTGTCGCCTTTGCATCCCCTGTCAGCGGTAGTGCGCCATGCTTGAAGGCGTCAAACTCTGCTACATTTATGTTTATGAAACGTACATATTCATGCTCAAACAGCGTTTTACTTGCAGTTGTGAAATCGCTGTAGCGCGTACCAATACCGATAACTAAATCAGTACTCTTAGCGATACGATTGGCGGCAAGCGTGCCTGTGACCCCGACTGCTCCAAGGTTGAATGGATCACCATGCAGGACACTACCCTTGCCTGCGTGAGTTTCACACACAGGGATTCCTGTATGCTCAGAAAAGCTTCGCAGTAACTCTTCTGCTTCACTGTAAAGAACTCCTCCCCCCGCTATAATGAGCGGCCGCTGACTCCCCCTGATCCATTCTGTTGCCTGAGCCAGGGCCTCCCGGTCGGGACGATTGCGATGGACCTTCCAAGTGCGCTTCCTGAATAGCTCCTCAGGATAATCGTAAGCCTCGGTCTGAACATCCTGCGGCAGTGCAAGGGTCACTGCCCCGGTTTCGGACGGATTAGTGAGGACACGCATTGCCTCCGGCAACGCAGTAATGAGTTGATCTGGACGATTTATGCGATCCCAGTAACGACTGACCGGCTTAAAGCAGTCATTCACGCTAATATCCTGTGAATGCTCGCTCTCAAGTTGCTGCAGGACGGGAGCCACATTACGACGGGCAAAGATATCACCCGGCAAAAGCAGAACTGGCAAACGGTTCACAGTAGCTACAGCCGCTCCCGTGACCATGTTCGTTGCCCCTGGACCAATCGACGTGGTGCAGGCAAATGTTTGCAGACGGTTTTTCATTTTGGCAAATGCTGCCGCCGTATGCACCATCGCCTGTTCGTTCCTGGACTGGTAGTATCTAAAGTCTTTGTTCTCCTGAAGAGCCTGACCGATCCCATTGACGTTTCCATGACCGAAGATCCCCGAACAACCGGCAAAAAAACGCTGCTCAAAGTCGTCACGCGTCACAAACTGATTCTTCAAATATGCTACGACCGCTTGTGCCATCGTACAACGGATTGTCCTCATCTAAACCACCGATAATTGATGCTTTGCTGTTTGCACATGGGATATAAAGTTACGACTGTTTTTCTGTTCATGGATCCGACCTGTATAACTCCGTCAGCCTCTCCGCACACAACTCCGAGATCCAGCTTGCCCAACAAGGACATGCAAGGATTGGCAAAGCTGGCTACTCTGGAATATGGAAGATTACCTCAAGCCACTGGCGGCCACCAATAACCGTTGAAAGTACTTATCGGTCGTCAATCTATTCTTTCTGAAGGTAAGCATTACCCCGCAGCCACATAAAAAGACGGGCAAAATCCGCTGCTGGGAATTCGGCAACAAACAGCAGTTCGTGAATGTCGTTTATTCCATCCTAGAGGGCTTGATCTTTGCCCGGAGGTTTCCCGAAGCGGGTGCCCCGCTGAAAGATGAAGAACAATAATCCCATATCAATATGAAAAAGCTGCATGAGGATTCGAGAGTACAATTCCTGGCCTCTTAATGCTGTTGCACCCGAAAACCCTACGATGATGTCCAGAAGCAATTATTCAATCGGACGGAATACAGTCACTGCGCTGATGATCGCAGGCTTGGTTCTCAATACCTCAGCCTGTGACCCGGTAATGGAACCCACGGAAATACCCGTAGGAGTGATCCTGCCACTCTCGGGCACGCTGGGCCCGCTCGCGCAGAGTGTCATGAATGGCATGGATCTGGCGCTGGAAGAGATCAATGCCAGGGAGTCATTTCGTCTTCGTTTCATTGTGGAGGACGGAAAGAGTAACGTTGATAGCGCCTTGGCCGCATACACTAGACTTGCGGACCAGCACAAGGTAACAGCTATTATTGGACCTGCATCTTCAACCGAGACAGAACGTGCGATCCCGCTAATCAACAATAAGAAAATAGCTACCCTCAGCGCGACTGCAGCCCGCAGCGGCCTGGGCACTCAGAGTGAATTCCTGTTTCTCTCGTCGCTCTCCGTCGGCCGTACGGTACCCGAAGGTGTGCGTATCTCGAAAAAACATCTGGGCTACAAGAGTGTCGCGACGCTTGTCAATAAGGTGGATGCATTTTCCAACAGCAGCAATGATTTCATAACACAGGAGCTGGGGACGCACAGTGATGTGACCATAGTTCATGCGGCTTCGTACCGGCTTCCTCAGGGACAGAGTTTTGGAGATATTACGGCTCAACTGACAGCGATTCAGAATGCTGTCCCCACACCTGATGCCATCTTTCTATCTGCGTTGCCGGAAGGAAGAATCGGCACACTCATTGCCGCTCACCGGCTGGGACTTCGCATACCATTCATCGTCAACTTTATTTCGATAGAAGCCATTCATGCCGTGAATGAAGCGGAACCCGGTGCCGCTGAGGGTACCATCACATTTCAGGTGTGGTTGCCAAATTCTGTAGTCGCGGAAAGTCGAGAGTTTGTAGATAACTACCGCAGTAAATTCGGCGAGGAGCCGGGAGACTTTGCTGCCCGCGGCTACGCTGCCGTAACCATTCTGGGAGAGGCGTTGAACCGGGCTTCAGCGTATGATGCGACTTCGATCAGGGATGCCTTGGCCGAAATAAGAGATTTCCCCTCCATTTTCGGACCATTTTCCTTCGATGAGAATGGGGACGCTGTTACCAGCCCGGTCATCGCCCGAGTGCAGAATAATAAGTTTGAGGTCCTGGACTAGTAAGGTCTGCATGCACAATTTCGAGACATATTCGATTTCTTTCGTTCCTGTGAACCATAAACAATAGTAGTTCACCCTGATACGTTACCAATTGCGAGTGCTGTTACCGTACGCGTACATGGTCATTACAGCCGCTCCATGATAAGCTATAAGCCAAAACCTCCGTACTCGTCTTATGAAAATCCCCACACTGTACTCAACTATTGTTGCCGGACTGCTGGTTTGCCTAGTCGTTGGCTGCACCACCAGGTCCGCAGTTGATCAGGTTCTGACTCCGACTCACAGGGATTTCGGAGGCCTATTCGTGGGGGAGAACATAACCCGGCTCGATAATGCGGTGCTGCTCGGTTCTATATGGAATCTGGTTGTTAATCCTAAAGGTGAACTCCTGGTACTTGATACCCATAGTCAGGGCGTACACCTGTTTTCACCAGACGGAAAATTGGTTTGGACAATGGCAATCACCGACTGTAATCCTGAAGCAAACTTCAGTTTTGGCGCACAAGCCTCATTCCTGGACGATTCTCGTGTTGCCGTTTTGATGAACAAGGGGGCGATCATTCTAGGACAGTATGGGGAGTGCGTCCAGACCATCACTGATACAGATTTGGCAACCAATACGTGGGGGCTCTGCTCGTTCCAGGATACCATATTTGCCATGCCGCGCTATTTCCAGGATAGCACTTTCATTCGAGCCTATAGTTCGGATTTTACAATGGTTGACCAGTTTCCACTCCCTGCGCCCAAGTTCCAAAGACGGGCTTCCGTTATGCTGACGAACCCGGGATTTGCTGTGGGATGTTTTGATGACGATGTTTGGTGGGTTTATTCAGAAAGCTTTGATGCCACTCCGCGACTTTCCCGTGTAGGACGGACCCGTTTTATGCCGGACTTTTTTGTGGAGCGGACTCGGGATTATCCGGAGTTTGGATCAGTGGGGCAGCTCAGCTTTACTGAGATGGTTGTTAAAGCTGAGGCCGAGGCATCAAGAGTGATGGGCATATTTACACTTGATAACGAGACACGTATGATCGTGTACAATTCCATTGATCCTAGCAATGAGGGACTGCATACAGGGGCAATCATTGCCAACCACAGTGATCGTTTTCCAGCTGTCAGCACGCGGTTTGAGGAGACTCCAGAGGCCATAGGGAACGGTAGATTGTATTTCGTGGGTGATCTGGAAGATGAATCCGTTGAAGAAGTCCTCAACCCAACGATCATCAGCTACCGATTCGTCCCCCCGTCGGGCGAGTAATGGATCGCCGACTCACGTAGATGTTAGAGGAAGCCCTGGTCAGTTTGGAGAACGACCAATATGCTCCAGAATAGCTCACTGGATTGAAATTTCGAGCCGTAGAATGGTTGGGTATCTACAACTGCGATAGCGCGTTGTTACAAGGTAGTCCGTTGCTCATAAAGATCCCTCCGATAATCTGGTGTTTTCGTACAAATGAATAGTAGGGCGACCAGCACTCGAGATCACCCACCGGCATATCTTCATCATGCTTTCCTCGAGTCTGACTCATCATGCTGAAAGGTTGCTGGTCTCATGCAAGAGGTTTACCGAAGGCGACCGACACATTATCCATAGCAAACCCTTTGCCTCCAATTGCTGCCAAATTCGCAAACTCACTACATCTCCTAGTCTAATTGCTCCTAATCACATGATAGCCCCAATATGCACTAAATCTTGGCATAACCCACCAACAACGATTCAGCCTACTCCCGCAAATATCCGAATTCATCGCATAAAACCATCACCAAAGTCTTTTTCTGTCAAGCACTCAATTGGCTCTATTTGATGCGCATCATGCGTCCACCAGCACGATGAATCTCCTTCCCCATTCGCGCCGTGACCTGATAGACGTACGCCCCGGAGGACAAGTGGGACACATCCAAGGGTAGTGGCTCTGAAGCCCCTGCCGCCACGGCCGGAAACTCCTCCTGGTGAACCCGCTGGCCGAGCACGTTGAAGACATCCACAGTGACAGCCGCCACTTGCGGTAAATCCAGTAAAATGGTTGTAGACGGATTGAACGGGTTGGGATAATTTCCAAGCAGATTGAAGTCGACCACCGAAGGCGTCTCCGATGTGTTGGTAGGCGTAATTGAAACCGTTACTGTAACCCAATCGGGCGCTGAGTACACATGTCCCTTGTACTCGGTGGGCCTTCCTTCATGCCCAGGGGCTGCCACTAACTTAAAGTATAGTTCTCCTTCCGCCGTGGGCGCCGTAAAGCTAGGCGTCGCCGTGTCGCCGCCCGTCAAGTGCAACGCCCCTGCAACGGGTACATCTGAGGTAGGGCCGTCTACCTGAATCCAGTCCCACCGAACAAAATCCCCCCATGGCCCAGTGACACTGCCTGAAATCGAAGCCGCAGCCCCCGGCAGCACCGAAAGATCTGCACCTGCATTTACGACCGGGCTGAACGGGGCACCCGGGTTAGCTTCTAGAGATAAGTCCTCCAGGGATAATTCAGCAAGATATAATAGCGTGGGCAGGTTCGGCAGCTAGGCGTTATCCTCCTAGTG